>NZ_JBGGTQ010000002.1 GCF_041320705.1 Kineococcus mangrovi
CCGCGTAGGAGATGTCCGGCACCGCCTTGCGCGCGTTGTCCACCGCCGCCGGATCGGTCAACACCACGTCCCCACCCTGAAGACGGATCTGCGCCGCCACGTTCAACGCCGGGGAGTCACGGATGTCGTCCGACAGCGGCTTGAACGCCGCCCCCAGCACCGCCACCCGCTTACCGATCAACGACCCCTCGCACACCTCCCGGGCCAGGTCCACCATCCGGATCCGCCGACGCATGTTGATCGAGTCGACCTCCCGCAAGAACGTCAACGTCTGATCGGCCCCCAGCTCAGCGGTCTGGTAGTCGGTCACGATCAACGGCGTCCCCCGACCCAACGGGGTCGCGTACACCTCATCCAGCAGCGCCTTGGCCGCCTTGCCCTCAGTGCTGCCCGGCCCACCCGGCACCCCGTACACCAGCCGGTCCGGGGTCAGCGTGTCCTCCACCGCGTGCCCCTCACGCAAGAACTCCGGGTTCCA
Organism: Kineococcus mangrovi; assembly: GCF_041320705.1. NCBI lineage: Bacteria > Bacillati > Actinomycetota > Actinomycetes > Kineosporiales > Kineosporiaceae > Kineococcus > Kineococcus mangrovi. The sequence goes on from NZ_JBGGTQ010000002.1 coordinate 479, forward strand.
CGCCAGCGCCGCACCCGGCTCGAAGAACGGGGCCCGCGCAGCCTGCAACGCGGTGACCTTCTCCGGATCGACGTCGATGCCGATGACCTCATGACCCAGCTCAGCCATGCACGCCGCATGGATAGCGCCGAGATACCCACACCCGATGACAGTCATCCGCACGACGCGCACAGCAGCCACCCAGCTGCAGCTCAAGAGTATGACGCAAAACACACCGGAACGCGTTTCGACGCTCGACACCATCGTGCCGCCCGTCGGGCACCCCCGATTCCCGGCCGTGGACCGTCGCGACCCGGAACCCTCAGAAAGGGGGCCACCGCAGGGAGACCACGATGACCTCAGCGCCGTCCCCGCAACGGTCTGACGACCGGCCCGCGAGTTGCGCACTGCGACTGGGAGGGGCGACGTCGCGAAAGACCTGGCCATGGCGGGGGTCGTCGCCTACCACGCGGCACTGTTCCTCGAACCCCTCGACCTGGCCCCCGGGTGGCAGGCCGAGGCAACGCGAGTCCTAGCCATCTCAATCTGCCTACCCGCCTTCTTCCTCGCCTCGGTCCTGTTCGGGGGGCGCCTGCTGACGGATTCGTGGTCGGCTCTGTTCCGCCGGCGCATCGTCCTGCTGCTTCACCTCTATGTCGCCTGGTCCCTCGTGCGCTTCGTCGTCTTCCAGGTCGTGCCCTGGGTGCTGCCCTCGAGCGACCCCTAGAACTGACGTGAACCCGTCTCGATGTTCCTGCACCCCAACGGTGGGCTCTGGTTCCTCTACACGCTCGCCCTGTACTCCGCGCGGGTCCGACTGACGCGCGCCTCGCCCTCGGCGCTAAGCCGTCGGGGTGAGCGTCCTGGTCTCAACTGTGTTCACGACCGACCTGCTGTCCACCGGCAACACCGGGTGAGACAAGACGGGCGCCAACGTCGTCTTCTTGGTGGCGGTCCACCACGGCCGTACCCTGCTGCGGGCGGTCCCGCGGGTGCTGGCCCCGGTCGTCGCGGTGGCCGTCCTACTGACCGTGCTCGCCGGCGCCGGGCTCGCCCTGGGCCTGCTCCCGGCCGGTCGCGTTGTCAAGCTGGGCCGAGCGCCGTTGTCGGTGCTGGCTCTCACGACGCTGTCGGTCAGGCTGGCGCGGAGCGCTGCGGCCGGCGACCAAGGTCCTGCCCTTGGCGCTGACTGTCCTCGCCACGGCACTCTCGCTCGGGGTGCGGCGGGCGCTGCGGGGGACGCCGGAGGGTCTTCTCCCTTCCCCGGCTCACACCCCGGTCACCGGACGCGCCCGCGAGGCCGGTGTCAACCGCGGCGGACAAGTCCTAGCGGGGAGCCGGTCGCCAGGCCGGGGAACACGTCCTGGAGGCTGCCCGCACCGCAGCGCTGCGTCAAGACCTCCCCGATCACGGCGCGGTAGTCCGTCGACCCGGCGAGCGCCCCCTCCACCAGCTGGTCGTCCTCCAGGCCCGGCCAGGCGCCGTACACCTTGCCGCCGTTGACCCCGCCGCCGAGGACGAACATCGCGTTGCCGTGCCCGTGGTCCAGGCCACCGGAACCGTTCTCGACGGCGCGGCGCCCGAACTCCGACATAGTCACCGTCGTGACCTTGCTGAGCGCCGGCCCGAGATCGGTGGCGAACGCCGCGAGCGCCTTCGCGAGCTCGGTCAGCTTGTCCGACATCCAGCCGTCACCGGCGGCGCCGAGGTTCTCGTGCATGTCCCAGTCACCGCAGTCGACGGTGGCCACCTGCACGCCCACGCCGGCCTTCACCAGCCGCGCGACGTCGGCCAGCGACTCGCCGAGGTCGCCCGCGGGGTACAGGCTCGTCGCCGCGGCCCCCGGCAGGGTGGCCAGCCGGTCAGCGGCCGTGAGCGCGGTGCGGCCGGGGGCAACGATCGTCGTCGGACCCTGGGTGTGCAGCGTGGACAGGCACGTCGACCAGCGACGGCGGTCCGCGTCGTCGCGCGGACCGGTGAGCTGGAAACCCGACAGCGAACTCGTCGCCAGCTCAGGCGCAGGCCCAGCGAGCGACTGCGGAGCCGTCGGACTACCGATCTGGACCGCCGCGAAGGCGTCGTCCTGGGCAACTCCGCGACCGCCGAGGGTGCGGTCCAGCCATCCCGTCCGCAGTGACGTCCCCGGTGCGGCCCGTTCCATCTCGGCCATCGCGGCGAAGTGCGACCGCGTGGGGTCGGGGGAACCCACGCCGTGGACGACGGCGAGGTTCCCCTTCTTCCACAACGGCAGCAGCGGAGCGAGGGAGGGGTGGAACCCGAACGTCCCGTCGAGCTGGAGCAGCCGGGACCTCGGCACCGCGATCGTGGGGCGCAGGTCGTAGTAGGCCCGGTCACCTCCGGGGACGACGGCCGACAGGCCGTCGAAACCTCCACGCAGGGACAGCACGACCAGGGTGTCCCCGGTGTACCCCGGCGCGGCCAGAGCCACCTGGGTGTGCACGGCCTCGGTGGCGACCAGAGTGACGGCGCCACCCAGGGCCTTGAGCATCGTGCGGCGGTTGAGGACGGCCGCGGCGGACCAGCGGCGCCCCTCGTCGCAGGCGCGGTCGAGGGGGGCGTGGGCGAGCGACATCTCTCGTGTCACCTCTCCATGTGCGCGGGAGCGTTGAGGGCCATGGCGGCCAGTGCGGGGAAACGTGTCGTCAACCAGGGGTCGCCCTGGACCACGGGCGACGCGGCCTGCTTCTCGCAGAACTGCAGCAGCGCCGACGCCTCCCGCGGGGTGGTCGGCCGGTACAGCAGGCGCTGCACGAGGGTGCCGACGAACTCGCCCCAGGTGCGCGGCGGGGAGGTGAGCAGGGGTTCGGACGCCGGCCACCGCAGGTCCGCGGGCTTGCGGCGCACGACGAGGTCGTGGTTGGCGTTCCAGCGCCGCAGGGTCGACCCCGCCGAGACCCAGGCCGCGGCGACGTCGGGGTAACCGTTCGGGGGTGCCCAGCTCAGTGGTGCGTGGCCGAGGCTGCGGGCCTGGGTGAAGAGCACGTCGGCACCACCGGCGCCCTCGGTCCCGGGCATGGCCCCGAGCGCTCGGACGGCGGCGACGTACCCCTCCAGGGGACGGCGGGTCTTGGCACCCGCGGAGGCGGCGAACTCCGGGCTGGCGAACAGGGCGTGCAGGACGGGGACGATCTGCGTCCCGTTCTGCAGGTAGGTCCCGGCGAGCCGGGTGACCAGCGCATCGGGCGGGGTGTCCGAGACGAACCGCAGGCACAGTTTGGTGGCGATCTGGCGGGCCGTCGCAGGCAGGGCCGCGAGGTGACGCAGGAGGGACTCCTGCACCTGCGGACCGGCGGCGGTGTTGTGCACCCCCGTCGACCAGCCCAGGACCGAGAAGGCCCCGGCGTCGTGGCGGCGCGGGTCGAAGACGGCGGTGCCGTCGCCCTTGAACGTCCAGCCGGTCATGACGCGCGCGACGTCGTCCACGGCGTGCTCGTCGTACCCGCCGGACACCCCGACGGTGTGCAGTTCCAGGACCTCGCGGCCGTAGTTCTGGTTGATCGACCCAACCTGGGAGAACCGCCCGTCGAGGTAGGTGAGCATCGAGGGGTGCCGGGAGGACGCGACGAGCATGTCCGCGAAACTCCCGAAGGCGTGGCGCCGGACGACGTTCGCGTCGTAGTCGTGGCGGTCGGCGAAGAGGGCGGTCACCGGGTTCGTGACGTTGAGGTGGTTGGACCAGAAGTCGCAGACCACCTCGAACAGCTGCCGTCGGCTCCAGGTGTAGCGGCCGATCGTCGCGTAGCTCAGCTGTTGCATGGTTCCCCAGTCACCGTGCCGAAAGCGTGCACGGCTTTGGGCGATCGACAGCTTCAGGCGCGGGAACAGGCCGAGGAACGCGTCGCAGACCGGGTCGCCGACCGAGGCCGGACGGAGCTGCTCCTCCAACCAGGCCGCGGGCCCCTTGGCCGCGACCTCCTCGAGGAGTCCCGGGGTCGGGCCCCACGTGGCGCGGCGCACCAGGTGCAGGACGTCGTCGGTCACCAACCCACCTCTCGATCTCACTGTCCGGGTGCTCCGCGGGAGGGTGGGACGGGCCGAGCCGGGCCGGGACACCGCCGCTGCCATCACGTTCTGCTCATCGACCACAACAAGCAGTCACTTGAGGGTGCGCGTTGGCGCCACCGCCGATCCCGTCGGCGTCAGGGATCACCCACAGCGATCTCACCGATCTGGTTGTAGCGGGGTTGAACCCTCAGCTACTTTGCCGGTCGTCGAGGGGGGTGGGACCGCGTCCCGAAGAGCTGCTGGGTCCCCTGTCGGCTCCCCGGACGAGACCTGAGGACAACACATGGCGCACGAGACAACTGACCACCCGCGAGGCTCCGCCGCGATCGGTCGCCGCACCGCGCTCGCGCTGGCCGCGATCGGCGCCTTCACCGTCACCCGGCCCACGCCGGCTCGCGCCACCGACTCGCCCATCCCCACGCTGCCCGGGGAGGCGTGGCGGGACACCACGCGTGTCTCGCGCATCGGACAGAAGCCCTACGAGGTCATCGATGTCGTGCAGGACGGCGACACGGCCCGGCTCTACGTCCCGTGGACGGCGGCCCTCAGAGGCCAGAAGCCCGGGGCGATGGTGTGGTTCTACCACTCCAACGGCAGCACTCACACCGCCATGGACGGCGCCTACGCCTACCCGGGGCAGCTGTGCGTGGACCAGGGGGCGACATCGATCTGCCCGACCTTCGGCGGACCCTCCACCTGGACCAACCAGACGTCCATCGCTCTGCAGACGGCTTGGTCGGCCTGGGTGCGGGCGACGTTCAGCGTCGGGGTGGCCTACGCGCGGGCGAACTCCGGCGGCGGCTCGCTCATGACGTACGCCTACGCCCGCGGCATGATCGCCAACGAACGCGGCATCTACCTGGCCAACGCGACATACGACAACGAGGAGCTTTATTCCCGCGACCCGGTCCGCATCGGGTCCGCGTACGACGACGACCCGGCCAAGATCGCCGCGACCAACCCGGCGCGCATCGGGCAGGCTGCTTGGAAGGGTAAGCGCTTCAAGACGATCGTGTCTGAGGCCGACTTCATCGTGCCGCCGGTCGCCCACGGGCTAAAGCTGGCCGACCTCGCGCGTCCGGTCGCCGCCGACGTCCGGGTGCAGTACCACGACGGAGGCCACACCGTCCCCGGATTCACCCACACCGACATGATCAGTACCTTCCGCTCGTGGTCCTGAATCACCACTGAGTGGTTCCACGATGCCGCACGCCGGGGACTTAAACCACTAGAGAGCGATGCATGTGTCGTCCCCGAGGCGCGACACGAGCACGCTCCCGGCGATCGATGGCGTCGCGTGAGGATATTCGGGGGCGGAGTCTCAGCCTGGATCCACCGCTCGGTGATCATGCACGGGTCGGGACGTGAGGCGGCGGGTGGCTTCTGACCTGCAACGATGGGACTTCTCTACGGTTCCAACGCAGCAGCAAGGGAAGACACCCGCCGAATGCAAGTCTCGCACGCCCTCACCCCCGCCTCGGCGACCTCCTCGATCACCTTTGACGAGGCGAACCTGACCACCCATGCCGGGCTGATCCCGGCCCTGCAGCTGGCCCAAAGCGCCGGATTGCGCGATCTGCTCAGCACGCACCTGACCCTGGCCGGTCCCGGATCGCCGAACGCTGCGGCCAAGGCTACCGGCCTGGTCGCCGGGATGCTCACCGGCGCCGACAGCATCGACGCTCCCACCGTCGTCCCGGGGCCTTGTGGACGTCCTGCGTCACGACGCGAACACGAAACTGTTCGACGACGTCCGCGCTCCCTCGACGCTGGGGAACTTCCTGCGGGCCTTCACCCATGGCCACGTCCGACAGTTGAACGCGGTCGCGGCCCGCTTCCTGACCGGTCTGCGAGCCGTGACCGCCGCAGCCGGCGCGCCCCTGCTGGCCGATGCCGATGACCAAGCCGACGACCGAGCCGATCAGCTGGTCTACGTCGATGTCGATGACACCATCCGGCAGACCTACGGCTACGCCAAGCAGGGCGCCGGCTACGGCTACTCCAAGGTCCAAGGGTTGAACGCGATGCTGGTGACCGCGACCACCTCGACCAGCACCCCGATCATCCTGGGCACCCGGCTGCGCAAGGGGTCGGTCGCCAGCGCCAAGGGCGCACCGAAACTGCTGGATGATGCGTTGGCGACCCTCAAACGCACCGGCACCACCAGCACCAGCACCGGGTTGGTGATCATGCGTGCTGACTCGGCGTACTGCGGCCATGCCGTGGTCGCCGCCGTCCGCCGGGGCCGGGCCCGGTTCTCGATCACCGCGCGCAGCAATCCTGCTGTCCAGAAGGCGATCGGGGGCATCGGCGGGGATGCCTGGACGCCAATCGAGTACACCGACGCGGTCTGGGACGAGGATGACCAGCGGTGGCCCTCTGATGCCGAGGTCGCCGAGACGACCTACACGGCGTTCACCGGCCGGCCGAAGGCTGAGCACGTCACCGCGCGGTTGATCGTCCGGAGCGTCAAGCGGTTGAACCCCGCTGTTGTGGGTCACGGGCAGGGCGAGTTGTTCGACACCTACCGCTACCACGCGGTGTTCACCGACTCCCCGCTGCCGATGCTGGTCGCCGAGAAGGATCACCGCGCACACGCGGTGATCGAGTCGGTGATCGCCCAGCCCAAGGACGGGCCGCTGGCGCATCTGCCGTCGGGGAAGTTCCAGGCCAACGCGGCCTGGTTGGTGTTGGCGGCGATCACCCACAACTTGACCCGCGCGATCGCGGTGCTGGCCGGACCGGGGCACTGCCGTGAACGGGCGGCGACGATCCGAAGCGAGCTGATCAGCCTGCCGGCTCGGGTCGCCTCCTCGGCGCGCAGGCTGCGGTTGCGCGCCCCGTCCGGTTGGCCCTGGCAGTCCCGCGTGGTGAACGTGCTGGCCGCGATCGCTCAGATCGCCCGCCTGCAGCTGGTGTTGGCCCACCGGACCTGAGCACCGCTCGACGCCCACCGCCCGAGAGGGCACGACCAGGAACCGCAGCGGAAGAGCCGACACCCGGTCGGCGGCTACCTCACGCCCTGCTCGTGGTGACCTGCCTTCGGCAGGTCACCACGAGCTCACCGATCATCCGACGGTGGATTCAGGTTCAGCCGGGGTTGGCGACCTGTTCTCACCGCCGACTCGATGACCCTCCGCTGGTCAGCTACGACGTTCAGTCACGTCCTGCAGGGCGCGCGACGAGCCACCCATCGACGCTTCCCGTCGCGACGCAGAGCGACGTCGCCGATCTGCTTGCCGCCGGGTTGAGCCTTCAGTTAGTTTCCCGTCGGCGGGTGGCCGCCGGAACCGCATCTCGAAGGACCCGCCGGTCCCGTTCAGCCCGACCCAGACGAGGACTGGTGACCCCCATGGCGCACGAGCAGACGGCCGCTGCGACCCGGAACCTGACGGCGGTCGGGCGACGGACCGCGCTGGTCCGGGCGGTAGCTGGTGGCGTCGCGCTGATCCGCTCGGCGGGGGCCCGCGCTGCGGACTCCCCGATCCCGACGTTGCCGGGTGAGGTCCGGCGAACCGCCACGAAAGTCTCCCGCATCGGCAAGCGGTCCTACGAGGTCATCGACGTCGTGCAGAACGGCGACACCGCCCGACTCTCCACCCCGTGGACCGTGGCGCTGACCGGCGCGACGCCGGGTGTGGTCGTGTGGTTCTACCACGCCAGCGGCAGCACCCACACCGCCATGGACGGCGCCGGCGCCTACCCGGTGCAGTTGTGCGTGGACCAGGGAATGACCTCGACCTGTCCCGCATTCGGCGGGCCGTCGACCTGGACCCGCCAGAAAGCGATCGGCCTGCAGTCGAGGTGGTCGACGTGGGTGCCCTCGACCTTCAGAGTCGGGTCAGCGTTCGCACGGGCCAATCCTGGCGGCGGATCGCTCATGCCCTACGCCTACGCGACAAGTACGGTCCCGGAGCAGCGGGGCATCTACCTGGCCAACGCCACCTACGACAACGAGGAGCTCTACTCCCGCGACCCGGCCCGCATCGGGTCGGCCTACGGCAACGACCCCGCTCTCGTCGCGCCGACGAACCCCGCCCGCACCCCCCAGGACGCATGGACGGGTAAGCGTTGCGAGACGGTCGCGTCACTGGCCGCCATCGTTCCGCCGGCCTCGCACGGGCTGAAACTGGTCAACCTCGTGCGTCCGGTCGCCACCGACGTCCGGGTGCAGTACCACGACCAGGGGCACACCGTTCCCGGTTTCACCCACACCGACACGATGAGCACCTTCCGCGCATGGTCGTGACCCTGCCCTGGAGGGCTGCCGGGCGACCCGCCCTCGAACGGAAGGCCCCGGTGCGCGTGCTCCACACGTTGCGGCCCACGACCTACCGGGGCACCACGTACGCCGACCTGGTGTTCGACCGCGTTCCGGACGGCGTCGAGTACGCCTACTTCAGTTGGCGCGCAGCACTGATGGGTCGCTACGACGTCCTGCACGCCCACTGGCCCGAACTGCTGGTGCGCGACACGCGGCGGCCCTGGTTGCGGGTGGTGCGCCGGCGACTGCTGGACGTACTGCTCCTGCGACTGCGGAGCCGGGGCATCCCGCTGGTGTGGACCGCCCACAACGTCAAACCGCACGAGGACGGGCCGGCGGCCGAGCACCGCGTGCTGGAACGCTTCGCGAAGCAGGTCGACGTCTCGCTCACGATGACCGGTGCGAGCCCGGTCCGCGTGGGCCGAGAACGCGTCATGATCCCGCACGCCCACTACCGACACCTCTACGGGCACGCCCTCCCCACCGCGGCGCCGGACGCCGTGCCGGGGCGCCTCCTGCACTTCGGCATCATCCGCCCCTACAAGGGGGTTGAAGGCCTCCTCGCAGCTTTCGAGGACGTCGAGGTGCCCGGGGCCACCCTGCACGTCGCAGGCCACCCGCACCCCGGCCAGGCCGCGCTCGTCGTGGCCGTCGTCGCACGCGACCCCCGCGTCACCGCGGTGCTCAGGTACCTCGCCGACGATGAGCTGGCCACCGAGATCCTCCGCTCCCAGCTCGTCGTCCTGCCCTACCGGGGTCAGATGCACAACTCCGGGACGCTGCTCGCAGCCCTGTCACTCGGGCGCCCGGTCCTGGTTCCCCGCTCCCCCACCAACACCGCCCTCGCGCAGACCGTGGGTCCGGAGTGGATCATCCAGTACGATGGCGACCTGTCAGCCAGCACGCTCAGTGAGGCCCTAGCCCAGACCGCTGGGTCGTCCGCCCGGACGCCGGACCTCAGCGCGCACGATCCCGACGTGGTGGCCTCAGCCCACCTCGCCGTGTACCGCCGACTCCTGTCCGGGTCCCGGCGGAGGTGACAGGACAGGAGGAGTGTCGATGAGTCCCAGTCTGGGCCGGGCCGCCGGTCGGGGGGCGGTCATCACCCTCGGGACGCAGGGGGTCCGCCTCGTCGTCCAAGTCATCGGTCTCGCGGTGCTGGGACGCCTGCTCGCCCCCCACGACTACGGTCTCGTCGCGATCGTCACGGTCCTCGTGTCGGCCGGAGAGGTGTTCCGCGACTTCGGGTTGTCGGCCGCGGCCATCCAGGCCAAGACGCTGAGCCGCGGCCAGCGGGACAACTTGTTCTGGATCAACACCGGCATCGGCCTCGTCCTCGCGCTGCTGCTGTGCGCGTTGAGTCCTGTCCTGGCCCACGTCTACCGCGACGACCGGCTCACGCTCATCGCCGTGGTCATGTCCGGGATCTTCGTGCTCAACGGGATCTCGACCCAGTACCGGGCCGGGCTGGCCCGCTCCCTGCAGTTCGGCCGGCTGAGCGGGGCCGAACTGCTCGGCCAGGTCACCGGGGTCGCGGTGGCCGTGACCGTGGCGGCCCTCGGCGGCGGCTACTGGGCCCTGGCGGCGCAGTGGATCAGCGCCCAGTCCCTCGCGCTCGTCCTCGTCTTCGCGTGGAGCCGGTGGCGGCCGGGCCGGATCGACCGTACGGCATCGGTACGCCCATTCCTGAACTTCGGGTCCGCCCTGCTCGGCTCCACGCTGCTCAACAACGCCGTGAACTACACCTCCCCCCTGGCCCTGGGCCTGGCCGGGAACCCGGTGACGGTCGGCCTGTACAACCGGGCCCAGCAGCTCGTCACCATGCCGCTCGTGCAGATCCAGGCCCCCACGACCCGCGTCGCCCTGCCGATCCTGTCGCGCGTCCAGGACGACCCGAAGCAGTTCACGAGGATGCTCCTGCGTGGCCAGCTGGCGCTGCTGACCCTTATCGGCCTCGTGTTCGCCGTCCTGTTCGCACAGGCCCCGGCGGCCGTCCGCGTCCTGCTGGGGCCGCAGTGGGGCGACGTGGTGCCCCTGTTCCGCATCCTGCTGCTGGCCGGTTTCATGCAGGCCGCCACCTACGCCGCGAGCTGGGTGTTCCAAGCGCGCGGGCTGACCGGATCGCAGTTGCGGTACTCCCTGGCGACGCGTCCCCTGTTCGTCGTCGCCATCTGCATCGGTGCGGCGTTCGGACCGACGTGGACCGCGGCGGCCTACGCCGGCTCGCTCCTCGCGGGGTGGCCCCTCTCGTTGTGGTGGCTGCGGCGCCTCGGTGGTGTTCCCACCGGGCGGATGGCCCGCAACGGCCTGCAGGGTGCGCTCCTGGCCACCACGGCCGGGGCCGCGTCCTGGGGGGCCACACACGTCGTCACGCTCCCCCCGGTGCTCGACCTCGTCGTCGGTGGCCTGGCCGTAGCGCTGACCGCCGCGATCGCCTTCGCTCTGGTCCCCAGCTATCGACGTGAGGTAGGCGCAGTGAAGAAAACGTTGTCCCGCAGGAAGTCCCGCAAGAGTTCCGACGCAGGCTCGGGTACGGGCGCCGTTCCGGCGCCCCGCAGCGGCCACACCGCTCGCCGGGGTCGCGCCACGCGCGCCGTCGCGCGCCGTCTGCTCATCCGCGCTTGGTACTCCTCGGGTGTCCCGACGGCCCTGGACCGCTCCACGATCCGGCGGACACACCGCAGGGCCGTCCGCTCCGCGGCCCTAGCCGGCACGCACGACGGACGTCGCCACCTCGTCGTGGCAGCGCCGGGGGCGGGTAACATCGGCGACCAGGCCCTGCTCGAAGCGGTCCTGGAGGGCAGCGACCTGCCCGTCCTGCTCGCCACCTCGGGCGCAACGCCCACGCTGCTGGCTCCGCTGGCCGAGCGCGTCGAGCTCCTCGACGTCCCGCACCTCGTCTACGGCACCGGCACGGCGCACCGCGCCTCGGTGCGCCGTTTCGGGCAAGCGCTCGCGCGCGCGTCCCACGTCTCCCTCATCGGCGCCGACGTCATGGACGGCCGTTACTCCCTCCCGGCATCCGTCCGACGGGCGAGCACGGTCACAGCGGCGGCCCGCGCCGGTGTCGACACCCGGGTCGTCGGGTTCAGCTGGAGCGAGCGGCCCCGGACGGCCGCCCGACGGGAACTGCGCCGCGCCGCGCGCGCCGGTGTCCGTCTGCTCGTGCGCGACCCCGTTTCGGCCGAGCGCCTGGCCGCCGACGGGGTGTCTCCGGTGATCCCGGTCGCCGACGTCGTGTTCTCGGCCCGGACCCGCGACGACGCGGCTGCGGACCGCTACGCCCCCGAGGGTGCCCGGACCGCTCTGGTGAACGCCAGCGGACTCATCGCCAAACGCGCCGACCTCCTCGGCGACTACGAGGTCGTCGTGCGCGACCTGCTCGCGCGGGGGCTGCGCGTCGTGCTCCTGCCGCACGTGCTGCGCACGGGCAGCGATGACCTCACCGCCTGCGAGGCCCTGGCCGAGCGGTTCTCCCCGGACGAGGTCACCGTCGTCCGTGAGCTCCTGACGCCCGCCCAGGTGCGCGGACTCGCCGCGCGGGCCACGCTCGTCGTCACCGGCCGCATGCACCTAGCCGTCATGGCATCCATGTCAGCTGTGCCCGCCGTGACCCTGGCGACGCAGGGGAAGGTCGAGGGGCTCATGCGTCTGCTGGGAACGCCGGAACTGGAACTGGCCCCCCGCTCGGGGTTCTCCGCTCACGTGCCAGACCTGGTAGACCGCGTCCTGCCCGATGACTCTCCCACGCGCGAAGCACTGCAGCGCAACCTGGAGATGGTGACCGGACTCTCCCGGCGGAACCTCGCGGGCCTACGGGTGGACACCGTCCTGGACACCGCCGACGCCTGACCCCGGCTCCGTTCCCGGACGGTGGGCTCACCGTCGCTCACGGACGGGGTCAGACCCGGAGGACGATAAACCCCCGGTACGATGATAGCCCGGTCCCCCGCAAAGGACCGGGCTCTCATCCGAGGCCCCGGCGTCAAACCGGAGCTCGGCCCGCCGTCACGTCGGCGGTGGGCAGCGTCACGGCCAGCGGGCGACGCGGCGCCGGGAGCCGCAACGGCGGGGGTGCGGCCAGAGCGCGGACGGACAGGCGGGCCGCCGCGAGCAGGTCCTCCAGCGCGGGGCCCTCCTCACCGGGGACGATGGCCAACCCCTGCTCGGCCAGGTACCCAGCGAGCTGGAGCTGGTGGTCGTCGATGTGCTCGTCGAACTCCTGCCGACGAGGCAGCAGCACCGGGACGAGACCGTTGCTCATGGCCGCCAGGGCGGTTCCCGTACCCGCGTGCCCCACGAGGACGTCGCACTCGCGCAATGCGGAGTCGAACTCGTTGGAAGGCAGGAAGGGCCGAGCGTCGATGGGCAGACCCGAGGTGTCGTTCGCCCCGGTCTGCCATAGCACCTCGGCGTCCGGCGGGAGGATCTGCACCATGCGCTCGAGCAGGCGGCGGAACCCGTAGCTCTCGTGCGTACCGACGCTGACGACAACCTTCAGCGGGCCGCTGCGCGGCGTCCGGGGGGTGGTCTCGAACCCGTCGAAGACGGATCCGCCGTGGCCCCAGGTGGCGTCGACGAGGTGCGGGTACTGGGTGAGGCAATGCACCCCGGGGAGCATCGCCATGAGCCGGCCGCTGAGGCTGGGACCGGAGACGCGGGTCGCGCTCTCGATGAAGTACGTGTCGATGCGCCGGGCCACGGCCAGCGGGAGCACGGCCACCGCGAGGCTGTTCCCGGTGCTCACGACGAAGTCGACGTCGTCCTCGCGGAAGAACCGGCGGGCGCTGACCGCGTTCTTCACCGCCGTCACCGCGTCCCGGGGGGCGGAGTTCCGCAGGTACGAAACGCGTTCTCCCGCGAGCAGGGAGCGGGTCTGCGGCGTGTCGATGGTGATCCAGTGGCGGTCCGGTCCGGTGGGCAGTCGGGGGGCGAGCTGACGCAACTGACGGATGTGACCACCGCCGTTGGCCACGAGAAGCGCAGTCATGGCACCTCGAACCTTTCGTGGGATTGACCGTCATCGGGGGAGCGGGACGCGGCGGGCCGCCGTTCTGTCAGGGCTCACAGAGGCTCCGGCTCGTAGTTCCGTTGGGAGCGTAGTGGAGAAAATGTGTCGAACCTGCACCGCCCATGATCGGGAATGTCACACGACCCACAGCTGGTACAGAGCGCTCGCACTGTGCTATCCACGAGCGGCACTGTTTCTCGACCGGCACGACGGCCGCTCGCGGTCCCTTGCGCGGACCCCTCGAGCTCTGGTTGCATACCCCGCGCCGTTCTGAAACCCCACCGGATGGTTCCGAGTCCGGCGCCACCGCGATCGATTGGCCCCTGACCCATGGTTCTCGTCAGCGTCGTCCTCCCGGTCTACAACGACGTCGACCACGCTCCGTCCGCCGTCACACGGCTTCTACGGCAACGACTCCCAGCCGAGACGAGGCTCGAGGTCGTGGTCGTGGACGACGGGTCGAGCGATGGTTCGGCGCAGGCCCTCCAGCTCGTGGCCGCGCAGGACGACCGCATCAGCTTCGTCCGTCAGTCCGAGAACTCCGGTGTTGCGCGAGCACGTCGTCGAGGTGTCGAGACGGCGAAGGGCGAGTGGGTCTGGTTCGTCGACTCCGACGACGAGTGGCCCGACGACGCGGTGGGAAACCTCCTCGCCGCGGCCGGCGTGACGCCAGGACGGGACGACGACACCGTCGACATGGTCGTGGCGGACGCCGAACTGGTACCCATGACGGGTGGGGTGCGACGCATCTCCTCACCCCGTTCGGGCCGCGTAACCGGTTCCGCCGCAGTGGAAATGCTCCTGACCGGGGACATCACCGGCCACCTCTGGAACAAACTTTTTCGCCGGCGGCTGCTACTCCAGGTGGAGTTCCCCCCCGCCCACGTGCAGTCCGACCTGGCCCTCGTCGCCGGCGCCCTCTCGGAGGCCAGGGTTGTCGTCCCGACCTCCGCGGTCGTCTACCGCTACCTCAAACGAGCCGGGTCCGTCATCACCTCGAGCAGCCGACGTGCGGAGTCCCTGGCCGTCGTCGAGCGCAGCGTGCTGGGCGCAGCACGACGGGCCGGTGTCGCCGAGGACAACCCGGCCCTCGCCTACTTCTGCCTGCGCTACATCGCCCTGTCGGGCGTGAAGGACGCGTTGGGCGGCGCCTACGACGAGGCGACCTCGCGGTCCCTCTTGCGTTCTCTCCGGCGACGCATCGGGGTGCGGGGTGTCGTGACGCTCGCCCGCCGGCGGGACAAGCGCGTGGCGCTGGCGGTCCTGGCGCACGCTCCCCGGCCCGTGCAGGTGCGCCTGCTGAACCCGTCCTCGCGCTTGCTCGCCTGACACCACCGCCGCCGGGCCGCGTAGCGAGGCCTGTGCCTCAGCCGTCCGAACCGCTACCATCGGCGCGGGCCGACGGCGTCCTCGTCTAGAAGCCCCCTCCCGGGTGCGACCGGACCGCCGGATCCGACGACGATGGACCCTTCTGGAGGTTTTTCGTGCCGCAAGTGTTCGCCGTTGGCCGCGGCGCCTACGACAACATCGGTGACGCGATCCTCCGCCGCCAGCTCCTGGACTGGCTGCGCGAGGTCGGCACGCTCAACGTGTACGTCGGTGCGTCCCCCGACGGGTACGACGCAGACCTGGGGCTGCAGCCGCAGGACGTCGTGCACCGGAGCCTGCGCCGCTGGTACGCGGCCGCCCTGGCCGAGGCCGTCCGAGGTCGGGCCGCCTATGCCTTCAAACCCGGCGAGATCCAGCTGACCCTCGTGGGCCTCAAGGAGCACCTCGTCGTCCTGCCGCTGCTGGGCGTGCTGCGGACCCGTCGCGGGCGCGCAGTGCGCGTCGGCGTAGGGGCTCGGTCCTTCGCCCCGCTCCCCCGCGCCCTGATGCGCCCCTCGATCGCCCTGTCCGACCTCACCCTCTGGCGGGACAACTGCACAGCGGCCTACCTGCGGGGCTCGAGCATGCCCGACCTGGCTTTCGGCGAAGGCAGCAGCGACGTCGAGCTGGGCCGCGCCGGAACCCTCCGGGACGTCCTGGTCGTCTCCCTGCGCGGCGACGGCGACCGGCCCTACCCCTCTCCCGAGACTCTCGAGGGGATCCGAGAGTTCGCCCGCCGACGCGGTCTGACGATCTGGGCCGTGACCCAGGTGACGAAGGATCACGACCGTGCCCGCCGGCTCGCCGACGCCCTCGGCGGGGAGTTCCTCGGCTGGGAGACCGCCGTCGGGCACGACGTGCAGGAACGCGCCCTACGGGAGCTGTACCGGCGGACGGAGGTCGTCGTCTCCGACCGTCTCCACGTCGTCATCGCCGCCTTCACGGAGGGTGCAGTGCCTGTCGCTGGTCTCGTCGAACCCGCACCGAAGCTCGAGCGCCACCTGTCGACCGTCGGGGTCGACGACGTCCAGCTCGACCTGTCGAGCCGGGACGCGGAAGAGGTCGCGACCCGCCTCGCCGAACTCTCCCAGCGCCGTGCCGAGTTCTTCGACCGGTTGCTCGAAGCCCGCACCGGGTTGCGCGCCATCCGGCAGCAAGTGCAGGAGACCGTGGGAGCGGCAGGTTCTCCCCGCCGGCGTCCCCGATCCAGGACGGACCGTGCGCGCGTCCACCACCTCGGCCGGGCCGGCGAGATCGCCGGGGGTATGACCCAGGTCCTCAACGGCTACCTCGCCGGCCGGTTCGACCGTGTCGATGTCGACCTCCTCGTGACCCGGAGCGACCCTGGTGCCGTGGTCTCCTCGGCGGCCCGCGCCGCCCGCGCCGGGCTGTCGCTCGCACGGCTTCCGCGCGACTCCTCGGTGGTGGCCGCGCACCTGAGCGCCGGGGGTTCCTTCCTGCGGGAGGGTACGCTGCTGCGGCTCGCCGACCGGCTCGGCCTGGCCACGGTGGCCCACCTGCACGGCAGCAGTTTCGCCGCGTTCGCCCGACGCCGGCCCAAGCTCGTGCGCTCTGTCCTCGGCGCGGCCGACCACATCGTCTCGCTGTCGCAGGAATCCTCAGATGTCACGCGGACGCTGGTGCCGGAGGCCCGGATCACCCTCGTGCCCAACGCCGTCGCGATGGGTCGAGGGGAATCGAAGGAACGCCTCGTCGTGTTCGGCGGCGCGGTCGGCCGCCGCAAGGGTGTCGACGTCCTGCTCGAGGCCTGGTCTGGCGTCGACGCGGCGGGGTGGCGGTTGTTGGTCGTCGGGCCCGTGGTCGATCCCGACGTGGTCCCCGGTGGGGACTCATCCAGGGCGGGATCCGTCGAGTTCCTCGGCGCCGTCCCGCACGCCGAACTCTTGGAACTCCTCGAACGGTCGAGCGTCGCCGTCCTGCCCTCCCGTGGCGAGGCCATGCCGGTCTTCGTCCTCGAGGCGATGGCTCGCGCGAACGCCGTCGTCGCCACGGACGTGGGCGGTCTGGCCGAGGTCCTCGGTGACGGGCGGGGCGCCGTCGTGCCCGCTGGAGACGTCGTCGCGCTGCGGGAGGCGTTGCAGCGCGCTGTGAGCGACGAAGAGTGGCGTGCCCGGACGGCCGCCGCGGCCGTCGACGCCGCCCGGCGGAACTACAGCACCGAGACGATCCACCCCGAGCTCGAGAAGGTGTGGCTCGACGCGCTCGAACGCAGGTCGCTGCGCGAAGGGTCTTGAACCCGGGCCGCTGACGGTGCGGCAGCACGACGGAGGGGCGGGAACCGGTGGTTCCCGCCCCTCCGTCGTGCCGCCCCGGCACGATTCCTCGTTGGACAGAGGTCATTTCGCGCCGACCGTCGAACGCGGTTCCCGTCGCGACCGGCCGGCACGCACGAAACGCTCCGGCGGCGCGAACAACCACCGGAACCGGGTGGCCACCAGGGCCAGGCGCCACGACAACCACAGGACGGCGGCGCTCAGGCCGAGCTGCACCGTGACGTCCACGGGGCGGGGCCAGGCCGGGTCCACGAGCCGCAACGCGCTCGTCACCAGGACGATGGGGAACAGGTGCAGGAGGTACACGCCGTAGGAGTTGCGCCCGAGTGTCGTCAGGCCGTCCCTGACGCGCCCGACCGGGAGGTGGGCGACGAGCACGATTCCGCCGGCGACGGCGAGAACCTGACCCGCGAGGGTGATCCCGGGAACGTGCCGCAACCCCGTCAGCAACGCAGCGGTGAACACCAGAACACCCAGAGCGATCGGCAGGACGTGCCAAGGCCGGCTGGCGTCGACCAGACGCTTGAGGCGCGGGGCGAGGAGCGCGCCCGCGACGAAGAAGACGAACAAGGATCCGATGCGCGTCCAGCCCACGTTGTCCACCCGCACGATCCCCGATGAGAATACCGCGGACACGACCGCCGAACCCCCAAGCTGCACCGCGGGGGGTAGCGCCGCCACCAGCCGCCGGAGCATCGTGAAGAGAGCGAGCGCGAACAGGAACCAGTAGCTGCTGCTCGGCCAGACCGGCAGCAGCGCAACAGTTCGCCACTCATCGGCGGGCAGGTCGCCGAGCCCGCCCTGCAGGCCGGGGACGAGGAGGTAGAAGACGGTCCGCAGCAGCGACCAGAGGAAGTAGACGTACGCCAGCGGCAGCACCCGGCGGCGGAGGACCGCGCTGACGCCGAGACGTCCGTGACCCGCTGCCGCCATCCCCGCGATCACGAAGAACGCGGGCATCGGGAACAGTTCGAAGGGAACTTTGAGACGCCCGATGACCGCGTCCACCCCGACGGGATCCAGGTAGAGGGACACGTGGAAGACCACCACCATGGCGATGGCGAGACCCTTGACCTGGTCGGCCCAGGTCAGACGGCGCGAGGCGTTCACGGGGCCTCCGAGGGCACGTTGGGGAGTGGACGGCCAGAGTACGTGAGTCGGGCCTCCGGAGCGACGGTCCTGTGGAGATCGGGTGAGTTCCACCGCACCAGCCGCCGGGGAGCCCCCACTGCGCTCCCCCAGGTGGTACAAAGTCGCACAGCAGGGTGGAGTCTCTCCCGGCAACCGCCCAACGGCCCCCGCGGTCGTCCGCCGCGCGACCGACCTCGCCCGTGCGCGCCACCCCGACCGCGAAGGGACCCGATGCTGAAGCGCATGGTTCACCTCGGACCGATGCTCACAGCTGTCACCGTCGCGGCTCTTCTGACCTCCTGCTCCTCCTCGACCCCCCGGTCGCAGGAGCCGGAACGGATCGGTGGGTCGGACGCCGTCGTCCACGAGCGGGGCGTGGTCTACGCCACCCGGGGCGACGAGCAACTGCGGCTGGACGCCTGCCTGCCGCGCGAAGCGACGGGACCGCTGCCCTCGCTCGTCATCCTGCACGGCGGCGGGTTCAACAGCGGGGACCGGACCGAGTCGGGGTCCGCCGGGTTGTGCGACTCCGCCGCCCGCACGGGCGTCGTGGCGGTCAGCATCGACTACCGGCTCGCCCCCGCCAGCACCTACCCCGCCCAGGTCCAGGACGTGCAGAGTGCCGTCGAGTGGCTCCGGCAGCCGGCCCAGGTGCAGAAGTACTCCCTGGACCCCACGCGCATCGCACTGCTGGGCAGCTCCGCCGGAGCCATCCTCGCCCTCACCGCGGCGACGGCGGGTGAGGGACGGGACGACACAGGCACCCGGGTCAAGGCCGTCGTCTCGCTCAGCGGGGTCGCCGACCTGCGGGACTCGGCCCTGGCCCTGGGAGACCCCTCGCCCCAGGCCGTCCAGCTGGTGCTGACCTACCTCGGGTGCACCTCGGCCACCGACTGCCCGCAAGCCGCCGAGGCGTCGCCGATCACGCACGTGGACCCCAGCGACCCGCCCGTCCTGCTGGTCAACGGCACCGACGAACTCGTGCCCCGCCAACAGGCCGAGGCCATGGCCGCCGCCCTCCAGGAGGCCGGCGTCGTCCACCGGGAGGTCTTCGTGGACGGCGACGCCCACGGCTCCGCCCTGCTGCACAACGACGTCCGCCGCGACGTGTCGACCTTCCTCCAGGAGAACTTGTGACGGACACCAGCACCACCCAGTCCCCGCTGGAGAGCAGCGCCACCCCGAACGGCCACCGGCGCGACCCGGGCACGCGGCGGACGGCCGCCGTGGCCGTGGGCATCGTCGTCCTGGCGATCGTCCTTGGCGCTGCGGTGACGGCCCTCCTGCCGCGCACCTACGCGGCCGAGTCCAAGGTCCTGCTGCGCCCGGCGCCCGAGGGGACGGTCCCGGCGGCCGAAGCGGTGGCGCTGGCGACTGCGCAGGTCGACACGTACGCCGCGCTGGCGACGACGCCGACGGTCCTCGACCCCGCGATCGACGCGGCGGGGGTGGACACCGACTCCGCCACGCTGGCCGAGGACACGAGCGCGACGCCCGTGCCCAAGACGACCATCATCACGATCACCGTCAGCGCTGGGCAGGCCCGCGAGGCCGCGGAACTGTCCAACGCGGTGGCCGAGAACCTGCTGACGCAGGTGGGGACCCAGAGCACCGTGGCGGGGCAGGCCGTCATGACCGGAGAGGTCGTCGAGCGGCCCCTCGTGCCGGAAGCTCCCACCTCCCCCCGGTTGCTGCTGAACCTCCTAGCCGCCGCGGCCGTCGGCCTCGCGGTGGCGGGCGTGTTCGTCTGGCTGCGGCTCCGGTTCCCCCGCCGCTCCGGCGTCTGATGGCGACGTCCTCGCCGATGACCACCCGCCTCCCGGGACGGGCCGATCGCTGGCTCGTTCCCGGTGCCCTCGTGGTCACGATCGTCCTCGTCGGGCTCCTGTGGTTCGGTCCGCTGGCTCCGGTCGCGGTCGTGGGGGCGGCGGTCCTCGTGGTCCTGACCGTGCGGGTCCCGCAGGCCCTGGTCGGCCTCACCCTGATCGTCGTCGTCTTCTCCACCCCGTTGCAGGCGATCGCCGGTGGCTCGGCGTCGGTGGCTGACGACGGTCTCGTCCTGTTCTGCGCCATCGCCCTCCCGGCACGGCGGCTGGTCGTCCGCGGCGGTCTCCGGTGGCTCCCGGGATCGGCGTGGTGGCTCGCGTTCCTGGCCTTCGGCCTCATCAGCGCCGTCGCCCAGGACGTGCCGAACGGTCTCGCCCTCAAGGGGGCCTTCGCGGCGGTCAAGGGCGTCCTCTTCGCCTTCGCCGTGGCGCAGGTCGACTGGCCCCCCGGCCTCGTGCGACGAGCGCTGCTGCTGACCCTGCCCATCACCGCGATCACGGTGTTCAGCGGTGCGGTGAACCTCATCGCGCCGGCGGCGTGGAGCCACATCGTGGCGGGAGTCAGCACCGTCGGCCCCTTCGGTCTACCCGCCCTCGTCGGTCCCTTCGGCCGGCCTGCGGCGTTCAGCCGCTTCTGCGGTGTCCTCGCCGTCGGCGCCTTGGCCTACATGCTCCTCGTGCGACGGCGGCCAGTGGTGATGGCCGTCTTCGTCTCGTGCACGGCCCTGGCGTTCCTGACGCTGCAGGTCAAGTCGCTGCTGGGACTGCTCCTGACGACAGCTCTCCTGTGCCTGCCGTTCCTGACGCGGCGCCGTGCCCTGCTCGTCGCCATGCTGGTGCCCGCCGTGCTGCTGCCTGCCGCCCCTGTCGTGTGGGAGCTCGCCTCCACCGACTTCACGGCCTACGTCGTGCAGGACTCCGCGCGTTCGGAACTGACCGTGGGCGGGCTCGCGGTGGCGGCGGCGACGTTCCCCCTGGGGGCGGGGTTCGGCCGCTACGCAAGTTCGACGGCGGCCGACGCGTACAGCCCCTGGTACTACTGGCTGCACTTCGACTCCCGGTACGGTCTCGCGCCCGGTCCGGACTCCGGACAATTCCTCAACGACAGCCAGTGGCCCGCGCTGTACGGCGAGACGGGCTGGTTCGGCGCGGCGTGCTTCGTGCTGGGTCTGGTGTGCCTCGTCGTGGCGCTGCTGCGTGGGTGGCACTCGGAGACCGAACCGCTGTGGCGCTGGCTGCGGTTGGCCGGGCTCGGATGGCTCGCGCTCCTGCTGGCCGAGTCCGCGGCCGCACCGGTGTTCGTCTCGGCACCGTCCTACCCCTTCGTGTTCCTCGCCGCCGCCCTCTTGACCGGGGCGCAACGAGCTCCCGCGCGGGTGCAGGTACCGCACGCACGATGACGGCGGAACACCCCTACCCGTCCGACCCCCGTCCCGGGCCCCGTGCCGAGGACGATCCCGTGACGCCCCGGCCCGCGATGGGCCGACGCAGCGTCGCCAAGGTGTTCGCCGCGTTCGGCGTCGGCGCGGGCACGGCGGCCGTGGCGCTGTCCGCTGACGAAGCGCTGAACTCCCCCTCATCCGGCCCTCACAGCCGCGGGACGATCGATGCGCTGGATCCCACCGGCGATTCGGACTGCGGACCCGGTCTGCAGCTCCTCTACGACCGGGGCGTCCGCGAGGTCGTGCTCGAGCCTCGCGGAAGGTACTACCTCAACACGCCGGTGTTCTTGGACTCGGACGACCCGTTCGACTGCTTCGTCCTGCACGGCAACGGGGCTGATCTCGTCCTCGGTCCCGACCTGCCCACGACGGACGCCTTCACGGCCGACCGGTCCACCCGGTGGGGATTCTTCCCGAACACCGTCCGGCGCGCACGCTCGGGCGACTCGGTGGCCGTGGACGTGGACCACCGCGCCACGGGTCCATCGGTCGGGGGAACTCCCCGCCTCGTGGTGAACCAGCTCCGGGTCGACGGCGCGAAGGCGAATCGAGCACTCGCCTTCTTCAACCGGTGTTCGGGTCGCTTCACCGACGTCGTCATGACCGCGGCCCGCACCCTGGTGTCCTGGTACGACTACTGCGACGCCATGGTCCTCGACCGGTGCCAGGGCCGGCTGGACGAGGTGGACGATGCCTGGTTGATCTACCAGGTCTCCAATGGAGACGGGATCACCCTCATCAGCCCCAAGACCGAACGTGGCATCGGGATCGCCAGCCTCGACAACTGCAAGGGCGCGACGATCGCGTCGGCCATAGCCGGGACGATCAAGGTGAGCCGGTGCCGCGCCATCTCGGTGGTCGCCTCGCACCACGAGTGCGACCTCGGCAGTACGACGGGGTTCGTCGTCCGCTCCAGCCAGGTGTCGATCGATGCGGCCGTCCTGTACCCGGCCCGGGCGGCGGACGTCCCGGCGATCCTCGTCGACGACTCCGGTGGTCCGGGTTCGCAGCTCACGCTGCGCGACTTCACCGAGATGCTCTTCCACCGAGACGGGACGTCCACGGTGCGGGCGAGCCGGAAGGGGGACTCGAGCACCGGGCCCCTGCTGTCGTTGACGGGGGTCCAGCCGGACACGCGCGTCGTCGCCCACCAGGTCGGAACGCGCGTCGGGACCCTCGCGACAGGGGCGCGCTGGGCCCCCAGCGCGGGGTTCCGCATCACGAGTGACGACGACGGCCTGGTGCAGGCGCTGTCATCGCCGGTCGGCACGTGGCAGCTCGCCCAGGGCTCCTTCGAGATCGTTCAGCGCGGGCAGTGGAAGGTCACGCCGTCCGGTGGCGCCAGCGGGCTGGTCGGCTGCCCGTCGCTGCAACCGCCCCGGTGGATCGACACAGCCGCGGACCAGGACGACGTGGAGGGCAGCCTGACCGAAGGATCGGTGCAGTACATCGCGGCGCTGAGGGACGCCA
Organism: Kineococcus mangrovi; assembly: GCF_041320705.1. Lineage (NCBI taxonomy): Bacteria > Bacillati > Actinomycetota > Actinomycetes > Kineosporiales > Kineosporiaceae > Kineococcus > Kineococcus mangrovi. The sequence continues at coordinate 23,290 of NZ_JBGGTQ010000002.1, forward strand.
CCGGTGCGTGGACGGGCACCACCCCTGTGTCGTCGGTGCGGGTCGGTGGCGGCCAGTCGGCCCGCCTGCGCCTGAGCACGTCCGGCCCTGCGACGCTCGTCGTCTGGCGGTCGACGGGTGCGGACGTCACGTCCGCACCCGAGGACGTCGTGACAGTCCCCGCCCACGGACCGCTCACCGTCTTCTACGACACCGGGACAAACCTGGGGGGACTGCCCTGGCGGCCGGCCGACGACGTGCGGCCACCAGCGGTGGGCGACGAGGTGACCCCCGGCGTCGTGCTGCTCGACGGGAGTCCGCTGGCCTGACTCCTCCACGCGACGGCGGCCAGGGGGGTGATCACTCGGAGCGGACGCAGAGCTGGATCGTCGTGGGTTGGCTCTCCGCAACACGGGGACCGCGTCGAGCGTCGCCTTGCGACGGGCGTACCGCTGTGCTCAACCGCGGCGGCGGACGACGACCTCGTCGTAGAGGGTGCGGGAGGGAACCCCGCCCCGGTCGGCCGTCAGCCTGACCGCGTCCTTGAGCCGGTACCCGGACGAGACGAGTCCCAAGACCTCCTCGACGAGTTCGCCCGGCTGCCGGTTCGGGGCGCCGGAGGACCCCGCGACGACCACGCAGACCTCCCCGCGGACCTCGCCCTCGGCCGCCCAGGCAGCCAGCTCACCGAGGGACCCCCGCACGACCTCCTCGTACGTCTTGGTCAGCTCCCGGCACACCGCGGCCGGCCGGTCCGCACCGAACGCCTCAGCCATCGCGGCGAGGGTCGCGGCCGTGCGGTGCGGCGACTCGAAGAACAGGAGCGTCCGCTCGTCCGCGGCGAGCGCCGCGAAGACCCGGCTGCGTTCACCGGGTTTGCGGGGTGCGAAGCCCTCGAAGGCGAACCGGTCGCTGGGGAGCCCCGAGACCGCGAGGGCCGTCAGCACCGCCGACGGACCCGGGACGACGGTCACCGGGAGCCCTGCCTCGACGCAGCCGCGGACGAGGCGGTAGCCGGGGTCGGAGACGGACGGCATGCCCGCGTCGGTGACGAGCGCGACGGTCGACCCGCTGCGCACCGCGTCGACGAGCTCGGGCGTGCGCTCGACTTCGTTGTGCTCGTGGTAGCTGAGCACCTTGCCCCGCGGGACGACCCCGAGCGTCGAGGCGAGGCGGTGCAGGCGACGGGTGTCCTCGGCCGCGACGACGTCGGCGGTGGTCAGCAGGTCCACCAGGCGTGCCGTCGCGTCACCGGCGTTGCCGATCGGCGTGCCCGCCAGGACGAGTCGTCCCGGGCTGTGCTGCTCTTCCACCCGGGTCATCGTGCCGTACGCCACGGCCCCGGCCGGTCGCCGGGGGCGATGGCCGGCCCCGTCCAGCGGATCAGGCCCTGGGCAGATGGGGGATGAAGGCGCCGGCGAGCCGGCGAGCGGCGGTGGCGCTGAGGTGGCTGTGGTCGCGGTAGACGAGGGTGTCGCCCAGGACGACGGGACACCGGTCACCGGCGCACAGCCACGTCGTGGTGTCGATGTAACCGGCTCCGGAGTCCGCGACGGATCGGGCGACCGCATCTCGCCGCCGCGGGAAGGTGAGTGCGCGCTCCTCGTCCAGCGTGCACGACGCCGCGTCGTCGAGGTCCCGTGCGACGCACCGCGGCACGTCTTCGCCGGGGTAAGGCGTGTCTCCGACGACGAGCACCTCGGTTCCGGTCGAGCGCAGGGCGTCCACGGTCCGATCGACACCGCGTTCCCAGGCGGCCACGGCGTCCTCCTCACCGGTGCCCGCGTCCGAGGTGACGATCCCCGAGGTGACCACGAGGGCGGGCCGGAGGACGCCCACCTCGGTCAGGACCGCGTCGCGCCAGGCGTAGCACTCGCGGTAGTCCCGACCGAGGTTGGGCTGCACGACGTCCAGGTCGTACACGGGACACCCGGACTTCGTGTAGCTCAAGACCTTGTACCCCTGCGCACGGCCGGCCTCGTCGAGCGCGGGCAGCCACTGGTACGCGTGGGAGTCCCCGACGAGGACGACGGTGCGTTCGCTGGTGACGTCGCCGAAGGCGCACGCAGCCGCCGGCTCGGGCCGCAGCACGGTCTGATCGAGCCCGACGTGGCAGCTGAGCCCGTCGACCGGGCTGCCCGCGGGCACGTCGTCCCCGGCGGTGTCCAGCCCGGGCGCGAGGTTGACGGGAACGGCACGTGCCTGCATCCCAGCACGCAGGGCGGGGTCGTCACGCACCCCCGTCAGGACGGGCACCGCCGCGGCCGGCCCGTCGCCGCGGGTCGTCGTGGACGTGAGCGAGGCCAGTCCCGTCACGGCGAGCAGCAGGACCGACGCCGCGGCTCCGATCGCCAACGGACGCATCCGCCCTCGCAGGCGAGGAGTGCGTCGGAACGGGTCCTCGACCAGCACCAGCGTCCCCTGGGCCAGGAGGAGCGAGGCACCCGCGACGACCAGGCCGACCACCAGGGTCGGTTCGAGGTCGAGGACGGCCGGGACGAGCAGCAGCGCCGGCCAGTGCCACAGGTACCAGCCGTAGGAGACCCGTCCGACGCGCTGGGCCGCAGGACGGCCCAGGAGGTACCGCTCGACCCCGGTCGCACGGGAGGTCCCCGCCAGGATCACCAGGGCAGTGCCGAGGACCGGCACCAGCGCCGTGGGTCCGGGAAAGGGTGTGGCGTCGTCGTAGACCACGGCGGCGACCAGCACCAGGGTGAGCCCTGCGGCTGCGGCTGCGGACAGCAGCACGCGGATGGCGACCAGGTCGTCCAGGGCGCGGTGGCGACGCAGGAGTGCAGGACCGGCGAAGGCCACGAGGGCCCCGGCCCCCAGCTCCCAGACCCGCGCCGGGAGCAGGAAGTAGGCGTAGGGCTGGGCGACGTCGAGGAGACGGACGCAGCAGAGGAAGGAGGCCAGGCTCAGCACGGCGGTGCCGACGGCAGCCACGAGCCGCGGACGCGCTGTCCTGCGACCGAGAACCTCCTAGGCGCGGGTACCGAGCCACCACATCAGCAGCAGGGCCACCGGCCACAGGGCGTAGAACTGCTCCTCGACCCCCAGGGACCAGTAGTGCTGCAAGACGGAGGGTTCCGCGTTGGCCTGGTAGTCCACCCCCTGCAGGGCGAGCCTGACGTTCATGGCGAACAGCGCCGTCCACCGGGCGTCGGTGAAGGTCGCACGCGTCTCCACGGGCGGCAGGAACGACCAGCTGACGACCACCGTGGTCATGAGCACGACCAGCGACAGCGGCAGGAGGCGCCGGACACGACGGCCGTAGAACGCGGCCAGGGACAACCGGCCGGTGCGGGCCAGTTCCGCCAGGAGGTGGGTGGTGATCAGGTAGCCGGAGATGACGAAGAAGACGTCGACGCCGACGAAACCACCGGTCAGACCCGGCACCCCGGCGTGGTAGAGCACGACGAGGAGCACCGCGACTGCGCGCAGTCCCTCGATGTCGGGCCGGAACCGGCGTCCGGCACCGTGCGGGGCCACCGCAGGGTCGGTGGCCCCGGGCACACGGAGGACGGGCGCTGCGGCCGCGTCGCCGGGGCGACGCTCGGTCAGGTCAGCCACGGGGCGCCCGCTCCGCAGCACTGAGCGGGAGCTCGGACCTCCTGGGCAGCAGGCAACTCGTCAACACCATCTGCATGGCACGGAGAGTAACGAATAAATCACTCTCTGCGGGACCAGTGAGCCACGCCATCCAGCCGCGCAGAAGATACGCCAAGATCTCGGTATCCGCGAGTCGGTGAAGAGACGAGGACCTGCGAGCGGAGCGTGTGCCCGCCGAAGACCCACACCGTGGCGGGAAGGGCCTCCGAAGCCACCGCACCGCACCTGAACTCCCCACCAGTGACGTACTGTCCACCGATCGGGGCGCACCGGAGCGAACCGCGAAGAGGCGCAGCAGGCCGGAGGTGGGTGTGGTCGCACACCAGCGGATCGACCCGGTGACGCTGCGGGCCGAGAGCCGGCGCGGTCGACGGCGTCCGGCGGCGCTGCCGCGCTGGGTCCGGCAAGCGTGGGGCACCTGCTGGGCCGCCGGCCCCCGCGACCTCCTGGCGACGCTCGTCCCGCAGTTCGTGGCCACCGTGGTGCTGGCCGCGCTGCTGCCGCTGGTGCGCACCCTCCTGCACGTCCTCGTCGACGACGCCGGTGGCGACCGGCTGACCCGAGCCACCGTCCCGCTGTTCCTGCTGGCCGTCGTGGGCCTGGCCGCCGGGGTGGCGAGCGCGGTGCAGGGGCAACGGCAGAAGGTGCTCGGGGAGGTCGTGCAGCGGCACGTCTGGGGACGCTTCCTCGACGTCAGCGCGCGGGTGGACCTCACGCACTACGACACCCCGGAGTTCTTCGAGCGGCTCGAACGGGTCCGGCTCAACGCGTTGACCCGCCCGCTGGCCGTCGTGCAGGGACTCGTGGGCGTCGCCGGCGGCGCGGTGGGCCTGGTCGCGGTCGTCGTGGCCGTGTGGGCGGTCGCTCCGATCGCCCTCGTCCTGCTGGTTCCCGTCCCGGTGCTGCTGCTCGTCGCCCGCCGCGGCGGGCGCCAGGAGTTCGAGTTCGCCGTGCAGCACGCCCCGGCGCTGCGGTTGCGCGCCTACCTGCAGAGCACCCTCACTGACCGCGCCACGGCCTCGGAGGTGCGCTCCTACGGGCTGGCGACGGACCTCCGGGGACGCTGGGACGCGGCGTCGGAGGAGTGGATCGGCGCGGTCCGGCGGCACGCACGGCGCCGGACCCGCACGATCCTGGCCGGGGAGCTGCTGACCGCCCTCGTCGCGGCGGGCCTGCTCGTCGCCGTCGTCGCCGCCATCGACGCCGGCCGGCTGTCGGTGGCCCAGGCCGGCGCTGTCGCGGTCGCGGTGCCGTTGCTGGCCAACCGGTCACGGCAGTTCGTCCGCGGCGTGGGAGCGATCCTGGAGTCGGGGTTGTTCCTCGACGACCTCACCGACTTCCACGCCACGCCGGTGGAACCGGAGGCGCACGACGGGCCCGCGGTGGGGCCGCTGGAGGTGCTGCGCGTTCAGGACGTCTCGTTCCGGTTCGCCTCCGGCACGCAGGCGCTGCGCGGGGTCGACCTCGACGTGCGCGCCGGGGAGGTCGTCGCGCTCGTCGGGGAGAACGGTTCGGGCAAGTCGACGCTGGCGAAGGTGGTCGCCGGGCTGCACCGCCCCAGCGGCGGGGTCGTCACCTGGAACGGGGTCGACGTCGCGGGCCTGCCCCCCGCGGCGGTGCGCCGGCAGGTCGCGGTGATGTTCCAGGACTTCGCGCACTGGCAGCTCCCGGCCGTGGACAACATCGCCTTCGGCGACGTCGAACGCGCCCACCGCGGCGACGGCGACGTCGGCCCAGGCGTGGAGGGAGCAGCGCGCGAGGCCGGCGCGTGGGAGTTCCTGGCCGGGCTGCCTGCCGGGCTCGACACCCCGTTGTCGGCCGAGCGTCCCGGCGGGACGGAACTGTCCGGCGGTCAGTGGCAACGGGTCGCCCTGGCTCGCGCGCTGTTCCGCGGCAGCGGTCTGCTGATCCTCGACGAACCCAGCGCCGCGCTCGACGCCCGCGCCGAGGCCGAACTGTTCACCACCGTGCGCACCGCGACCCGCGGCCGGGCGGTGCTGCTCATCACGCACCGGCTGGCGAACGTCCGTGACGCCGACCGCATCCACGTCCTGCGCGACGGTGTGGTCGACGACGTCGGGACGCACGAAGAACTCCTGCGCCGCGGCGGCCACTACGCTGCGCTGTACGACCTGCAGGCGCGCGCTTTCCGGACCAGCAGTGCCGCCGTCACGGGTGACGGGGAGACCCGGGCGGACCCGTCCGGGACGAGGGGGTGGTGACGGTGACGTCCAGGACGGTCCAGACGCGCTCGGAACTCGTCTGGCAGGAGGTCGACGGCCAGGTCGTCGTGCTCGACCCGGGGTCCTCCACCTACCACGGGGTCACCGGGGCCGGGACGACGTTGTGGCCCCTGCTGGTCCGCGGGACCACCCGTGACGAGCTCGTGGCCGAGCTCGTCGCGGTGTTCTCCCTCGACGAACCCGTCGCCCGGCAGGACGTCGCGGTGTTCCTGGCCGAACTGGCCCCGTTCCTGCGGGAGCCGTGAGGCGTCCGGTCCGGCCCCCGGCCCTGCGGGACGTGCGCGGCCGGTTGCGCCGGTGGCGGCGGGTGCTGCGGCACCGCGGTCCGCAGGGGTCGCGAGCGCGACGGTGGGCCCGGGGTTCCCTCGCGGCGGTCCGCGCCGACCTGGCCCGGGAGGGCATGGCGGCCCGGTGCGCGGTTCCGGTCCCGGCACTGCCCGGGTGGTCGCGGGTCGTGGTGGAACGGGTGCTGCACGAGCAGGACGCCACGTGCCTGCAACGCTGCCTGGTCCTGCAGGCCTGGTTCGCCGCGCACGGGCGCGAGGCCGAGATCGTCGTCGCCGTCCCGACCGCGGCGCAGCCGGAGTTCACCGCGCACGCCTGGATCCGCGGGTACGACCGCGACGAGCACGACCGGTACCGCGAGCTGACGGTGCTGCGGCCGTGACCCTGCGGTTCACCGACCTCGAACTGCTGTGGACCGTCCCCTACGGGCGCGCCGCCGGGGTCGGCGACCTCACCGACCGCCCTGACGGGACCCTGCGGTCGGCGGTCGAGGAGGCGGTCCTGCCCGCCCTGCGCCGGCCCCCGTGCGTCGTGAGCTTCTCCGGCGGGCGGGACTCCTCCACCGTCCTGGCGGTGGCCGCCGCCCTGGCCCGTCGCGAGGGCCTGGCCCTGCCGGTCCCGGTGACCAACACGTTCCCCGCGGTCCCGGCCAGCCACGAGGGCCACTGGCAGGAACTCGTCGTCCGGCACCTGGACCTGCCGGAGTGGACGCGACTGCGGTTCACCGACGAGCTCGACGTCGCCGGACCGGTCGCTCGTGACACGTTGCACCGGCTCGGTGTGTGCGCGCCGTTCAACCTGCACTTCCACGCCCCGATCGCCGCGCTGGCCGCGGGGGGCTCGCTGCTGACGGGCGTCGGTGGCGACGAGCTGTTCTCCCCCGTCACCCGGCTCACCCCCTACCGGTTGCTGTCACGCACGTGGGCGGTGAACCGCCGCACGGCCCGGAACGCGGCCCTGGACCTCGCCCCCCGGCCCCTGCGGGTGCGGCGATCGCTTCGACGGGTCGACGTGCGGTACGGGTGGATCCACCCGACGGCGCTGCGGAGGTTGCGCACCGACCTGGCGCGGCTGGATGCGACAGAGCCGTTGTCCTGGGAGCGCGCCGTGCGGCGGCGGGTCTGGCCCGGCCGCCGCCTCCAGATGCACCGGGAAGGCCTGGACCGCCTCGGGGCGCTGCACGACGTGGTGGTGGAGAACCCGTTCTGCGCACCGCGCGTCCTGGCGACGACGGCGACGGCGTGGGGGCGGACCGGTCCGCGCGGGCGCACCCGGGAGCTGCGGTCGCAGTTCGGGGACCTGCTGCCCGCCGACCTGGTCGAACGCAGCACGAAGTCGTCGTTCAACGGCGCGTTCTGGGCCGGCCCGGCCCGCAAGTGGGCTCGGGAGTGGACCGGCGCCGGGTTGGGCACCGATCTGACCGGGCTCGTGGACGTCGAGGCCCTTCGCCGGGAATGGGCCGCGACCGAACCCGACCCGCACTCCTTCAGCCTGCTGCACACCGCCGTGCTCGCCGAGCTGGGGGGTTCAGCCCCGCAGGGCTGAGGCGAGTTCGGCGGCGCTGTCGTGGACCCGGTGCAGATCCCGGGGGCGGGACCAGCGCAGCGCGGGCAGGGCCGCCAGCCGCAGCAGGGCCGCGGGGTCGTGCTGGGGAACCCTCGCGGCCAGCGCCGCTTCGACGCCGTGCAACCGTTGCGCGAACGCCAGGTCGTCGAACTCGGAACGTTGCGCGGTGGTCCAGTCCAGGTGCACGAACCCGGCCAGGCGCAGCGTCGCGGACGGTTCCCCGACCACGTTCGCGCGCCACCGCTCCCGACGACCGACGACCCCCAGGTCCTCCCCCACCCCGAGGCAGCGCGCCACCGGGGCGCGCAGGTCGACGCACCGCGGGCCGGGCAGGACCGCGTCCCCGGCGACGAGCACGACGTCGTCGCTGACGTGGGCGAAACCCTGCTGCAGCAACGACCACACGGCCGTGCTCTTGCCCGCCGCCCGCTCGCCCAGGAGCACGAACACGTCGTCCCCGAGCGAGACCGCCCCGGCGTGCAGCGCCGGCAGGCCACGCCACACGGCGGTGACGACGGCGGTCGAGGCGAGGTGGGGGTGCACGACCTCGCGGTCGGCCACCGGGGACGCGGTGGTGAGGTGGGTGGTCCTGGTCGCCCGGTCGATGCGCGCCACGCCCCCGTCGCCGAGGGGGTGGACGGCGTACCGGTCGGTGATCTCGTCCTCGCGCACCCCGGCCAGAGCTGCGGGCCGGTCGGTGACCTCGCGGGTGATCCGCCACGGCGTCTCGCCCCCGCGTGGTGGCCGCAGGAACTCCCGCCCTCCCACGAGATCGGGAAACGTCAGACCGTAGGCCGCCACGGGCTCGTGCACGGGCACATCACACCACCTCGCTCCATGATTCTTCGACGTTCGGTACGCATCGGGTGACCGAAGGCGAATACAGTGGCGTCTTCTCGCCACCTTCCCGGATGGAGGCCACACCATGACGGTGCGGTACGAAGCACCTCGCGTCACGGAGCTCGGTTCGTTCGCCGAACTCACCCTGCTCACGCCGAAGGACATCGGCGTCCCGAGCGACGGCTTCAGCTACCAGGGTCAGTCGCTCATCGTCGCCTCCTGAGACGGCCGGCCGGTGTCCGCGCTCCTGCACCTGCGGGGACACCGGCCGCGTCGCGGCGTTCACCCACCCGAACCGCGGATCGTGCGCACCGTCGCTCTCGATCGCCTGTCCCGTCCCCCCGCGGACCGCCGCCGGGCCGGGCTCGCCCTGCTGCACCTCGTGCGCTGCGCCCACCAGAACCGGCAGGCGACGGACCTGGAGGCCGGGTGGGTGCTGGCCCAGGACCCTGCGCTGCTGAGCCGGCTCCTCGCCGCCCACCACGTGGGTCCGCTCGTCCACGACGTGTTGGTGGCCACCCCCTCCCTGAGCGGACTGACCGCGCTGACCGCGCCGCTGCACGCGGCCCAGCTGCGCCGGACCCTGGCGGCCCGCCCCGACCTGGAACTGGTCTGCCACTGCCTGCAGCGTCTGCGGTGGACCGTCGTCAAGGGTGTCGCCGCCGCGTCCCTGTACTCCCGCCCGACCGCCCGCGAGTGGCACGACGTCGACGTGCTCGTGCACGGCGAGGACCTGCCCCGCGCCCTGGAGGCCCTGGAGACCGGGGGCGCCACGGTGATCGCCCCGGACTGGCGCCGCACCGCCGACCTGGCGCTGGGTGAGGTCGGTCTCCGCCTGCCGCACGGCACCGTGCTGGACCTGCACTGGCACCTCCTGAACCTCGCCGAGCGGCGACACGCCTTCAGCTACGACGTCCGGACCGTCCTGCGGCGACGGCGCCCCCGCCGGGTCCTGGGACTCGACGTGCCGGTCCCGCACCCGGTCGACGAGGCCCACCACCTGGCCGTGCACGCGACGCTCAGCGGCGGGTGGCGCCTCGGGTGGAGCTACGACGTGGCGCAGGCCGCCGACCGGCTGGAGGACTGGGACGGACTGGTCGAGCTCGCCCGGGAGGCCGGGACCGGCCTGGTCGTGGGACTGGCCCTGCAGCGGGCCAGGGACCTGCTCGGGGCGCGCGTGCCCGCCGACGTGCTGCGGGACCTGCACCGGCACGGACGGGGCTGGTCCCGGGTGGGCCGAGCCGTGACGACCTGGGTCCCTCCGGAGTCCCTCGACGGTCCCGACTGGCTGACCACCCGCTGCTACGCGGGTGCCCGCGGAACCACCGTGCGCAGCCTGCGCCGGTTCCTGGTCCGGGCCCGGGCCGCCGTGCAGACGACTCCTCCGGCGGCACCCGACCTGCGGGCCCGACAGGACTGGTTCGCGCTCGCCGCGGCGGAGACGCAGGCGCACTAAGCGACTGAAACGACTCAAGGCAACGTGGCAATCCTCACGCAACGATAATTGCCATTACTCAGCGTAAAAGGGCAGGCTGGCGTTGGCCCGTTCGGGTGAACGAGGCGTGCCAGACTCCAGATCCGCGCAGCTCGATCCCGATGGGCTCAGTACCGCACCGAACCTGTCGAAACCTGCGAGGACCTGCTGATGTTGCGCCGCCGACTCTCCGCCGCTCTCCTGCCTGCCGCTCTGGCCCTCACCGTGGGGACCGCCACACCTGCCATCGCGGCGGACAGCCGCAGCGTTACAGCAGCCTCGACGACCACGGCGACGAACTCGGTCACGATGCCCGCCGGCAGCCCCTTCGGCACCGCCTCCGCCTGGCGGCAGGACATCCGCAAGGCCCCCCTGGACCCCCGCTCGGCAGCGATGGTCAAGAACGTCGCCGCGCAGACCGCCAAGCTCTACGGCGGTGTCGCCGCCTTCAACGTCACGAAGTACAACACCAGCTTCTACACCGTCCCCGCCGGGCAGAAGCGCATCGACCTGAAGTGGAACGACTGCCAGGGCAAGGGCAAGACCCCCGCCGGCTTGTTCGGCACCGGCGGGCAGTTCGTCCAGGTGCCGATCCCGGCCGACGCCGTCCCCGCGTCCGGGACCGACGGCCAGCTCACGGTCTTCTCCCCCAGCACCGACCAGCTGTGGGAGTTCTGGAAGGCCAAGAAGGTCAAGGGCACGTGGCAGGCGTGCTGGGGTGGGCGGATCGACCAGGTCTCCACCAACCGCGGCGGGTTCGGCGGCACCTTCGGCGCCAGCGCCAGCGGCCTGGCCCTGTCCGGCGGCACCATCGGCATCGAGGACGTCAAGTCCGGTTCCATCCAGCACGCCGTCGCCCTGCACCTGCCCAAGCCCGGTCGTGGCCACAGCTACCCCGCCACCCGCGGCGACGGCTGGGACACCTCCGCCGCCGCCGTCCCCGAGGGCACCCGGCTGCGTCTGGACCCGTCGGTCGACGTCGACGGGCTGAACCTGCACCCGATCGCGAAGATGGTCGCCAAGGCCGCGCAGAAGTACGGGTTCATCGTCACCGACGCCTCCGGCTGCACCTCGGTCGTCGCCGAGAGCCCCGCCGCCTCGATCGCCCGCACCGGGACCGACCCGTGGCCGTCGCTGATGGGCGGCACCCCGCAGTACTCGATCATGGCGAACTTCCCGTGGGGGAAGCTGCAGGCGCTGCCGAAGAACCACGGCAAGCCCTGACCCCCGGGGCTCGCCGGCCTCGGAACCGTCCGGTGCCGGCGCGTCCCCAGACGCCGGGGAAGCGCATCCGCGAGCCCGCCTCGACCCCGCGAGGCGCCACCCTCCGCCCGTGCGGCCCAGCACTAGAGTCGCCGTGTGCCAGTGACTCGCCGGACGCAGACCACGGCCGACCGGCCCCCCTCGCCCGCAGCCCGGGCACGTCTCCTCGGCGGCCGGAGCGAGATCGACGGCGAGTCCTGGAAGCGCGCCTGGCTGCCGCTGCTGGCCGTCACGGCGATCGCGGGCTTCCTGCGCTTCTTCCAGCTCGGGCGCCCGCACCAGCTCGTCTTCGACGAGACGTACTACGTCAAGCAGGCCTACTCCCTGCTCCGGTACGGCGTGGAGCTGCGCAACAGCTCGGACATCGCCAAGCCCGACGAGCTGTTCACGGCCGGGACACCGGACGTGTTCGGGACGACGGGCGACTTCGTCGTCCACCCGCCGGTCGGCAAGTGGATGATCGCCCTGGGGCAGTGGATCTTCGGTGTCGACTCCTCCTTCGGCTGGCGCTTCTCCGCCGCCCTGGTCGGGACGCTGTCGATCCTGCTCATCGGTCGCGTCGCGCGACGGCTGTTCCGCTCGACCCTGCTGGGGGTGACCGCGGCGGTGCTGCTGACCGTCGACGGCGAGCACTTCGTGGAGAGCCGCACGAGCCTGCTCGACGTCTTCCTCATGTGGTGGGTGCTCGTCGCCTTCGCGCTGCTGCTCATCGACCGGGACCGGGCCAGGAGCCGGCTGGCCCACGCGGTGGCCGAGCACGGAGCGGAGGGTCTGGGACCGCGCATCGGCTTCCGCTGGTACCGGTTGGCGGCCGGCGTGAGCCTCGGCCTGGCGTGCGGGGTCAAGTGGTCCGGCATCTACGTCCTCGCCGTCTTCGGGCTCATGACCTTCCTGTGGGACGCGGGCGCCCGGCGGGCCGTGGGCGTGCGGCCGTGGTTCGCGGCGGCGGTGTGGCGCGACGGCATCGGCGCCTTCCTCGTGCTGGTTCCGGTGGCCGTCCTCACCTACCTCGCAGGCTGGATCGGCTGGTTCCGCAGCGACCTCGGCTGGGACCGCGACTGGGGCGCCACGCACCCCTCCCGCGGGATCGGCGCGGTCGTCCCCGACGCCCTGCGGAGCCTGTGGCACTACCACCAGCAGGCGTACACGTTCCACGTGGGCCTGGACAGCCCGCACCCCTACTCGGCCAACCCCTGGTCCTGGCTCGTGCAGGGCCGGCCGACGTCCTTCTTCTACGAGAGCAAGGCGAACGGGGTCGAGGGCTGCACCGTCGAGACCTGCTCGAAGGCCATCACCAGCCTCGGCACCCCCGTCCTGTGGTGGGTGGGTCTCCTCGCGCTCGCGGCGCTCCTGTTCCGCTGGGCCTTCGCCCGGGACTGGCGGGCCGGGGCGATCCTCGCCGGGTACGCCGGGGCGTACCTGCCGTGGTTCCAGTACCAGCACCGGACGATCTTCACGTTCTACGCGGTCGTCTTCGTCCCGTTCGTCGTCCTCGCCGTCGTGTACCTGCTCGGGCTGGTGCTCGGACCGGATCCGGGCACGGCGGTCCTGCGCAAGGGCGTCGGCGTCGAGGCGGCGCTGCTGCGACGACGGGTCGGCGCGGCCGTCGCGGGGACGGTCGTCGTGCTGTGCGTGGCGTGCTTCGCCTTCTTCTGGCCGATCTACACGGCCCAGGTCATCCCGTACGAGAGCTGGGCGCGGCGGATGTGGTTGCCGAGCTGGATCTGATCAGAGCTGTCGGACCGTCCAGCGCCCCGGGACGATCCTCGTCACCGCACGCGCGACCCACGCAGGGGCGACGAACAGGCCGGCGACGAACGACGATCGCGGCCGCAGGAGCGAGAGGACTGCACCTGCGACGACCGATGCCACGAAGGCCACGGCCATGAGCAGGGCTGAACTGCTGATCCGGAGCCAGCCGGCCGCGGTCATCAGCACGACGACCAGCGGGAAGTGGACGCAGTAGAAGACCACCGAATTCCGGCCGACGAAGCGGAGAGGCCGCAGAGCGGCTGTCCTCGACACCCTCGAGGCCCCCCAGGCGAGCAGGTAGACCCCGGAGAGGGTCCCGGCGATCGCTCGCGGGCCGTACCCCGACATGTCGCCGAGAGCGTACGAGAGCACCCCGACACCGAGGGCCGCGAACGGCCAACGACTCGAGGACAGTCCTCGTTCGACGACAGCCGGGTGGTCCGCCACCCACCAGCCGATCAGGAAGAGCGCGAAGAGGAACGCTGCGCGTTCACCCCACTTGCTGTCGTCGACCGCGACTTCTGCCAGCGCGAGGAAGACCACCGCCACGGGAAGCAGGGGCACGCGTCGAAGGGGCAGGGCCACGACGTAGAAGACGAGCAGGAACAGCAGGTACCACAAGTAGGTCCCGCCGGCGAGGAAGATGTTGGGCAGCAGCCACTTGAGCGACGGGTGACCGTACTCCAGCCACTTCACCGCCACCATCACGCTCGACCAGAGCAGGAACGGCCACAGGATCGCGCGGGCTTTGCCCACCACGTACGGTCCAGGTCCCTTCGCGATCGAACGCGGGAGCAGCATGCCGGACAGGAGCACGAGCATGGGGATGCGGAAGGGTGCGACCGCACGGTTGAACGCCCGCAACCCCTCGGGTACCTCGAGCTGGGCGAAACGCAGCAGCGTTCCAGCGTGGAAGAGCACGACCGCCAGGATGGCCAACCCGCGCAAGACGTCCATCCACGTCATGCGGACGGCCGTCGTCGCGGGAGCCGCGACGGTGACGGTGGTGCCTCGCACGTCCTGCCCCGGTTCGTTCACGAGTTGCCGTCCTGTTCGCCGGTAGAGGTCTCTGGTGGGTCAGGCGCGGGGGCGGCCCAGGGCCCGGTAGGTCCAGCCCGCCGCGCGCCACCGGCCCGGGTCCAGCGCGTTGCGCCCGTCCAAGATCCGCTTCTCCTTCACCAACCCCGAGATCGTGGCCGGCTCCAGCTCGCGGTACTCCTTCCACTCCGTCAACAACAGCACCACGTCCGCACCCCGCACCGCCTCCTCCACACTGTCCGCGTAGGAGATGTCCGGCACCGCCTTGCGCGCGTTGTCCACCGCCGCCGGATCGGTCAACACCACGTCCCCACCCTGAAGACGGATCTGCGCCGCCACGTTCAACGCCGGGGAGTCACGGATGTCATCCGAGAGCGGCTTGAACGCCGCCCCCAGCACCGCCACCCGCTTACCGATCAACGACCCCTCGCACACCTCACGGGCCAGGTCCACCATCCGGATCCGCCGGCGCATGTTGATCGAGTCGACCTCACGCAAGAACGTCAACGTCTGATCGGCCCCCAGCTCCCCGGCCCGGGCCATGAACGCGCGGATGTCCTTGGGCAGGCACCCACCCCCGAAACCCAGACCGGCGTTGAGGAACTTGCGCCCGATCCGGTCATCGTGCCCGATCGCATCGGCCAGCTGGGTCACGTCGGCGTTGACCTTCTCGCACAGCTCGGCCATCGCGTTGATGAAGGAGATCTTGGTGGCCAAGAAGGAGTTGGCCGCGACCTTGACCAGCTCAGCGGTCTGGTAGTCGGTCACGATCAACGGCGTCCCCCGACCCAACGGGGTCGCGTACACCTCATCCAGCAGCGCCTTGGCCGCCTTGCCCTCGGTGCTGCCCGGCCCGCCCGGCACCCCGTACACCAGCCGGTCCGGGGTCAGCGTGTCCTCCACCGCGTGCCCCTCGCGCAAGAACTCCGGGTTCCACGCCAACGCCGCCCCCGGCTCACCCCCGCTGAACCTCTCAGCCACCTTCGCCGCCAGCCGGGCCGCGGTACCCACCGGCACCGTGGACTTGCCCACCACCAGCTCCCCAGGACCCACGTGCGCCAGCAGCCCGTCCACCGCGGCGTCCACGTACGTCATGTCCGCGGCGAACTCCCCCCGCCTCTGCGGGGTCCCCACGCACACGAAGTGCACCGCCGACCCCGCGGCCTGGGACATGTCGGTGGTGAAGGTGAGCCGGCCGGTGGCCATGGTGCGCTCCAGCAGCTCCGGCAGGCCCGGCTCGAAGAACGGGGCCCGCGCCGCCTGCAACGCGGCGACCTTCTCCGGATCGACGTCGATGCCGATGACCTCGTGACCCAGCTCAGCCATGCACGCCGCATGGACGGCGCCGAGGTACCCACACCCGATGACAGTCATCCGCATGCGTGCTGCTCCTCCGTGTACGAAACTCGTGTGCTGCACGTGTCGACCGGCCGGCTCCCCCGGTCACAGGAACTCGGTCCGTCCTCGAACGTAGTGCTTTCCCCGACCCGGGGACTCCTCCGCGGACCACAGGAGGCGGACGCCTCCAGGAGGCAGGACCCAGGAGGAGAACCGGTGAGCGGTGGCGCGTGCGCCACTCCCCCTCGGGGGATCCACCGCACCTGCCCCACCAGTCGCACCTGCCACCGAACCACCGGCGTCTCTGGTCGGGACGTGACGGACAGTAGCGCGCTGGTACCCTCCGCGGCAAGGTCGGTCGCCGCCCGGGCCGACCTGCTGCGCCGGGCCGGTCCTCAGAAGAAGACGACCCTGTACTTCACACTGCCGACGAGCCTGCCGAGGCGGTAACCACCCTGGCGCAGCGCTTCGAGACGGTCGCGCGGGCCGCGTCCGCTGCGCTTGACCAGACGCAGGAAGTAGACCCAACGGTCCAGCGATTCCCTGGCGTCGAAGGTCATGCCTCGCGGACGGAAGTCGCGGTACAGCATGGGGGACTGCCGACCCCAGATGTACATCTGCTTGACGGACGCCTTCAGCTCGGCCCTCATCCGGTAGTGGACGACGGCTCCGGGCACGTCGAGCAGGGAGAAACCGGCCAACTGCAGACGCCAGTAGAACTCGGTCTCCGGGCCGCCCCGGACGTAGTCCTCGTTGAAACCCCCGAGCGATTCCCAGACCGGACGGCGGAACCCGCAGTTCGCGCCGATCGGCCGCGGCAGGTACCCCAGCTGCTTCACGATCCCCGTCTGACCGCCGGGCGGTCCCCAGCGGCGGATGTACTCGTCGTTCAGCTTCACGCGTTCCAACGTTCCCCCGACACCGTCGGCGCGGTCGAGTCCCTCGGCGAGCGCGTCGAGCCACCCGGGATCCACCTCGTCGTCGGCGTCGCAGATCAGGACCTTCTCCGCGCGAGCGGCCGCGGTGCCCGCGTTGCGAGCGACGTTGGACCCCGCCCGGTGGCTCGCGTCGATCACCCGGACGTCGACGGCACGACCCCGGGCCCACTCCTGGACGACCCCGGCGGTCCCGTCGTCCGACCCGTTGTCCGCGACGAGGACCTCGAACCGCCGTGAGGTGCGCTGGGCGGCCAGGGCGTCGAGCTGCTGCACGATGGTGCGGGCACCGTTGCGCACCGGGATCACCACCGAGACCTCCGGGGCGTTCTCCACGTTCTCCACGTTCTCTCCCGACCTCATCATCCGACTACGGGCACGAGCACAAGGGGCAGGTCCGACCTAGCGGTGCCGGACCGAGTGGTACAGCCCCAGGACCTCGCGCCGAGCACGGGGCCACAGGACCACCAGCAGGACGCCGGCGAGGCCGGCCGCTCCACCGCGCACTACCAGCTGCACGAGACCGGACGCGTCGGGCACCAGCATCCCGGTCGCCGCCGCCACTCCCCCGCACACCGCGGCGACCACAGCAGGACGGACCGACGTCCGGAGCACGTCGCGCAGCGACACCGGGGTGCCCTTGCCCGCCCGGGCGATGCCGATGGGCGTGAGGATCAGCTGGGACACCGCGTAGGCGATCGCGACGCCGTCGATGCCCCACGGCAGCCCGATGAAGAAGGAGGCGATGAGCACCGGGCGGCTGATGAGCGCCCACCGCGCCCACGCCCAGGACCGCCCGGAGGTCGCGTACAGCCACCCGTTGGTGAAGCCGACCACCTGCAGGAGACCGGCGACCGAGAGCCAGCGGAAGACCTCGGCCGACGCGAGCCACTGCGGTCCCAGCAGGACGAGCACGACCTGGTCGGCCAGGACGGCCAGGACGACGACCACCGGTGCGACCAGGAAGCACAGACCGCTGAGCGCACCCAGGTAGTAGCGGCGGTACCGGTCGGGCTCCTTGAAGAGAGCCGCCATGGTCGGCCGCACGACGTTCGCCACCGGGCCGTGGATCTGCTGCAAGGGGGCCATCAGGAGGCCGTAACCCCGGCTGTACAGGCCGAGGGCGTCACCGCCCAGGAACTTGCCGATGACCAGGTTGTCAGCGTTCTTCGACGCGTAGTCGAGGATCCGGAAGGTGCTGATGCCGCCGCCGAAGGAGACCAGGGAACGCACTCCGGCTCCTCGCCGGGGACGCGAGGGCCGCCAGTCCACCGAGCCCCACAGGATGACGATCGTGAGGAGGGCCCGGGCCAGTTGACCGGCCACGAGGGACCAGTAGCCCGCTCCCAGGAGGGCCGCCCCGATCGAGACGACGATCTCCGCCAGACCACCGACGAAGTTGCGGATCGCCAGCGTCTTGAAGTTCAGGCCACGCAGGAGGAGCGCCTGGTGCTGGACGGTCAGCGATCCCAGGAAGAACGTCACCGACAGCGCCAGGGTGATCCCGACGAGCTCGGGACGGCCGTAGAACCACGCCACCACGGGGGCGGCGGCGGCCACCAGCAGCGTGAGCCCGACCCCCAGGGCCAGGTTCAGCCAGAACAGGGTGCTCGCCTGGGCGTGGGTGACGCGGTCCCGCTGGACCATCGCCTCGGACAGCCCCAGGCTCCCCACGGTGGCGATGAACCCGGTGATCACCCAGGCCATGGACATGAGCCCGTAGTCGTCGGGCGTCAGGAGGCGGGCCAGCACGACGATGCTCGCCGTGCGGAAGACCTGCAGGCCCCACTGACCGGCCAGTGTCCACGCCACGCCCCGGGCACTGTGACCGCCGACGCGCTCGACCGACCCGCGCTCCAGCGCCAGGTCGTTGCGTTCCGCGCGTGACGCCTTGACGGTGGTGCCCACCGGTTCCACCCTCCTCGCCGCTCCGCAACCGCCACGTCCTCGGCGTCGAGTCGCATGCGAAGGAACCCACTGCTACCTACGGTTGCGCACCATAGCAGGGGGTATCTGTTCCACGGCCGTTCGTGAAGATGCTGGGGAGTCCCGGCCAAGATGGGCGGAATCGCACCGCAGCAGGGACAGCAACCTTGCCGTGTCGGCCGACACTCGATGACTATGCAGAGCGTGACGAGGACTTCACCCCGCCCGCCCCATCCCGTCGTGACCACGACGCGCAGAGCATGGGGACGCCTCGGCCGCCGGGCACGCTTCCTCGCCGCGGAGGCGGCGCACCCCGCGCTCCGCGGGACCCCGATGGCCATCGGCCCACGGACCCGGCTCGAGATGGGGTCGGCGGCCACCTTCGACCGGGGGCTCCGGTGCGCGATCGCCGGTGACAGCACCTTCCACGTCGAAGGTCACCTGCGCTGGGGTGACGACGTCTTCGTCAACACCGGCGCCTTCCTGTCGGTCTTCGAGTCCCTGACCGTGGGCGATCGCTGCCGGCTCGGGGAACGCGTCTCGATCCACGACGAGGACCACGTCTTCGAGCCGGTCGGGGCCGACCGTGGTACCTACCGCACGAGTCCGGTGGTGATCGAGGACGACGTCTGGATCGGTGCGGGGGCGATCGTCCTCAGGGGCAGCCGCATCGGTGCAGGCTCGGTCGTCGCGGCGGGAGCCGTCGTCCGCGGCGCCTTCCCGTCCGGATCGCTCATCGCCGGTGTTCCGGCCCGGGTCGTCCGCACGTTGACGTCGCCCACGGAGGGGGGCCGCGCGCCGCACGATCAGCCCTCCCTCGGTGAGGCGCCGACCGACTCCCCCGGACACGTGCGCTCCGCCTGATCCACCGGCGTGACCCTCCGTGGAGTTGACCACTCAACGTCGCGGATCGTGCGGTCCTGGTTCCCGTGACGGCAACTCCCGCACGGTTCTGGGTACTCTCTGCCCCGATGCGACTACCGCTCGCACCACTCCCCGAGACAGATGGAGCAGTCTCCGTGGCTGAAGCAGTCCGCAGCACCCCCACCACACCCCTGCGGGCGCTGGCCGCCCGTCGCTGGCTGGCCGTTCTGATCATCGTCGCCGGCGCCGCCCTCGGCGTCGTGGCAGCCCTCCTCAGGACGCCGGTCTACACGGGTGAGGCACGTGTGGCCGTGGGGAGCGAGAGCCTGGACGCGCGCCTGGTGGCCGGGTACTCCACCGGGGCGAACCAGCTCGCGTCGGACGTCAGCCGCTACGTCAACGACGCCCAGGCGCAGGCGTCGATCGCCCCCCTGCTGGGGAGTGCGGCCGATGACGTGTCGAGGGTCTCGGCCTCGCCCATCCCCGGGTCCAGCGTCATCCGCATCGAGGTCCAGGCGCAGACGGAGGAGGCCGCCACCACCGGGGCGCAAGCCGTGGCCCAGCAGCTGGTCGACCAGGTCAACGCCGTGTCGGGGAACGACTCCGACCAGCTGCTGCAGCAGTACACGGACATGTCGAACCGCGTCGCGGCGGCCAAGCAGACCTTGGCGGACGCCGAGGCCAACCTCGCGTCGGTCACCGCCGGCGAGGCGCCGCAGCCGGTGATCGACGCCGCCAAGGCCGCGGTCGAGCAGGCCTCCGCCCAGGTCGACGTCCTCACCGTGCAGCAGCTCGGTCTCAGCCAGCAGTACCGCGGCGCCGTGACGAGGGTCCCGGTCGCGGGGGGCCTGCGCGTCATCCGCAGCGGGCAGCTGGCGAGCGACAACCGGTCCAGCGCGATCCAGCGGTTCGGGTTGGTCGGCGCGGCCGCCGGGTTCCTGGTCGCTCTCGCCGTCGCGGTCCACCTGGACCGCCGCCGGACCTCGCAGACCGTCGTCGTGGACACCGACCAGTCACCGGACCGGTCCGAGCCCGCGACGACCCCCACCAGTGAGACGGCGTCCGGGGCACCGCGCCGGTGACCGGCCCCGCTGCGGGGTCGGCGTCCCCGCGCCACCGGTCCACCTCCCAGAGCGCTCCCCCGGTGGAGGACGACGCCGAACCGGCGCGCCCCCTGTACCTGTGGTGCCTCGTCGCAGCCGTCCTGTTCAACGTCTTCTCCGGTCACTGGGACGCCTTCCACCTCCCGGTGGGGCTCGACCGGTTGTTCTTCGGGCTCGGGATGGTGCTGCTCGTCCTCGACCCCTGGGCCTGGCGTCGGACGACGCTGCGGCTGCGGCCGGCCCACGTCGCGATGGTCGCCCTGGTCCTGATCGCCACGGTCTCCGCCGCGGGGCACTCGACGTTGTTCCAGACCCGGGGTCTGTTCGCCCTGCTCGACCGGCTGGTGGTGCCGTTCCTCCTCTTCGCCGTCGCCCCGGTGGTCTTCAACACCGTCGCCCGGCGCGACCTGCTCCTGAAGGCGCTCACCCTCCTGGGGCTGTACCTGGGTTTCACGGCCCTCATGGAGACCCTGAAGGTGTGGAGCCTGGTCTTCCCCAGCTACGTCTCCGACCCGTCGGTCGGCATCCAGTTCGGCCGGGCGCGAGGTCCCTTCGTCGCCTCGGAGGCGATGGGGATGGCCTGCTCGGCGACCGCCTTCGCCGCGGCGCTCGTCGCCACCCGGTTCCGGGGTGCGTGGCGCGCCGTCGCCGTGGCCACCGTCGTCCTGGCCGGTGCCGGGGTGCTGGAGTCGCTGACACGCTCGGTCTGGGTGGGAACCGTGGGCGGCATCGTCGTCGCCATGCTCGGCTCCGGACGCGGGCGGCGGCTGCTGCCCGCGGTCCTCGCAGGCACCGCGGTCCTCGTGGTCGCCCTGCTGGCCGTCGTCCCCGGGCTCAGCCAGAGCACGGACGAACGCGCAGGAACCACTCGCTCGGTCTACGACCGGGCCAACACCAACGCTGCCGCGCTGAGGATCGTCGAGGAGCACCCGCTGACGGGAGTCGGCTGGCTGCGGTTCATCGACGTGTCCCGCGACTGGGTGCGTCAGGCGGACACCTACCCGATCACGAACGTCGACATCGAGGTCCACAACGTCCTGCTGGGGCGCGCCGCCGAGATCGGTCTGCCCGGCGCTGCGGTGTTCGTCGCCTGCATCTTGCTGGGACCGGTGCGGGCGGTCTTCCAACGCGGTTACGCTGAGGATCAACCGGACCTGCTCGGCTGGCGGTCGTTGTCGACCGCCGTCACAGCGGTCTGGGGTGTGACGATACTGCTGAGTCCGACGCCCTACCCGTTGCCCAACTCCCTGGTCTGGATGCTGGCGGGGATCGCGCTCATCCCCCACCTGACGAAGGGGCGACCCGATGACGACCGACAACCCAGCGTCGGGGGCGAACCCGGCCCGGAACGCTGACGCCTCCCTGACGCGGGCCGTGGCCCGCGCGCGCAGGCTCGCGGGAGCAGCCTCCTACCTGGCGCTGACGAGACACCTGCCCTGGTCACCGCGTCCCGGTGGGCGGGCCGCGCGACGCCTGCGCGCGCTGAGCGCCCGGGCGATGCTCGACCGGTGCGGCGACGACGTGAACGTCGAACACGGGGCCTGGTTCGGCTCCGGCAAGGGGATCCGGCTCGGAGACCGCTCCGACATCGGCATGGACGCCCTCGTCATCGGCCCGGTCCACATCGGCCGGGACGTCATGATGGGTCCCCGCTGCATCCTGCTGGCATCGGCCCACGAGACGGCCGCCGTCGACGTCCCGATGAACCAGCAGGGGTTCCGTCCCGACCGGCCGATCGTCATCGAGGACGACGTCTGGATCGGAGCCGGCTGCACGATCCTGCCCGGCCGCCGCATCGGGACCGGTTCCATCGTCGGCGCCGGCTCCGTCGTCGTGGCCGACGTCCCACCGTGGACGGTGGTCGCGGGGAACCCGGCACGCATCGTGAAGTCCCGGCGCCCGGGAGACCGCGTGCCGGAGGTGGTCACCCGCGCCGTCGAGGTGGCCGAGACCCTCTCGAGCGAGCTCGGGGGTCTCTAGCCGCTCGGCCCGGGGCCAGGAGCCAGGGGCGGGGCCTTCGTCAGCCTCCCGCCGACGGGCTCGCGGACCGGCTCGGCTTGCCGTAGTTGCGCGGCAGGGCTTGCAGGTCCTCCCAGGGGAAGCCGGCCATGACCTCGTAGGACTTCGCGTCCCCCATGAGAGCGGGCCAGGGGTTGTCCTGCGCCAGCTCCTGCCCGCTCTCGGCCGTGATGGCGACGGACCCGGCGCGGTCGGTGACGATGAAGCCGTACTTCTGGGCGGCCCGGGCGATCATGGCCGCCAGAGGCGTCAGCCCGAGCTGGTCGACGTCCACGTCGGGGTCGAGCCGCAAACGGGTCCCCTCCTGGACCGCGTCCTCGTCCCGGTCGTTCCCGTCGCTGCGCTGGGCCGGCCAGCTGAAGGTCTTCCAGTGGCGAGCTGCGGTCAACTGCAAGGACAGGGCGTGGTCGATCGTCCCGCTCCGGGCGTCGTCGACCCACACCATGCCTCCGGCCAGTCCCAGACCCGTGCCACTCGACCCGAACCCCCCGTCGAAGTACCCGGGAGAACGTGACACGTCGTCCATGCGCCCGCCCCAGCAGGCCTGCCACGTCCCGGAGTCGGTCTTCTCCGCCTTCCAGAACTCCCAGAGCTGGTCGGTCTCGGGCGAGTAGATGGTCAGCTGGCCGTCGGTCCCGGCGGCGGGGACGGCGTCGTCCGGGATCGGGACGTCCGTGAACTGCCCGTCCTCACCCAGCAGACCCTTGGGGGTGTACCCCTTCTTCTGGCAGTCGTCCCAGTCCACGTCGACACGAGGCTGGTCGGGACCGACGGTGTAGAAGGACACCTGGAACCGGTTGACGTTGAACGCGGCCACGCCGTCGTGCCGGCTCTCGACCTGCTCGGCGATCTCCGCCACCTGCGCGGCGGAGTTGTCGGCCACGGGCGCGTCGCTGATGTCCTGGCGCCACACGCTCTCGGCGGAGAACGGGTAGTCCGCCGGGAGGGCCACGTCGTCGTTCCGCTCCGTCGGACCCGGCGTCGGCGATCCTCCTCCGTGGACGAGCAGCGCCACGACGACGAGGGCCAGGACGACGACGACACCACCCGCAGCGATCCATCGGGGACGGGCGCTCTTCCGGGCCGTCGGGGTCCGCTGCTCGCTCATGGGCACGATCCTGTCACGCAGAGCACTACCCTCCCCCGTCCGGTGGCCACCGGTACGGAGGACGGACGCACGGTCGTCACCTTCCGTCCACACGGCGGTCGCACCCCCGACGCAGTGTCACCGGACCGCCGCACCGTCGTCCACGACCGGCGGCACCGGGGCTTCGAGCACGGACGCAGCGTCACGGTGACGCACTGCTCCGACCGGGCAGGGGCCGTCGAGGCGCCTGCCCCGTGGCACCTCCACCCAGAGTGACTCCCGCCCCCGGAGTCGTCACCCGGTCGTGTGCAACGGCGGGGAATGCGTCCCTCAGGACGCAGGGGAGGCGAGAAGCTGCCCGATGCATGGGAGGCAACCGTCGTTCTCGCCAGGAGCCCATCCCATGCGCAAGCCGCTGTCCCTCGTCGCAGCCACCGCACTCGTCGCCGCAACCGTCGTGTCCATCGCACCGGCCGCCTCCGCGGGCGCCGGCCCCGTCACCGTGACGGCCAAGCAACGGGCGGTCGCGAGCGCCCCCCGGGTCACCTCCGTGCTGGCCGACTCCGCCCCCACCGGCGGGGTGTTCGGCAAGTCCAGCGTCTGGAAGACCGACGTCTCCTCCGCCCCCGTCGCCGCGAACTCCCCCGCCCTGGTGGCCAACCTGGCCGGCCAGGTCCAGAAGTACTACGGCGCGGCCGCCTTCAACGTCAACTCCTTCGGGACGAGCATCTACACCGTCGGAGCGTCCCAGTCCCGCGTCGACGTCATCTGGGACAACTGCCAGCGCAAGAACTACACCCCCTCGGGTCTGCTGGGTGAGGGCGGGCAGTTCACGCAGGTCCCGATCCCGGACGACGCCGTGCCCGCCGCCGGTACCGACAACCACCTGGCGATCTACTCCCCCTCCAGCGACCAGCTGTGGGAGTTCTGGAAGGCCAAGAAGGTCGACGGCAAGTGGCAGGCGTGCTGGGGTGGGCGCATCGACGGCGTGTCCACCAGCCGGGGGCACTTCGACGGGTACTGGGGCGCCAGCGCCACCGGCCTCCCCGTCTCCGCCGGGGCCGTCCTGGTGAAGGACGCGCAAGCGGGGGTCATCGACCACGCACTGTCCCTGCAGGTCGTCAACGCCGCGATCTACACCAACTTCAGCTGGCCCGCCCAGCGCAGCGACGGGCAGGACAAGTCGCCGGACGCCATCCCCGAGGGGACCAGGTTCCGTCTGGACCCCAGCGTCGACGTCGACTCGCTCAAGCTGACGCCCATCGCCAGGATGGTGGCGAAAGCGGCGCAGCAGTACGGTTTCATCGTCACCGACAAGGGGGGTGCCGTCGCGATCACCGCGGAGAGCCCCAGCGCGGTCAAGGCGAGCACGGGGGTCAACCCCTGGAAGTCGCTCATGAAGGGCAAGCCCAGCTACAGCATCTTCGCCAACTTCCCGTGGGACAAGATGCAGGCCCTGCCGGCCGGTTACGGCAAGAACCTCTGATCGACCGCACCCCTTGTGCCGAAGAGCCCCGCCTCCCACTCCGGGAGGTGGGGCTCTTCGCCGTTGCCGCAGGCCCCACCCGGCAGCGTGAACCGGTTGCTCCGAACAGGTTCGCACTCCTGGTCGATGTGGCGCCCCCGCCGCTCGGCCGATCCCTGTAGGGTCCCCGCCCCCCGAACCCCCCAAGGATCTCCCGTGCGCATGATGAAGAAGGCGTTCCTCTGCCTCGTCGCCTCCACCAGCATCCTCACCCTGTCCGCTTCCCCCTCCCTCGCGGGAACCTCCGCCGTCATCGCGGACCAGGCCCCGACCGGGGGGATCTTCTCGGCGACGAGCGTGTGGCGGACCGACGTCAGCAAGGCCTCGCTGAACCCGGACTCCCCCGCACTCGTGAACAACGTGGTCGAACAGGTCGCGGCCAACTACGGCACGGCGGCTTTCAACGTGAACCAGTACGGCACCAGCATCTACACCGTCGACTCCACGCAACGACGGGTGGACGTGGTGTGGAACAACTGCCAGCGGAAGCCGTACACGCCGAGCGGTCTCCTGGGTGAGGGTGGGCAGTTCTCCCAGGTGCCGATCCCCAGCAACGCCGTTCCCGCCGCCGGGACCGACGGGCAACTCACCATCTACTCGCCCGAGACCGACCAGCTCTGGGAGTTCTGGAAGGCCAAGCGCGTCAAGGGGACCTGGCAGGCGTGCTGGGGCGGTCGCATCGACGGGGTCTCCACGAGCCCGGGGTACTTCGACGGGTACTGGGGCGCGGCCGCGTCCGGCCTGGCCGTCTCCGGCGGGTCGGTCCTCATCGGTGACGCGCAGGCGGGGGTGATCGACCACGCGTTGTCCCTGCAACTGGTGGACGTGCAGGAGTCGAGCACTTTCAGCTGGCCCGCGCAGCGCAGCGACGGCACCGACACCGCAGCTGACGCGATCCCCGAGGGCCTGCGCTTCCGGCTGGACCCGGCCGTGAACGTCGATGCCCTCAAGCTGACGCCGATCGCCAAGGCGATCGCCAAGGCCGCCCAGAAGTACGGCTTCATCGTCACCGACCGGGCCGGGGCGGTCGCGGTGGTCGCCGAGAGCCCCAGCGCGGTGAAGGCCGACACGGGGGTGAACCCGTGGACGGGGCTGATGCAGGGCAAGCCCAGCTACGCGATCATGAAGAACTTCCCCTGGGACCGGCTGCAGGCGCTCCCCGTGGACTACGGCGCACCCGCGGGGCACGTCCGCCCGTGACTCAGCCGCGGGTCCTGCTCAGACGCCGACCCCGCAGCAGCTTGGACAGCGAACTCCACGTGTGCGGTCGCCGGACGAACCACCCGGCGTGGTGGGCGACCGCACCGACGTCACGACCGGCCTGAGCGGTCCGCAGGTCGTCCCAGTGCCACTTCGTGAACGCCCGGTCGACGTCGGCGGCCGAGAACCAGGACTGCTCCGCGCAGTGCTCGACGATCCGGGTGTAGCACTCCCGCATGAGCTCGGTGTCGTTGATCGCCTGCTGCTCGTGCAGGTGGTAGGTGAAGGTGGGCTCGGCCAAGGCCAAACCCGAGCCCTGCTGCAGGACGCGCACCCACATGTCCAGGTCCTGCGCCCGGCGCAGCGGTCGGAACAGTCCGGCGTCCACCAGGGCCTGCTTGCGCACGATCGTCCCGCTCGTGCAGACCAGGTCACCCGGTGCCACCAGGTCGATGGACGTCAGTTCGACGTCACGGCGCCAGGCGTTCCCCAGCAGCCGTCCTCCGGTGGAACTGCCCGCGCCGGCGACGAGGACGTGACCGACCGACGACGCCAGCACCCTCTCGAGGTGGTCGGGGTGCCAGGCGTCGTCGCTGTCCAGGAAGGCTATCCACTCGGTGGTCGCGGCCTCGATGCCCCGGTTCCGGGCCGGGCCGCTCCCTCCGTTGACCGGCAGTTCGATCACGGTCGCGCCGTGCTCGCGGGCCACGGCCACCGTGTCGTCGGTGGAGGCGTCGTCCACCACGATGACCTCGCGCGGACGCACGGTCTGCTCGGCGATGCTCTCGAGCGCACGACCGATGAGGTGGGCGCGGTTCATCGCGGGCATGACGACCGTGACGTCCGCCACGGTCTCGGGGGGAGTGGTCATGGTGCTTCTCGATTCCCGGTCGCGAGTGGTGGTGGGTCCCTGCCGGTGTTGCCTTCCGCACGTCCCGCTGACGCCGACACGACGTCCGCGACCCAGCCGAGCAGTCACGAGCAGACCGAGGGCTTGAACCCGCCACGATAGTCGGGGAGGTGATGAGGACCGTCATCCGGTCGGCCCGCGGGCGTCACGAGGTGTCGATGGTGTCGGACGCTCCGGAGTGGTTACTGTTCGGCGCATGACGGGACCCGACGCGATGGCCGGGCATCGGCCGTCCCCCCCACCCGGCCCCCGGACCCCAGGAGCGGACGGCGAGGTGTCCACGCGCGGAGGGGACGTCGGACCTGTGGCCTACCTCGTCAGCAGCTACCCCTCGCTGTCGCACGCCTTCATCGAGAACGAGGTCGAGTCGCTGCGGGCCCAGGGCGTGCAGGTGCACACGTTCACGGTCCGGCCGGCACCGGCCGAGACCCAGCTGTCGCCGCGCAGCCGCGCGGAGGCCGCCACCACCACCACCCTGCTGGGCTCACCCGCCCGGGACTGGGCCAGAGCCGGACTGCGCACCGTGCGGACCGGTCTTCCCGGCCTGGTGCGGACCGCAGCCAGAGCGGCACGGTCGGGGCCGGCCACCGCACGGTCGCGGACGTGGCAGGCCTTCTACCTCGCCGAGGCCCTCCTCCTGTTCGACACGTTGCGCGAGCGCGGGATCCGCCACGTGCACGTGCACTTCGCCAACAACGGCGCCGACGTGGCCCGGCTCGTGGTCACGCTCGGCCTCGCCGTGGAGGGCCCCGACTCCGGGTGGCGCTGGACGATGACCATGCACGGTCCCACCGAGTTCGAAGCGGTGGAAGCGTTCGACCTGCCCGCCAAGGTGCGCTCCGCCCACGCCGTCGCCTGCATCAGCGACTTCTGCCGCGGTCAGCTCATGCGGCACAGTCCCCCGCAGGAGTGGGACAAGCTCCACCTCGTGCGCATGGCGGTCGACGTCGAGAGGTTCGCCGACGCCGGCGCCGAACGTCTCCGACGGGCCGGTGAGGGCCTGCGCGTGCTGTTCGTGGGCCGGCTGGTGCCGGAGAAGGGGCCGTCCGTCCTCGTGGCCGCGATCGACCTCCTGCGCCGCCGCCGTCCCGACGTCCCCCTCGACGTGCGGATCGTGGGCCGGGGCCCCCTGCACGACGACCTCGGTCGGCAGATCGCGGACCGGGGTCTGCAGGACCACGTCACCCTCGTCGGCCCCGTCGCCAACGAGGACCTGCCGGCCCTGCACGCCTGGTCGGACGTGTTCTGCCTGCCGAGCTTCGCCGAAGGGGTCCCCGTCGTCCTCATGGAGGCCATGGCCACCGGGGCACCCGTGGTGACGACCCCCGTCGCCGGCATCCCGGAACTCGTGCGGGACGGTGTCTCGGGCCGGCTCGTGCCCCCGGGACGGGCCGACCTGCTCGCGGACGCCCTGGCGGCCCTGGCCGACGCCGGTGCGGCGGGACGGGCGCGCCTGGGGGCGGCGGGACGTGAGCACGTCCGCTCGGAGTTCTCGCCGCAGCTCAACGCCCACCGACTGCTGGAGGTCCTGTCCCGATGAGCGCGCCGGACCGGCCGACCGTCACCGTCATCGTGCCGGTGCACGACGGCGTGGAGCTGCTGCGGGGTTGCCTGGCGTCCCTGCGGGCGCAGACCTACCCCGCTGAGCTGGTGGACGTCGTGGTCGTCGACAACAACTCCACGGAGGACGTCGCGTCAGCGCTGCCGGCCGGCGACCCCCGTTTCAGGTTGCTCAGCGAGACCCGCAAGGGTTCCTACGCGGCGCGCAACAAGGGCCTGGAGTCGGCGACCGGTGAGGTCATCGCCTTCACCGACGCCGACTGCTCACCCCACCCCGACTGGCTGGAACGGGGAGTGGCCGCCCTGTCCGCCACGCCCCGCGCCGACATGGTCGCCGGCGCCATCGCCCTGCGGTTCGAGCACGGCGCGGCCCGGACCGGGCCGGAGGTCTACGAGGAGCAGCACTCGTTCAAGCAGGACTGGTACCTGGCCGAGCGGAAGTTCGGCGCCACGGCGAACGTCCTGACGTGGCGGGCGACGCTGGACCGGGTCGGCGTGTTCGACGCCTCCCTGCAGTCCAGGGGCGACGCCCAGTGGGGCCAGCGGGTGGCCGCCGCCGGCCTCCGGCAGCGTTACGCCGCCGACGCGGTCGTCGACCACCCCGCGCGGGCCTCCCTGTCCGAGATCATCTCCAAGCAGCTGCGGGTCGCGCGCGGCCACGTCGACGTCGACCTGGTCGACGACCCCAGGGTCCGGCACTTCGCCGGCGTGGGCGCCTCGCACCTGAAGCTGGCGCTGAGCACCCCGGTCACCATCTGGCGCCGTCCACCGACCCCGGACCGGCTGCGGACGCTGCGCTACCTCGGCGTCTTCACGGCGATCCGCGCCATCTACGTCGGTCAGTCCGCGCGGGGCGTCGCGACCGTCGCCTGGGGGGCCCGCTCGAGTCGTCGTGTCCGCAGGACGTGAGCGAACTTCGCGCCGACGAAGTAGTACTGCATCCAGTGCCCGACCGCGACGTAGCGGACGCGGTCGAGCGTCCACCCCGGCGACACCCTGGCCGAGGTCCGGACGGTCGACCTGACGTTGGGGCGCAGAGAGCTTGTGAGCTCGCCGCGTTCGTACAAGGCGGTTCCGGTGGCCCGCCGCTTGTCCACGTCCCCGCGGGTCACGCGCCGCACCTTCTTGTGCAGCTCCGCCATGGTCGGCCGCGCGGGGTGGTCGACGACGGCCGTCGCACCGAACACCGCCTGCACCCCGGTACGGGTGGCCCGCTCGCCCCACTCACGGTCACCGCCGCTCTGGAGGAAGGCGGAGAAGGGCCCGACCCGGTCGAAGGTCGAACGCAGGGTCATCATGTTGGCGGTGGCGGCCCACCCCTGGTCCCCGACGTAGTGGTCCTGGCGCAGGCCGTTCACGCAGTCCCACAGCTCGGCGAAACTGGCCCGTCCTGCGACCGCGGGGAACAGCTCGATCGCGCCGCCGACGAAGGCCGGCCCCTCGCAGGCCAGGAGCTGCCGGACGCCCTCCGTGAGCCAGTCCGGCCGGGGCAGGCAGTCGCCGTCGGTGAAGGCCAGGACCTCCCCGCTCGCGGCCGCCAGCGCAGCGTTCCGCGCCGCGTAGGAGCCCGGTGTGCTCTCGCGGATCACCTGTACCCGCTCCAGCACGGCCAGGCTCCGCTCCAGCCCCTCGTTGTCCCCGTTGTCGACGACCACCACGTCGACGGAGCCGAGGTAGTCCAGCGCCGCCAGGGCCTTCGCGGTCTTGGCCAGCTCACCCCGGTCCCCGTGGACGGGGACCACCACGGTCACGCTGGGCCAGTCCCGGCCGGCCAGCGCGGGGCTCGGCTGCGACTGCGTGCCGACCGGGTTCACGCCGCTCGCCGCGTGGTGCGCCGGGCCGCGGCCCGCGCGAACAGCCCCGCCGCGTACGGCAGGTCGTGCACGAGGTACCGCTTGGCCATCCGCCGCGGCTCCATGGCGAGGCGGTGCACCCACTCCAGCCCGCTGCGCTGGATCCACAGCGGGGCGCGCGAGACCTCCCCGGCCACCATCGTCAGGGTGCCCCCGCACCCGACGAACCAGGCGTTCGGGAGGTGCTCGCGCAGGAGCTGCATGAGGCGTTCCTGCTTGGGGAAGCCCAGGGCGACGAAGACGATGTCCGGCTCGGCCTCCACGACCTCGCTGACCGTCCGTTCCAGCTGGGCGGGACGCTGTTCGAAGCCGAAGGGCGGGCACTGCACCCCGGCGACCTTCAGCTCCTCGTACTTCTCGGTCAACCGGTCCGCTGCCCGCTCGGCGATCCCCTCCGCGCCTCCGAGCAGGTACAGCGACCGGTCCGACCGGGCGGCCGCCTCGGACAGCGACCAGATGAGGGAGGAACCCGTGACGCGCTCGGGCAGTTCCTCGCCCTGGATGCGGCTGGCCCACACGATGGGCATGCCGTCGGGGACGACGAGCTCGGCCTGTTCGGCCAGTTCCCGCAGTTGCGGTCGGCGCAACTGACGCAGGATGTCGACGTTGGGGGTGATGAGGTTGCCGCCGCGGCCCTCCCGGAGGGCGAGCATGACGTGGTCGACGACCTCGGTCTCGCGCAGGGCGTCGAAGTCGACGTCGTCGACCCTCACCTGCTGACGCTCGGGGCGCGAACCCACGCCGAGGTCGTCGATCGCGGTGAGGTCGAGGGACGTCACAGAGCGTAGTAAGGACAACGATCGCGAGGGGCCGGAGAAGAGGACCATGTGAACTCCCAGGGAGCCGGTCAGCGAGTGGACGTGTCCCGCTGCCAGGCGGTGGTCTGCCTGCGGCGAGCGGAGATGCGGGACGCGACGGTGACGGCGGTGTAGACGGCGGCGGACGGAAGGAGTCGTGGACGGGACAGTGCGAGCTTCGCGAGGGCGGTCGTCGTCCCCGACGTCGACCTCTCGAAGGGTGGTGCGTCCCCCGTGGCGCTGGCTCCGGCGTCGGCCACCGCGTCCTGCGACGCGGCGGCGGTCCCCGGGCGCCCCCCGGCGCCTGGTGCGGTGCGGTGCTCGGTCCTGCTGAGTTCCGCGTTCCCCGACGCGGTCCTCGTGCGCACCTTGAGCAGGTTGCGCAGGTTCCTGGGTGCGGCGACGAGGAACTCCCCGTCGCTGGTGCCGCGCTCGTGCTCGGCGAACAGCCGCTGCACGAACAGGTCGTCGCTCGTCACGTCGGGGAACCGCCCGAACCGCGCCCGGCCCGCCTCCGAGATCCCGTAGACGCCCAGGCCGACGAGGCCGGACCGCACGTAGGGCAGCTCGGCGTAGGCGCGGTAGAAGGCCCGCACGGGCCAGGAGGACCCGCGCAGGTCGAACCGGATGCGCGGGGAGGCGGCGTGCACGTCACCGCGGCGCAGGCGCTCCGCGAGGTGCCCCAGCGTCCCGGGCGTCAGGACGATGTCGGCGTCGAGGTAGACGCGCGGGAAGGCGGTGGCGGCCTCGTCCCCGGCGCGCAGGGCGGCGGCCTTGGAGGCCTGGCCCAGCTCGACGACGCGGACCCCGGCCGCGCGGGCGACCTCGGCGGTGTCGTCGGTGCAGCCGTTGGCGACGACGACGACCTCGGGGGTCTCGGCGCCGGCGGCCGAGGTCAGGGCGGCCAGCGTGCGGGCCAGCGTGCGGGCCTCGTCGTGGGCCGGGACGACGACGGACAGCGTGGGGCGGGAGGACGGGGTCGACTCGACGGGCCGGTGGTCCGTGCTGGTCGTCACGCGTCCTCCTCCTCGGATCGTTGCTCTGATCGACGCGTCGTTCGGCGCAAGGCAGTCACTTCTGGTCACCCGGCAGTGCGCATAGTAGCCAGGTCGTCGGGGACGGACGCAAGACGTGGAGGCGGCTGCCCCGTGCGACACGAGTCGCCCGCGACTCCTCACCGCGGGGCGCGGTGGCCGCACCCGTCACGCTCAGTACGCCCCGCGCCCACCGAGGACGGCCTGGGCCGTCTTGGCGAGGATCATCACGTCGAACGCGGGCGACCAGTTCTCGACGTACTGCAGGTCCAGCCGCGTCGACTCCTCCAGGTCCAGGTCGGACCGGCCGGAAACCTGCCACAGCCCCGTCAGACCCGGCTTGACCAGCAGGCGGCGGCGCAGGTCCGTGCCGTACTCGGCCACCTCGCGAGGCAGCGGGGGACGGGGCCCCACCAGCGACATGCTGCCGCTGACGACGTTGAACAGCTGCGGCAGCTCGTCGAGGGAGTACCGCCGCAGCAGGGACCCCACCCGCGTCACCCGCGGGTCGCGGCGCATCTTGAACAGCAGGCCGTTGCCCTCGGACTGCTCGCGCAGGTCGATGAGCAGCTTCTCCGCGTCGGTGACCATGGAGCGGAACTTGACCATGGAGAACTCGCGGCCGTCCCGGCCCACGCGCGTCTGGCGGAAGAACACCGGTCCCGGGTCGTCGACCTTGATGGCGATCGCGACGAGCAGGACCAGCGGGGAGAGCAGCAGCAGCCCCAGCAGCGCGCTGCCGCGGTCGAACAGGGCCTTGCCGGCGTGCCGGACGCCGCGCAGCTCCGGGCGGTCCACGTGCAGCAGCGGCAGGCCCGAGACGGGGCGGATGACCACCCGCGGGCCGACGACGTCGGTGAGGGCGGGGGCGACGACGAGGTCGGCGCGGGTGTCCTCGAGCTGCCAGCCCAGCCGGCGCAGGACGGGACCGTCGAGCTCGGGGCAGGTCAGCGTGGCCACGACGTCGACGTCGGCCTCGCGCGCCCGCACGGCGATGTCCTCCAGGGAGCCGAGGACGGGGACGCCGAGGGCCTCCAGCTCGGGGGTGCTGCCCCCGCCGGGCGTGCAGACCCCGTCGACGCGCAGGCCGTGGTCGGTGTTGCGCCGCACCTGCCGCACCAGCGAGGCGACGGCCCCGGGGTGGCCGGCGACGAGGGTGGACTGCATGCACTCCCCCGCCGCGCGCCGGCTGTGCAGGTAGCGGCGGACGGCGAGCCGCGCGGCGACCGTCAGGAGCCCCGCCACGGGCAGGGCGACGACGACGAACCCGCGGGCCACGTCGAGCGCGAAGGCCCACGAGACGGTGCCGACGAGGGCGACGACGGTCGTCCCGGCGAGCAGCACCCGCTGGAACTCCTCCGACCCCACCCCGAGGAACCGCGCTTCGTAGGCGCGGAACAGGAGCATGGAGGCCACCCACACGGGCGGGAGCAGGACCATCGTCCAGGCGACCGAGGGCCCGGCCGGGTAGGGCGCGTCGCCGAAGCGGAGCAGGTACCCCAGCACGGCCCCGACGAGCGCGGCCAGGGCGTCGGAGACGGCGATGGTGCGGCTGTACTCGCGCTGCCACACGGGCCGGCGCTGACCGCGCGGGGTTGACGAGGCCGAGCGCCCCAGGGCGAGGGGCAGGAAGGGCTGGTCGTGCTCCGGCAGCGGCGGAGCGGTCGGTGCATCGATCACGCGCCGTCGCTGGCTCGGCAGCAGGCGCAGTTCCTCGGCAGCCATGGACCCTCCCCCGTCGTGGCCTGGTGGACACCCACGGCGGTGTGGGACGCCAGCACCCGTCCGAGTGATCTCAGCGAGCCGAAATCGTTACGCAAGGGTGAGCTGACGAGACCCATCGTAGCCACGCGTCACCCGTTCGACGCAAGTCCCTCACGGAGCGCACATGATCCAGCCGCGCACCGGAAAACGGCGACCGGCAACGCAAAAGGCCCCCACCGATCCCGGTGAGAGCCTCCGCCTGGGTGGAGCTGAGGGGATTCGAACCCCTGACCCCCTCGTTGCGAACGAGGTGCGCTACCAGCTGCGCCACAGCCCCAGCTCGTCGTCCCGATCACTCACGACGACGAGAAGAGGCTACCAGCCCCACCGGACGCCGGTTACCACCGCGGTCCGGACGATCACTGGTTGACGACGCGGGCGGGCTCGCGCAGGTCGATGAACCGGGGCTCCTCCACGACGGCGCGCCCCGCCGCCTCGGCGACCGCGGGCGAGACCGGGTCCCAGGTGCGGGCGCGGTCCTTGAGCAGGTAGGTCGGCAACGGGACCGGCACGGGGGCCCAGCCCCGGTCGTCGGCCAGCGGGGACGGACGCTCGTCGCGCGGGGCCGGGATCGTGGTCCGCAGACCGGTCGGGCGCGCCAGGGGCAGGACGACCGCCGGGGTCGCCGGCCGCAGCCCCGGACGAGCGGGCGCCGCCGCGCCGTGCCGGGTCAGGGCACCCACCACGAGCAGCAGCCCCGCGGTCGGCACCGCGCCGGACCACCCCGGCGCGAGCCCGGCCGCCACGAGCGCCCAGCCCGCCACCGCCAGGACGACGGCCGTCGCGAGCAGCCGGCGCCGACGGGTCACGACGGCCGAGGCCGGACGCGGCGAGGACGCCCGTCGCACCGCGACCGGTGCCGGCTGCGCCGCGGACGGGCCGGGGACGGCGGCGGGGGGAGCCAGGACGGGGCGGGAGGAGGCCCCCACCGCCGCCGCGGAGACGGCCGCCGCCGCGAGCGCCTGCCCGACGGGGGCGGACCCGCGGCGCACCACGACGCGCATCGCCTCGGAGTCCCGGTCGGCCTGTCGCGCCTCGGCCGTCCGCCGGTGCTTCCGGATGGCGTTCGGGACGAGGTAGGCGGCCCACAAGGCGATGATGGTGAGGAAGATGAGGCTGCTGGCGGGCACGGTCGAAACGCTAGATGCACCGGAGGCCGGGATCCTGCAACTCGGGGGCGTGTCGCGCCGCGGAGCGGGCCGGTCTCAGCGCGCGCGCTGAGAGGCCCGGTACCGGGCGAGCAGACCCCCCGGGACCTCCCCGGCCGTGAGCGCGAACGTCCGGTGGTCCCGCCACGCCCCGTCGATGTGCAGGTACGCCGCGCGCAGCCCCTCGTCACGCATGCCGAGTTTCTCCGCCACTCTGAGCGACGCCGCGTTCTCGGGCCGGATGTTCACCTCGATCCGGTGCAGCCGAAGGACTCCGAAGCAGTGGTCGGCCACGAGGGCCAGCGCCACGGGGATGGTTCCTCGGCCCGCGACGCGGCGGTCGATCCAGTACCCGACGTGGGCCGAGCGCAGCGAACCCCAGGTGATGCCGGAGACGGTGATCTGCCCCACGAGGGTGCCGTCGAGTTCCACGACGAACGGCAGCATGCGCCCGGCCTTGGCCTCGCGGGAGAAACCCCGCACCATCTGCGGGAAACTCGGCGCGGGCCCGCTGCCCTCGGGCGACGTCGCCTCCCAGGGCCGCAGCCAGGACGCGTTCGCGGATCGCACCGCCCGCCACACCGAGGCGTCGCGCCGGCGCAGCGGGCGAAGCCGGACCGGCCCCTCCCGCAGTTCCGCGGGCCAGCCGGGGCTCACCGCCCCGCCCCGGCGGGCGGCACGCGGGGGTGGTCGCCGCCGTGGACCTGCTCGACGGCGTGCGGCAGGAAACCCGCCAGCACGCCCACCCCGTCGCGGACCCCGCCGACCGACCCCGGCAGGTTGACGACGAGGGTCCGGCCGGCGACCCCCGCGACGCCGCGGGACAGGACGGCCGTGGGCACCCCGGCGCCCGCCCCCGCGGCGCGGATCGCCTCCGGCACACCGGGGACGAGGTAGTCCAGCACGCGCAGGGTGCGCTCGGGGGTGAGGTCGAGGGGGCTCAGGCCCGTGCCGCCGTTGGTCACCACGACGTCGTACCCGGCGGCGACGGCGTCGCGCAACGCCTCCTCGACGGGGTCGCCGTCGGGGACGACGACCGGGCCGTCGACGCGGAAACCCATGTCCCGCAAGCCGTCCACGGCCACGGGTCCGGAGGTGTCGGTGTAGACGCCGGCCGAGGCCCGGTTCGAGACCGTCACCACGAGGGCCGTGCGCGCCGGGGGCCGCTCAGCCATCGACGGTCCAGTCCCCGCTGCGGCCGCCGCTCTTGGCCGTGACGCGGACCCCGTCCAGGACGGTCCGCTTGTCGACGGCCTTGACCATGTCGACGAACGTCAGACCGGCCACGGCGACGCAGGTCAGTGCCTCCATCTCGATGCCCGTCCGGTCGGCCGTGCGCACGGCGGCCGTGATGTGCACGCCCGTCAGCTCGGGCGTGCTCACGGGGACGATCTCCACCTCCACGGCGTGCACCGCCACAGGATGCGCCAACGGGACGAGGTCGGGGGTGCGTTTGGCCGCTTGCAGCCCGGCGATGCGCGCGACGGCCAGGGCGTCGCCCTTGGGCAGCCCGCCCTCGGCGAGCAGCTCCAGGACCGCCGGGGAGCAGCGCACGTACCCCTCCGCGCGGGCCTGGCGGACGGTGACGGGTTTGGCCGAGACGTCGACCACGCGCGCGTGCCCGGCGTCGTCGAGGTGGGTCAGCCGTCGGCTCACGGCGTCACTCTGGCTCACGCCCGCCCCGCCGGCACGTCCAGCCCCGCCTCGGGCGGCAGGGGGCCCAGCAGGACGCACTCCACCTCGTCCCCGGGCTCGACCCGCGCGACCCCCACGGGCACGACGGCCAGGCAGGTGGCGCGGGCGAGCGCCGTCACGAGGTGCGAACCGTGCCCGGAGACGGGTTCGACGACGAAGCGGCCCTCGGCGTCCCGGGTCCAGGCCGCGCGCACGTACTGCTCCTTGGCGGGCGGGGAGGTCCACCCGGTACCGGCGAGGGCCCGCACCCGGGGCCGCTGCGGGTCCGGGCCCTCGTCGCCGAGCATCCGGCGCAGGGCCGGGCGCACGAACACCTCGAAGGAGACGAAGGAGCTGACGGGGTTGCCGGGCAGCGTGAACACCGGCACGGCCTGCTCCCCCAGCGTCCCCAGCCCCTGCGGCATGCCCGGTTGCACGGCGACGCGGTCGAAGCGGACGGCGTGCGCCCCGGGGGCCGACAGGACCTCCTTGACGGTGTCGTAGGCGCCTTCGCTGACCCCGCCGGAGGTGATGACGACGTCGGCCCGCACGAGCTGGTCGTCGAGGACGGCGGCGAGCTCGCGGGCGTCGTCGGCGACGACGCCGACGCGGTAGCCCAGGGCCCCGACGTCCTCGACGGCGGCGGTGAGGAGGTAGCCGTTGGCGTCGTGCAGCTGGCCGCGGGCCAGGGTCAGGCCGGGTTCGACGACCTCTGTCCCGGTGGAGACCACGACCACGCGGGGCCGGGGCCGCACGCGCACGCGGGCGCGGCCGAGCGCGGCGAGGACGCCGAGGTGGCGGGGTTCCAGGCGCGTGCCCGCCTCCAGGACGAGGGTGCCGGCGGCGGCGTCCTCACCGGCCAGGCGGATGTGCTGGCCGGGAGCGGGCGCGCGGCGGATCGTGACGTGCGAGACCCCGCGGTCGGTCCACTCGACGGGGACGACGGCCTCGGTCCCCTGCGGGACGGGGGCCCCGGTCATGATGCGGGCGGTCGTCCCGCCCACCAGGCGCAGCGCGTCGGCCCGGCCGGCGGCGATGTCGCCGACGACGGGCAGGCCGACGGGGTTCTCCTCGCTGGCCGCCTCCACGTCGCGCACCCGGACCGCGTACCCGTCCATCCCGGAGTTGTCGAAGGCCGGTAGCGCCCGGGGGCTCACGACGTCCTCGGCCAGCACGCAGCCGAGGGCGTCGCGCAGGGCGAGGTCGAGCGGCGGCAGCGGCCGCACCAGGTCCAGGCAGGACTGCCGGTGCGCCGCCACCGTGGTCAGGGGTGCAGCACTCACACCCCGCAGGTTGTCACGCTCGGTCCTGCGCACCCGCACCGGACGCGACGAACTCGCCGAGCCACTCGCGCAGGTCGGAACCGATGTCCGAGCGCTCGCTGGCCAGCCGCACGACGGCCTTGATGTAGTCGAGCTTGTCGCCGGTGTCGTAGCGGCGGCCGCGGAAGACGACCCCGTGGACGCCGTGGCCCGGGCCGTCGCCGGAGGCGAGGACCTGCAGGGCGTCGGTGAGCTGGATCTCGCCGCCCTTGCCGGGCGGGGTCTCGCGCAGGACGTCGAAGACGGCCGGGTCGAGCAGGTACCGGCCGATGATGGCCAGGTTGCTCGGGGCCTCCTCGCGCCGGGGCTTCTCCACCAGGCCCGACACCTTCACGACGTCGGTCGTGCCGGTGGGCTCGGCCACGGCGCAGCCGTACAGGTGGATCTGGTCCTCGGGGACCTCCATGAACGCCACGACGCTGCCGCCGTGCTCCTCGCGCACGGCGATCATCGCGTCCAGCAGCGGGTCGCGGGCGTCGACGATGTCGTCACCCAGCAGGACCACGAAGGGCTCGTCGCCGACGTGCTGCTCGGCCA
The DNA here is from genome assembly GCF_041320705.1 of Kineococcus mangrovi. NCBI lineage: Bacteria > Bacillati > Actinomycetota > Actinomycetes > Kineosporiales > Kineosporiaceae > Kineococcus > Kineococcus mangrovi. Next base: position 61,938 of record NZ_JBGGTQ010000002.1, read on the forward strand.
CGGCCACGGCGTGCCCGAGGCCCTTGGGGTCGCCCTGGCGGACGTAGTGCACCTGCGCGAGGTCGGTGGACTCCTGGACGCGGGCCAGCTTGGCCGAGTCGCCCTTGGCCTCCAGGCCGACCTCGAGCTCGACGTTGCGGTCGAAGTGGTCCTCCAGGGAGCGCTTGTTGCGCCCGGTGATCATCAGGACGTCGGTGAGCCCGGCGCGGACGGCCTCCTCGACGATGTACTGGATCGCCGGGGTGTCCACCACCGGCAGCATCTCCTTGGGCATCGCCTTCGTGGCCGGCAGGAAGCGGGTTCCCTGACCGGCGGCGGGGATCACGGCCTTGCGCACCGTGCGGCCGGGACGCTCGTCGCGTTCAGTCATGGGCGGAGGCTACCGCCCGTCCAGGTGCGGCCACTGCCCGCAGTGGTGTTGAGCCGCCCGGGTGCGACCCTCCTCCTCTTCCGGAACCGCGACCGAGGAGGCAGACTCGAGGGAGCGGACGGCGACCGGACCTCCCTCGCCGGCCCGCGCGAACCAGGAGCGGCCGTGCCCACACCCGACACCGTCCGCGGCGCCGGATCGTCCTCCGAGCTGTCGCTCGTGCCGGACGTCCTCGCCGTCGAGGCGCGCAAGCGCGCGCTGCGCCGAGACGTCCGGCGGACCCGGCGGGCCGTGTCGGCGCCGGACGCCGCCGCGGTCGACGCCGCCGTCGCGCACGTCCTGCTGGACTGCCCGCTGCTCGCCGGGGCCCGGCGCGTGGCGGCCTACACCTCCCTGCCGGGCGAACCGGGCACGCGCACCGCGCTGGCCGAGCTGCGCCGGCGCGACGTCGAGGTCCTGCTGCCCGTGCTGCTGCCGGACGGCGACCTCGACTGGGAGCTGCGCCCGGCCGGTCCCACCCACGGCCCCCTGGGGGTGCACGCCGTCGCGAGCGCCGACCTCGTCGTCGTGCCCGCCCTGGCGGTGGACACCGCCGGCCGCCGGCTCGGGCAGGGCGGTGGCAGCTACGACCGGGCGCTGCGACGGGTCCCCGCGCGGGTCCCCGTCGTCGCGGTCGTCCACGACGAGGAGCTGCTCGACGCGGCCGTCAGCCCGCTGCCGGCCCTGCCCCACGACCGGCTCGTGCGGGCCGTGGTGACGCCGACGCGGTGGCTCTGGCTCGCGACGTGACCGCGCCGCGGTGGGGGCTCGTCGTCAGACCGGCTCGTGGGGTGAGCCGGGTGCGTCAACCACCCCGCCCCGCGGCGACGCGGCGCGAGCGGGCGAGGTCGCGCAGCGCCAGCGTCGCCGCGTGGAAGCCGCACATGCCGTGCACGCCGCCACCGGGCGGGGTCGCCGCCGAGCACAGGTACGTCCCGGGCAGCGGGACGCGGTAGGGCGAGAGCCCGACGACGGGCCGGAACAGCTGCTGGCGCAACGTGAGCGCTCCCCCGCCGACGTCCCCGCCGACGAGGTTGGCGTTCTGCTGCTCCAGCTGCGCCGGTGACGTCTCGACGCGGGCCAGGACCCGGTCGCGGAAGCCCGGCGCGAACCGTTCGACCTGCCGGTCCACCCGCTCCCCCGCGCCCGGGTCGGTCGAGCCCTGCGGCGTGTGCGCGTACGCCCACACGACGCGCTGCCCGCCGGGCGCGCGGCCGGGGTCGGCGGCGTCCTGCTGGGCGAGCAGGACGAAGGGGCGCTCGGGGTGGCGGCCGGCCACGACGTCGGCCTCGGCGGCGGCGACCTCGGCGGCGGTCCCGCCCAGGTGCACGGTGACGGCCCCGGCCAGCCGCGGGTCGCGCCACGGGACGGGCCCGTCGAGGAGGTAGTCGACCTTGAAGGCGCCCGGGCCGTAGCGCCAGCGCCGCAGGGCCGCGGCGTACCGCGGGGGCAGCCGGTCGGCGCCCAGCGCGAGCAGCTGCCGGGGGGTCACGTCGAGGAGGGTGAGGTCCGCCGGCGCCAGCTCGGCGAGCGAGCGGACCGGGTGCCCGGTCACGACGCGGCCGCCGTTCTCGGTCAGGACCCCGTGCAGCGCACGGGTGATGGCCCCGGACCCGCCCTCGGGGACGGGCCACCCGGTCGCGTGGGCGGCCGTGCCGAACAGGGTCCCGAACGCGGAGGTGAGCAGCTGGGTGTGGGGCTGCAGGGCGTGCGCGGCCATGCCCGCGAACAGCGCCCGTGCGGGTTCCTCGCGGAAGGCCGTGCGCACGAAGGCGGCCGCCGGCCAGGCCGCGCGGGCCCCGAACGAGCCCAGCGCCAGGGGCGAGGACGGCACGCGCAGCAGGGGCCCCAGGACGGCGGGGACCAGTTCCTCCCAGCGCGCCACCGGGCCGGCGAACAGGGCGTGCCAGGCCCGGCCGTCGCGGCCCAGCGCACCGGCGGCCTCGTCGAGGTCGTGCGGCAGCACCGCCGCCGGCCCGTCGTCGAGGGGGTGCCCGACCGGGTGGGGACCGTGCCGCCACCGCAGACCGTGCCGTTCGAGCGGGAGGTCGCGCAGGAACGGGCTCGCGACCGCGAAGGGGTGCACGGCCGACCCCAGGTCCGTCACGACCCCGGGGCCGAGGAGCTCGGCGTCCGTGCAGGCCCCACCGACCCGGTCGCGGGCCTCCAGGACGGTGACCTCCAGCCCCGCGCGGGCCAGGACGACGGCGGCCGACAGGCCGTTGGGCCCGGACCCGACGACGGTGGCCGTGCCCCTCACGGGCGCCGGCGCGGGACGGACGGGCGCGGTTCTCCCAGGAGCACGTGAGCACCGTAGCCGTCACGCTACGGTTCGGCATGACCCTGGCGGAGTTCAGCCGCGTGCTGCTGCTGGCCTCCGGTGTCCTGCTGCTGGCGGTGCTCGCCGTGCGGCTGTCGGCCCGCACCGGGCTGCCCTCGCTGCTGCTGTACCTGGCCCTCGGCCTCGTCCTCGGCGAGGACGGCCTCGGCATCCCCTTCGCGGACACGGAGATCGCGCAGGTCCTCGGGTACGGGGCGCTCGTCCTGATCCTCGCCGAGGGTGGGCTGACGACGCGGTGGGAGGCGATCAAGGGCGTCCTGGCCCCGGCCGCCGTCCTGGCCACCGCGGGCACGACCGTCTCGATCGGCGTCGTCGGCGTCGGCGCGCACCTGCTGCTGGGCACGTCCTGGCCGGTCTCCTTCCTGCTCGGTGCCGTCGTCTCCTCCACGGACGCGGCCGCGGTGTTCTCGGTCCTGCGCTCGGTGCCGTTGCCGCCCCGGCTGTCGGGGGTCCTGGAGGCCGAGTCCGGTCTCAACGACGCCCCCGTCGTCATCGCCGTCGTCGCGCTCACCGAGGTGGCCTCCGGGGGCTCCGGGCACGCGTGGTGGTTCTACCTCGGCGAGGCCGCGTTCGAGCTCGGGCTCGGGACGGTCCTGGGGGTGGGGGTCGGAGCCGCGGGGGCGTTCCTGCTGCGGCGCATCGCGTTGCCCAGCTCGGGGTTGTACCCGGTGACCGTGCTGGCCCTGGCGGTCGGGGCGTTCGCCGTGGCCGACGTGCTGCACGCCTCGGGGTTCCTCGCCACCTACCTGTGCGGGCTGGTGCTCGGCAACGCGCGGCTGCCCCACCGGCACGCGACGCGCGGGTTCGCTGAGGCGTCCGGCTGGCTGGCCCAGATCGGCCTGTTCGTCGTGCTCGGCCTGCTGGCCGAGCCCTCCCGCCTGCCCTCGGCGGTGGCCGACGCGCTGCTCCTGGGGGCCGTGCTGACCCTCCTCGCCCGTCCGCTGTCGGTCCTCGTCTCGCTCGCGGGGTTCCGGCTGCCCCGGCGCGACCTGGCGTTCTTGTCCTGGGCGGGTCTGCGGGGGGCCGTCCCCGTCGTCCTGGCGACGGTGCCGGTGGTGGCGGGGATCGACGGGTCCGAGCGGCTCTTCGACCTCGTGCTCGTGCTGGTCGTCGTCTTCACCCTCGTCCAGGCCCCGACGCTGTCCCCGCTGGCCCGGGCCCTGGGGCTCGCGACGGCGGCCCCCACGACCGACCTGGACGTGGAGGTCTCCCCGCTGGGGACCCTGTCGGCCGACGTCGTGCAGGTGCGGGTGGGGCCGCGCTCGCGCCTGCACGGGGTGGAGGTCTTCGAGCTGCGGCTGCCGCGCGGGGCGAACGTGAGCCTGGTGGCCCGCGACGGCACGACCTTCGTCCCGCAGCCGCGCACCGTCCTGCGCCGCGGTGACGACCTGCTCGTCGTCACGGGGACGGCCGAGCGGGCGCTCGTCGAGGAGCGGCTGCAGGCGGTCAGCCGGGAGGGCAAGCTCGCGGGGTGGCGCGAGGCGTGACCCGGGCGTCTACGTTGAGTTCATGCGTCGTCGCACCGTGTTGTCGATGGCAGCGCTCGGCGCGTCCGGCCTGCTCCTGCCGGCCCGGGCGAGGGCCCTGGCGGCGGCCGACGGTCCGCAGACGCTCGCGCCCGGGGTCACCCTCGAACGCTCCACCTCCGCCGGTCCCGTGCGCCAGGTCCTCGTGCGGCTCGCCGCCGGCTCCTCCACCCGGCCCGTGCTGCTGCAGCGGACGCTGAGCTCCCCCCGCACCCCGGCGGAGCTGGCCGCCGCGGCCGGGGCGGTCGCCGCCGTCAACGGCGACTTCTTCGACATCGACCGCACCGGGACCCCCGACGGGCCCGTCGTCCTGGACGGCCGGGCGCTCAAGGCGTCCGCCGACCCGCAGTGGGCCGTCGGTCTCCACGCCGGACCCGACGGCTGGCGGGGGCGGGTGGGACGGGTCGTCCTGCAGGGCTCGGCGACGGTCGGCGGACGGTCCTTCCCGCTGGCGGCGCTGTGCACCCGGACCGTCCCGCCGGACGCGCTGGCGCTCTTCGGCCCCGAGTGGGGCGCTGGTGACCGGTCGCTGACGACGGTCGGCGGCGTCGAGCTGGAGGTCAGCGGCGGCGGCGTCACCGCCGTCCGGGCCCCTGGACCGGTGCCCGTGCCCGCCGGCGGCGGGGTCCTCGTGGCCACCGGCGCCGTCGCCGAGGCCCTCGCGGCCACGGCGGTCGGCACCCCGGTCCGGACGGACGTCCGCGTCCTCGACGACGCGCTCCCGCCCGGCTCGACGGGCTTCGCCGTGGGTGCGCGCCTGGAGGTCGTGCGCGACGGCGTCCTCGCGCCCGTCGACGAGACGGACCCGACCTGGGCGGCGCTGCGGGCCCGCACGGCGGTGGGCTGGACGGCGGACGGGGACCTCCTGCTGCTCACCGTCGAAGGCGGGACGGCCCTCTCGCAGGGTGCGACCGCCGTGCAGACGGGCCGGCGGATGCTCGCCGCGGGTGCCGTCGGGGCGGTCGTGCTCGACGGTGGCGGGTCCGCGCAGCTCGTCGCCCGGACCCCGGGTGACACGGAGGTCAGCGAGGCCGTCGTGCCCTCCGACGGCGCGGCCCGCCCGGTCGCCCACGTCCTGGCGCTCGTGCCCGCGAGCGCCGGCCCCGAGCCGCGCTCGGTCGTCCTGCGCCCGGTCCTGCCCCCGGGGTCGGGGGGCGCGACCGTCTTCCCCGGGCTGGCCACGCTGGTCCGGGTGGTCCCGCTGACGGCCTCGGGCGCTCCGACGGCGGGAACCCCGGTCGTGGACGTCGCCTCGGGCGCGGTGGCGCTCGAGGACCGCGGCCCCGACGAGCAGGGCCGCGCGCGCATCGCCGTGCGGGGCCTCGCGCCGGGGGTGGCCGCGCTGCGCGCCGCGGTGGGCACCGCCGGCGGGGTGCTCGCCGTGCAGGTGCTCGACCCGCTGGTCGGGCTGCGCACCGACCGGCCGTTGAGCCTGTCGGCGGCCGGGTCGACGCTGGACGTCGTGGTCACCGGGCGCGACGCGACCGGTCGGGAGGCGCCCGTCGACGCGACCGACGTGCGCGTGCTGGCCGATCCGGGGGTCCTGACGGCGCGGGCGCTGCCCGAGGGGCGGGTGCGGCTGACCGCCACGGCCGGCGGGCCGGCCTCGACGTGGGTGCGGTTGTCGGCCGCCGGGGTCGAGGTGGCCGTCCCGGCGGCCGTGGGGACCCGCCCGGTCGTGATCGACCCCCTGGCCGATCCCGGCGCCTGGGCGGTGGCCGGCGTGCGGGCCGAGGCGTCGGTCGGGGCCGTGGAGGGTCCGGCCCTGCGGTTGACGTTCGACTTCACGGTGCGACCGGCCGAGCCGGGCACCACGACCGCGGCCCTCGTCGCCCGCGTCCCCCTCGCCGTGCCCCGGGGTGCCACCGGTCTGGCCGTGAGCGTGCGGGGCGAGGGGGCCGGCGGCTGGTTGCGCGCGGTCGTGCGCGTGGACGGCGCGAGCCGCCCGGTGACGTTCGCGGCGCGGGTCGACGCGACGGGCTGGCGGCGCTTCAGCGCCGACCTGCCGGCCACCGCGCAGGAGGTGCTGGTGGAGCGGCTGTACCTCGCGCAGACGTCGGTGGCCGCGCGAGGTGCCGGCGCCCTCGACCTCGCCCGCCTCGAGGCCGAGGTCCCGCCGCTGCCGTCGGGGGGTGGGCCCGTCGCCCGCCGGCCGCGGCCTCGCCGGTGAACGCCCGCGCACCGTCGGTGGCGGGTATCATTGGCACTCGAACGACCCGAGTGCCAGCGGGGTCCTTGAGCTCACGGAGATCGCGTGCCCACCTACGCCTACGCCTGCCAGTCCTGCGGACACTCCTTCGAGGTCCGCCAGTCCTTCAGCGACGACGCCCTGACGGTCTGCCCGGAGTGCTCGGGCTCGCTGCGCAAGCTGTTCAACAACGTCGGCATCGTCTTCAAGGGGTCCGGCTTCTACCGCAACGACTCCCGGTCCTCGAACGGCTCCTCGAACGGCTCGGAGAAGCCCGCGGACAAGTCCGCCGGGAAGTCCTCGGAGAGCAAGCCCGCCTCCTCCGACGCGAAGCCGTCGTCCTCGGGGTCCTCGTCCTCGGGGTCGTCCTCGGGGTCCTCCTCCAGCACCTCCAGCTCGTCCACCGGCGGGTCGACCTCCGCCGCCTGACGTCGCGCCGGTCTCCACAGGCCGCCTGGGACGCCGACCGTCCACAGGCGGCCTGTCGCGTTCGGCGGCCCGGCACCGGGTACGCCTAGCGTCGCGCCGTGCCCGCCTCCCCCCTCGCCGACGTCCCGTTCCGCCCGCCCGCTCCCCCGCCGCGGGGCCCGGGAGCGCGGCGGCGCCGCCGGTTGGCCCGCCGCTGGCTGTCGGCGGGTCTGGTCGCGGCGGCCGGCGGGGTCGCGGTGGCCACGCTCACCCCGCCCTCCCCCGTGCGGGTGCCCGTGCTCGTCGCCGTGCGGGACCTGCCGACCGGCGCCGTCCTCACCGCGGCGGACGTCGCGGCGCAACCGCGGGAGGACGCGACGGTGCCCGACGGCGCCCTGAGCGCGGGGGCGGTCCACGGGGCCGTGCTGGCCGCGCCCGTGCGGCGCGGGGAGGTGCTCACCGACGCGCGGACGACGACCGGACCGCTGCTGGCGGGCCAGCCCGCGGGCACGGTGGCCACGGGCGTCGAGGTGGACGACCCCGCTCTGCTGCAGAGCCTGGCGCCCGGCGCGCGGGTCGACGTCCTGGCCCGCACGCAGGACCCCGTGTCCGGTGCGGCGACGGGCGCGGAACGGGTCGCCGTCGGCGCCGTCGTGCTGCGCGTCCCGTCGGCCGACGGCGCCGGTGGCCTGTTCGGCTCCTCGCCCGCACCGGGGTCGGCGTCGGTGCTGCTCGCCGTCGACCCCCCGACGGCCGCGCGGTTGGCCGCGGCGGCGGGCCGCACCGTGGTGACGGTCCGCTCGTGACGTCACTCGGTGCGCGGGGACACCGGGACGGGCAGGGGGGCCGCACGGGGGTCCCGCCGGCGCAGGAGGTCCAGCACGGCGTCGGCGCTCATCGGCCCGCCGACGTGCTCGCCCTGCGCGGTGTGGCAGCCCAGCGCGGCCAGCGCCCGCTGGGTGGGGGCGTCGGTGACGCCCTCGGCGACGACGCGCAGCCCGAGCTCGCGGGCCATCTGGACGGTGGAGCGCACGATGACGGCCCGGGCCCGGTCCTGGATCATCCCGGTGACGAAGCTGCGGTCGATCTTCAGCTCGTCGACCTCAAGGTCCGTGAGGTAGGTCAGCGACGCCTGCCCGGTGCCGTAGTCGTCGACGGCGACCGAGCAGCCCAGGGCGCGCAACCGGCGCACGACCGCCCGGGCCCGCTCGGGGTCGGACACGATGCCGGTCTCGGTGATCTCCAGGACGAGCGCGCTCGCGGCGACGCGGTGCCGCCGCAGCACCTCGGCGACCAGGCCCGGCAGGTCGTGGTCGGTGAGCAGCCGGGCCGAGAGGTTGACCGAGACGCTCGGCGCGAAACCGGCCGCGTGCCAGCGGGCGGCGTCGGCGAGGGCCCGGTCGAGGACCACGGCCGTCACGCCGGCGACGAGCCCGGACCGCTCGGCGAGCGGGATGAACCGGTCGGGCCCGACGGGCCCGAGCTCGGGGTGGCGCCAGCGGACGAGGGCCTCGGCCCCCACGACGGCGTCCGTGGCCGGGTCGACCTGCGGCTGGTAGCGCACGAAGAGCTCCCCGCGGTCGACGGCCCGGCCCAGGTCACCGAGCAGCCGGAGGCGCTCGATGCTGTTGACGTCCCGCCGACCCGCGTAGGTGCAGGCCCGGCCGCGCACCTGCTTGGCCTGGTAGAGGGCCACGTCGGCGCTGCGGAGCAGGGACGGCGCGCTGGTGCCGTGCTGGGGCGCGAGGGCGACCCCGACGCTGGCGGGCAGCAGGACCTGCAGGTCGCCGACGCGCAGCGGCCTGGACATCTCCTCCACGACGGCGAGGGCCAGCCCCTCGGCCTGGAGCCCGTCGGGGACGAGCAGCCCGAACTCGTCGCCCCCGAGGCGGGCCACGACGGCGTCGGCGGGGACCTGGGCGGTGAGCCGCCCCGCGACCTCGCGCAGCAGGACGTCCCCGACGGGGTGCCCGAGGGTGTCGTTGACGTCCTTGAAGTGGTCGAGGTCGACGACGAGGAGCCCCGGGGCGGGGGCGGGGGCGGCCCCCGCGCGCAGGAGGCGCGCCGTCGCGGCGAGGAGGGCGTCGCGGTTGGGCAGCCCGGTGAGGTCGTCGACGAGGGCCCGGCGCTCGTGGCGGCGGGCCACGGCGGCGCTGACGAGCATCACCGACAGCGGGACGCACACGAGCAGCAGCAGCCAGGGACCGCCCTCGGCGCTGACGACGACCACGGGCGCCGAGGCGAGGACCGCCAGCGTGAGCAGCAGACCGGAGGCCGACCCGGCGCGGACGAGCCGCCGCGGGGACCGGACGACGACGCGCCGGGAGGCCGAGTGCGCGAGCCCCTGCGCGATCAGGCCGGCCGCCCCCGCCACGAGCACGGAGGGCCAGTCGGTGGGGTCGCGCAGCGCGGGCCCGTCGGCGGCGGGGGCCCCCAGCAGCACGTCGAGGACGACCCCGCAGACGAGCACCCCCACCAGCGAGGTCCCCACGGCCACGACGACCACCTGCGGTCCGGACCCGCGCCGCAGGTGGCGCACCGCGGTGGGGACGGCCCGCACGAGGAGGGCCAGCGAGAGGGGCCCGAGGGCGACGAGGGCGACGAGGAAGCCCCACGACACCGGCAGGGGTTCACCGCGACCGCCGGCGCGGCGGGTCACGGGCCGGGACTCGGCCACGAGGACGACGAGGGCGAGGACGAGGGAGAAGCGCCAGGCGTCCCAGGGCGCCGGACCGGCGAGGGCGGCGAGGGCGGCGAGGGCGAGGACACCGACCGCGGCGGCGACCGCCAGGAGGCCCGCGGCCAGGGGCACGACGGGCCGCGACCGGCGCGCGGGTCCACGGGGGGAACGGCGGGCGAGGGGGCGCGGGGCGACGAACGCGGCCGTCGAGCGCTGCATCTGCCACCTCCCGCCACCGGACCCCGACCCTTCGGACGGACCGGGCACGTGCCCCCCGTCCGGGGGACGCCGAGCGGCGGTCCGGGCCCATCATGGGGGTCGTGGCGGCGTGGCAGAAGCTCTGAGCGGGCTCCCGGCCGCACTTTCGACCGAGAGTCAGTATGGTTGAGCGTTCAGTCAGGTTCGGGTGTCGTTGCGCAGCCGTTCCCTGACTCAGCGTGTCCGACCTGCACCTCGGAACGCACGGCGCTCAGTCCCAGTGCGGCGGGCGCTGCGAGAGGTACCACTCGTCGTCGTACCCCGGTCCCGACCGCTCACCCCACCCCTCGTCGCGGTCGTCCGCGGACCGCTCGTCCTCCAGCGGGACGTCCCGGTCCACGCCGTCCTCGGGCCCCCCGCCCGGTGCCGCGCTCACGGCAGCTGCACCCCGATCCGGTCCAGCTCGGCGGTCCGCGCCCGCCGGTCCGGGTCGAGGTCCCGGCGCCGGTCGGGATCTCGGCCGGGGTCGGGGTCGGGGTCGGGGTCGACGGTCACGGCCGGGGCGACCAGGTCCACGACCCACGGCAGGTCGTGCCCGGCGTCGGCCAGCGCGTCGCGCCACAGGCCCGCGACGCGGTCCGCCTCGGCGTCCGCGTCGGCGAACACGTCCGCGGTCAGGACCCGCACGTACCGCCACCCCCGCCGCTCCAGCTCGGTGGGCCCGTCGACCTCGCGGTCCACGACGTCACCACCGGCCCACGCCGCGTCGTCGAGCTCGACGACGAGCGCCGGTCCCGCACCCGCGCGGGCGCGGGCGTCGCGGACGACGAGCGCGAGGACCCGGGAGGCGCCGACCTCGCACCGGACCGGCAGGCCGACGCGGCGGCACGCGGCGGCGAGGCGCCGCACCACCGCGTCGGACCCCGGACGCTCCGGGCGACCGGACCCGGCGAGCAGCTCGTCGCGCTCCCAGGCCCGGGCGGTCCGCTCCAGCAGCCCCCGGCCGTCCTCCACACCCTCCTCGTCCGGCCCCTCGGCCTCCCGGGCACCACCCCGGTCGGCGCTCCAGCCGGAGTCGTCCAGCACGAGGGTGGTGCGCAACCGGCTGCGGGTCAGCGCCATCCACGCCTCGGCCCGTCCCGTGGCCCGGCCCTCGCCGTCCGGGTCCCCGCCCTCGCCGGCAGCGCCCAGCGCGGGACCGTTCAGGACGGCGTCGGTGACCACGAGCACGTGGTCGCGGCGCTCGCCGGCCCAGCGGACGGGCGTCCCGACGAGCAGGGGCTCGCGGCCGACGGACAGCGGCAGACCGCGGTCCATCGCCTGGCGGCGGACCGTGTCGGCCAGCAGCTCGGCCCCCGCCGCGTCCGGCACGACCACGCCCAGGGACTCCTCCGGGTGGGAGGTCAGCGCGGCCAGGGCCGTCTCCACGACGAGGTCGACGAGGGCGTCCGGACCGCGGCGCGCCCCCGGCGGGCGGTCCGAGGTGCGGGCCGTGGCCCGGCCGTCCAGACCGGCGCCGGGCAGGGAGGACTGCCCCGGTGGCACCGGGGCACCCGTCAGGAGCGTGTCGTCGAGCAGGGCGTGCTGGCGGTCCAGGCGCAGGGTCGGCAGGACACCCTCGACGTCGGCGAACAGGCTGTCCCGCACCGGTCCGGGCACCACGTGCTCGTCGCGCGCGGTGGGCAGGTCGGTCGGTCCGGGGAGGTGCGGGTCGCCCACCACGAGGACGCGCGCGGCGCGCGAGAGCGCCGGGAGCGCGGCCGCCGTCCTGGTGGCCTGAGCCCCCAGCACGACGAGCAGGTCGGCGTCCGGGACGTCGTCGGCCAGCCGGGCCACGCCCGCCGCGGACAGCGCGGTCACGGGCAGCAGGTCACCGGGGCGGCCCGACGCCTGGGCCCGGGAGTCGACCTCGGCCCGGGCCCGGGCCGTCTGCCGGCCGCGGCGCGCGGCCACCGCCAGCTGCAGCTCGTAGCGCGCCGTGCGCAGCGCAGCCGCCTCCCCCGTGCCCACGAGCGGGTCGACCATCGAGATGGCGTCCAGCACCCCCGCCCACCAGGCGCGTTCCACCTCCGAGGGCAGGTGCAGGCTGCCCGGGCCGTCCCAGCGCGCGCGCAGGTCCTCCAGCACCCCGCCCCAGCCACCGTCCTCGAGCTCGTCGAGCAGCACGGTCCGGCGCGGCAGCGGGCCGAGGGCGTCCGCGTCCGCGGCCAGCTGCCGCAGGAGCGCGGACAGCTCCGGCAGCTGGACGTCCTGCAGGGACGCCGCCCCCAGGTCCGTCCACGAGCGCGTCGGCAGGACCCGCGCCAGGTCGTCGAGCTCCTGGCGCACCGCCGCCACCGCGGCGACGAGCGCGTCGAGGTCGTCGGGCACCACCGGCGCGTTGTCCCGCACGGACACGCGTTGCCAGCGCAACCGCTCCGAACGCGCCTGCTGCAGCCACGCGTGCAGGGTGGACCAGTCACCGGCGGAGACGTCGGGGCGCAGCAGGGCCCGGGCCTCGCGCCGCAGTCGCCAGCGTCGCACCCAGCCCTGTCGAACCTCGTGCTCGCGCCGCCACTGCGGCGTGGCCGTGGCGGCCGCCACGTCGCCGAGGGACTGACCGAACACGTCGGCGCCGAAGCGACCGACGGTGGTGCGGACCCCTTCGAGCAGCGCGGTGCGGTCAGCCGCCTCCCCGACCGAGGCGGCACCGCGCAGACCCGCCGCGTCGCAGACCGTCGCCAGGAGCGCGCGCAGGGCCGGCAACCGCTGGCCGATGAGGTCCTCGACCCGGGCCAGGGCCTGCTGCGCGACCTGCGGGGTGCGCAGGTCCGCACCCGCCCAGGGCGTCGTGCCGGGGCCGACGTCGAAGGCCCCCAGGTCGACGGCCTCCACGAGGCGCTCCGCCCAGCGGGGCAGGTCCTCGCGCGAGCAGCCCGACAGGTCCTCACCGCGCAACCGGCGGCTCGTCGTCGGCGGCGCGGGCCGCTCGGCCAGGTCGAGCAGGGCGTGCACGGCCTGCGCCGCGCTGACGCCCCACGGGTCGCGGGGCCGGTGCAGGGCGCGGGCGTGCTCGTCGAGGGCCGTCGCCGGCGCGGCGACGTCCGGTTCGGCGACCTCTGCCGGGGCCGGGGCGTCCAGGCGGGCCCGGACCTCGCGGCGGGCCGCGTCGAGCTGGACGGAGGCGTCGTCGGCCGAGCCGTCCAGGTCCGCGACCAGGTGCAGCAAGAGACGCCCGAAACCGTTGTCGCGCAGCCGTTCGTCCACCGCTCGCCGGTCGGCGGCCGAGTCGGCGACGAGGAGCACCCGGCGCCCTGCGACGACCTCGGAGGCGATGACGGCGGCCGCGACCTGCGTGGCGCCCGTCCCGGTCGGGGCGTCGAGCCGCACGTCGCGGCCCGCCAGGACGGTCTCGACGACGCGACGCTGGGCCGGGTCGAGCGCGAACCCCTCGACGGCCGCCGGCACGGCCGGGACCTGCCCGGGGGCGGGCGGGGGCGGCGGGTCCACCGGCCGGCGCGCCGCGATGGCGGCGACGACGCGGTGCTCGCGCACGAGGCCCCCGCGGCGGCGCAGGTCGGCCAGCAGGTCCGCGCCGGGGTCGGCGAAGGTCGCCAGCAGGAGACGGCGCTCGACCCGCAACCCGCGGGTGCCGGCCAGCTGGCGGCGCAGCTCGTCCATCGCGGGGTTCGGGTCGAAGCCCCAGTGCGCCCCGACCGCGGACCCGATGCGGCGCGTGTCGAGGTCGACGCCGAGCTCGGCGCGCGCGACCCGGACGAGGACGGGGTTGACGATCACCTCGGGGGCCAGCTGCACGACGAAGTCGTCCAGCGCCTCGGTGGCGGGGGTGAGGGTGCAGCGACGCAGCAGCACGGGGGTGCGCCGCGGGGGGCGCAGCGCAGGGGGCGGGGCCCCCTCGGCGAGCGTCGCGGCGTCCGGCTCCTCCGCCAGGGACCACCCCGCGGTGCCGACGGCGACCGCGAGCGAGCGGGTGCCCCGCTGAGCCAGCAGCGCCGCCGCGAGGCGGTGGGTGGTGCGGGCCCGGCGACGGGCCTCGGCGAAGGCCCCCGCCTCGCGCACGAGGCTCGTCAGGGGGGCCGGGCCACCCGCCAGGAGCTGGGCCAGGCCGGAGGGGTGCGCGGTGGTCAGGTCGAGCACGGCGTCGGTCCCCACCGGGCAGTCCAGCAGCGCCGAGGTGCCGCCGAGGGCCTCCGCCTCCGCCCACCAGCGCCGACGCGTGGAGTCGGGACCGGGCGCGGGAGAAGACGTCACGTGGTCAAGGTTAGGCGCCGTGCGGCGCGGATCGGGTCAGGTGCCCGGCTCCTGCGCGCCGTCGCGGTCGACCGGCGCCGAGGGCACGGCGACGGTCCCGCGCGACAGGGCCACCAGGGTGACGTCGTCGCGCGCGCGACCGCCGCTGAAGCGCCGCGCGACGTCGAGCGCCTCGTCGACGAGGGCCTGCGGCGTGAGCTCCGGCAGCCCCCCGAGGGCGTGCAGCACCCCGCCGATGCCCAGCTCGTCGGTGCTGCCCGTCGGCCGGGCCTCGGTGAGACCGTCGGTGTAGACGACGAGGACGGACCCCGGCGCCAGCGACGTCGTCCGGGTCTGCCAGCTCCCCGGGACGTCCAGGTGCAGCCAGGACAGCAGCGGGCCGGTGGCCTCCAGCTCGGTGACGACGCGCACGCCCCCGTCCTCCCCGTCGGTCCGCAGCACCACCGGCGCCGGGTGACCGGCGTTGGCGTACGACACGGTGCCGGAGTCGGGGTCGACGACCACGACGACGCAGCTGGCGAAGCGCTCGGCCTCGTCGGCGAAGACGCGGGCCGCCATGGCCAGGGCCAGGTCCGGTTCGGGGGCCAGGTGCAGCGCCGCCTCCAGCAGCCGCTTGAGCTGGATCGCGACGATCCCGGCGCGCGCACCGTGCCCCGACACGTCGGCGACGACCACGGCGAACCGGCCGTCGGCCAGCGGCAGCACGTCGTACCAGTCCCCGGCCAGCAACCCCTCCGCCGGGCGCAGCGCCGCCGCCGACGACCAGCCGGGGACGACGGGCAGGTCGTGGGCGGCGAGCTGGTCGCGGACCTCGGCGACGAGCGGCTGCCCCTGCTGCAGCGCCTCGCGCGCCGAGACGGCCTCGGCGAGCTCGTCGAGGATGCGCCGGCGCATCGTCTCGGCCGAGGCGGCGACGGCGGCCAGCTCGGGCGGGCCGGGCAGCGTGATGGGTTCCTGCAGGTCCCCGCGGGACACCTGCAGCAGCTGGGCGGACAGCGAGCCGAGCGGGCGCAGGACCCACCGGCGGACGAGGTACAGGACGGCCGGGACGATGAGGAGGGTGACGCCGGCGACGAGCAGCTGCACGTAGCGGAACTGGTCCCGCTGGTCCTCCAGGACCTCCCGCGACCTCTCCTCGATGCCGCGGATCCGGTCCCGGAGGGTTTCCAGGTCCTCGTTGACGGTCAGCAGCGCGCGGGAGGACGGGTTGTCGAGGATCGACCTGTTCAACTGGTCCTGGTCCTGCCCCGCCTTGAAGGCCGCCTGGTCGTCGGCGAGGCTGCGCCAGTACGCCGCGTCGTCCAGCACGCGGACCAGGTCCTGCCGGACCGTGGCGTCGAGGGCGGTGTTGCGGGTCGCCTCCACGAGCCGCCCGCGCACCTGCTCGTAGCGCTGCATCGCCTCGTCGCGCTCGGTCGACGCCTCGGCCTGACGCTCGAGGCTCGAGGCCGTGATGAAGAGCTGGTTCCTCGCCTGGGCCTCGACCACGCTCCGGGCGAGGTCGTCGACCTCCTGCGAGAGCCGGACGTCGGACTGGGCCGCCTGGCGGTCCGTGGAGCCTGAACCCACCCAGGGGTTCCAGGCGATGACGAGGACCGTCAGGACGAGGACGACCAGCAGGAACGAAATGCCCATGACCGAGACCCGGCGCTGCAGGGTGGTCCGGGTCATGAACCGGTGCCACGCGCTCGCCACCCCGCTCAGCTGCCCCACCCCCTCGGCCCCGCGCACCGGTGTGGATCACCGGCCGGTCGGCACACACCTTGTCATCCCCGGTCGCGCCGGGTCACTCACCGGTCCCACGCCCGGGCCACCCGGATCGTTCCCCCCCGGGTATCCGGGTGCCCGGGTGTGTCGTCCCGACGGGCGGGACGGCGGGTGAGGCGGTAGGGGTGGTCGGGTGAACGCCGCCCTCCCCCAGCCCGCCGGACTGGTCCTCGTCCGGCACGGGCAGTCGACGGGGAACCTCGCCGACGCCCACGCCCGCTCCACGGACGCGGAGGTGGTGGACGTCGAGGAACGGGACGCCGACGTGCCGCTGTCGCCGCTGGGCCGGGCGCAGGCCGCGGCCGTCGCGCACTGGCTGACGCGGGACCCGGCGGCGCCACCGGTCCCCGACGTCCTGCTCGCCTCGCCGTACCGGCGCGCCCACGACACGGCGCGCGCGATCGCGCAGGAGCTGCGGGCAGGGGGTCGCGACGTGGAGCTGCGCACCGACGAGCGGCTGCGCGAGCGGGACCTCGGGTGGTGGGACGGCCTGACGGGGCGCGGGGTGCGGGCCCGGTTCCCGGAGGAGGCCGAACGGCGCCGCCGGATCGGCAAGTTCTACTACCGGCCCCCGGGCGGGGAGAGCTGGTGCGACGTGGCCCTGCGGGTGCGCAGCCTGCTGGCGGGCCTGCGCGAGGAGCACGCCGGCCGGCAGGTGCTGCTGGTCTCGCACCAGGCGGTGGTGATGAACGCCCGGCTCGTCCTGGAGGACCTCGACGAGGAGTCCGTGCTGCGGCTGGACGCCGAGCAGCCGCTCGCCAACTGCTCCGTCACGGCCTACCGCGCCGACGGCGGCCGCCTCGTGCTCGACCGCGCCGGGGACACCACGGCGGTGCGCGACGTGCGCGTCACCGACGACGCCGTCGACGACGAACCGCGTGACGTGCAGGCGGGCGGGTAGGGGTCCGGCATGAGTCCCGCACCCGGTGCCGTCACCGTGACCTCCGCCGTCCTGCGCGAGTGGCCGCTGCCCCCGCCGGGGGTGGGCAAGGAGTCGCGGGGCCGCACGGTGGTCCTCGGCGGCAGCGTCAGGACCCCCGGGGCGGTGCTGCTGGCGGCCGAGTCCGCCCTACGGTCGGGGGCGGGCAAGCTGCAGGTCGCGACGACGGCCGGCACGGCCGTCGCCCTCGGGGTGGCGCTGCCGGAGGCGCTCGTCCTGGGCCTGCCGGAGACGGGCGAGGGCGCGATCGACCCGGTCTGCGCCGACGACGAGGACCTGACCGAGCTCGTCGGCGGGGCGCACGCCGCGCTGCTCGGCGTGGGGGCCGTGGGCGAGCGGGCCGTCCGCTCGCTGCTGGAGGCGCTCGTGCCGCGCCTGGGGACGACCGTCGTCCTCGACGCCCTCGGGCTGGCCCCGGTGACGGCTGACGTCACCTTCCTGCACCACCTCGACGGGCGGGCCGTCCTGACGCCGAACCTCGCCGAGCTGGCGATCGTGCTCGACGCCGACCCCGAGGAGGTCGAGGGTGACGTGGGCGCCGCGGCGCGCGAGCTGGCCCGGCGCAGCCGCTGCACGGTGGCCGCCGGCGGCGGGGAGTCGTGGGTGGCGGCGCCGGACGGCCGGTCCTGGCGGGACGCCTCCGGCGGGGCCGGGCTGGGCGTCTCGGGGTCCGGTGACGTGCTGTCCGGGATCATCACGGGCCTGTGCGCCCGGGGCGCCGACCCGACCCAGGCCGCCGTCTGGGGCGTCCACCTGCACGGCAGGGCCGGTGACCGCCTCGCCAGCGCGGTGGGGCGGCTGGGGTTCCTGGCCCGCGAGCTGCCCGCGCAGGTGCCGGGGGTGCTCGCCGAGGTCGAGGCCTGAGGGCCTCGTCCCGGGCGGGCGACGTCAGGCGAGGAGCGCGGTGGCCGTCGGCACGACGTCGGCGGCCGGGACCTGCAGGCGCCAGCTCGTGGCCGAGCGGTTGGCGCACGTGTCGGGGTCGCCCCCGGCACCGGCCCACGTCTGCGGCTGGGCGGTCACCTTCCAGGCGTCGCCGCCCTGCTGGCGGGCGCGGGCGGCCAGCGCGGCGTCGCCGGCGCGCAGGGCGGCGGACACGATGACGTCCACGGCGCGCCCCAGGGAACGGGCGTCGTAGAAGGAGACGGTGCAACCGCCCTCGGAGACCTCGGTGGCCACGAGGATGCAGCCGGACTCGACGAGCGCGGCGTGCAGGGCCGCGACGGCGGCCTGCTCGCGCGGGGCGCGGCGGGGGGCCGGGACGCGGGTGTGGCCGGCCGGGCGAGCGGTGGTGACGGACATGCGGGACTACTCCTCGAGTGACGGCGACTGCCGGGTGTCGGCGTCCCCGTCGACGTGGTCCGACGCCCGAGAAGGCCATCGGTCGGTGTTCTGCACGGCTTGAGTGTAGGCACCCGGACGGGTCCACCCCGACCACACCCCTCGCCCGTTCGCCTGCGGCGCAGCGAAAATCAACGACGTCCTGTCGTAGTTCGTCGATGTCGAACGGGTCCGACCCCGCCGGCGCGGGCGGGGTCCACCGGGCCGGTAGGCTGCCACCGGGCCCCCATAGCTCAGGGGATAGAGCATCGGTTTCCTAAACCGTGTGTCGCAGGTTCGAATCCTGCTGGGGGCACTGCGCGGGACCGCGGGTCTGCAGGACCGCGGTGGGCCGGCAGCACGATCAGGTGCGGAAGTCGACGGTGGCCCGGCCCCCGTGCTCCTCGAAGTAGCGCCGGGCGCGGTCGAACTGCCGCGGGCTGAGCAGCGGTTGCAGCGTCCCCGCGTCATCGTGGACGTTGAAACCCGCCAGGAGGCGCACGTAGGCGATGTCGATCGGGCACCCCTGCGGCAGCGAGCCGTCGTCCCGGTCGGCGGCGACCTGGGCGGCCAGGGCCGAGGACCCGACCTCCTCCAGGGAGGCGACGTCGGTCAGCTCCGGCCCCGGGCCGAGCACCGCCCTGAGGAACGAGCGGTCGCTGACGGTCAGGGAGGCCAGGATGCGCGACTGGCGGGCCCGGGCCTCGCGCGAGGACGAGGTCCCCGACGCGTTCACCACCTGCGTGATCGCCAGCCCGTTGAGGTCGCGGGTCGAGGAGGACAGACCCGGCTCACCGGTGGTGGCAGGTGAGGAAACGTTCACGTGGGTGCTCCTCGGGGATCCAGCTCCGTGGCCGTGCGCGGACCCGTTCCCCTTCGACACGTGACGGTGCGTGCTTGAGCCTGTCGCCGGTCGACCCGTCCGCGACCCCCGTGCGGGCGTCCGGCCACCGTGGGCGACACGAGGCGCGGGTCCGGGCCCGGCGCGGGCGCTCCCCGGTCGCTCCACGGGCCCTGCACCGGCACCGGCTCCCCCGGGCCCCGCCTGCGATGCTGGGGACGTGGACGAGTCCCCCGGCACCACGCCCGCGAGCGCGGACGGCGTGCGCGTCCTCGTGGTCGACGACGAACCCCTCGTCCGCTCGGGCCTGACGGCCATCCTGTCCTCGGCTCCGGACCTGGACGTGGTCGCGGCCGTGGGGGGCGGCGCGGCGCTGGACGCGCTGCACCGCTTCCGGGTGGACGTGCTGCTGCTGGACCTGCGGATGCCCGACGTCGACGGCCTGAGCGTCCTGGCGGGCCTGGCGCAGCTGCCGCGCCGACCGGCCGTGGCCGTGCTGACGACGTTCCACGCCGACGAGAAGGTCGCGGCCGCGCTGGCCGCCGGCGCCGACGGCTACCTGCTGAAGGACACCGACCCCGACCAGCTCGTCCAGCACGTCCGGGCCCTCGCGCGGGGGGCGAGGGTCCTGTCCCCCGGGGTGACCGCGACGGTCGTGCAGGGGTTCCTGCGCTCGCGCGGGTCGGTGCCGGCGCAGGAGGCGCTGCGCCGCCTCACCCCGCGCGAGCACGAGGTGCTCCTCCTGCTCACCGAGGGCGCGCAGAACGCCGAGATCGCCGAACGGTTGTTCGTCTCGCTGCCGACGGTCAAGGAGCACGTCGGCGCCGTCCTCACCAAGCTCGGGGTCAGCAACCGGGTGCAGGCCGCCGTGCTGGCGGTGCGGGCGGGTGTCGTGGGCGGGGCCTGAGGGCAGCAGGTGGTCACCGCCCGCGAGAGGGGACCCTCCGGAAGGAGGGGGCGCGCGGGGCCGGTCGCCGTCGACCATTCCGGCATGGACGACCGGACGGATGCGTGGACGGGTGCGTGCACGGGGGTGCGGGGGTGAGCCGCACGGCCGACTGGGCCCGCGACCACCTCGTGGTGCTCGTGCAGCCCGGCGGTGCGCTCGCGGTCTGGTCGACGGGGGCGCGCACGCTGGTGCTCCGGGACGCCACCGACCAGCAGGTCACCGACCACCTCGTCGCCCGGTCCCTCACCGGGGGCGGGGGCGGCCCGGACGGCGGGGCCCACGCCGAGCGGCGGGCGCTGCACGCGGCCCGCTGGGCGGTGGGCCGGGCCCGCCAGGGCCTGCAACCGCGGATCCACCTGCCGCGGTGGGAGGACGTCGCCGCGTCGGGACCGGGAGCCCCTGCCCGGCCCTGACGGGCCGACCGCTCGGCCGGGTCCGGTGCCGGCGGGGACCGGTGCCGACGTCGTCACCGCGGCGGGGCGGCGGTGGGCCGTGCGGGTGAGTTCCGGCCCCAGGAAGGCGCCGCGGGCGACGGTGCCCTAGTTTCTCGAACGCGGTGGCGAGGTCGCCCCGTGCCCTGCGACAAGAGGAACCACGATGCGCCTGGCCCGCCGTTCGACCCTGTCCGCCCTCGCCGCCACCGCCCTGCTGTCGACGGTGTGCGCGGGAGCCGCGCAGGCGTCCACCCCGGTGCCCAAGGTCGGCACCCCCTTCCCCTACGTCGGCCTCGTCCGGGCGGCCGGCGTCGACCGCTACGAGACGGCCGCCGTCATCTCCCAGGGGTCCTTCCAGCCCTCCAGCGGCAGCGCCGTGTTCATCACCAGCGGCGAGGCCCCGGCCGACGCGCTGACCGCCGGCCCGGCGGCGGCCTCCCTCGACGCCCCGCTGCTGCTGACCCGGGCCGACGACCTGCCCGCCGCGACGGCGACCGAGCTGGCCCGCCTCAAGCCCTCGACCGTCTACGTCATCGGCGGCACCGACCGCGTCTCGGAGGCCGTCCTGAGCCGGATCGGCACCGCCGCGGCGGGTTCGACGGTGACCCGCATCGCCGGGGCGACCCGGTACGAGACGGCGGTCGACGTCGCCGAGGAGTTCTTCCCGAACCCCGAGGGCGTCGTCGTCACCCGCGGCGACACCTTCCCCGACGCGCTCTCGGGCGGGGCGGCCGCGGCCTCGGCCGGGGTGCCGGTGATGATCACCGAGCCGACGTCGATCCCCGCCCCGGTGGCGCAGTGGATGGCGCAGCACACCTTCGCCGCCAGCGTCGTCGTGGGCAGCTCGGCCTCGGTGAGCGACCAGGTCGCCGCGACCGTCGCGAGCCGCACGAGCAGCGCGGCCGAGGCCACCCGCATCGCCGGCGCCGACCGGTACGACACCTCCGCCGCCGTCGCCGCCGAGCTGTTCCCGCAGGCCTCGACGGTGGTCATCGCGACGGGCGACGACTTCCCCGACGCCCTGGCCGGGGTCCCCGCCGCCGCCGTCAACGCGGCCCCGGTGCTGCTCCTGCCGCAGGCGTGCACCCCCGCGTCCCTGGCCGCCTACGTCCAGGGCAACACCGGCATCACCGCCGAGATCGTGCTCGGCGGGCCCACCTCGGTGACGCCCGAGGCGCTGACGACGAACTGCTGACCACCACCGGGGCGACCGCTCACCCCAGCGGTCGCCCCGCCAGCAGGTCCGGCACCCGCACGCACGCCTCCAGGGCCAGCGCGTGCACGAAACCCTGCGGCAGGTTCCCGCGCAGCTGGTGCTGCTCGGGGTCGAACTCCTCGCTGAACAGCTGGGGTGGACCGGCGGCGGCCAGGGCCTTCTCCAACCGCGAGACCGCGCTGACCGGCTGGCCGAGCTGGGCCTCCGTCATCGCCGTCCAGTACGAGCACAGCAGGAAGGCCCCCTCGGCCTCGGGCAACGGCCGCGCGTCGTGGCGGAACCGGAACACGTAGCCGTCCACGCTCAGCTCGGACTGCACGGCGGCCAGCGTGTCCAGGCTGCGCGGGTCGTCCAGGGGCACCGCCCCGCGCAGGCCCCCCAGCAGCAGGGCCGCGTCGACGCGCTCGTCGTCGGCCGCCCGCTGCCACCGGCCGCTGGGGTGCAGGCCCGTGCGGGTCGCCTCGGCCAGCACCTGCTCGGCCAGCTGCAGGACCGACGCGTCGTGGTGGCGGGCCGGGGACGCGGCCCGGCCGGCGGCGGACCAAGCCCGCAACCCCGCGACGACGGCGAGCTTGCTGTGGGTCCACTGCCGGTCCCCGAGCTCCCAGATCCCGGCATCCGGTTCCTGCCAGCGCTGCGTGATCGCCTCGACGGCGACCCGGGCGGCCCGCTCGCCCTCCTCGTCGAGCCGGCCCCGGCGCGCCGCCGCAGCGAACACCTGCAGCGCCTCCCCGAAGGAGTCCAGCTGGAACTGGGTGCGCACCTGGTTCCCGGTGCCCGCGTCGGCGCCCGGGTAACCGGGCAGGTCCACGCGCCCCGGGCCGGGGACGGGGTCACCGTCGGCGGTGTAGGCCGGGGCGAGCCGCGGGCCGTCGTGCAGCAGCCGGGCCGTCAGGAACCGGGTCGCGCTGTCGCCCAGCCGGTCGTCGCCCGCGGTGTAGGCCGCGACACCGGCGTAGCACTGGTCGCGGACCCAGGCGTACCGGTAGTCGTAGTCCTCGTGCCCGTCGAAGCGCTCGGGCAGCGAGGTCGTGGCCGCGGCCACCATCGCGCCCGCCGCGCTCGTCAGGCCGTGCAGGACGGCGAGGCTGTGCCGGGCCTGCGGCGGGGACCAGGCGCCGTCCAGGGCCGGGACGCGCCCGGCCCACTCGGCCTCGGTCTCCTGCCAGCGCACGCTCGCCGGGACCGGTCGCGACCAGCTGCGCGGGTCCCCCGGGCCGATCTCCAGCACCAGGTCGCGCTGCTCCCCCTCGGCCAGCTCGAAGGCCGTCGTGAGCCCGTCGCGACGGCCGCTGCGGGTGGCCTCCGGCGCCCCCGTCCAGCGCACCCCGAGGTCACCGGTGCGCGCGGTCCACGTGCCGTCGTCGTCGCGGTGCTCGGCGCGCACACCCTCGCGGTCGAACCCCGCGCGGGGGTCGAGGTCGGCGACCACGCGGGCCCGCCCGCGCAGGACGCCGATCCGCCGCAGCAGCACGACCCGGTCGGGGTCGGCCGGCAGCGCGAGGGCGTCGCGGCACTGCACGACGGCGCCGTCGTCGGTCACCCACCGGTTGCGCCACACCAGGGTCCCCGGTTCGTAGCTCCCGCCCCAGACGCTGCGCGCGAGGGGGGCCAGGCGGTAGCGGCTGCGCCCGCCGAGCAGGGCGGAGAGGACCGCCGGGTCCTCGAACCGCGGTGCGCACAGCCACGCCACGTCGCCGTGGGGCCCCACGAGCGCTCCCCGCTCGCCGTCGGCCAGGAGGGCGTACTCGCGCAGGGTGGGGACCAGCGGGCCGGGCCGGGCGTGCTCGGCGCCGCTCACCGCCGGCCCCCCGACGACAGGGCGGAGGCCGCCCCCCAGCCGAGGGCGAGGACCGCGTCCACGAGCGCGACGCGGCGCCGGGCGGGGTCCACCCGCGCCAGGGCGAGCATCGAGGCGGCGTGCGCGGCGTCACCGACGGCCCCCAGCACCAGGACGGTGCGCCCCGGGCTCGCCCCCGTGAGCGCCGCCTGGGCGAGGTGACGCACCCCGAGGACGCGCGCCACGGTGACCGCGCGGTCGTCGTCGGCACCCGGGCCCCCGGCGCGCCGCAGCAGGACGTGCGGGACGGTCAGCAGCGCGGTGCCCCAGACGGCGCGGGCCGGGGCGAGGGGGTTCACCGCCGGGCCCCGCGCGCCAGGAGGCCGACGGCGAGCGCGGCGGCCCCCGCGGCGACCCCGGTCAGCACCCGCCGGTTCCGCAGGGCGAAGATCTGCGGGCTCGTCCCCCAGGACCGGTCGTCGAACTCCCCGTGGGCCCCGTGGTCGCCGGGGACGGGTTCCCACAGGTTCTCCCCCACCATCGTCGAGGCGTCCTGCCCCGTCTGCTGGCCGGAGACCCCCGTCCTGGCCAGGTAGCGGTCCAGCAGGGGCGCGATGGTCCGGTTCCCCAGGATGGTGCCGACGGTGGACTCCCCGACCCAGGTGTTGCGGCGCGGGTGGTCCACCACCGAGCCGACGACGGCGGCGCAGGCCTCGGGCTGGTAGATCGGGGCCACGGGTTGGGGGTGCTTCGGCAACGTCGTGCGCACCCAGCCGAACTGCGTGGTGTTCATCCCCGGCATGTGGACCATCGAGACGTGCACGGAACTGCCCCGGTGCAGGAGTTCGGTGATGACGCTCTCGGTGAAACCCACCATCGCGTGCTTGGAACCGCAGTAGGCCGCCTGCAGCGGGATCCCCCGGAACGCCAGCGCGGAACCGATCTGCACGACCTGCCCGCGGTCGCGCGGCACCATGCGCCGCAGGGCCGCCCGCGTCCCGTTGACGAAACCCAGGTACGTCACGCGCGTGGCGCGTTCGAAGTCCTCGGGGGCCGTGTCGAGGAAGGGGGCGAACACGCTCGTCATCGCGTCGTTGACCCACACCTCGACCGGGCCGAGCACGTCCTCGACGCGGTCGGCGGCGGCCTCGACCTGCTCGTGCTCGGAGACGTCGCAGACGATCCCCACCGCGCGCCGGCCGGCGGCCGCCACGTCGCGCACCGCCCCCGCCAGCCCGTCGTGCCCGCGGGCCAGGACGGCGACGTCCCAGCCGCTGTCGGCCAGGACCCGCACGACGGCCCGTCCGAGGCCGGCGGAACCGCCCGTCACGACGGCGACCCCCCGCTTCGACGGCGGCGCCTGCAGCGCGGTGAGGTCCTGCTCGGTCACGGGAGCCGGTGGTGTGGGCACCCGGGCAGCGTCCCGCGGTCCCGCGTCCTCCGCAGGTCGAGCCGGGGAACTCTCAGGAACGGGTGCGGCGCGTCCGCCGCCGGCCCCGCACCAGGCCGGCCACGGCGACGGCGACGACGACGCCTCCGGCGACACCGGCGGCCAGGGGCAGGAACCCCAGGGAGCCGGCCACGTTCACGGTCAGCCCGACCAGCAGGAGGACCCACGCCCCCGCCCGGAACGTGCTGCGGTGCTGCGGATCGGGGTTGCGTCGGTCGGCCACGGGTTCCTCCTGCGAGTTCTGGGGGCACCACCGTCGCCCGCCGGGGCGGGCCCGCGACACCCCGCAGCCTGCCGTCCGGAGGTGGTGCTGGCTGTACCGACGCCCGGCCGGCGGGGTCGGTACGGTCGTCGCGGGATGAGCGGACCAGGGGCGCGCGGACTGCGCGGGAGGGTGGCCGGGGCCCGGTCGGGTTTCCTCGACCTCGGGCGCGGGCTCGGCACGGCGCTGAGCGCGGCGCTGCTGACGGCCTGGCTGCTCCTCGTCCTCGCGCTGCTGCCCGTGGGCCTCGGGGTCCTGCTCGCCCCGTCCGCGCTGCGCTGGGTGCGGCGGCTGGCCGACGCCGAACGCGCCCGCACGGGGTCCCCGACGTGGGGCCCGGGGCCCCGGCGGCTGCGCGCCGCGCTCGCGGACCGGTTGTGGCGCAGGGACCTGCGGTGGCTGCCCGCGCACGCCACCGTCGGACTGCTCCTGTGCCTCCTCGGCGTGCTGCTGCCCGTGTACGCGGTGCGGGACGTGTCGTTCCCGCTGTGGTGGTGGCTGCTCCCGGCCGACGAGGACGCCTCGCCGTGGTGGTGGTCCGTGCGGGCGTGGCCGCAGGCGGTGGCCGTCGCGGGCCTGGGCGTGGTGTGGGCGCTGCTCTGCCTCGGCCTGCCCCTCCTCGCCCGCGTCCAGTCCGGGTTCAGCCGCGCCCTGCTCCGCCCGCCCGCCGACGTCGACCTGTCCCTGCGGGTGGCCGAGCTCACCGCCACCCGCGCGGCGGCCCTGGACGCGCACGCGGCGGAACTGCGGCGCATCGAGCGGTCCCTGCACGACGGTGCGCAGAACCGCCTCGTCGGGGTGAGCGTCCTGCTGGGCGCGGCCCGCCGCGCGCTCGCCCGGGACCCGGCCGCGGCCGATGACCTGCTGGCCCGTGCGCAGTCCGCGTCCGAGGAGGCCCTGGCCGAGCTGCGCGCCGTCGTGCGCGCCATCCTGCCGCCGGTGCTGGAGCGCGGTCTGGCCGCCGCCGTCACCGGGTTGGCCGCCGACTGCCGCGTGCCCTGCCACGTCGAGGTCACGGTCGATCCCCGGTGCCCCGCCTCGGTGGAGGCGACGGCCTACTTCGTCGTCGCCGAGGCCCTGACGAACGTGTCCCGGCACTCGCGGGCGCGGGCCGCGTCGGTGTCGCTGCACCGGCGCGGTGACGTCCTGCACGTGGCGGTGGCCGACGACGGTCGCGGCGGCGCCGAACCGGGGACCGGGTCGGGGCTGGCGGGGGTGCGGCGCCGGGTCGAGGCGCTGGACGGGACGCTGGAGCTGAGCAGCCCGCCGGGCGGGCCGACGAGGGTGGAGGTGCGGTTGCCGTGCGGATCGTGATCGGGGAGGACGACGCGCTGCTGCGCGAGGGCCTGGCGCTGCTGCTGGCCGCGGAGGGGCTGGACGTCGTGGCCACGGCCGCCGACGCGGACGCGCTGCTCGCGGCGGTCGACGAGCACCGGCCCGACGTGGCGATCGTGGACGTCCGGATGCCGCCGACCCACACCGACGAGGGCATCCGCGCCGCCGTGCGGGCGCGCAGCACCCACCCCGACCTCGCCGTGCTCGTGCTGTCGGCCTACGTCGAGCAGGCGTTCGCGACCGACCTGCTGGCGGGGGGCGCCCGGCGCGTCGGGTACCTGCTGAAGGAGCGGGTGGGGCGCGTGGAGGAGTTCCTCGAGGCGCTGCACCGGGTCGCGGGCGGCGGTACCGCGGTGGACCCGGAGGTGGTCGCCCAGCTCCTGACCCGCTCGCGCGCCGACGCGGGGCTGGAACGCCTCTCGGCCCGCGAGCGCGAGGTGCTGGGCCTCATGGCCGAGGGCCTGGGCAACTCCGCGATCGCGGCCCGGCTCGTCGTCAGCGACGGCGCGGTGCACAAGCACATCCGCAGCATCTTCGCCAAGCTCGACCTGGCCCCGACGGACGAGGCGGACCGCCGGGTGAGCGCCGTGCTGCGGTACCTGCGCGCGGCCTGAGACCGGGCGGGACCGGCGGCACCCGGTAGCTTCGCCGGGTGAGCACCGCACCCCTCGACCCCGCCGGCGCCGGCCACCAGGACGTCCTGACGGTCCTGCGCGGAGCGCCGTCCCCGGTGCCGCCGGTGCCCGTCCCGGCCGCCCCCGCGAGCGTGTCCCTGCTGCCGGAGGCGGCGACCTCGCGGCACCAGCTGGTCGCCGACCTGGCCCTCGCCGGGGGCCCGGTGGTCGTGGACCGGACGGAGGACGAGGCGCCGGTGCTGCTCGCCGGGCTGCTCGCCGCGCTCGCGGCCGCGGGCCGGTCGGTGCGGCTGGTCCCGGGCGCGGCCTCGGAGGGGGCCCGCGCGGAGCTGGCCCGGCTGGGCCTGGGCCACCTGCTGGCCGACGTCCCGGAGGACGCGAGCCGCCGCGGGGCGGACCTGCCGCCGGCGGACCCGAACCGCTGGCTGACGCTGCTGCGCGACCTCGACGCCCGGCACCGCGCGTGGTTCTCGGCCGGCGGCGAGGCGGGGGCGAGCCGGTCCGAGCAGGTGGCGGGCCTGGCCGCGCTGCGCGCCGAGCACCTGCACCCGCCGCTGCTGCCGGCCGCCGCGACGTGGTCCGCGGACGAGCGGGCGCGCGTCGTCGACCTCCTGGACCGGGCCCGCACCGCGGGTGAGGACCCGCTGCGGGGGGTGCCCGGGGACCGTCTGGACGCCGTGGCCGCCGACCTGGACGGGCTGCCCGACCGGTTGGAGCGGCTGGCGGGGCTCGTGCAGCGCCTGGCGGCCGAGACGGGGTGGCGGCCGCGGACGCCGGGGGAGCTGGCGAGCGGCCTGCCGCTGCTGGCCCGCGTCGAGGACGCCCTGCGCACCTACGTCCCGGCCGCCCTGAGCACCGATCTCGACCAGGCCGCCGCCGTGCTCGCGCGGCAGCCGCGGTCCCTGCTGTCCGCGGAGGAGCGCGAGCGCCGCCGCGAGCTGAAGCGGCTCGCGGCGCTGCGCCACGACGGGTCGTCGTTCGGCCCCGCCGACGTCGAGACCCTGGGGTCGCTGCAGCGGGACTGGGCCGCGGCGATCGGGGGGGCACCTGCCCCGGCCGCCTCGCGGGCGGAGCTGGCGGAGCTGCTGGAACCGTTGCGCCGCAGCCTGTCCGTCGTCGCCGACGTGGTGCCGGACGTGGCGGTCGACCCGGAGCTGGACCGGTTCGCGGACCTCGCCGACCGGGTGCGGCGGGCCGGTCGCGCCGCCCGCGCGCGGCAGGACCGGGCGGCCGTGGAGGCCGAGGGGCTGGCCGACCTGGCCGCGGCCCTGCCCGCCGGGTCGAGCGCGACCGACGTCGCGCGGCTCGTGGACGGGACGCACTGGCGGGCGGCCCTGGAGGCGTCCGACCCCGGGGGGGCTCCGGTCGCCCGGGTCGCGGAGGAGTTCCGCCGCCTCGACGAGCAGCGCCGGGCGCGCTCGGCGCGGGAGCTGCAGCTGGCCCTGTCCGGGGCTCGCGCCCGGCCGGTCCAGGTCGGTGCCGACGCGCAGGGCCGGGACGTCGACGTGCTCGTCGTCGACGACGCCCACCGCCTCGAGGGCGCGGTCGTCGCCGACCTGGCCGGGACCAGCCGGCAGGTCGTGCTGCTGGGGACGGGCGGCGAGGGGGCGTCGGCGTGGGACCGCGCCGCGCAGGCCGTGACGCCGGTGCCGCTGGCGCTGCCCACCCGGCCGTCGACGGTGGCCGACGCGGTGACGGCCGCCCTGGGCGCCGCCGGGGTCGAGGTCGTCCCCGCACGTCCGGGCCGGCCCGCGGAACTGGAGCTGCACGTCGGTGGTGCCCGGTCGCTGCTCGGCCTGGAGGACGCGCTCGCCGCGTGGCGCGTCCAGGACCGCGAGGTCGTCCGCCCGGCACGGGCCCGGGCGAGCGGGTCGAGCTACCGCCTGGTGCGGACGGCGGAGTGGTCGGCCGATCCGCGCGCCGTGGCCCGTTCGCTCGTCGAGGAGGCCCGCGCCCTGACCCCCGTCGTCGAGGAGACCGCGGTGGCACCGGTGCTCGCCGCGCCCGTGCCGGTCGAGTCGTTCCCCAGGGGCCTGGGCGCGGCCGAGGACGCCCAGCGGGCCGTCACGGGGTTCGTCACCGCCCTGGCCGGCGGGAACCCGAACATCGACCAGACCCCGCCCGCCACGATCGACGCGGCCGTGGCCCTGGCCTACGCCGACCTCGGCGTGGCCGCGGCCGACACCGTCGTCCTCGACGCGGCGATGGACCTGCTGGCCTACCGCCGCCGCGGCACCAAGGTGCTGCGCGCGTTCAAGGAGTCGGTGCAGCGCACCAAGAAGAAGATGCGCGGAGCCGGCGTCCGCGTGCCCTGACCCGCCGTGCGCACCCGCACGCGGGGCGCGGCACGCCGGCGGACCGGCCGGTCCCCGGGGGAACCGGGCACGGAGCCGGCCCGGGACGTTCAACCCCGGCCCCCCACCAGCCGATGCCCCTGAGGACGACCGGCACCCGCCGGCCGCACGGCACCGACCGCGGGAGGGTGGCATGACGTCGCCGGACACCCCGTCCACGGCCTCGACGGCACCGGCCGCGCTGCGCCCGTTCCTCGCCCTGGCGGGCAGCCACGGGCCCGTCGGCCGCGCGGTCGCGGCCCTCGCCCCGGCCGCCGCGCTCACCGGCGCCCACGTGCTCACCGACGGCGGCTGGTCGACCGCGCTCGCGGCGGCCGCCGGGCTGGCGGTGCTGCCCGGCACGTGCGCCCTGGCCTGGGCCGCGGTGCGCGCCGAGCGGGCCGAGCAGTCCCTGCGCGCGGCGCACGCGGCGCTGTCCGCGGCGGCCGCGCACGCCGAGCAGACCGCGACCGAGCACCTGGCCGAGCAGGTCCGCGGCGCGTTCGTCCAGCTGCAGTTCACCGAGCGCCAGTCCCGGGTCCGCGCCCAGGAGGTCGTCGACGACTCCAGCGCGACCATCGTCGAGCGCCTGGCCGAGGTCGAGGGCCAGGTGGCGAGCGTGCAGTCCTCCACCGACGTCATCGACGAGAGGGCGCTGGCGGCGGCGAACGCCACCCGCGAGATCCTCGCCCGGGCCGCGCAGGCCGACCGGGACGTGGCCGCCCTGGAGGACTCCCTGCGCTCGGTCGGGTCGATGGCCACCGTGATCGCCCAGGTCGCCGGTCAGACCAAGCTGCTGGCCCTCAACGCCACGATCGAGGCGGCCCGGGCCGGCGCGGCCGGGGACGGGTTCCGGGTCGTCGCCGGTGAGGTCAAGGACCTGGCGGCGACGACGGCCGGTTCCACCGGGGAGATCACCGAGACCGTCGCGGCGGTCCAGGCCGACGCGCACGCGGTCCTGCGCAGCCTGCGGGCCGTGCAGGAGCGGATCGCGAGCATCGACGAGGCCGCCGAGGGTCTGCGCTCGGTCGCCGACAGCCAGCGCGGCGCGCTCGTGGCGCTGCAGGGGTCCGTGGCCGCCGCCGTCGAGGGCGCCCGCGCCATGGGCGACCTCGCCGCCACCCTGGAACGGCGCCGGGTCGACCGCTTCCCGTGCCGGCAGGACGTGCTCCTGCGCGTGGAGGGCCACGAGAGCCCCGCCACCGTCCTGGACCTCGGGCTGGGTGGTGCCCGCGTCGCGACCCGGGCACCGCAGCGCATCGGCGTCGGCACGCGCGTCGTCGTCCCCTGGCCCCAGGACGGACGGACGCTCGAGCTCGCCGGGGCGGTCGCGCGGGCGACGGGATCGGTGGGCGCCTGGGAGCTCGGCGTCGTCTTCGACACCACGAGCTCGGCCGCACCCGCCGCCCTCGTCGCGGTCGTGGAGCGCCTGCGGTCCACCTGCCCGGTGCCCCCCGCCCGCTGACCGGGGGACCACCCGTCCGGGTGCCCGTGCAGCCCCGGGTCCACCAAGGTGGTTGCCCCATGCAAGAGTGCTCGGGCACAACTTTCGCCCGTCACTGGAGATCCCGTGTCAGCACGACACCCCCGCACCCCGACGTCCGACCGCACGGCCGACGTCCTCTTCGACATCCGCACCGTCATCGGAGGCCTGTTCGCCGTCTACGGCGCCGTCTGCCTCGTCTGGGGCCTGGTCTCGTTCACCGAGGCCGACCGCGCCAAGACCGGCGGGATCAACCTCAACCTCTGGACCGGCGCCGGGATGCTGGTGCTCGCCGCGGTGTTCGTCGGCTGGACGCTCCTGCGCCCCCTGCACCCGGCCGAGCCCACCGAACCCGCCGAACCCGCCCGGGGTCCGGACGGTGGTGACGCGTGAGCGCCGCCCTGCCCGCCGCGGTGAGCACCGCCGTCACCTCGGCCACCGGGACCCTGCGCATCGACGCCCACCTCGTCGACTACCTGCTCGTCGCGTTCTACTTCCTCATCGTCCTGGGCATCGGCCTCATCGCCCGGCGCAGCGTCTCCTCCAGCCTGGACTTCCTGCTCTCGGGCCGCAGCCTGCCCGCGTGGGTCACGGGCCTGGCGTTCGTCTCGGCGAACCTGGGCGCGACGGAGCTCCTGGGCCAGGCCGCCAACGGGGCGCAGTTCGGTGAGCAGGCGTTCCACTACTACTGGATCGGCGCGATCCCGGCGATGGTGTTCCTCGCGCTGGTGATGATGCCGTTCTACTACGGCTCCAAGGTCCGGTCGGTGCCGGAGTTCCTCGGCCGCCGGTTCGACGCCAAGACCCAGCGCCTGCAGGGCCTGCTGTTCGCGCTCGCCTCGATCCTGCTGGCGGGCGTGAACCTCTACGCCATGGCCATCGTCGTCAACGCGCTGCTGGGGTGGCCGACGTGGCTGGCGATCGTCGTCGCCGGCGTCATCGTCCTGGCGTACACGTTCCTCGGGGGCCTGTCGGCCGCCATCTACAACGAGGTGCTGCAGTTCTTCGTCATCGTCGTGACGATGGTGCCGATCACGCTGGTCGGCCTGCACCGCGTCGGCGGCTGGAACGGCCTGGTGGACGAGCTCACGGCCAACGGTGACGCGAACATGCTGCAGGCGTTCCCCGGTCAGGAGCTCACGGGCATCGGGTCGGCCATCGGGTCGACGTTCGGTGTGGTGCTGGGCCTGGGGTTCGTCACGAGCTTCGGCTACTGGACGACGAACTTCACCGAGGTGCAGCGCGCGTTCTCGGCCCGCAACGCCTCGGCCGCGCAGCGCACCCCGCTCATCGCCGCGATCCCCAAGGTCCTCATCGCCCTCGTCATCATCGTCCCGGGCATGATCGCCGCGGTGCTCATCCCGGGCATCGAGGCCCTCAAGCGCGGGTTGCCGAGCGAGGCCACCTACAACGACGCGGTGCCGCTGCTGCTGCGCGACCTGCTGCCCAGCGGGTTCCTCGGCGTCGCCCTCGCCGGCCTGCTCGCCGCGTTCATGGCGGGGATGGCGGCGAACGTCAGCTCGTTCAACACGGTCTTCACCTACGACCTGTGGCAGGACTGGCTGCGCCCGGGACGCGACGACGCGCACTACCTCAGGGTGGGCAGGCTCGTCACCGTCGTCGGGACCGCGCTGGCGATCGGGACCGCGTTCATCGCCGCCGGGTTCACGAACATCATGGACTACATCCAGACCCTGTTCTCCTTCTTCAACGTCCCGCTGTTCGCCGTGTTCGCGTTCGGGTTGTTCTGGAAGAAGCTCACCGGTTCCGGCGGGTTCTGGGGACTGCTCTCGGGCACGGTGAGCGCCGTGTTCGTCTTCGTCCTCAACCAGGTCGGGGTGCTCTCGCTGTCCGGCCAGGGGTCCAGCTTCCTCGGCGGCGGGGTCGCGACGGTCGTGGCCGTCGTCGTCGGCTGGCTGATCTCGCGGGGCGGCACCCCGCGCCCGGAGGCCGACCTGCGGGGGCTGGTCTGGTCCCTCACCCCGGCCGACGTGCGGGCCGTGCCCCGCGAGGCCGGCTGGTACCGCAACCCCACGGTGCTGTCCGTCGTCGTCCTGACGCTGGCCGTCGCCGGGTACGTGCTGTTCGCGGTGGTCTGACCCGGCCCACCCCGCCGGCCGCACGCACGAGGGCCCCGGAACCGCACCGGTCCCGGGGCCCTCGTCCTGCCGGGCCTCAGGCGCCCGAGCCACCACCGGGTTGCAGCACCCCGTTGGCGAACAGCTGGTACGGCGCGTAGGACGGCGCCGTCTCCGTCGGGTCGTCCGCGGTCACCAGGACGGCGGCGACGTCGGGCCGGAACCCGAGGGTGAACGTGACGGGCGCGACGGTCTTCCAGCCCCACGGGGTCGCCACGGTCGGCAGCTTGACGACCGAGACCCGCTCGCCGTCGTACCCGACGAGCTGCACGGTCCAACCGGCCACCGGGACCGGGTGAGCCTGGGTCAGCGACCGCCACGTCGACAGGTCACCGGCGTCGGTGACCGGGTTTCCGCCGACGCTCACCGACGTGACCGTGACGCCTGGCCCGGAGACGCCGCCGTCGGTGACGTAGCGCAGGGCGACGTCGACGGTCCGGCCCGCGAACCGGGAGGCGTCGAAGGTCTTCTCCCCCTCGAACGTGCCGGACAGACCGCCGGTGCCCTCGTCCGCCCCCTCGGTGGGCAGGTTCACCCACGTGCCCGTCGCGGCGTCGTAGACCTGGACGTAGAAGTAGTCGTAACCCTCCTCGGTGTCCAGGTCCAGGCCCAGCGTGATGGTCGGGTCGGCGGCCGGGACGTCGAACGTCCGCACGACCGCCCGGTCGAGGTCGTCCCCGCTGCCGGAGACGAGGTCCCCGTCCTGCGCGGTCCACTCGACGGGCGTGACGGGGTAGTTCTTCGCGCCCGTGAAGTCGACGAACCCGTCCTGCAGCCAGCCGTCGAGGTTGCGCAGCCGGACGTAGTCGGCGCCGTTGACCGGGGCCCCGGGCGAGTCGTACGCCTGCGGCGTGTCCCAGTTGACCTTCGCCGACAGCGAGTTCGTCGTGAGCCGCCCGGCGTCGCCGCGCTTGACCTTCGCCCCGTCGTCGATCGCGGCGTCGACCGCGTTCATCGCGAGGAAGTCGTGGACGACGTCGGTCGCCCGCACCCGGTGACCGGTCCGGTCCAGGACCTCCTGCAACCCCACGAGCCCGTTGTCGGGTTCGCCGTGCAGCAGCTTCATGAACTCCTCGCCGCCGAAGTGGTCGTAGAGGTAGAACATGAACGCGTAGGTCGCGCCGTAGTCGGCGAGGGTCTCGGGGGCGCCCTGGTCGCCCCACTGCGTGAGGGACTGCTCGGGACCGCCGAAGCTCTCCTGCGGGTTCCAGCCGTAGAAGGTCGCGAGGTGGTTGTCCGCGGCCGGGTCGTCGAGCGGGATGGTCGGGTCGACGTAGCCGACGAGGGTCTGCGCCCAGTCGGACAGGCCCTCGTTGACCCAGTTCACCTCGTCGGGGTCGGCGTAGTACTCCAGCAGGTGCTGGTACTCGTGGGCGAACGTGCCCTCGTAGGTGCGCGGGCTCGGCTCACCCAGACCGGGCCGGCCCAGGTAGTCGGCGCAGGCCAGGTAGTCGGGGTCGGCCGAGTCGTCCGGCGGGTTCGTCCCGGTGCGGTGCAGCCAGTCGAACCCGTCGATGGTCATGACGTTGCGGTCGAGCAGCTCGTTGAACGTCGAGAAGAAGAACCCGGCGATGTAGGTGCGGCCGTTGACGTTCGTCGGGTCGTAGTAGTTCTGGTCGCGCACGTTGTCGATGAGCGCGACGGTGCGGTCGCCCTCGCCGACCCAGTAGTCCTGCGGGTAGCCGGCGTCGGGGAACAGCTGGTCCGCGACCCCCTGCGTGCCGTCGCGGTCCGGCGCGACGGAGAAGGCCTCGGACTCCTTCGGCAGCACGTTCTCGTCGAACTCGTCGGCGAAGCCCTGCGCCTGCTCGTCGGTGATGCGGGTGAGCGCCCCGCCGTCGAGGGTGTTGCGGCAGTCCCCGTCGGGGAAGCTCAGGTCGTCGGCGACCCAGACCTCGAGGTGGTCGCCGAGGCCGCGCAGCGTGTACCCGCGGACGTCGATGCCGCCGGCGACCTCCTCGCCGTCCGGGGTGAGGCCGCCGTCGACGAGGGACAGCCAGTCCTTCCGGTCCCCCACCTGCAGGTCCCGGCCGGAGGCGGCGGACAGCGTGCTGCGGCTCCGGGCGTCCTGCGCGGCTCCGAGCTTCGCGGCGGCCGCGGCCGTGAACGGCAGTGCCGCACCGCCCTTGTAGTCGCCGTCGAGGAGGCGGACGTCCGTCGGGACGTGCTGCCGGGTGGGGGCGGGCGCGGCCGAGGCCGCGGTGGCCGGGACCGCGAGCGCGGTCGCCGAGAGCGCGGCCAGGGCGAGCAGCCCTGAGCGCCGTGGGTTCATCCCCATGCGTGAGCCTCCGTGGTGGTTTCGTTGCTGAGCGTGAGCTTCTACCACTCACAGCTCACCCACAAGGGTCACCGGGCACCGGGTTCGACAGACTGTGGCCGTGAGCACCGATCCCGGCGGCCTCGAACCGCTGCGCGTCATGACCGTCTGCACGGGCAACATCTGCCGCTCCCCGATGGCCGAGGTCGTCCTGCGCGACCGCTTCCGCGCGGCGGGGCTGGCCGGCCGCGTCGTCGTGGACTCCTCGGGGATCTCCGCGGAGGAGGACGGCAACCCCGTCGACCGGCGGGCCGCGAGCGTGCTGGCCGAGCACGGTTACGAGGTGCCGCGCCACCGCGCGCACCAGGTGACGCGCGAGGAGATCGCGCACCGGGACCTGCTGCTGGCCATGACGGCCCGGCACGCGCGGTGGCTGCGGACGCAGGCCCCGGACGAGGAGTCAGCGGGCCGGGTGCGGGTGTACCGCTCGTTCGACCCGGCCGCCCCGGGGGCGGACGCCGTGACCCCGGGATCGGCTCGGGAGTCGGACCTGGACATCGACGACCCCTGGTACGGGGGACGGGAGGACTTCGAGCGCACGCTGGCGCAGGTGGAGGCCGCGGCGGACGCGATCGTCGACCACGTCCGCCGCCTGCTCGGGTAGGGCGACCGCCCCGGAGGGGCTTCGCGCGCAGGACGTCGCCGTGCACCCGGACGTACCCGGCGCGTTCGTGGGGGCCGACCGCGCCCGAGGGGTTCTCGCTGTCGACGTCGAGGCTGACGACTCCCGTCCCCACCTCGTGCGCGCGGCGGGTCGGTCCGGGCGGCACCTGCCCACCCCGGCAGAGGCTCGGCCGGGGAGGCTCAGAAGAGCCGCTCGTCGGCGGACTGCTCCAGGTCGAGGAGGAACCGCTTGCGCCACAACCCACCCGCGTAGCCGACGAGATCGCCGTCACGCCCGACGACGCGGTGGCAGGGGACGACGATCGACAGCGGGTTCCGCCCGTTGGCCAGGCCCACGGCCTGGGCGTGGCCGATCCCGCCGAGGGTCCGGGCGATCGCGCCGTAGGTGGTGGTCGTCCCGTGCGGGACGCGGATCAGGGCGTCCCAGACGCGGCGGCTGAACGCGTCCCCCGGCGGGTCCAGCGGGAGGTCGAAGACCGTGCGGGTCCCGGCGAAGTACTCCCCGAGCTGCCCGCGCACGTCCTCGAACGCGGCGTCGTCCCGCTCGGCGTCGGCGCCGACGAGGGCGCCGCCACGGTGGTCGGCGAACCAGACGCCGGTCAGACCGGCCCCCGTCCGCGCGACCGTGAGGTCGCCCAGCGGCGAGGTCAGCACACCCCAGCGCACGACCGCCCCTCCCCCGGCCCGGGACGCCCCGGGTACGGTGCCCAGGATCGCACCCACCAGGAGGTCCTCGTGCCGCGACCGCCGCTGCCGCCCCACGTCGCCGAGCTGTTCTCCCGCCCGAACCCGGCCGTCATGGCGACGGTCCACCCCGACGGTCACCCGGTGACCGTCGCCACCTGGTACCTCTACGAGGAGGGCCGGGTGCTGCTCAACCTGGACGGCCGGCGCGCCCGCCTGCGCCACCTCGAGGTGAACCCCGTGGTCTCGCTGACGGCGCTGGCCGAGGGCGACTGGTACACCCACGTCAGCGTGCAGGGCCGGGTCGTGCAGACCCGCCCCGACGAGGACCTGGTCGACATCGACCGCCTCGCGACGCACTACACGGGGCAGCCGTACCGGACGCGGGAGTTCCCCCGGGTCAGCGTCCTCGTCGAGGTGGACCACTGGCACGGCTGGGGGGCCGCGGCCGGTCAGCCGGCGGGCGCGAACGCCCCGCGCGGGGACGGGGCCTCGGGCGCCGCCCGGACGCACGACCGCCCGTGACACCCACGGCGCGGCAGGCAGACCAACCTCCCGTCACGTCACAGTCACCCCGTGTTGCACGAGGCGTCGCCCGCGGGGCATCGTGTCGCAGTTCGCCCCCGACGGCGGGGGTCCTCGGGGAAGGTCCGGCTCGATGGGTGGCGTCGCGTACGTCGTCATGGCCCACACCGCTCCGGCCGCGGTGGCGGCGCGCGTCCGGCGGGTGCGCCACCTCGCCCCCTCCTCCCACGTGCTCGTCCGCTCCGCGGGGCTGCTGCTGTCGGACCAGGACGCGGCCGACCTCGGGATCGCGCTGCTGCGCAGCGACATCCGCGTCCGGTGGGGTGACTGGTCGCTGACCGCCGCGGCCGTCGAGGCCCTCACCGCCGCCCAGCGCCGGT
Source organism: Kineococcus mangrovi (assembly GCF_041320705.1). Classification (NCBI taxonomy): domain Bacteria; kingdom Bacillati; phylum Actinomycetota; class Actinomycetes; order Kineosporiales; family Kineosporiaceae; genus Kineococcus; species Kineococcus mangrovi. The sequence goes on from NZ_JBGGTQ010000002.1 coordinate 99,352, forward strand.
GGAACCCCGACCACGTGGTCCTCGTCTCCGGCCAGGACCACCCGGTCACCGACCTCGCCGCGTGGGAGGCCGGGCTCGCGGGCGTCGACGCGGTCCTGCGCCGGGACCCCCGGGACGTCCACGCCCCGCGCTGGCACCACCGCTGGCACGTCCTGCCCGCCCAGGAAGGGCTCGGAGGCCTCTGGTCGGGCCTGACACGACTGTCCGACCGGCTGCCCGTGCGTTCCGGCGTGACCCGGGCCGGGGGTCGCACGTGGGTGGCGCGCCGACCCCGCTCGGGGGGCCCACCCCTGCCCTACGTCAAGGGGTCATTCTGGTGCACCCTCTCGCGCGCGGCGGTGACCGCGGTCGCCGAGGCCGCCGCCGACCCCGCCGTCGGCGGCTGGTTCGCCACGACGCTCCTGCCCGACGAGGCCTTCGTGCACTCGGTGCTGGCCGCGCGCCCGGACCTGGCGACCGTGGCGGGGGCGACGTCGTTCACCGTCTTCCCGACCGCCGGGTCGGCCCACCCGCGGGAGCTGGGGGTGGACGACGTCGAGGCGGCCCTGGCCGGCGGGACGCCGTTCGCCCGCAAGGTCGTCGGCGTCGAGAGCGGGTTCACCCGGCGCGTCGACGCCGCCGTCGACGCGCTCGCGGGCCCCGGTCTCAGGCCGCCAGCTTGAGGACGTCGGCCGTGTGCGCCAGCGTCCTCGTCAGCAGCTCGTGGTCGTCGGACAACCTCGTGCCGTAGGAGGGCACCATCGTCCGCAGCCGGTCGCGCCAGGCGTCCTGGTGGGCCGGGAAGCACTGCGCGAGCAGGCGCAGCATGACGTCCACCGCGGTCGACGCACCCGGGGAGGCACCGAGCAGGGCCGCCACCGACCCGTCGGCGGCGTGGACGAGTTCGGTGCCGAACTGCAGGACGCCGCCGCGCGGGCCCTTCTTGATGACCTGCACGCGTTGACCCGCGGTGAGCAGTTCCCAGTCCTCGGCGCGCGCGTCGGGGTAGAACACCCGCAACGCCTCCAGGCGCTGGTCCATCGACTGCACGATCTGCTTTCCGAGGTAGGTCATGAGCGAGACGTTGTCGCGCGCCACCGCCAGCATCGGCAGCAGGTTGCGCGGCCGGACCGACAGCGGCAGGTCGAGGAGCGAGCCCTGCTTGAGGAACTTCGGGGAGAACCCGGCGTAGGGGCCGAACATCAGGGCCTTCTCGCCGTGGGAGTACCGGGTGTCCAGGTGCGGCACCGACATCGGCGGGGCACCGACCTCGGCCTGGCCGTAGACCTTGGCCCCGTGCCGGGCGGTGACCCCGGGGTTCGTGCACCGCAGCCACTGGCCGCTGACGGGGAACCCGCCGAAACCCTCGCCCTCCGGGATCCCGCTGCGCTGCAGCAGGTGCAGGGCACCGCCACCGGAACCGACGAAGACGAACGGGGTGGCGACCGCGAAACCGCCCTCCGAGCTCTCCCCCACGACCGTCCAGCCCGACCCGCGGCGGCGCAGGTCCTTGACGGTGTGACCGGTGAGGAGCTCGACCCCCTCCTTCGCCGCGCCCGTGAACAGCTGCTTGGTCAGGGTGCCGAAGTCGACGTCGGTGCCGTTGCGCGAACGGGTCGCGGCGACGCGCTCGGACGTGTCGCGGCCGGCCTCCAGCAGCGGCGCCCACTCGCCGATGCGGGCGTGGTCGTCGGCCCACTCCATCTCCGCGAACAGGGGGTGCTTCGACAGGGCCTCGAAGCGGGCGTGCAGGAAGTCGACGTCCCCGCCGCGCACGAAGCTCATGTGCGGGACCGCGTTGATGAAGTCGCCGGGCGAGGCGAGCACGCCCTTCTCGACGAGGTGGGACCAGAACTGCCGGCTGGCCTGGAACTGCTCGTTGATCGTGACGGCCTTGGCGATGTCGACGCCACCGTCCGCCGTGGCCGGGGTGTAGTTCAGCTCGCACAGGGCCGAGTGGCCCGTGCCGGCGTTGTTCCACATGTCCGAGCTCTCGGCCCCGACGGTGTCCAGCTTCTCCAGGACCAGGACCGACCAGTCCGGCTCCAGCTCGGCCAGCATCGTCGCGAGGGTGGCGCTCATGACCCCGCCCCCGATGAGAACTGCGTCGTAGCGGTTCGCTGCGGGCACCGGGCTCACCCTCGTTCCTCGTCGACCTGTGGACCACCCGAGGTTACGGCCTGTGCCGGGTGGGGCGCCGCCCGGGCGGTGGGACGGTGTCCCACCTCACACGTGAGGTGCGTCTCAGCGGGCCCCGGCCCGCCGAGGTCCCCGAGGTGCTGCCCGGGTGCTCCCGCACGGCCGCGTCAGGTCGTGGACGGCGGTGCCGCCGCGTCCCCCGCGCCGGGGCCCCGGGGGAGCAGGGCGAGGACCTCGCGCCGCTGCCGGGCGAGCTGCTCCAGCAGCTCCAGCTCCTCCTGCGGGGACGACTCCACCGTCCCCCGCCGCAACCGGTCGCGACGGAACGCCAGCTCGGTGGCGGTCTCCTGGAAGTCCCGGACCGCTCGCGCGGCACCGCGTCCACCGCGGGCGGCGGCCAGCGAGCGGGCCCGGCGCCGTTCGCCGGCCGCGGCGAGCATCGCCACCTCCGACTCCCCCAGCCAGCCGGTGCGGGCGTAAACCTGCAGGTGGCGGGCGATGAGCCGGGCCTCGCGGACGCGGGCGGCGAGGGCGACGGCGACGGCCGCGGCGAAGACGGGCACCTGCAGCAGCAGGAACAGCTCGATGAACGAGGCCACGCCGGAACCGGCCGAGGCGTTCCACAGGGCGTGCAGGACGACGGCGACGGCGAACCCGAGCAGCGGCGCCCCCACCCGGCGCGACGGCGACCGGTGCCGCGCGGCGATCCCCAGCCCCACCCCGACGGCCATCGTGAACAGCGGGTGGGCGAACGGGGAGACGAGGCAGCGCAGCACGAACACGGCGACGAGGGAGGCCGGCTGGTCGTCGCCCAGGGCCCGGCCGAGGTAGAGGACGTTCTCGAGGTAGGCGAAGCCGACACCGACGAAGGCGGCGTAGACGATCCCGTCGACGACCCCGTCGAACTGCCGGCGCTGCTTGAGCAGCAGGAGCAGCACCCCCAGCCCCTTGAGCGCCTCCTCGACGAGGGGCGCGACGAGGACGGACGTGCTCGTGACGTCGCCGACGGCCCGGTCGAGCAGGCGCGAGGCGCCCGTGTTGAGCACCAGCGCCCCCAGGCTCGCCACGCAGGCGCCCCACCCGAAGGCGAAGGCCAGCAGGTGCGGGGGCTCGGCCTCGTGCCGGTCCAGCCACAGGACGGTCGCGAGGACCGGCCCGACGGGCACGGCCGCGAGCGCCAGCCCGGGCAGCAGACCGCGCCAGCCGACCTCCATCGTCACGGCGGCCAGGCTCAGCACCCCGCACACGAGCAGGACGAGGACCGTCACGGGGGCCAGCGCCGAGGCGCGGGCTCGCGGCGCCGGCATGGAGCCGAGCGTAAGGGCTGACCCGCGCCCCGCCCCTCCACCGCTCGTCCACGACCCGCCCGCCCGGGCCCACCCCCACTACGCTGCCCCGGTGAGCAACGACAAGGTCACCGGCAAGGTCAGCGACCGGATCGTCTGGATCGACTGCGAGATGACGGGTCTGAGCCTGACCGACGACGCGCTCGTCGAGGTCGCGGTCCTCGTGACCGACGCCGACCTCAACGTCCTCGGCGACGGCGTCGACGTCGTCGTCAAACCCCCGGCCGAGTCCCTGGAGCACATGGACCCGGTGGTCGTCGACATGCACACGACCTCGGGGCTGCTCACCGAGATCCCGTCGGGGCGCACGCTCGCCGAGGCCGAGCAGACCGTCCTGGACTACGTGCGGCAGTGGGTCCCCGAACCCCGCAAGGCGCCGCTGGCGGGCAGCTCCGTGCACACCGACCGCGCGTTCCTGGCCCGGGACATGCCCCAGCTCACCGACCACCTGCACTACCGGCTCATCGACGTGTCCTCGCTGAAGGAGCTGGCGCGCCGCTGGTTCCCCCGCGTCTACTTCCACACCCCGCGCAAGCACGGCGGGCACCGGGCGCTCGCGGACATCCGCGAGAGCATCCAGGAGCTGAAGTACTACCGGGAGGTGCTCTTCGTGCCCGACCCCGGCCCCGACTCCGAGACGGTCAAGGCGGCGGGGGCGAGGTTCGAGCTCAAGCCCGACGCGCCCGGGGCCTGAGGCTCGGCCGGGCGGGTCACGGCCCCGGCTCCGTGTCCCGGGGCAGGCCCGCGCGCGTGTATCCTCGACCCGTCACGTGCGCTGGTTCGCCCGTGTCGTGGTGGGTGTAGCTCAGCTGGTAGAGCACCTGGTTGTGGTCCAGGAAGTCGCGGGTTCAAGTCCCGTCACTCACCCCACGCCGGACGAGAGGGCGGTCCCGGGGTTCCGGGGCCGCCCTCTCGCACGTCTCGGCTCAGGTGTTCTGGTCCTCGCTGCGCGCGATCCGCAGCCTGCCGATCTCGACGAGCTGCTCACGCAGCCAGGCGAGGTAGGCGTCGCGGTCCGCGCGCAGGCCCAGGGAGATGACGGGCTGCCCCACGACGTCCCACGCGTGGGCGCCGGCGACCGGCAGGACGACGATGCGCAGGTCGAAGGGCCGGATGCGCCAGCCGAGCTCGCGCTCCACCGCGCTGACGAGGTTCGTCTCGAACAGGGCGCTCGGCGCGCGGGCGACGACGCGCCTCTCGACCTCGCGGGCCCGGGCGCACCAGGCGACGGCGTCGTCCATCCCGAGCTCGGCCAGGCCCCGCAGCTCGGTGCGCCCCCGCAGGCCGGGGTAGCGCGGCGGCAGGATCGAGGTGAGGGCGTCCCCGCCCCCGGGGAAGCGCTCGACCCACCAGTCCGCCCACTGCCGGGCCGCGGCCTCCAGCCCGGCGTCGACGTGCAGGCGCCGCACGGGCGGGTCGAGCGGGGGCAGGTCGGGCAGCACGGGCGAGGTCGGCGGAGTCAGGCCGGCGGCGTCGCGCAGGTGCAGGGCCAGCAGCAACGACTGCGGCGCGGTGAGGTGGATCCCCCAGGCTCCCAGGTCGCGCATCGGACCACTGTGCGCGGTGGTGCACCCCGCGTCCACCCTGAACGGCGGGTGGGTGGCGGATCGGCATCACCCCAGGGGGTGATGCCGCGGTCGTGCCCGCGACCGATGCGCGCGGCGACGGCCCGCACCTACGGTCGGGCCATGACCGCTCCGGTGCTGACCCGCTACCCGCTCGACGCCTCGGCCGCCCGGCGCCGGCGACGGCGGATCGCGGTCGTCGTGGCGGTGCGCCGCGAGGCCGTGGAGCGTCTGGGGGTCCCCGCGGCCCTCCCCGGGAACGACCGTCCCGGCGCGGGCGTGCGCAGCCGGTGACGACGAGGTCGCGCCGGTGCTCCGGACGGGTCGTGCGCGGGGGCCGGTCTCAAGGAACCGCCCGCGCGGGACGACGTCCTGTGCATCCCCCGCACGCGAGGGGGTGCTCGAGTCCTCGGGAGGACGCATGACGCAGGAGAAGACGCCGGCCGCCGACAGCGCGGCCGAACCGGTGATGGAGATGCTCTCCGAGCACATCCCGCTGTCCTTGATCATGGACATGGTCTCGCCGGACGGTCCGCACTCCGCGGAACTGCTGGCCGCCGAGGGCCTGCCCGACGAGGAGTGGTGGCACCAGGACTGACCCGGGTCCACCGCGTCCGGTCCCGCGGGGGGCACGTTCCCCCCTCGTTCCCCCCGGGGACCGGATTTCGTCGCACCGGTGCAGGTCTGCTACGGTTCTTCTCGTTCGCGCTACTAGCTCAATTGGCAGAGCAGCTGACTCTTAATCAGCGGGTTCATGGTTCGAGTCCATGGTGGCGCACAGGGAAAGCCTCAGCGGCGCAGTCACTCCGGTGGCTGCGCCGCTTCTGCGTCCAGGGGTGCCGGTGCGCTCCGACGACGTGACGCACCTCGTGCAGCACCCGATCGGCCGTGGAGGGACGAGGGCCCCGTGACCGCTCCCCGCTGGGCGCACCTGACGAGCGAGGTCCTGGCCCCCTGGGTGCTGGCCGCCGTCATGCCGGTCCTCGTGCCGACCCTGACGACGACCCCCGCCTGGCGCGGCGCCCTGTCCGGCCTGGTCGTCACCGTGCTGTGCGCCGTCGTGCCGGTCGCGGTGGTCGCCGCGGGTGTCCGGCGCGGGCGGTACGCCTCGCTGCACGTGCCACGGCGCGAGGACCGCCCGCCCCTGCTGGCGATGGTCGCGGGGCTGAGCGCCCTGGCCGCCGTCCTGCTCGTCCTGCTCGACGGGGCGACGTCGTCCCTCGTCTTCCTCGGGCTGATGACCTCCTGCGCGGTCCTCGGGCTGGCCGTCTCGCGGCGGTGGAAGGTGTCCCTGCACGCGATGGTCGCCGCGGCCTCCGCCGTGGTGCTCGCCGGTCTCGTCCCGGTCGCGGCGCCGGTGCTGCTCTGCGTCCCGCTGGTCGCCGCGGCGCGGGTCCGGCTCGGCGCGCACACCGTCGCGCAGGTCGTGGTGGGTGCCCTCGCCGGGGCCGTCCTCGCGCTCGGCGCGCTCGCGCTGGTCTGACCCCCGCCGCCCCGCTCAGCCGCGCCCGTGCAGGCGCAGGGCGAGGACCGCGACGTCGTCGGCGGACCCGGCGGGCAGCGTGCGCGCCAGCAGCCCGTCGACGAGGGCGTCCAGGTCCGTCGGCCCCTCGGCGGCGGTCTCGGCCAGGGCACCCGCGAGCGCCGCGAACCCCTCGTCCAGGGAGGTGCCGCGCCGCTCGACGAGACCGTCGGTGTAGAGCAGGACGGTGCTGCCGGCGGGCAGGTCGGCGACGTGGTCGTGCCGCGCGGCGGCGGGGTCCACGCCGAGGAGCAGGTCGGCGTCGGGGGCGGTGAGGAACTCCACGGCCCCGGCGGGGGTGAGGACCGCGGCGGGCGGGTGCCCGGCGCAGGACCAGCGCAGCCGCGTCGCGCCCCCGGGCCCCTCCTCCAGCCGGGCGACGAGCACGCTGGCCGTCACGTCGGGCTGGGAGGCGACGAGGACGCGGTCGGTGCGGGTCAGGACGTCGGCGGGCCGATCGTCGCCGACGGCCCCCAGGGTCCGCACGACCGTGCGCACCTGCGCCATGGCCGTGGCGGCGCGCGTGTCGTGGCCGACGACGTCGCCGATGACGAGGACCGTGCCGGCGGGCTGCTCGAACGCGTCGTACCAGTCGCCCCCGACCTGCGCCGTCCGCGTCGAGGGCACGTAGCGGACGACGAGGTCGGTGCGCGCCGGGGCGGGCGGGTCGGTGAGCAGCGAGCGCTGCAGCTCCTCGGCGAAGCGGCGCTGGTGCCGGTGCAGGCGCGCGGAGTCCAGGGCGAGCCCGGCCCGCCCCGCGAGCTCGACGACGGTGGCGACGTCCTCGGCGTCCAGGGGCGGGCGGTCCGCGTCCTGGAAGAGGGTCAGCAGGCCGACCGTGCGCCCGCGGCCGGGCAGCGGCAGGACGAGGCCGGAGGAGGGGGCGAGCTCGGCCAGGACCGCGCGGGCGACGCCGTCGGGGTCCAGGACGGCGGAGACGGCCGCGGTCGCGTCGGGCACCTGCAGGGGGCGCCCCTCGCGCAGGGCCCGCCAGAGGGGGGCGTGCTCGGTGAGGTCGGAGAGGCGGTGCTCGACGTACCGGGCGAGGAGCGGGACCCGGGCGGGGTCGCGGTGCCGGCTCCCGACGTCGCGCAGGCCGCGCCGCAGGTCGAAGGGGTGGGGGACGGTGCGGACGGGGGTGTCCACGGCCCTGTCGTCCTCGACGAGCGTGACGACGCACCAGTCCCCCAGGGCGGGGACGAGCAGCTCGGCCAGCCGCTGGGCGGCCACGTCGGGGTCGTCGGTCCCGGTGGCGACGGCCGTGACCTCGGCGAGCAGGGACGCCCGGGTGCTCGCGCGCTCGGCCGCGCGCGCCGGTTCGTGGCGGTCGGTGCCGTCCACGAGGTACACGGCCAGGCCCTCGCCGCCGGGGACGACCCGCACCTCCACCCGGCGCCCGGTCCCGGGCGCCGTGACCTCGGTGACGGCCTCGCCGGCGTGCAGGGCCCGACGCACCAGGTCGGTGAGGGCGGCCGCGCCCCCGTCCCCGTCGCCGCCCCCGTCGCCGTCGCTGAAGAGGTCGACGACGCTGCGCCCCAGCAGGTCGGCGCGGGCGGTCCCGGTGAGCCGTTCGGCGGCCGCGTTCGCGTGGACCACCCGCCGGCTGCCGTCCGTGACGACGCACCCGACGGCCACGCCGTCCAGCGCGCCCGCGATGCGCTCGGCGGCGCGGCGGTGGGCGGTGACGTCGAGGACGCTGCCGGTGGCGAGCGCCACGGCGACGTCGGTGCGCGCAGCGGCCCGGTCCCCGGGGTGGATGCGGTCGAGGGCGACGTCCACCTCGTGGTCCAGCTCCTCGCGGCGCAGGCCGAACAGGGCCGGCGCCTGCTCGTCGCCGTCGACGCGGCCGGTGGCCACCTCGAGGTCGCGGGTGCCGACCCCGGCGGACCGCACGGCCGTCTGGACGAGGGAGACCTCCGGGGAGACCTCGCCGGCGACGGCGAGCTCCAGCCCGGCGGCCGCGGCCCCGGCCAGGTGCTGCAGCAGCGAGGCGTCCCCGGGCGCCCAGTCCCGGGCACCGGGGTCGAAGACGCAGAAGGCCCCGACGACGCACCCGTCCCGCGTGGCCAGGGGGACGCCGAGGTAGGAGCCGACCTCACCGGCGCGGACGGCCGGCAGCTCAGTGACGCGCAGGTCGACGTGGGTGTCGGGGATGACGAGCGGGCGACCGGCGGCGGCCGTCTGGGAGCAGACGGTCCGGGCGAGCTCCTCACCGGGGCGGTCCCGCGCGGGGGCGGGCTGGGGCCCGTGGGCCCCGACGACCAGGGGGCCGTCGGCGAGCAGGGAGATGCGCCCGGAGGCCACCCCGAGCAGTCGCGCCGCGACGGTGGCGAGGCCGTCGAGGTCGGGACGGGCGGTCGCCGTCTGCAACCGGCGGGCGGCGGCCGTGCGGGCGGTGTCGGCCGTGAGCTGCTCGGCGGCGCGGTGCCCGTCGGCGCGGACCGCGGGCGCGGGCCGTCCGGGTTGCGGCAGGGGTGGACCGTGGGTGCGGGCGGGGACGGGGGCACGGCCGGCGGCGGTGTCGTCCACGGGCCCCCCTCGGTCGGGCGCTCACCGGGTCGGGACCGCCTGCTGCGGAGGACGGTCCCCCGTGATCCCATTCTGTTCTAGAAGATGACGCTCTGTCGCGCTCTTTCGTGATCTCGTGATCGATCCGGTGGTTCGACCGGGGCACGGGACGTCACGGGGAGGCGAGGACGGGTGACGGCCTGCGACACTCGTCCCGGGACCCGAGCGCGCACGAGACCGCTCGGGCACGGCGGTCACAGCGAGGGGAGGTGGGCGACCCGGTGGTCCGACGACGGCCCGGTGACGGCGCCGACCTGCTCGCCGAGGCGACCTCGGTCCTGCGCCGCCACACCCCCGACGGCTGGTCGGCCGTCCGCGGTGACCTGCTCGACCTCGCCCGCCGCGCCCACCGCGCCTCGGCCCCCGTGCGCGGCCGGCACGAGCACGGCGACTTCCTCGTGGCCACCGACGTCCTCGTGGGCGCGCTGCGCCGGTCCGTGGGCTCGGTCCCCGACGTGGCCGTCACCGCGGTGCACTGCGCGAGCGGGCGGGACGCGGCGCTGACGGGCGTGACCGTCGAGATCACCGCCCTGTTCGGCACGCACCTGCCGACGGCGGGCGAGGCGGCCCGCGCGGTGGTCCGCGCCACCCTCGTGGAGGTCCTCGGCGAGCTCAGCCCCCCGGCGGAGCAGGTCCTCGTGCACGTGCACGTGCACGTGGGCGACGTGGTCGCACGGCGCACCGACCTCTGACACCGACCCCGCACGGTGGGCTCACGCCGCGGGCTCGGACGGTGGGCTCGGACGGTGGGCTCAGCCCCCGCCCTCCGGGGGGTCCGGCACCGCGCGCGGGGTGGGGCGCCCCGTCGGCGGACGGGGGACGAGGGGCAGGCGGCGCGGCTGGAAGCCCCGCGCCCGCCGACGCACCCACGCCGCGTGCCGCGCCGCGAGGAGCGCGGCCCGGCGCGCCGCGCGGTCGTCGTCGGGGGTCCGCAGCGCGCTCACGCGCCTCCCCCTCGACGGCACCGCACCGGTCCTGTCCGCACCACCACTGCCCTCGTCCCTCCCGGACGGTCGACCTCCTGGCCCGGGACCCGCGAGAGCTGGACCGGTGCACCGGTGCACACCGTCCCGTCTCGCGCGGCGGAGCGCACCCGGAACCGGCCGGATGTCCCCCGGACGGAGGACCGCGGGGCCTGCGGACGGTCCGTCCCCGCCCGCTGGCCGCGCACCTCCGCACCGCCGGCCCGGCCCGCACCGCACCGGACCGGTGGTCGGGTTCTCCTCGTGCGGGTCCTCGTCCACCGCCTCGCGGCCGGCGTCGCGCTGCGAGCCCTGGTCAGGCGGCGGCCCACCCCGCCTGCCACACCCGGGCCGCGGTGAGGAACTCGCTGAGCGCCGGGGGCTGGGCGTGGACGCGGTAGGTGTGCCCGTGCAGCCGCAGCGCCACGGCGACGTCGGCGACCTCGACGCCGAAGGAACGCAGGTCGTCGGTCAGTTGACCCGGCAGGAGGTCCCCGGGCCCGAGGGTCACGAGCTCCTCGCGGACCGCGGGGCTGACCTGGCGCCACCACGACGCGATGGCTCGACTCTGTTGCTGCACACCACAGGTGTCGTGCCGTCCGGCGCGCACCTCGACCCCGCCTCACCCGCACGGCGGCAGCGGACCACCCGCTCGGCTCCCGGCTAGGGTCGGGCGGTGGCCGACGACGACCTGCAGGTGCCCCTGGACGCCCTGCCCGTGCACGACCCCTTCGTCCTGCCCGTCGCCCACGACGGCACCTACCGCCTGTACCAGGGTGTCGCGGGCGACCCGGCGGGTGTGGAGGTGCGGCACAGCCGCGACCTGCGGACCTGGTCGGCGCCGCGCCGCGTCTTCTCCGTCCCCGACGGCTGCTGGGCCGACCCGTCGTGCTCACCGTGGGCGCCGGAGGTGCACGCGTGGGGCGGCCGGTACCACCTGCTGACGACGCTGCACCAGCCCGCCGCCGGGCTGCCCCCCGCCCGTCAGGGCGGGACGACGTTCCTGCTGCGCTCCGACGAGTCGCGGTGGCGGCTGGACCCGGCGGCGCGAGGCACCGTCGTGGCGGTCGCGGACGACCCCGACGGCCCGTTCACCCTGGTCGACCCCACCGGCCCCGTCCCGCCCGCGGAGTTCATGACGCTCGACGGGACCCTGGCCCTCGACCGGGACGGGCGGCCGTGGCTGGTCTACGCCCACGAGTGGGTGCAACTGCTCGACGGCACGGTGGAGGCCGTGCCGCTGCGGCCGGACCTGTCCGCCGCGGCCGGCGACCCCGTCCACCTGTTCCGCGGGTCCGAGGCCTCCTGGCAGGCCGACCGAACCCCGCGAGCCACCGCCCTCGCCCCGTACGTCACCGACGGCCCGCAGCTGCGGCGGTTGCCCGGCGGGGCGCTGGCCTGCCTGTGGTCCTCCTACCGCGGAGGGGGGACCGAGTACGTCCAGACGTGGGCGCTGTCGCGCTCGGGGGACCTGACGGGCCCGTGGGAGCAGCGCGAGGTCCTCGTCGGCGGCGGCGCCGGGCACGGGATGCTCTTCGAGACCTTCGAGGGCCGCACGGCGCTCGTGCTGCACCGCGGGATGGGGACCCCGACGGTGCGGGCGGAGTTCCACGAGGTCGACGTCTCCCCCGACTCCCTCGCCGTCCGCCCCTGGCGGTGGTGAGTCCCCTCACGCCTCCGTGTGACCGAGCACCAGGTCCGGCAGGGTCGCGACGACGGCGTCCGGGGCCCCGTCGAGCTCCAGCACCGTGACCACGTTCCGGCCCGCCCGGACCACCGGGGCGGGCACGTAGAGGCTGCGCTGCGGGCCGTGGCGCCAGTACCGGCCCAGGGCGAACCCGTTGAACCACGCGACCCCGCGGCCCCACGCGGCGGTGTCCAGGAACAGGTCCGTCACGTCGGGCACCTGCAGTTCCGCCGCGGCCAGCACCGGCCCGACGAGCCGTTCGAGCGGTTCGGTCCCGGGGGCGACCAGCTCGGGCAGCACCTCGTGGTCGACGGCGCGCACGACGGCGTCGCGCAGGGGTTCCCCCGCGACGAGCAGCGGCCCCACGAGCCCCTTCGTCTCCCCGAGGCGTTCGCCGTAGTTCACGCGCCCGGCGTCCTCGACGAGCAGGTCGACCCGGGCCCCCTGGCGGTGCGGGGGCAGGACGAGCGCGCGGTCGTGGTGCTCGCGGAACAACGTGCCGAGCCGGACCCCGTCGAGGTGGACCGTCACCCGGTCGCGGACCTCCCCGACCTCGAGCAGCGTCGGACCCGCCGCCCCGCAGGAGGTCCCGCTGATCCACGCGATGCGGACGGTCGCACCCGAGGGGATCTCGAGGTCGTCGAGGACGGGGGGTTCGGTCCCCGTCCAGGACTGCTCGGGACCGGGCGGCAGCGAGGCCAGCGGCCGGGCGGCGGAGAACCGCGACCCGAGTTCGGGGGCGGGCACGCGCACCCCGTCGTCCGCGGCCGGCGGGAGGACGGGAACGTGCCGGGACAGCACCTCGCGGAACGCGTGGTACTTCGCGGTGGGCCGGCCGGCCTCGTCGAGCAGGGCGTCGTAGTCGTAGGAGGTGATCGTGGGCTGGTAGGTGCCCTTGTCGTTCGCCCCGTTGGTGAACCCGAAGTTCGTACCGCCGTGGAACATGTAGACGTTCACCCCGGCCCCGCGGGACAGCATGGCCTCGAGCTCGGCGGCGGCGTCGGCCACGGGTGTCGTCCCGTGGTGCGAACCCCAGTGGTCGAACCACCCGATCCAGAACTCCGAGCACACCAGCGGACCCTCCGGCTGGTGCCGCCGCAGGGTTTCCAACCGGTCGGCCGCCCGGCCCCCGAACGAGCCCGTGGTGAGCAGGTCGGGCAGGGTCCCGGCCGCCAGCATCTCGTCGGTGGGCTGGTCGACGGTGGTGAGCGGCACCGTGATGCCCGCCGCGCGGGTCAGGTCGACGAGGTGGCGCAGGTGGTCGGCGCGCGCCGCCGCGTCCGTGCCCGTGGGGTAGGCGCCGTACTCGTTCTCCACCTGGACGAGCACGACGGGTCCGCCGCGGTCGGCCTGCCGAGGGCGCACCACGTCGTAGACGGCGGTGAGGAAGTCGTCGACGGCCTCCAGGTAGCGGGGGTCGTCGGTGCGGACCCGGGCACCGGACCTCGTGAGCCAGACGGGCAGGCCCCCGTTGTCCCACTCGGCGCAGATGTACGGGCCGGGCCGGACGACGGCGTCCAGGCCCGCGGCGGCGACCGCGTCGAGGAACCCCCCCAGGTCGCAGGCGCCGTCGGTGCGGAACTCCCCGCGGCGCGGGGAGTGCAGGTTCCAGGGCACGTACGTCTCGACGGTGTTCAGGCCCATCGCCGCGGCCTTGGCGAGCCGGTCGGCCCACTGCAGCGGGTGCACGCGGAAGTAGTGGAGGGCACCGGACAGCAGCAGGTGCGGCCGGCCGTCGCGGAGGAAGCCGTCGGGTCCCACCTCGAGCGGGTGGGTGGCGGGAGCGAGGATCACGGAGGGGACGCTACCCCCTCATATGTTCGCGCCAACACGGCTCGCATCGTCCGATCAGGTCCGCGGCGGTGCGGTGGAGGCCCGGACGACGAGCTGCACGGGCACCCGGTGAGTCCGCGCCGGGACGGGTCCGCTGTGCTGGATCTGGTCGAGCAGCAGCGACACGCACAGCTCCCCGACCCCCTCGAAGTCCTGCCGCACGGTGGTCAGCGGGGGCCAGTAGTCCCCCGCCTCGGCGATGTCGTCGAAGCCCACCACGGACACGTCTCCCGGCACGTCGGCCCCGGCCTCGTGGAAGGCCCGCAGCACCCCGAGGGCCATCTGGTCGTTGGCGCTGAAGACGGCGCTCACCTCACCCGGCGGACGTTGGGCCAGGACCCGTCCGATCCGGTACCCCGAGGCCGACGTCCAGTCCCCCACGTGCGCCGGGGGCGCGGGACGGCCGTGCGCGAGCAGGGTCGACTCCCACGAGCGCTGCCGCTCCCGGGCGGCCCGGGAGGTGCGGGGGCCGCCCACGTGGTGCACGGTCCGGTGCCCGAGCCGCAGCAGGTGCTCCACGGCCAGCGCGGCCCCGGCGGCCTGATCGGTGTCGACGTTCGGGTACCGTTGCGAGGCAACAGCATCCGTGACCACAAGGGGGACAGAGGGCGGGACGGAGAACACCGGTGAATCCAGCACCTCGGCCTCGATGATGATGAGCCCGTCGACGTCCTGGCCCGCGAGGTGGGCGATCCCGGCGTCCACACCCGTCGTGGTCGCCTCCCGCAGGCTGAGCAGGCTGATCGAGTAGCCCGCACGGGAGGCCGCGGTGGAGATCCCCGACAGGGAGCGGACGTCGCCGAGCCGCGAGACGGAGAACGTGAGGACCCCCAGGGCGCGCGATCGGCCGGTGGCCAGCGCACGGGCCGCCGCGTTCGGTCGGTAGCCCACCGCCCGCAGAGCCTCCAGGACGCGTTCGCGCGTCGCGGCGACGACGTTGCCGTGCCCGTTGACCACGCGCGAGACGGTCTGGGAGGACACCCCCGCGACCTTGGCCACGTCGGCCAGCGACGGGTTCCGCCGCGCGGTCGGCGTCGTCCGCAGCGCCTCGCCGGTCACTTCACCGGGCATGCCGGCCCCTTCCTCGACAGCCCCGTCGGTCCGGTGCGGACCCGCCCGCACCAGGGCGCACCGCGGGGCGCACCACGGGCCGGGGGCCCCGGCAGCCTAACGGTTCGGCGGCGGTTGTCACCGGGGGTTGACGCCATCTCTGTTTGCGCTAACATCGGCACCAGAGGTTCCGGCGTCGTCGCCGGTACCGACGAGGGCGGTCACCGCTGACCGTCCCGCCCTGCGCGCCGCTCGGCGCGCCGTCCCGAAGGAGCACGACATGGCGCCCACCTCCTCCCGGTTCTCCCGCCGGGCCCTGCTCACCGGCCTCGGTGCCGGAGCCACGACCCTCGCCCTCAGCGCCTGCGGCAGCAACGACGGCGGCACCGGGGGCGGCGGGAACGGCGGCACGTCGCTGTCGCAGTGGTACCACCAGTACGGCGAGGACGGCGTCCAGCAGGCGGTGACCGACTGGGCGAAGAACTACGGGGCTGCGGACGTCAGGGTCGAGTGGACCCTCGGTGACTACGCCTCCAAGCTGTCCTCGCGCCTGTTGTCCGGCAGTGGTGTCGACGTGTTCGAGAACAACGGCATCGACCCGGCGTCGGCGCGCAAGGGGCTCTACGCCGACATGAGCGACGTCATGGACCCGATCAAGGACCAGTACAGCGAGGTCGCCCTCAAGCCGGTGACCATCGACGGCAAGATCTGGGGCATTCCCATGATCACCGACCCCCAGCTCCTGTGGTACCGGCCGAGCATGCTGGAGGAGGCCGGGGTCGCCGTGCCGACGACCTTCGACGAGCTCATGCAGGCCGGGATCGAGCTCACCGGCGGGAACCGGAAGGGGTTCTTCGTCGGCAACGACGGCGGGGCCGGGGTCTTCTCCCAGGCGATCGCCGTGGCCGCCGGCCCCGAGCTCCTCAACGACGACAACACCCAGGTGACCTTCGACACCCCCGACGTGGTGATGGGCCTGACGGCCCTGCAGAAGGCCTACGGGGCGGGTGCCATGCTCACGGGTGCCCCCACCGACTTCTGGGACCCGACGACGTTCAACGCCGGTCTCGCGGCGATCACCTGGCAGGGCATGTGGGCTCTGCCGGCCATGAAGAAAGCTCTGGGGGACGACCTGGGCGTCATGGCCGTCCCACCGGTCGGCGGGTCGGGCAAGCAGGCCGTCCTGGTCTCGCAGTGGAACGAGCAGGTCGCGGCCAAGGCCTCGGACGTGGAGGCCGCCAAGGCGATGGCCAAGGCGCAGTGGGTCGACGACGCGGAGTTCCAGAAGACGTTCGCCGTCGGCTTCGGCTTCCACGTCCCGCCGAAGACGGCCACCGCGGAGGCGACCACGGAACTGCAGGACGGTCTGGCCAAGCAGGTCGTCGACCTCACGAACCAGTGGGGCTACACGGCCGGGCCGTACTGGGCCCCCGCGATGGGAACAGCGCTCACCGACGCCGCGACCCGCATGCTCACCAACGGCGCCGACGTGGCGAGCGAGCTGGCGGCCGCGCAGAAGACCTGCCAGCAGACCCTCGACTCGCTCGCGTCGTGAGCAGCAGCACCGCGTCCGCGCCGGGACGGGGCGGCACATCGCCGGCCCCGTCCAGCACCCCCGCGTCCGCCACCGCGCCCCGGGCGGCGACCGTCAAGGGCAGCCGGCTGGCCTTCTGGGTGTTCGTCACCCCCTTCCTGGTCGGCCTCGTCCTGTTCACCGTGGTCCCGATCGTGTGGAGCACGGGCCTGAGCTTCTTCGAGGCGCGCGGGACCCTGACACCGACACGGTTCGTCGGGCTGGGGAACTACACCCACTTCCTCACCGACGACGCGTTCACGAACAGCCTCGGGACGTTCTTCGTCTACGCCCTGTTCATCGTCCCGGTGACGATGGCCGTCTCCCTCGGTCTCGCCGTCCTCGTGAACGGGCTGCCCCGGTTCCAGGCCTTCTACCGATCGGCGTTGTTCCTGCCGGTGGCGTGCTCCTACGTCGTCGGGTCACTGGTCTGGAAGCTCGCCCTCTTCTCCGGCCTGCCCTCGGGGGTGGCGAACAGCGCCCTCGGCGTGTTCGGCATCCCCCCGGTGTCCTGGCTCGGCAGCTCTCCCTACTGGTGGATCGTGCTCATCAGCGTCCGCCTGTGGTTGCAGGTCGGGTTCTACGTGGTCCTGTTCCTGGCCGGGCTGCAGCGCATCCCACCGGTCCTGTACGAGGCGGCGATGTTGGACGGCATCTCCGCCGGGTTCCGCCGGTTCCGGTACATCACGTGGCCCCAGCTGCGGCCCACCGTCGCAGCGGTCCTGCTGCTCCTGCTCGTCGCCGCCTTCCAGGCCTTCGACGAGTTCCTCAACCTCGTGCCGACCAACCCGTCGACGCGTCCGCCGCTGGTCTACCTCTACAACGTGGCTCTGGGCGCCCAGCGCGACTTCGGTCTCGGGTCGGCCGGCGCACTCATCCTCACCACGATCATGGTGGTGGTGGCACTGCTGCAGACCAGGTTCTTCGGGTTCTCCGCCGCGGAGGACCGGAACGGGACGTCCCGCCGGCGTCGGGGAGGGGTGCAGGCGTGAGCACCGCGCAACTGAGCCGCACGGCTCCCCGAGCCGCCGGGACGGGGCGGCGACAGGCCGCCCGCACCGGTGCGAACGCCGCCCGCTACGCCGCCGTCACGCTCGTGGCCCTGCTGTTCCTGCTGCCCTTCTACCTCATGGTGAAGACCGCGGTGTCCCCCACCACCGACATCGCCGGGCAGACCTTCGTCCTGTGGCCCTCGGACCCCGACTGGTCGTCGTTCTCCCGGGTGCTGCAGGACCCGACGTTCCCGCGGGCCCTGCTCAACTCCGCGGTCATGGCGGTCGTGCTGACCGGGGGGCAGATCGCCCTGGCCGCGATGGCCGGCTACGCCATGGCGCGCATCCCGAACCGGGCCGCCAGGCCGCTGTTCTCGGCCACGATCGTGGTCCTGCTGATCCCGGCCGCGACGACGTTCCTGCCGAACTTCCTCATCGTGGCGCGACTGGGCTGGGTGGACTCGTTGCGCGGTCTGATCATCCCGGGACTGTTCAGCGCCTTCAACGTCTTCCTGTTCCGCCAGTTCTTCCTCAACTTCCCCAGGGAGCTCGAAGAAGCCGGGCGCCTGGACGGGTTGGGCTACTTCGGGGTCTTCCGGCGCATCGTCGTCCCGAACACCCTCGCGTTCGCGTCGGCGCTCACGGTCCTGGGGTTCGTCGGTTCCTGGAACGCCTTCCTGTGGCCGCTCGTCGTCGCCGGTGGCGGGTCGGGCGCGGTGACGGTGCAGGTGTACCTGTCCTCGTTCCTCACGGCCCAGACGTTCGACTACTCCGGGTTGTTCGCGGCCGCCCTGCTCTCGCTGGTCCCCGTGCTGCTCGTGTTCCTCGTGCTCCAGCGCTGGCTCGTGCGCGGCGTGGCCGAGACCGGGATGGGCGGCGGCTGAGCCCGCACCCTCCCCGGTCGCAGGTCCTTCGTGAAGGGCAGGGGCCCGATCGTCTCGGAGTCGGTGACCACGTCGAAGAGGGGACGGAACCCCGTCCGCAGGTAGAGCTCGCGGGCCTCCGGCTGCCGCGGACCGGTCGTGAGGAACAACCGCTCGTAGCCCGCCGCGACGGCCCGCCGCTCCAGTTCGGCGAGCACCTGCCGGGCCAGTCCCCGTCGCCGGTGCGCCGGGTGGGTCCAGATGCGCTTGAGTTCAGCCGTGCCCACGTCGTACCGGCGGTAGGCGCCCCCGGCGACGGGGGCGCCGTCCTCCAGCAGCAGCAGGAGGACCCCGCCGGGGTCCGCGAACTGCTCCGCCGGGTGGCGCAGCAGCTCCTCGCGGACCTGGTCGGGCGTCGCGCCGTAGCGGGTCGCGTACTCGCGGGCGAGGTCCTCGAACAGCGGTCGGGCCAGCGGGTCGTCGACCGCCACGGACCGCACGACGAGGCTGCCGGCCCCGGTGGCCCAGCCGGCGCTCACCGGACGTCCTCGAGCGCACGCCGCCCGGGCACCGCGTCGAGGAGTTCAGCCGTGTACGAGTGCTGCGGACGCTCGAACACCTCCTGCACCGGTCCGAACTCCACCAGCTCCCCGTTCCGCACGACCCCCACCTCGTCGCTGATTTGGCGCACCACGGCCAGGTCGTGGGAGATGAAGAGGTAGGCCAGGCCGTGGTCGGACTGGAGCTGCACGAGCAGCTCCAGGATCTGCGCCTGCACCGACACGTCGAGCGCCGAGACCGGTTCGTCGCACACGACGACGTCGGGGTCGAGCGCGAGAGCCCGGGCGATGGCGACGCGCTGGCGCTGCCCCCCGGACAGTTCCGCCGGCCGGCGCTCGGCCAGCTCGGTGGGCAGGCGCACCTGGTCCAGCAGCTCCAGGACCCGCGTCCGGCGCGACCGGCGGTCGCCGACCGCGAAGGCGCGCAACGGTTCCGCGACCGTCTCCCCCACCGGCAGGCGCGGGTCCAGGGACGCGTAGGGGTTCTGGTAGACGAACTGCAACCGGCGACGCAGCGCACGCCAGGCGGAACCGCGCAGCAGACCCGTGTCCTGGCCGTCGAGGAGGACCCGACCCGACGTCGGGCGTTCCAGGCCGAGGACGAGCCGGGCCGTGGTGGTCTTGCCCGATCCCGACTCCCCCACCAGCCCGACCGTGCGGCCCCGGTCGAGGTCGAAGCTGACGTCGGACACGGCCCGGTGCACCCGGCCGCGGCCGGGGAGGGGGAACTCCTTGACCAGCGACCGCACCTGCAGCAGGGGTGTCCCGGCCCGCGGTCCCGGGGTCCGGGCCGGGGCGTCCCCGCCTCCCGCGGGCCGCACGCCCGCCTGCAGCCGGGTGGTCGCGAAGCTGGGCGCAGCCGCCAGGAGGGAGGCCGTGTACGCGTGCCGGGGTCGGGTCAGGACCTGCGGGGTCGTCCCCGTCTCGACGACCTCGCCCTGGGACATCACGACCACGCGCGAGGCCCGGTCCGCCGCGACCGCCAGGTCGTGGGTGATGAACAGGACGGCTGTGCCCGCCTCGCGGGTGAGCTGCGCCAGGTGGTCCAGGACCGTGCGCTGGACGGTGACGTCCAGGGCGCTCGTCGGTTCGTCGGCCACGAGCAACCGGGGGCCGGCGGCGAGCCCCACGGCGATGAGGACGCGCTGGCGCATCCCGCCGGACAGCTGCGTGGGGTACTGCCGTGCGCGCACCGCGGCGTCCGGCAGGCCCGCCGCCGTGAGCAGGTCCACCGCCCGTCGGCGCGCGTCGGCGCCCCGGGCCAGCCCGTGGATCCGCAACACCTCGGCCACCTGGTCCCCGACGCGCGTGACGGGGTTGAGGGACAGCGTCGGGTCCTGCGGGACCAGGCCGATCCGGGCCCCGCGCACGGACCGCCAGGCCCGTTCGCCCAGACCCACGAGTTCCTCGCCCTCGAAGCGCACCGAGCCGGCGTCGACCGCACCACCCGGGGGGAGCAGACCCACCACGGCGTGCGCCGTCGTGCTCTTGCCCGAGCCGGACTCGCCGACGACCGCGACGACCTCCCCGGGGTGCACGTCGAGCGACACCCCGTGCAGGACCTCGCGGCGCCCGCCGCGGCCGGAGTAGGACACCCGCAGGTCCTGGACGCTCAGCAGCGGTTCGGTGCTCACGCCGTTCCCCTCTCCAGCGCCCGGGCGATCCGGTGGGTGGACAGCACGACCGCCACCACCACCAGCCCGGGCAGGGTCGTCAGCCACCAGGCGGTGGCGAGGTAGTCGCGGCCGCCGGAGACCAGTGCCCCCCACTCCGGGGCCGGCGGCGGGGAGCCGAACCCGAGGAAGCTCAACGCCGACACCGACAGCACCGCGACGCCGAACTCCAGCGCCGACAACGCCAGGACGGGTCCGGCGGCGTTGGGCAGCACGTGCCGGAAGAGCACCCCCGTCGTCCGGACCCCGCCGGCGCGGGCGGCCTCGACGTACGGCGAGGCGCTGACCTTCAGCACCTCCGAGCGCATGACGCGGGCGAAGTTCGCGACGGTGCCGATGCCGACCGCGACCGCCACCTGCACGGTGCCGAACCCGAGCGCGGTGATGAGCGCCATCGACAGCAGCAGCGACGGGATGGACAGCAGCACGTCGACGACCCGCATGAGGACGTCGTCCACCATCCCGCGCAGGAACCCGGCGACGAGCCCGACGAGGGTTCCCGCGACCAGACCGATGAGCACGGCGAGCACGGTGGCCTGCAACGTCAACCGGGCTCCGTGCACGACCCGCGCGAACAGGTCTCGGCCGAGGTGGTCGGTGCCGAAGACGTGCGCCGCCGACGGTCCCTGGAGCCGGTCGGCCGGGACGCCCTGCGCCGGGTCCTGACCGGTGACCAGGGAGGGCGCCACCGCCCAGGCGAGGACGAGGAGCAGGACGAACCCCGCCAGCACGAGGTCGGGGTGCCGGAGCCAGGCGGGCAGCGGGCCGCGCGGCGCCCCCGCCGCGCGGTAGCGGGTCCCGATGTCCAGCACGTCGAGCACGTCCTCGGGGTCCCCCCGGTCCAAGGTCCGGGCAGGGGTGCGGCTCACGCGGCACCTCCCACCAGGACGCGTCCGCCACCGCTGCGGGTGCGCCGTCGCGAGGCGCCGGCCCCGACGACGCGCAGACGCGGGTCCACCCAGGGGAGCAGCAGGTCGACGACGAGGTTCGTGACCACGAAGACGGTCGCCGCGAGCAGCACGAGACCCTGCACCAGCGGGATGTCCTGCCCCTTCACCGCGGTCACCGTGAGCCGTCCGACGCCCACCCGCGAGAAGACCGTCTCGACGACCACGGCACCCGCCAGCAGGTTCCCGACGATGATCCCGCCCAGCGTGAGGGTCGGGATCGCGGCGTTGCGCAGCGCGTGCCGCAGGTGCACGCGGGAGCGGGAAGCACCCTTGGCGCGGGCGGTCTCGACGTACGGTTCGGCCAGGGCCGTCCGCAGGCTGCGGGCCAGCACCTGGGCGATGGACGCCGACACCGGGACCGCCAGCGTCACCGCCGGCAGGACGAGGCTCGCGGGGCCCTCGTCGCCCAGGGCCGGGAAGACCGGCAGTCGGAACGAGAACGCCTGGACCAGCAGCAGTCCCACCCAGAACGTGGGCAGCGAGACCCCCAGCGGGGGCAGGGCCTGCAGCGACGTGCGCAGCCAGGACCGGTGGACGGCGGTGGAGGCCAGGGCGATCCCCACCCCGAGGACCAGGGCGAGCAGGAACGACGACGCCGCGAGGACCGACGTCTGCGGCACCGCGCCGCGGATGAGCGTCGTCACGGGGGCACCGTTCTGGATGGAGTTCCCGAGGTCCAGGTGCAGCGTCCGCCACAGCGCGTGCGCGTACTGCACGGGCAGCGGGTCGTCGAGGCCGTGCTCGGCCCGCAGGGCCGCGACCTGCGCGGGGTCGGCCGTCGACTGCTCCCCGCCCTGCCCGCCGGCCAGCATGATCGAGACCGGGTCGCTGGGCAGCAGGTAGAGGATGACGAACGTCACCGTGAACGCGGCCCACAGCACCAGGACGGCCTGGCCGAGCCGGCGGACGACGTACCCCGCGCGACCGCCACCGGCCGTCACGACTGCTTCCAGGCGTCGTGGAACCAGAGCCGGGAGGAGCCCTCGAACTGCAGGCCGTGGACGTCGTCCGACGCCGCGATGACGGTGGAGAGCTCGATGAGGGGGATCGAGTGCGCGTCCTGCACGAGCGAGCGTGAGGCCTGTTCCACCAACCGCGCCCGCTGCGCGGCGTCGGTCGTGGACGCCTGCTCGGCGAGCAGGTCGTCGACCGCACCGCGGGGCCGCTGGTTCACGTTGCGCGTGTCGGTGGAGAAGACGGTGCGCAGGACGTCCGAGTCGGACCGGGTGAGGTTGTAGAACAGGACGTCGTAGTCGCCGGAGTTCTGCTGCGCAGCCGTGTCGGCGGTCGTGCCCTGCTTCAGCTGCAGGTCGAAACCGACCTCACGGACCTGCTGCTGCAGCAGTTCCAGCACGGCCGACGTGGGCTGCCAGAACAAGACGGTGAAGGTGAGCTCGCGTCCGGCCTTCTCGCGGATCCCGTCCGCACCCCTGGTCCAGCCGGCCTCGTCGAGCAGGCGGTCCGCGCCGGCCAGGTCGCGGGCGAGCACCGGGGAGTCGTCGGGGGCGTCGGGGGTGGACGCCGAGAGGGCCGACCGCACGGCCTGGTCCCCCGGGTTGAGGAGGCTCGCCAACTGCTCGCGGTCGACGGCCTTCGACAGCGCCTGCCGGACGCGGACGTCGTCGAACGGTGCCCTCGACTCGTTGGGGAACAGGTTGTACGGGATCCCGGGGTTGGCCCGCCGCTGCGTCCAGAAGCCGTTCCCGTCGAACTGCGGCAGATCCTGGGACGCGATGCCGGTCGTGGCGTCGACCTGGTGCGACTGCAGGGACCCGGTGCGCACGCCGGCCTCGGGGACCACGCGGTAGGTGACCGAGTCGAGGTGGGCCTCGCCCTGGTGCTGCGCCCCGGTCGGTGCCCAGTCGTACCCGCTGCGCCGGTCCAGGACGGTCGTGGCGTCCTTGGTGTAGCTGCCGACGACGAAGGGACCGGAGCCCACGAGCGTCGTCCCTGCGCAACGGGTCGCGGGATCGGCGGTCGTGGTCGGGACGGACAGCAGCCCGAGGCTCATGGTCGAGGTGGCCTGCAGGAACTGCGCACTGGGCCGGGAGAACGTGACGACGGCCGTCTGCGCGTCGGGGGTCTGCGTCCCGGTGTACCCCTGGAGGTACGTGGACCCGAGCGGGGCCTTGGCCCCGAGCGCGACGATCCCGTCGAGGTTCGCCCGGACCGCGGTGGCGTCCACCGGCGACCCGTCGGAGAACGTCGCCCCCTGCCGCAGGTGGAACGTGAACGTCGTCGCGTCCGGGCTGACCTCGAAGCGCTGCGCGAGCCACGGCTGGATCCGCCCGTCGAGGTCCTGGACGGTGAGGGAGTCCACGAGCTGGCGGCCGATGTTCAGCGCGTCGTTGTTCCCGACCTGCTGCGGGTCGATGCACCCGGAGTCGACGGAGATGGCGAACGTGAGGTTCCCTCCGCGGACGGGGGCGGCGCCGGCGTCGTCGGCGCTGCTGCGGCTCCCGCTGCACGCGGTGAGCACGCCGAGCAGCGGGACGAGGGCGGCGGCGGACAGGACGGTGGGCAGGGAGGTGCGGCGGCGCAAGGGTTCTCCTGGGAAGGGGTGGGGCGCACCGACGGGACGGCGGCGCGCGGAGCCGGGTCGGAGCCGGCGGGAGGACGGTCAGCGACAGCTGGTCGCACCGGTGCGGCAGAGGTCCACGACGCGCCGCAGGACGGCGACGTGAGACGTGCGGTCCACCTGAACCCCTCCATCGTTCCTGGCGGAAGCACCCGCGCCCGTTTTTGGGGGGTTGCTGCGGCGTCGCGGAGCCAGGTCTCTCAGCCGCTCTGGATGGTTGCACCGTGAACTCTACGGGGAACCGTGCCGGAACTCAACCACGGACTTCCCCGGGGACGGCCGAACCCCTCCACCCCGGTGGGGTGGAGGGGTTCGGCCGTGAGGGAGGTCAGCCCGCGACGGGCGTACCCTCGAGCAGTTCCGCCCGTACGGTGCGCGCGGCCTCGACGAGGTTCCGCAGGGACTCCGTCGTCTCGGCGTACCCCCGCGTCTTGAGCCCGCAGTCGGGGTTCACCCAGACCTGGGGTGCGGGCACCGAGCCGACGGCCGACCGGAGCAGCCCCACGACCTCCTCGGCGGACGGGACGCGCGGGGAGTGGATGTCGTAGACGCCGGGACCGATGCCGCGGGCGAAACCGGCCCGGGCGACGTCCTCGAGCACCTCCATCCGCGAACGCGCCGCCTCGATGCTCGTGACGTCGGCGTCCAGGCCGTCGATGGCCTCGATCACCTCCCCGAACTCGGAGTAGCACAGGTGGGTGTGCACCTGCGTCGCGTCGGCCGCCCCCGCGGTGGCCAACCGGAAGGCGGTGACGGACCAGTCGAGGTACGCCGCCTGGTCGGCCGTCCGCAGCGGCAGCAGCTCCCGCAGCGCGGGTTCGTCCACCTGCACGATCCCGATGCCCGCCGCCTCGAGGTCGGCGACCTCGTCGCGCAGGGCGAGGGCGACCTGGTTCGCGGTGTCCCCCAACGGTTGGTCGTCGCGCACGAAGGACCAGGCGAGGATCGTCACCGGGCCCGTCAACATGCCCTTGACGGGTTTCGCCGTCCGACTCGCCGCGTACCTGCTCCACGGCACCGTGATGGGCGCGGGTCGCGACACGTCGCCCCACAGGATCGGCGGCCGGACCCCGCGCGAGCCGTAGGACTGCACCCAGCCGTGCTCGGTCACCGCGAACCCGTCGAGCTGCTCGGCGAAGTACTGGACCATGTCGTTGCGCTCGGGTTCGCCGTGGACGAGGACGTCGAGGCCGAGCTCCTCCTGCAGCTGCACGACGCGGTCGATCTCGGCGCGCAGGAACTCCTCGTACCCCTCCTGCGCGAGCTCACCCCGGCTCCGGGCAGCACGCGCCCGGCGGATCTCGGACGTCTGCGGGAAGGACCCGATGGTGGTCGTCGGCAGCAGCGGCAGACCCAGGGCCGTCTCCTGCGCCACCCGCCGCACAGCGTGGTCGCTGCGCCGGAACGCGTCCGGGGTCAGCGCGGCGAGCCGGTCGCGCACCTGCGGCCGCACCACGCCGGAGGCGCCGAGACGATCGGCCCGGGCCGCGGCCGAGTCGGCCAGTCCCGCGGCCACGCCGGAGCCGTCCGGATCGGCCAGGGCCCGGCCCAGCAGGACGACCTCGGCCACCTTCTGGTCGGCGAAGGACAGCCATCCGCGCAGCCGCTCCGGCAGAGCGCTCTCGCGGGACACGTCGTGCGGCACGTGCAGCAACGAGGTCGAGGTGCCCGGGACGACGCGACCGGCAGACCCCTGCATCCGGCGCAGGCTCTCCCGCGCCTCCTCGAGGTCCCCGCGCCAGACGTTGCGCCCGTCCACGACGCCGCCGACGACGGTCTTGCCCGCCAGGACGGACGGGTCCGCCGGCGCGGAACCCTCCACGAGGTCGAGCGCGATCCCCTCCACCGCGCTCAACGCACCGAGGAACTCCTGCGCGTCCCCGTACGGCGTGGCCACCAGCAACCGCGGGCGGCCCGGAACCGCGGCGAGCCGCTCGTAGGCCCCCCGCACCAGGTCGGCCAGGCCGTCGACACGGGCCGTCGCGGACTCGCTCACGAGACCGGGTTCGTCGAGCTGGACCCAGGTGGCCCCCGCCGCGGCGTGGGCTGCCAGCAGACCCTCGTAGGCGGCGAGCAGGTCCTCGAGCCGGCTGATCGGCGCGAAACCCTCCGGGCCGCCGTCGGCGGCCTTGGCCAGGAGCAGGAACGTGACCGGCCCCACGACGACCGGGCGGGTGAGGAACCCGTCGGCCAGCGCCTCGGAGAACTCGCGGACCCCGCGGTCGTCGGCGAACCGGAACGCCGTCGTGGGACCGATCTCGGGGACGAGGTAGTGGTAGTTCGTGTCGAACCACTTCGTCATCTCCAACGGGGCCAGCGTCCCGCGCCCCCGGGCCATGGTCGAGCAGGCCCCGAGGTCCACCCGGCCGTCGGCCCCGACGAGGTCGGCGAAACGCTCCGGCACCGCCCCCACGGCGACGGCGGTGTCGAGGACCTGGTCGTAGGCGGAGAACGAGGACGGGATGGACGCGTCGTGGGCGGGCAGCCCGAGGGCGTTGAGGCGCCGGACCGTCCGGGCGCGGACGGCGGCCAGGGCCGATTCGGTGGCGGCCAGGTCGGCGCGCCCGGCCCACAACGCCTCCATGGCCTTCTTGGTCTCCCGGTCGGGTCCGATCCGCGGGTAGCCGAGGACCGTCGCGTTCCACTCGGGGTGCTGGGTGTGACCGGTCGGTGCGTTCTGGCTCATCGGGTGCGTCCTCCTACCGCGCGGGGGCGGCGTTCGGCGGGTCGGGTGAGGTCCGGGTGGTCGTGCAGCTGCTCGAGGAGGTCGAGCACGGGCTCGACCGCGTTGAAGGTGTAGAGGTGCAGACCGGGGGCACCGACGGCGAGCAGGTCGCGCGCCACCCCGGAGGTGAAGGCGGTCCCCGCCCGACGGCGGACCCGGACGTCGTCGGTGTCCAGTGCCGCGAGCAGGGCCCGGGGGGCGGGTACGCCCGTGAGTTCACCGATCCGTTCCAGCCGACGCACCTCGTGGGTCACCGCGAGACCGGGCAGGAGCGGGATGGTGACGCCCGCCGCTCGCGCGCGTGCGACGAACGTCGCGTACTCGCGGGCGGACCAGCCGACCTGGCACACGGCAAACTGCGCGCCGGCGTCCTGCTTGGCACGCAGGACCGCGAGTTCGCACCCGTCGCGGTCCCGCGGGAAGGCGGCGACGGCGAGGCTGAGCGGGGGGACGTCGACGGGGAGACGTCCACCCCGCTGTGCGAGGCGCCGCCGGTCGGCGACCTGGAGGAGTTCGACGAGGTCGCGGGCCGTCCGGACGCCGTCCGGGTGGGGACGGAACTGCGCCGCACCCGTCCCCACCGGCGGGTCGCCGCGCAGGGCGAGGACGTTGCGGACACCGGCGTCGAAGAACTCGCAGGCCAGGTCGATGACCTCGCGGCGGGAGGAACCGACGCACGTCAGGTGCGCCATCGCGGGCACGGCCGTGGAACTCAGGACGTGGGCCATCAGGTCCCGGCTGGGTCCGCGCGTGGCACCGGCCGCCCCGAACGTGACGGACACGAAGTCCGGCTGCGTCGCCAACAGGTCGGACAGCCTGCACCACAGGGCGTTCCGACCCTCCGGTGAGCGGGGTGGGAAGAGTTCGAAACTCAGGGTCGGCCGTCCCGCCGCACCGGCGACGAGGGGCGCCAGGGTCATCGGGCCGGTCCTGCGCCGGGACGCGGGGACGGCTCGACAAGGGTGTTGCTCATCACGTGCTCCATCGACCTGGCGTTAGCACCCTCGCCCGGGCTCGGGGGGTTGCTGCGGCGTCGTCGAGCCAGGACTCTCGGCCGCTCTGGATGGTGTGCATCGACCATAGAGCGGTCCGCGCGACCTCCACAAGTCCTCTCCTCGCGCCTCCCGGACGAGTACCCGGGTGACCCGGGACGGCGCCCGAGGGGAGTTCGCGGTACGCCGGTGTTGATCGGCGGAACTCCTCGTGGCAAGCTCCTGCACAGGTCATGAGCGCCAGCGACAAGCCCCGGCTCGCTGGCCGGCAACCCTCCTCCGCGGTGGGGTGCCCCGGGTGACGACCTGGCCGGTTCCGAGGTGGGGCCGGCAAGCGCGGACCTCACCGGGGCGACCCGGTCCTCCCGGTGCCGGTCCCCTCCCCCAGGAGTTCCTGCGTGAGCACCAGCACCCTGTCCCCCACCCGTTCGCGCTGCCCGGGGCCCTCCGGTGCCGTCGGCGCCCTGCTGCCCGTCGTCGGGGCCGGCACGCTCGTGCCGCTCGCGACGGGGGGTTCGACCACCTACGCCAACCTCGACAACGCCGCCAGCGCCCCGGCCCTCGTCGCCGTCGCCGAGCGGGTCGCGCAGGTGCTGCCGCACTACGCGAGCGTGCACCGCGGCGCCGGCTGGCTCTCCCGCGTCTCCACGGCGCTGTTCGAACAGGCCCGAGAGGGGGTCGGCGCCTTCGTGGGAGCACGCCCCGACGACCTCGTGGTCCTCACCCGCAGCACCACCGACGCCCTGGACCTCCTCTCGCGCGCCGTCCCGGCCGGGGGGCGCGTACTGGTCGCCGACGTGGAGCACCACGCCAACCTGCTGCCCTGGCAGCGGTCCGCCCGCACGACGGTGGTGCCCGGCGGCGTCGACGCCGAGGAGACCACCACCCGGCTGGAGGCCGAGCTGGCGACCGGCCGGTACGCACTGCTCACGGTGGCGGGTGCGTCCAACGTCACCGGGGAGGTGCTCCCGCTGCGGCGGCTGGCGTGCGCCGCCCACGACGCCGGGACGCGGATCGCGGTGGACGGGGCGCAGCTGTTGCCGCACCGGCGGGTCGACGTCGGGCGGGACGGGGTCGACTACCTCGCGTTGTCCGGCCACAAGCTCTACGCGCCCTTCGGCAGCGGGGCGCTCGTCGGCCGGCGCGACTGGCTGGACGTGGCCGAGCCGTACCTGGCCGGCGGGGGCGCGACGCTCGACGTGCGGCACGACGACGTGCGGTGGGCCACGGGATCCGACCGGCACGAGGCGGGGTCGCCGAACGTCGTCGGCGCGGTGGCGCTGGCGCAGGCGTGCACGACGCTCGCCGCGCTGGCGCCGGGTGCGCTGGAGGAGCACGAGGGGGCGTTGCGCGCACGGCTGGTGGACGGGCTGGAGACGCTGACCGGGGTCGAGGTCGTCCGGCCCCGTCCCCGCGACGCCGTCGGGGTCGTGACCTGCACCGTCCCCGGCCGCTCCGTCTCCGAGGTCGCGGCCTACCTGTCCGCCGAGCACGGCATCGGCGTGCGCGACGGCCGGTTCTGCGCCCACCGGTTCGCGGACGCCCTGGGGCTGGCCGACGGCGGCCTGCGCATCTCCACGGGCGTCGGCACCACGGGCGCCGAGGTCGACCGGCTGCTGGACGCGCTCCGGCGACTCGTCACGAGCGGCCCCGAGCTGCGGTACGGGGTCGTCGACGGGCGCTGGGCACCGCTGTCCGACCCCCGCCCGGCCCCCGGGTCGGTCCTCGGCGCCGGCGGACCGCTCCGGTGATCTGCGTCGTCAGGCCAGCGGCTCGCTGCTCGGGCGGGGCCCGTCCCCCGTCCGGGGCGCCCCCTGCGCGAGCACCTCGTGCAGCTCGGCCTCGAACTCCGTCCAGCTCAGCTCCCCCGGACCGGGTTCCAGACCCGGGCCGCGGTCGTGCGCCGGACCGTCGGTGCAGTCGTGGCGACGGTCGTCGTGGAGGTCGGCGGGCGACCAGGGGAACCCCCACTGGCCGTGCCCGGCCAGGGCGAGCCCTTGTACCACGATCGAACCCAGACCGGTTGCGGCAGCGCACCATCGCGCCCACGTCTGTCGCAGCACCTCACACCTCCGCTCTCGGGTGCCCCACTGTCGCACACGCGCGACGGGCCCGGGAGGTCCTCCGCGACTCCGTTCCCCACCGACCCCGGGAGACCCCGTGACCACGCCTGTGCACCTGTTCCTGGACGTCGACGGAGGGGGGTGGCACCCCGCCGCGTGGCGCTGGTCGCGCAGCACCCCCGACGAGGTCTTCTCCCCCGGGCGGCTGCGCGGGTTCGCGGTGACCGCCCAGGCCCACGGCCTGACGGGGCTGACGTTCGAGGACTCGCCGCTGCCCGATCCGCGCAACCCCGCCGGGCACCTCGACGCGGTCCAGCGCGCGGCCTTCCTGGCCGGGACGACGGAGGCCGTCGGGCTGCTGCCCGTGGCGGCCACCACCTACTCCGAGCCGTTCCACGTGGCGGCCCAGATCGCCTCGCTCGACCACTCCAGCGCCGGACGCGCCGGGTGGATCGCCACGACGTCGCCGGCCGCCGCGGCGCGCGGCGTCGGCCTGCCCGTCGCGCAGGACCCGGCCGGTGAGCTCGCGGACGTGGTGCACGCGGTCCGGGCCCTCTGGGACTCCTGGGAGGACGACGCCGTCGTCCGCGACGTCGCCACCGGCCGGTACGTCGACCGCGACCGGTTGCACCACGTCGACGTCGACACCGGCCGCTGGTCGGTGAAGGGACCGCTGACCGTGCCCCGCTCACCCCAGGGGCACGCCGTCGTCGTGGTCCAGGAGGACGACCTGAGGCACCGGGCCGACCGCAGCACCGCGGACGTCGTGCTCAGCGGGGACGCGGGCGCGCGACGGTCCCCCGGTGGCCCGCTCGTCGTCCTCGACGTCGAGGTCGTCCTCGACACCGACGCGCACCCCGCGGTCGACCGCCTCGCGGCGCTGGAAGCGAGGGCACCGGCCCCGGACCGGGGCCGGATCCGCTGGGCGGGTTCCGGCCAGGCGCTGGCCGCGTGGCTCGCCGACCTGGCCGGGGTGGTCGACGGGGTCCGGCTGCACGCGGCCGTCCTCGACGAGGACCTCAGCACGCTCCTGCGCACCACGTTCCCGGCGCTGCGCGCCGCCCGCGTCCTGCAACCCCCGCTGCCGGGCGCCACGTTGCGCACCACCCTCGGGCTCGAACGCCCCGCCAACCGGTACGCCACCGGCCCCGCACTCGTGCGCACCGGAGGAGACCCCCGATGACCACCCCGTCCCGCGACGACCTGCGCTTCCCCGACGCCGTCGTCCACTTCGGCGTGTTCTTCCAGGGCGTGAACCACAGCACGATCTGGTCCGACCCCCGCAGCGGCTCGCAGATCGCGCACTCCACGTTCGTCCAGCTGGTCCGCACCGCCGAACGCGGGCTCTTCGACGCGTTCTTCCTCGGGGAGGGCCTGCGGCTGCGCGAGCAACGGGGGAAGATCCACGACCTCGACGTCGTCGGCCGACCCGACGCCCTCACCGAGCTCGCGACCCTCGCCGGTCTGACGACGCACATCGGCCTGGTGGCGACGCAGAACACGACGTACAACGACCCCGCGGACCTGGCCCGGAGGCTCGCCTCGCTCGACGTCCTCTCCGGTGGACGGGCCGCGTGGAACGTGGTGACGACCGACAACGCCTGGACCGGTGAGAACTTCCGCCGCGGCGGGTACCTCGACCACGCCGACCGCTACGAGCGCGCCGCGCGCTTCGTCCGCACCGCGCAACGGGTCTGGGACAGCTGGGACGGCCGGCGGTTCACCCCGGTCGACGTGCAGGACGCGTTCTTCGACGTGGAGTTCACCCCGACCGTCCCGCGGAGCCCGCAGCAGCACCCGGTCCTCTTCCAAGCGGGCGACTCACCGGCCGGACGCGACTTCGCGACGCGGACGGCGGACGTCGTCTTCTCCCGGCACGGCACGGACCACGCGGACGCCCTCGAGTTCGCCGACGACATCCGCCGGCGGACCGTCGCGGCCGGGCGCCCCGAGGGCGACGTCCTCGTGCTGCCCGGCACCCAGATCGTCGTGGCCGACACCGAGGCGGAGGTGGAGGAGAAGGCGCGCTGGGTCCTGGAGCAGCAGGTCACCCCGGCCACCGCCCTGTCCCTCGTGGGCCAGGTCTGGGGCGAGGACCTCTCGCACCTCGACCCGGACGGCCCGCTGCCCGCGCACGACCCCGTCATCACCGACATCGACGGCACCCGCGGCGCGCACCGGGCCGGGGCGGACGCCCGGGTCCTGGCGCAGCGGTGGCGGGCCGTGGCGGAGGAGGGCGGGTTCTCGCTGCGCGAACTGGTGCTCCACCACTCCTCCGAACGGGGCTTCGCCGGCACGGCCTCCCAGCTGGCCGACGAACTCGCGCACTGGGTGCGCTCGGGCGCCAGCGACGGCTTCAACATCACCCCCTACCTGGTGCCCAGCGGCCTGGACGACATCGTCGACCAGCTCGTGCCCGCGCTGCAGGACCGCGGCGCCTACCCGAGGGAGTACGCCGGGACGACGTTGCGCGAGCACCTCGGCCTGCGGGCTCCGCTCACCCGGCGGTGACCCCGGTGGCCGGACGACGGACCTGCTCGGCGCGCAGCAGCTCGCCGAGGTGACGGGCGATCGCCCGGGGGGCGGACTCGGGGGCGACGGCCTCAACGGCGGGGTTGTAGTTCGTGTTGGTGTTGACGTCGTAGACCACGGTGCGGCCGTCGGCCGTCTCGGCGAACTCGACCCCGGCGATCTCCAGCCCCGCCGCGCGCAGCATCGCCGCGCACCGGCGGACCACCGGGGTGTCGGCGGTCACCTCGGGCCGCAGGGCGAACGGTTCGGCCGCTGCACCCGCAGCCGGGACCTCGCAGGCGTCGGCCGGGCACAGCTCGAAGCTGCCGGCCGAGGTGTCGACGCGGACCGCGTAGACGAACCGGCCGCCGACGAACTCGGCACGCGTGACGAACGGCTCGGTGGTCCGCAGGAACTCCTGCAGCAGCGTGACGCCGTCGACGGGTTCCTCGAACTCCGGCGAGGCCACGTGCGCCTCGAAGTCCTCGTGGGAGTCGAACCGCCGCACCCCCAGCCCCTTGCCGCCCTGGTTGTGCTTGGTGATGAACGGGACGGGTAGTTCCCGCGCACGGGGCACCAGGTCGTCGACCCCGAACACCGCGATCGTGTGCGGGACGTCGATCCCGTTGCGCCGCAGCAAGGCGTGCTGACGCACCTTGCTCACCTCGAGCTCGACGACGTGCGATCCGCCCACCACGCGACGGCCCCAGCCCTCGAGCCACGCCACGACGGACCGCGTGAACTCCTTCGCGTGCACGTGCCCGCGCGTGTGCGACGACGCGCTCAGGCGCGACCAGTACACCCCGGCCGCTGGTTCGGCGTCGAGGTCGATCGACCCGTCCGTGAGCAGCACCTCCTGGAACGGGACGCCCTCGGCCCGGAACGCCGCCTCGAACGGTGCGAACCAGTCGGGGTTCTCGTGCAGCACGTGGACCCGGGGTTCACCGCCGGCCTGGAGCGACCAGCTCGCGCGGGTGGTGGCCTGACGGTCGGTGCGGGTCTCACTGGTCTCGCTGGTCACGGGGTTCCTCCGTTCGGGTCTCCGGGCGGAGGTTTGCCGTCCGGGGCGTGCGTGGGGTAGTTTCGCACCGTCCATCCAGAGCGGCCGAGAGACCTGGCTCGTCGACGCCGCAGCAACCCCCTGAGCGATCAGGTGCGGGTGCTTCCGCCAGGACCGATGGGAGTCACCGTGACCGCACGCACCGCCGCCCGGCCCCCGCTCGTCCGCCGCCGGCACGTGGACCTCGGCCACCTGAGCTCGGCGGTGTGTTCGGGGCGCTGAGCCCCCGTCCGTCGCGGCTGCGCCCGCGGACGCCACCTCGTGCCCTGCGGCACCTCCCCGGGGAGCCCCCGTGTCCCGTCCCACCCGTGTCGGCACCGTCGGTGCCGGCCCCCGAACGCTCGTCCCGCTGCGGTGGAGGAACCCCCGCGCCGCCGACCTGCCGCGGACCACCAGCGCACACATCCCCGTCCACGAACCACTGCCCGACGTGCTGCACGACGAGCTGTCCGACCCGCAGGGAAACCGCCGATGAGCGACACCGCACGTGCCGTCCCGCCCGCGGCGGCAGACCCGCGGTCCGCCCCGGCCCTGCCGCTCACGGTGCTGCCGGCCCGCCACCCGTGGCGCTGGGTGGCCACGGCCGTCGTCGCGGTGCTGGCCGCGATGGCCGTCAACGCCCTCGTCACCAACCCCGCCTGGGAGTGGCCGACCGTGGCGCAGTTCCTGTTCTCGGCCACGATCCTGGAGGCGATGTGGCTCACGGTCCGGCTGACCCTCGTCGGGACCGCCATCGGCCTGGCCCTCGGCACCGTGCTGGCTCTGATGCGGATGTCGCGCAACCCGCTGCTCAAGGGCGTCAGCTTCACCTACACCAGCGTCTTCCGCTCGGTCCCGCTCATCCTGCAGCTGCTGTTCTGGTACAACCTCGCGATCCTGTACGAGGTCGTCGGGTTCGGCATCCCGTTCGGCCCGCAGTTCTGGACGTTCCCGACCCAGAACCTTGTCGGGCCCCTGACAGCGGCGTTCCTCGGGCTCGGTCTGCACCAGGCGGCGTACTTCGCCGAGATCGTCCGGTCGGGTTTCCTCGCCGTCGACCCGGGGCAGCGGGAGGCGGCCGCGGCCCTGGGCATCCCCCAGGTCCGGCAGTTCTGGCGGATCCAGTTGCCGCAGGCCCTGCGCATCATCGTGCCGACCACGGGGAACGAGGTCATCGGACTGCTCAAGGGGACCTCGGTCGTCTACGTCATGGCGCTGCCCGAACTCTTCTACCAGGTCCAGGTCGTCTACAACCGCACCGGGAGGGTGATACCGCTGCTGCTGGTCGCCGCCGTCTGGTACGTGGTCCTCACCACCGTCCTGTCGGTGCTGCAGTGGCTCGTCGAGCGCCACTACGGCTGGGGCAGTTCCCGCGCCGACACCCCACCGCCGTTCCTGCAGCTCCTGCGGTCCGCGCGTGCGGCCCGCGCTCGCCGCCGGGGAGCCACCCGATGAGCCCCGTCCTGGACCCTGCCGCCACGACCCCGCCCGTCGTGCACCTCGAAGGCGTCCACAAGAGGTTCGGCGCGCTGGAGGTCCTGCGCGGGATCGACCTGTCCGTCGCCGCCGGCACGGTCACCGTGGTGCTCGGCACGTCCGGGTCGGGGAAGTCGACGCTCCTGCGGACCATCAACCACCTCGAGAAGGTCGACGCCGGCCTCGTCGAGGTGAACGGTGACCTCATCGGCTACCGCCGGACGGGCAGGCACCTGCGCGAACTGCACGAGCGGGAGGTCCTGCGCCAGCGGTCCCGCATCGGGTTCGTGTTCCAGCACTTCAACCTGTTCCCGCACCTGACCGTCCTGGAGAACGTCGTCGAAGCCCCGGTGTCGGCGCAGAAGCGCCGGCGGGCCGAGGTGGAGGTCGAGGCGCGGGCTCTGCTGGCACGGGTCGGTCTGCACGACAAGGCCGGTGAGTACCCCCGCCGGCTGTCCGGTGGTCAGCAGCAGCGCGTGGCCATCGCCCGGGCTCTCGCCCTGCGCCCGTCGCTGGTCCTCTTCGACGAACCCACGTCCGCCCTGGACCCCGAACTCGTCGGAGAAGTGCTCGACGTCATCCGCGACCTGGCCGCTACCGGGACGACGATGGTCGTCGTCACGCACGAGATCGGGTTCGCCCGCGAGGTGGCCGACCGGGTGCTGTTCCTGCACGACGGGGTCGTCCTGGAGGAAGGCACCCCCTCCGAGGTCTTCGACCGACCGCGGCACGACCGCACCCGGGCCTTCCTGGCCAAGGTGCTCTGACCCACCGCAGCGTCCCACCGGTCCGGCGCCCGCCGGACCGCCCTGCCGGCCTGCCCACCGGGCGGCCAGACCCGAGGAGAACACCGTGCTCAGCCGTCGTACCTGGCTCCTGTCGCTGGCCGCCACCCCGTGGGCCGTGTCCGCGTGCGCCACGGGCACCGCCGACCCCGCCGCCGCACCCTCGGGATCGGGTGCCGCCGGAGGCGTCGACACCAGCCCCGCCCAGAGGGGCCGGCTGACCGCCGAGGCGGTCCCGGAGATCGCGGCCACGGTGCCCCGGGCGATCCGCGACCGCAGGACCCTCGTCATCGGCACCACCGGCAACGGGGCCCCGCCGCTGAGCTTCGCGGCCGACGACGACAGGACCGTCATCGGGATCGAACCCGACATCGCCCTGCTGGTCGCCGGCGTCCTGGGGCTCGAGCCCGACGTGCGGGCGACCAGTTGGGAGAACCTCTTCCTCTCGGTCGACTCCGGCCAGTTCGACGTGGGGTTCTCCAACATCACCGTCACCGAGGAGCGCAAGGAGGAGTACGACTTCGCCTCCTACCGCGTGGACACGCTGGCGTGGGAGGTCGCGAGGGACTCCGGGATCACGACGATCGCCGGCCCCGCGGACGTCGCGGGCCTGACGGTGTCGGTCGGCTCGGGCACGAACCAGGAGAAGGTGCTGCTGGAGTGGAACCAGCAGAACGAGGCCGCCGGCCGCGAACCCGCCACCATCCAGTACTACCAGCAGGCCTCGGACACCTACCTGGCGCTGAAGTCCGGGCGCATCCAGGCGAACTTCGGCCCGAACCCCACCGCCGCCTACCACGCCCTCGTCGCCGGTGACACGAGGATCGTCGGCACGGTCCCCGGCGGCGGCACGGTCCAGGCCGACATCGCCGCGATGACGAAGAAGGACGACGGCCTCGTCCAGGCCCTCGCCGCCGCGCTGGACCACCTCATCGCCGGCGGGCAGTACGCGGGGACGCTGGAGCGGTGGAACCTCGCGGACGAGGCCGTGCCGCAGTCGCAGGTGAACCCGCCGGGCCTGCCGAAGAGCGCCTGAGCGCCGGACGGCTCACGTCACCGCGAGCACCGCCGCCCGGGATCGCGGACCGCAGCCGGTTCGACCGGGGACCCGCCTTCCCCCGGTGCAGCGCCGGGTCGTCGAGGACGCCACGTCCGGCGAGGGGATCCCCTCGTCCGTGGCGACGCAGGCGCGCGCGCCCCGGCCCTCCCCGCCTCCCCCCACGGGCGGGAAGGGCGGGGCGGCGGCGGGCGTTGCAGCCGCCATGGGAACCCCCGCCGAGGACCTGGTCGTCACCCACGACGAGACCGCCCACCGCTGGGAGGGCCGGCTCGAGGGGCGGGTGGTCGCCCTGGCCGACTACGTCCCGCACGGCGACGGGATCGCGATGGTCCACACCGAGGTCGACCCGGCCCACGAGAACCAGGGCCTGGCGACCACGGTCGTCGACGCCGCCCTGCGGGACGCGCGGGCGCGGGGGTGGCGGGTGGTGCCTGCCTGCTCCTTCGTCCGGCTGCACGTGCGCCGGCACGCGCAGGAGTACGCGGACGTGCTCTGAGCCCCCCGACCGCGCTGCCGAGGCTGCCCGCGGTGCCGCGGACGACAGGGCACGATGTCCCCCGTGGCCAGCGCTGAACCTCGACGACGTGCCCGGCGGTCCCGCCCCGACGGGCCCGTGACCCTCGACGACGTCGCCCGCGAGGCGGGGGTCTCCCTGGCCACCGCCTCGCGCGTCCTCAACGGCAGCACCCGCGTCGTGGGCCAGGCGCTGCGCGAACGGGTCCACGACGCCGCCGCCCGGCTCGACTACAGCGCCAACGCGCAGGCGCAGGCCATGGCCCGCGGCCGGTCCGACGTGGTCGGCCTCGTCGTCCACGACATCGCCGACCCGTACTTCTCCTCCCTGGCCGCGGGCGTCATGGACGCGGCGGAGACGGCCGGGGCCATCGTCACGCTGTCCGTCACCCGGGGCGACGCCGACCGCGAGGTCGCCCACGTGGCGGCGCTGCGCCGGCAGCGGGTGCGGGCGGTCGTCCTCGCCGGGTCGCGCTGGGTGGACGCCGAACGCACCGAGGCCCTGCGCGCCGAGCTCGAGGCGTTCCGAGCGGGCGGGGGGCAGGTGGCGGCGGCCACCCAGGACGTCCTGGGGGTCGACAGCGTCCTCGTCGACAACGAGGGCGGGGCCCGGCGGCTGACCGAGGCCGTCGTGGACCTGGGGTACCGGGAGTCCTGGGTGCTCCAGGGACCTGAGAACCTCGTGACCGCGCGGGACCGGACGGCGGGTTTCCTCGCCGGGCTGGCCGCCCGCGGGCTCGAACCCGCCCAGCGGGTCGCGGGTCCCTTCACCCGCGACGGCGCCTACGACGCGGTGGCGGCCCTGCTCGCCGACCGGCCGCGACGGCGCCGGACCGCACCGGCCCCGGTGCTGCTGGCGGTGAACGACGTCATGGCCGTGGGGGCCATCGCCGCCGCGCGGGACGCGGGGCTGGACGTCCCGCGCGACCTCGCCGTGGCGGGGTTCGACGACATCCCGACGCTGCGCGACGTCGCGCCCGCGCTGACGACGGTCCGCCTGCCGCTGACCGACATCGGTCGCCGGTTGTTCGACCTGGTCGACTCCGCCGACGGGGGTCCGGCGCGCCTGGAGCACGTCGCGGGTGAGGTCCTGCTGCGGGCGAGCACCCCCGCCCTGTCCTGAGGCGGGGGTCCGGGGGGCGACCGCGCTTGCTAGGGTCCTCGGGAAAGCGCTGTCCGCGGGTCGGCGACCGCCCGCCCGCTCCGGGAACCGTCGCGCGGAACCGTCCCGAGCAGCCCCGAGGAACCCATGGTGCCCACCGCCCCGCACTCCGCCGCCCGCCGCGCCGTCGTCGTCGGCACCGGCGCCATCGCCCACTCCCACGTCCGGGCGCTGCGCGCGCTGGGTGAGCGGGTCGAGGTCGTGGCCGCGGTCGACCTCGACGCCGACCGGGCCGCCGCGTTCGCCGCCGAGTGGTCCGTCCCGCGCACGGCCGCGACCCTGACCGAGGTCTTGGCCGGGGACGAGGTGGACCTCGTGCACGTCTGCACGCCACCGTCCTCGCACGTCGAGCTGTCCCGGGAGGCGCTCGCCGCCGGGGCCAGCGTCGTGCTGGAGAAGCCCGTGGCCCTCTCGCTGGCGGAGACCGACCGCCTGCTCGCCGCGGAGCGCGCCTCGAGCGGTTCGGTGGCCGTCGTCTCCCAGCACCGGTTCGGTTCCGGCGTGCAGCGGCTGCGCTCGATCGTCGAGGACGGCTCGCTCGGCCGCCCCCTCGTCACGACCTGCCTGACCCAGTGGTACCGCTCGGACGCCTACTTCCAGGTGCCCTGGCGCGGGAGCTTCGCCGTCGAGGGCGGCGGCACCACGATGGGCCACGGCATCCACCAGCTGGACGTGCTGCTCGCCGTCCTCGGGCCGTGGGAGGAGGTCAGCGCCATGGCCGCCCGCGGGTCGCGGCCCACGCAGACCGAGGAGGTCTCCGTGGCGACGGTGCGGTTCGGCGACGGCAGCCTGGCGAGCGTCGTGAACTCGGCGGTCTCGGTGCGCGAGACGACGGTCATGCGGTTCGACCTGGAGCTGGCGACGGTGGAACTGACCCACCTCTACGGCTACGGCGACGACGACTTCCGCGTCACCGCCGCCCCCGGTCACGAGGGGGAGGTCGAGACGGCCTGGGCGCGCGAGCCCCGGGGCGTGCCCTCCAGCCACGAGGCCCAGTTCCGGGCCGTCCTCGACGCGCTCGACGCCGGGGACGCTCCCCCCGTCGCGCTCGCCACGGCCCGGGACACCCTCGAGCTCGTCGCCGCCGTCTACGCGTCCGCGTTCACCGGCGAGCCGGTGCGGCGCGGGCAGATCAACGCCTCGAACCCGTTCTGGTCGGCCATGGACGGGACCGGCGCCGTCTGGCGCTGAGCGCACCCTGCCGGACGGGAGGAAAGGTGAGGGGGCTC
The DNA here is from genome assembly GCF_041320705.1 of Kineococcus mangrovi. NCBI lineage: Bacteria > Bacillati > Actinomycetota > Actinomycetes > Kineosporiales > Kineosporiaceae > Kineococcus > Kineococcus mangrovi. Next base: position 138,747 of record NZ_JBGGTQ010000002.1, read on the forward strand.
AGCTCAGCCACTGCAGCGGCGAGGACGTCAGGGGCCGCCAGTCGGGCTGGCCCCCGCCCAGCACCACGAGCAGGGCCGCGAAGGCGACGAGCAGCAGCACGCCGACGGCGACACCCGTCTCGCGCTCACCCCGCAGCGCGCCCCGGATCGCGGTGCGGGTGCCGCGCTGCAGCGACCGGCCCCCCGGTCCGTGCCAGGCGACGAGCGTGCCCGTCAGGCCGGCGGCGGCCAGCGTCCACGCGCTCTCGTAACCGCCGAGGGCGCCCCGGGTGAAGGTGCCGAGGATGAACACGACGCTCACCCCGACGAGCAGCGGGATGATCGAGGCGAAGACCGTCGACACCGCGGCGCGCAGGGCGTGCCACGGGGTGGCCGCACCCACGGCGAACGCGTCCGTCGGCCGGGGCCCGGCCTCCCAGCGGCGGCGGAACAGCCCGGCGGCGGCGCGGTCGACGGTGCGGGCGGCGGTCCCGCCCACGAGGGCCAGCGCGACACCCGCGGCCGGCGCCACGGCGAAGACACCCACGAGGGCCAGCAGGCCGGCGAGGATCGTCCAGGACCGCTGCGGCCGCGCCGGTTCGCCGTTCGTCCCGAGGCGGGGCGCCTGGGCGGCGGGCTGACCGGCCAGGGGGTGCGCCTGCGTCGCGTCGTACCGGGCGGGGGCCTGCTGCGGGCCCTGGCCCGGCCCGGGCGCCTGCGGGATCCACCCGGGCGGGGCCTGCTGGACGGGCGGGCGCCGGTCCACCGGCCCGGACTGCGGGACCCGGGCGGTCGGAGCGGCCGGCCGCACGGGCGGCAGGACGCTGGTGGCCTCGGCCGCGGACCCCGTCGCGGGGCCGGCGGCCCGCCCCTCGTCGGCGATGAGGGACTCGAACCGGGACCGCGGTCCCTGATCCCGTCCCCGACCCGCCGGCACGTCGGCCGGCACGGCGGTCGTGCGGTCCGCGGGACCGAGGTGGGCCTGGGGACCGGTCGTCGCCCCGTCGAGCGCGCGCAGCAGGGCGTCGGGGGCGGGGCGGTGGGCCGGGTTGACGGCGAGCGCCGCGAGGAGGGGGCCGCGCAGGTCGGCGGGCACGCCGGACAGGTCGACGTCGGCCCGCCGGACGCGGTCGAGGACGACCTCCATGGGACCGGTGCCGAACGGGGGGCGACCGCTGGCGGCGAACGCGACGGTCGCGGCCCAGCCCCACCAGTCGGTGGCCGGGGAGACGAGACCCCCGGCGACGACCTCGGGCGAGAGGTAGCCGGGGGTGCCCATGACGAGCCCGGTGGAGGTGAGCCGGACGTCGTCGGCGACGTGCGCGATGCCGAAGTCGATGACCACGGGCAGCCCGTCGAGCAGCAGGACGTTGCTGGGCTTGAGGTCGCGGTGGACGACCCCGGCGGCGTGGATGGCGTGCAACGCCTCGGCCAGACCGTGCCCGAGGTCGCGCAACCGGCCGCCGCGCAGCGGTCCGCGGGTCTGCACGACGTGTTCCAGCGACGGGCCGGGCACGTAGCGGGTCACCAGGTGCGGCCACGGCCCGTCGACGTCGGCGGCGATGACCTCCGCGACGCGCGGGGAGCGGACGCGTTCGAGCGTGGCGACCTCGCGGGCCAGGCGCTGGCGAGCCTGCGGGTCGGCGGCGATGTGCGGTTTGAGCACCTTGAGCGCCGCGGCGCGCTGCTCGTCGTCCAGGCCGAGGTAGACGATGCCCATGCCGCCCTGGCCGATCTCGCGGTCCAGCCGGTAGCGGCCGAGCGTGTCACCGGGCGAGGGCGCGTAGGTGTGCGGCGACCAGCCCTGGTCGGGGGTGCGCTGCAGGCGCGGGTCCTCGACCCCGCCCGGGCCCTGCGGTGCACCGCCGTGCGGACCGGGGTGGCCGCCCGCGGGCACGGCACGGGTGCGCGCGTCGCCCGAGGGGTGCGGGTAGGGGGTGACCACGACCCCACGGTACGACAGCCGCGCCCGCTCACCCGGTCGTGCACGGCCTCTTCACACCGCCCGGGGTCCACGCCGTCCGGGCAGGCCCCCCGGACCGTCGCCGGGGGCACGGCCCGGTGGGGTCGACGATCACGGCGGGTGGGGTCGGCGGGCTGTGAGTAGGGTCGGGCTGCGATCGGAGCGAGGTCGCGCAGCGATCGACCGAGGAGGACACCACGATGGCCGGCGACTACGACCTGGTGGTGGTGGCCAACCGGCTCCCCGTGGACCGGGTGGAGGAACCCGACGGCTCGACGAGCTGGCGGCGCAGCCCCGGGGGCCTGGTGACGGCCCTGGAACCGGTGATGCAGCGCGAGGACGGCGCGTGGGTCGGCTGGGCCGGTGCGGCCGGCGACCCGCCGGAACCGTTCGACGCCGAGGGCGTGCGCTGCGTGCCCATCGGGTTGTCGGCCGAGGAGGTCGAGGACTACTACGAAGGGTTCTCGAACGGGACGCTGTGGCCGCTGTACCACGACGTCATCGTGGCGCCCGGGTACCACCGCAGCTGGTGGGAGGCCTACGTCCGCGTCAACGAGCGGTTCGCCGCGGCCGCCGCCGAGCAGGCCGCGGAGGGCGCGACGGTCTGGGTGCAGGACTACCAGCTCCAGCTCGTGCCGCGGATGCTGCGGCGACGCCGGCCGGACCTGTCGATCGGGTTCTTCAACCACATCCCGTTCCCGCCGTTCGAGATCTTCGCGCAGCTGCCGTGGCGCAAGGCGATCATCGACGGGCTGCTGGGTGCCGACCTCGTGGGCTTCCAGCGCGCGGCGGACGCGAGCAACTTCGCGCGCGCGTGCCGCCGGGCCTCGAACCTGCCGGCCCGCTCGAGCCGGATCCGGCTCGACGCCGAGGACGGGCGGGAGGTGCGGGCGGCGTCGTTCCCGATCTCCATCGACTTCGGTGCCCTGGACGAGCTGGCCCAGCGCGAGGACATCAAGGCCCGGGCGGCGGAGATCCGCCGCGACCTCGGCAACCCCGAGCACGTGCTGCTGGGTGTGGACCGCCTCGACTACACCAAGGGGATCCTGCACCGCCTCAAGGCGTTCGAGGAGCTGCTCGACGACGGCAAGGTCAGCGTCGAGGAGGCCGCCCTCATCCAGGTCGCCACGCCGTCGCGCGAACGCGTCGAGCAGTACATCCAGCTGCGCCAGGACGTCGAGGTCACGGTGGGCCGCATCAACGGCACGCACGGGACCATCGGGAACACGGCCGTGCACTACCTGCACCACTCCTACGGCAAGGAGGAGATGGCGGCGCTGTTCCTCGCCGCCGACGTCATGCTCGTGACCGCCCTGCGCGACGGCATGAACCTCGTCGCCAAGGAGTACGTGGCCTCCCGGCACGACGAGCGCGGTGTCCTCGTGCTCTCGGAGTTCACGGGTGCGGCCGACGAGCTCGGCCAGGCGCTCATGGTGAACCCGCACGACATCGACGGCCTGAAGGACACGGTCGTGCGGGCGTTGCGGATGTCGCCGCGCGAGGCGGGACGCCGGATGCGCGCGCTGCGCCGGCGCGTCGGCGACCACGACGTGCAGCGCTGGGCCGCCTCCTTCCTCCAGGCCCTGGCCGAGCACCACCGGACACCGGCCTCGGCCTCGGTGGCGCGCGCCGCCGACGCGGGGCAGGAGGACGGGGCGTGAGCACGGACCTCGACGCGGCGCTGGCGTCCTTCGCCGCCCGCGGTCGCGTGCTCGTGGCGCTCGACTTCGACGGGGTCCTGTCCCCCCTCGTCGACGACCCCTCGGCCGCCCGGCCGCTGCCGGAGGCGGCGCAGGCCCTCGACCGGCTCGTCCCCTCGACGGACGTGGCCCTGGTCTCGGGCCGGCACCTCGACGACCTGCGCGCGTGCGCGGCTCCCCCGGACGCTGTCGTCCTCGTCGGCGGGCACGGGACGCAGAGCTCGCTGGAGGGCGCCGCGGGGGGTCAGAGCCTCGACGACGCCGAGTCCGCCCTGCTCGAGCGGCTCGGGGACGAGCTGGACCGGTTGACGGCGGACGTGGGCGGCGCGCACGTGGAGCGCAAACCCATGTCGGTCGTGCTGCACACCCGCCGCGCCTCCCGCCCCGACGCCGAGCGCCTGACGCGGGCCGTGCTCGACGGGCCCGCGACGTGGGAGGGCGTGCACGTGCTGCGGGGCAAGGAGGTCGTCGAGCTCGGCGCGGTCGAGCTCGGCAAGGGTGCGGGGCTGACGCGCCTGCGCGACCGGCTGTCCGCGGACGGGCCCGCGGTCGAGGCCGTCCTGTTCGCCGGGGACGACGTGACGGACGAGGACGCGTTCGCCGTCCTGGACCCGGCGTCCGGGGACGTGACGGTGAAGGTCGGGCAGGACCGGACCGCCGCCGCGTTCCGGGTCGAGGGCCCCCCGGACGTCGCCGCCCTCCTGCACCGCCTCGCCGACCTCCGCTCGACCTGAGCACCCCTCGCTGAGCACCCGCCGTTGCGCGGTCAGCGCGGCAACGTCGTGCGCAACCACGCCTCGACGTTCGCCACGTGCAGCAGGGCGGCGGCGTGGGCGCGCTCGCGGTCACCGTCCCGCACGGCCTCGTAGATGGCGGTGTGCTCGGCGATCGTGCGCTGCCGGGAATCGGCGACCGTGAGCGCGCGCCAGACGCGCGCGCGGACCGTCGCCCCGGAGACGCCGCGCAGGATCGCGGCCAGCGCCCCGTTGCCGCTGGCGGCGGCGACCGCGGCGTGGAAGCGCTCGTCGTGGACGAGCAGCTCCTCCTCGTCCTCGGCCCCCTCCATGCGGCGCAGGTGGTGGGCGACGGCCTCCAGGCCGGACCGGTCGGCGCGCGCGGCCGCGAGCGCCGTCGCCTGGGGCTCCAGGAGCCGTCGGCACTCCACGACCGCGAGCAGGTGCTCGTCGGCCATGAGGTCGACGGCGTCGGCGAGGCCGGTGAACAGCCGGTCCGGGGTCAGGCTCGTGACGTAGGTGCCGTCCCCGCGGCGCACCTCCAGCACACCGGCCGTGACCAGGGCGCGGACGGCCTCGCGCAGACCGGACCGGGAGACGCCGAGCTGCTCGGACAGGGCGGACTCCGCGGGCAGGCGCTGCCCGGGGCCCAGGTCGCCGCGGACGATGAGCTCGCGGACGCGCTCGATGGCGGCCTCCGTCAGCGGCGCGGCCACACCCACCTCCAGCTCCCCCCGGCGCGCGGCCGGGCCCCGGGCCCTCGTGACGACCCGGTGCGGCGGCGACCGGTCCCGGTCATTCTGCCGCGCCCGCCCCGGCCCTCGTGCGCACGCGACCTCCCCCGCCCCCGCCCTGGTCGGGAGCGTCCTCGGCGCACCGGAGGGGGTCCCCCGCCCGGGACGCCGGTCAGCGCGCCGTGGTCGCGGCCCTCTCCCGCCGCCGCCGCACCCAGGCGCGGGCCCACGGGTCGGCGAAGCGGGCCAGGACGGGCCCCAGCACCGCCATGACGAGCACGTACGCCGCGGCGAGCGCCGCGAGCCGGGCGTCGACCCCGGCGGCGGTGGCGAGCCCGGCGATGACGATGGAGAACTCCCCGCGGGGGATGAGCGCGGCCCCGGCGCGGACCCGGCCGGGCACCGCGATGCCGGCGCGGCGGGCGGCGACCCACCCCGTGACGAGCTTCGTGGCCACGCCGACGACGACCAGACCCAGGGCCGGCACGAGCACCGGGGGCAGGGTGCTGGGGTTGGTGGCCAGGCCGAAGGAGACGAAGAAGACGGCGGCGAACAGGTCGCGCAGCGGCTCGAGCCGGTGGTGCGCCTCCGGGGGGAGGTCGTTCGACAGGCTGATGCCCAGCAGGAACGCCCCCACGGCCGCCGACACGTGCAGCTGCTCGGCGACCCCGGCCACGAGGAGGGCCAGGCCCAGGACGCGCAGCAGCGTCACCTCCCCGGAGCCGCCGGAGACGAACCGGGAGACGACTGCCCCCCAGCGCAGCGCGACGACGAGCGCGACGGCGAGGCACGCGAGGGCGATGAGCACCGACCCGGTCGCCTCCCACACCCCCGACGCGGCCAGGACCGCGGTCAGGACCGGGAGGTAGACGGCCATCCCCAGGTCCTCCAGGACCAGGATGCCCAGGACGGAGGGCGTCTCCCGGTTCCCCAGGCGCCCCAGGTCGCTCAGGACCTTGGCCACGATGCCGGACGAGCTCACCGCGGTGATGCCGAACATCGCCAGCGCGCCCACGGGGCCGAAGCCGAGCAGCAGCCCGAAGGCGGCGCCGGGCAACCCGTTGAGCAGCAGGTCCAGGACCCCCACGGGCGCCTGGCGCCGCAGGTTGCCCAGCAGGTCGCCCGCGGAGTACTCCAGGCCCAGCAGGAGCAGCAGCATGACGACGCCGACCTGGGAGGCCGCCTCGAGGAACTCCTCGGGGGCGTTCAGCGGGACGACGCCGCCCGCGCCGAAGGCCAGGCCGGCGAGCAGGTACAGCGGGACCGGGGAGATGCCCAACCGGCCGGCGAGGCGACCGACGAGGCCGAGGCCGAAGATGACCGCACCGAGCTCGATGAGCAGAGCGGCGGTGTGGACCTGTTCCAACCGTCCTCCCTCCGCCCCGGGCCTCGCGCGCCCGCGGCCTCAGCCGTTCTGCAGCAGTTCCGCCGTCGCGCGGACCCCTTCCTGGGTCCCGACGACGACGATCTTGTCACCGGTGGCGAACTCCTGGGACGGCGCGGGCGAGGGGACGACCTCCCCGGCGCGCACGAGCGCGACGACGGAGGCACCCGTGCGGCTGCGGATCGCCGCGTCCCCCAGGGTCTTGCCGACGTAGGGCGAGGTGTCCTCGAGGTAGATGCCCTCGGTGGCCAGACCCTCGATCTGCTCGCGCAGGCGGGCCAGGCGCTCGATGACGCGCGGCTGCCCGAGCAGCTCCGCCAGCACCTCGGCCTCGTCGCCGTCGAGGTCGATCACGGCGTGGCAGGCGTCGGGATCGTCCTGGGAGTAGACGAGCAGCTCGCGCTCGCCGCCACGGGTGGAGATCACGCCGATGCGGCGGCCGCGCGCGGTGGTGAAGTCGTGCCGCAGCCCGACGCCGGGCAGCTTGGTCTCTTCCAGGTCCACGGTCCTCAGTGTCCTCCACGGTCGAGGGGGCCGGCGACCAGGGCGGCGACCGTCCCCCGGACGCCGCAGCCGCGCGACGTCCTGACGGTCCCAACGCCGGCGCGGTGCGCTCCCGTCCCCGACCCGCCGCACCGGACCCTTGCCCGGAGGGGATCCGTCGTGCATGATCTGCGGACCCGCGGTGCAGCGATGCACGGCGTCGTGCACGGACGTGCCCGGCGACCGTCGCACGGTGGCGGCGGACAACTGAAGACACCCATTCCACGACGGATCGTCCGGCACGTACCTGCCGGTGGAAGGACAACGACGATGGCTACGGTCACGTTCGACAAGGCGACGCGCATCTACCCCGGCGGCGACAAGGCCGCCGTCGACGCCCTGGACCTGCACGTCGAGGACGGCGAGTTCCTCGTCCTCGTCGGCCCCTCCGGCTGCGGCAAGTCGACCTCCCTGCGCATGCTCGCCGGTCTCGAGGACGTCAACGGCGGACGCATCCTCATCGGTGACCGCGACGTCACGACGGTCCCGCCGAAGGACCGCGACATCGCGATGGTGTTCCAGAACTACGCGCTCTACCCGCACATGACGGTCGCCGACAACATGGGCTTCGCGCTCAAGATCGCCGGCACCCCCAAGGACGAGATCAAGCGCCGCGTGCAGGAGGCGGCCAAGATCCTCGACCTCGAGCAGTACCTGACCCGCAAGCCGAAGGCCCTCTCCGGTGGTCAGCGCCAGCGCGTCGCCATGGGCCGCGCGATCGTGCGTCAGCCGCAGGTCTTCCTCATGGACGAGCCGCTGTCGAACCTCGACGCCAAGCTCCGCGTCCAGACGCGCACCCAGATCGCCTCGCTGCAGCGCCGCCTGGCCGTCACGACGGTCTACGTCACGCACGACCAGGTCGAGGCCATGACGATGGGCGACCGCGTCGCGGTCCTCAAGGACGGTCTGCTGCAGCAGGTCGACACCCCGCGGCGCATGTACGACCACCCGAACAACGTCTTCGTCGCCGGCTTCATCGGCTCCCCGGCCATGAACCTGCTGACGCTCGACGCGACCGACGGCGGCCTCAAGCTCGGTGACACCCTGCACCCGGTGGAGCGCTCGGTCCTGTCCGGCACGGGCGACAAGGTCACCCTGGGGGTCCGGCCCGAGGACCTGGAGCTGTCCACCTCGGGCCTGCCGGTCCAGGTCGACGTCGTCGAGGAGCTCGGCGCCGACGCCTACATCTACGGTTCGCTCGCGCAGGCCGGTGGCGAGGCCCACCAGGTCATCGCGCGCGTCGACGGTCGCCGTCCCCCGGAGAAGGGCTCGACGGTCCACTTCACGCCCAAGCAGGGCCACGTCCACCTGTTCGACGTGACCAGCGGTGAGCGCCTCGGCGCCTGAGCGCCCAGCGCCTGACCGGAGGGCCGCCACTCCCCGCGGGGGTGGCGGCCTTCCGTGCTCGCGGCCGGCGGGCTGAGAGGATGGTCGCGTGAGCACCTCGACGGCGGCGTCGCTGCAGATCACCGCTGCCCGCCCGTACCCCGAACTGCTGGACCTGCCCTGGGACGTCCCGCTGGAGGAGTGGCCCGAGCACCACCTCGCCGCGCTCCCCCGGGGCATCTCCCGGCACATCGTGCGGTTCGTCAAGCTCGGCAACCGCGTCCTGGCGGTCAAGGAGACCAACGCCCCCATCGCCCACCGCGAGTACCGGATGCTGCGGCTGCTGAACCGGCTCGAGGTGCCCTCGGTGGCCCCGGTCGCCGTCATCACCGGCCGGGTCGGTCGCGACGGGGAACCCCTCAACGCCGTGCTCATCACCCGGCACCTGCAGTACTCGCTGCCCTACCGGGCCCTCTACAGCCAGATGCTGCGGCCCGACACGGCCAAGCGCGCCGTCGACGCGCTCGCGGTGCTCCTCGTCAAGCTGCACCTCACCGGTTTCTACTGGGGTGACGTCTCCCTGTCCAACGCCCTGTTCCGCCGCGACGCCGGTGCCTTCGCCGCGTACCTCGTGGACGCCGAGACGGGTGAGCTGTACGACGAGCTGTCCACCGGGCAGCGCGGGTACGACGTGGACCTGGCCCGGACGAACATCGCCGGTGAGCTGATGGACGTCGTCGCCTCCGAGGCCCTGGACGCCGACATGGACGAGGTGCTCGCCATCGCCGACCGCATCGTCTCCCGGTACCACGCGCTGTGGGCCGAGCTCACCGAGCCGGAGTCGTTCGAGCGCGGGGACCGCTGGCGCGTCGAGGCGCGCATCCGCCGCCTCAACGACCTCGGCTTCGACGTCGGGGAACTGGCCATCACCACCGACATCGACGGTACGACGGTCCGGATCGAGCCCAAGGTCGTCGACGCCGGCCACCACTCGCGGCGGCTGCTGCGCCTCACCGGCCTGGACGCCGAGGAGAACCAGGCGCGACGGCTGCTCAACGACCTCGACTCCTACACCGCCGCGAACGGCCGGCAGGGCGAGGACGAGGAGATCGTCGCCCACGACTGGGTTGCCGACGTCTTCGAACCCGTCCAGCGCGCCGTGCCGCGCGAGATGCGGGGCAAGGTCGAAGCTGCTGAACTGTTCCACGAGGTGCTCGAGCACCGCTGGTACCTGTCCGAGCGGGCCTCGCACGACGTGGGTCTGGAGGAAGCCGTGAACTCCTACGTCGTCGGTGTCCTGCCGAACAAGCCCGACGAACGGGCGGTGCTGGGGGTCGGCACGCGGGAGATCCCGGTCGTCGACCCGGACATGTACTGATCCACCCCACCTGGAGGACGCTGTTGTCTGACGTGAAACCCCGTGTCGTGCTGACGGGCGCGGCCGGCAAGCTCGGCCGCATCGTGCTGCGCGACCTGCTCGACCACGGCTTCTCCGTGCTCGCCCTGGACCAGACCCGCCCGCCCGGCCTGACCGCGGCCGACGACGCGCAGTTCGTCCGGATCGACCTCACCGACCACGGTCAGGTCACCGAGGCGATCACGGGCCGCATCGAGGAGCGCGGTGGTCCCTTCACCGGCGTCGTGCACCTGGCCGCGATCCCCGCCCCGGGCCTGGCGCCGAACGGCGCGACGTTCCGCAACAACTCCGCCGCGACGTGGAACGTCTTCGACGCCGCCCGCGCAGCCGGGATCCGCGACGTCGTGTGGGCCTCGAGCGAGACCGTCCTGGGTCTGCCCTTCGACTCCGCTCCCCCGCCCTACGCCCCGCTGGACGAGGAGTACCGGGTGCGGCCGGAGTCGACGTACTCCCTCGTGAAGTCGCTCGAGGAGGAGATGGCCCACCACTTCTGCCGGTGGGAGCCCGAGCTGACGATGACGGGCCTGCGGTTCTCGAACGTCATGCACGTCGAGGACTACGCGAAGTTCCCCTCCTTCGACGCCGACCCGCTGCTGCGCAAGTGGAACCTGTGGGGCTACATCGACGCCCGCGACGGTGCCCAGGCCGTGCGCAAGGCGCTGCAGCGCACCGGTCCCGGCGTCGAGGTGTGCATCGTCGCGAACGCCGACACGGTGATGTCGCGTTCCTCGGCCGACCTGATGGCCGAGGTGTACCCCGGTGTCGAGGTGCGCAAGGAGCTCGCCGAGCACGAGACGCTGCTGTCGATCGACAAGGCCCGCCGGCTGCTCGGGTACGAACCCGAGCACTCCTGGCGCGACCACGTCTGAGGCACCTGAGCGCGAGCGGGCCCCGGGGGACGTCCCCCGGGGCCCGCTCGCGTCAGACCTGCCGGGCCAGCGCGGTCGCGGCGAACTTCGCGTCCGGGTCCAGGACGTCGAGGAGCTTGACCATGACGGCGTCCAGGCGGGCGAGGTCCTCGGCCTGGAGGGGGTCCAGGACGAGCTGGCGGACGCGTTCGACGTGGCCGGGCGCGGAGGCGACGACCTTGTCCCAGCCGGCGTCGGTGAGGATGGCGACCTGGCCGCGGCCGTCGCTGGGGCTCTTCTCCCGGCGCACCCACCCGTCCTTCTCGAGCCGGGACACGACGTGGGAGATGCGCGAGGGGCTCGCGTTCGAGCGGGCACCGAGTTCGCTCATGCGCAGGCTGCGGGTGGGTTCCTCCGACAACATGGCCAGCGTCAGGTAGGCGGTCTTGGTGAGGTCGGCGTCCCGCTGCAACTGCGCGTCGAGAGCGGCGGGCAGCAGTTCCATGAGCGCGCTCAGCCGCAACCAGACCCGGCGTTCGTCGGCGTTCAGCCAGCGGGGGTTCTGCTCCGTCATCCGGTCAGCCTAGCAGGTAGTTGCAGATTGAACTACTTGTGCGGCTGTTCAACTCCGGTCAGTTTGCCACGACCCCCGCTGCGTCGCTCCCCGTGGCGTCGACCACCGTCGCCGGGGTCGACTCCACCCGGGCCAGTGCGTCGCCGGTCAGCGGACGACCGGCCAGCCGGGCCGCCAGCAGCGCAGCCCCCCGGGACGGTTCGAACCGGGGGCTGCGCACGTCGTACCCCCCCAGCGCCCGCAGCCGGCGGGAGAACCCCTCCGACACCTCCGGGACGGCCAGGACCCCGCCGGACCGCGACACGGCGACGACCTCGTCGTCGGCGAACCCGACCCGGGCGCGGACGGCCACGACGAGCTCGACGAGCTCGGCGGCGGCCTCCTCCAGCAGCGCCACAGCGGTGGCGTCCCCCCGGCGGGCGGCCGCGACGAGAGGCCGCGACAGCGCCGCGACCTCCCGCCGGGACCGGCGCCAGCGGTTCAGCACGACGTCGACGAGGTCGAGGTCGGTCCGCAGGCCCAGGTGCTCGCGCAGGACGTCGAGCAGCGGCCCGGGCGGGGTGCGGCCGTCGGCCATCTTCGAGAACTCCTGCAGCGCACGGACGCCGAGCCAGTGCCCGGACCCCTCGTCACCGAAGCCCTCACCCCAGCCGCCGACGCGCGCGGCGTGCGAGCCGTTGCGGCCGTAGGCGATGGAACCCGTACCGCTGACCACGCCGATGCCGTCGGCTCCGCCGAGGGACCCGGCCCACCCGGCGACGACGTCGTTGTCCACCGCGTACCGGTCGTGGCCGAGGACCTGGGCGGGGACGACGTCCAGGACGGGGACGTCCGCGGCCACCTCGCCGTAGGCCGGCAGACCGAAGAACGCGAACGCCACCGCCCCCGGCGCGGTCCCGGCGAGGTCGCACGCGGTGGCGACGGCGGCGGACAGCACGTCCCGGGTCAGGTCCGTCGTCCCCTCGCCCTCGAGGTGGTAGCAGCTCGGCGCGACGACCTCGGCCAGCACGGCCCCGTCCTCCCGCAGCACGCACAGGGCGGTCTTGGTGCCGCCGCCGTCGACGCCCAGGAAGACGTTCACGGCGCCCACGGGTGGACGGTCACGCCCTGCACGACCCGGTTCACCTCCCCGCCGGGGAACGGGTCGTCCGGGGTGCCGGGACGGGCCAGGGCGAACCGCAGCGCCAGCAGCTGGGCGGTGACCGCCGCGGGCAGGGCCCGCAGGTCGTCCGGCACGCCGCCCGGCAGCACCGGGTCGACGACGAGCACGTCCCGCTCCCCCAGCGCCGCCCGGAGTTCGGTCACGATGTCGTCGTCGTAGCGCCGGGTGTAGGGATCGCCGGAGCGGAACACGACCGCGAGGGTTCCGCTGCGCAGGAACGACTTCGGCCCGTGCCGGAACCCCAGCGGGGTGTCGTGCAGACCCACGACGGCACCGGCGGTGAGTTCCAGGAGCTTCAGCGACGCCTCCCGCGCCAGCCCGGCGAGGGGACCGCTGCCGAGCAGGACCACGCGGTCGTGGCCCCGGGCGGCGACCGCGGCCAGGTCGGTCGCGGACCGCAGCGCCGTCTCGGCGGCGGCGGCGAGGTCGTCCACCGGCACCGTCGCGGCGGGCGCCAGGAGGAGCCGGGCCGCCAGCAGCATCGCGGTGAAGCTCGACGTCATCGCGAACCCGCGGTCGTTCGTCGCCGGCGGCAGCGTGAGGACGTGGGAGCCGGCCCGGCCGGCGTGGGCCAGGGCCAGCCGGCCGTCGGCGTTGCAGGTGACGACGAGGTGGTGGACCTCGGTCAGCGCTGCGTCCGCGACCTGCGTGGCGGCCACGCTCTCCGGGCTGTCCCCGGACCGGGCGAAGGAGACCAGCAGCGTCGCCCGGTCGGGCCGCAGGGTCCCGGCCGGGTCGGCGAGCAGGTCCGTCGTCGCGACGGCCTCGACGGGTCGACCGAGCAGGCGGGTCAGCGCCGGGGCGAGCACCTGCCCGACGAACGCGGACGTCCCGGCCCCCGTCAGGACCAGGCGCAGGTCGTGGCGGGCGACCAGGGGCGCCAGCCAGGCCGCCGCCTGCCCGTCGCGGACGACCAGGTCGGCGACCTCCGCCCAGAGCGCGGGTTGCTGGGCGATCTCCGTCGCCGTGCGACCGGCGCCGCGGGCGCGCAGCCCGTCGAGCTCACCGTCGGGGAAGCGGGGGGTCACGTCGTCTCCTGGGGGTGGGGTGGCTGGGTCGACCGCGCGGTCAGGACCGCAGGAACTGCGACAGCTCCTCGACGGTGCCGACGACGACGGCCCCGGCGCGCAGGTCGGCCGGCAGGTCCGCCAGCAGCGCCTCGTCCGGCACCGCGACGGGCGGGTCGGTGAGCCCCAGCACGGCTCCCGTCGCCCGCGCGAGGTCCAGGACGAACCCGCGGACCTCGTCCCCGCCGTCGAGGTCGACCATGAGCGAGTCGAACGGCTCGCCGCAGCCGTACACGTCGGCCGACCCGTCGCGCGTCTCGACGCGGACGAACAGGTGCTCCGGATCGCGCTCGGAGGCCAGCGGGTCGACCACGGCGCGGACGGCCGCCGGGTCCAGCGGGACCTCGGCGCCGCCGGCGTAGCGGGTGAGGAAGACGTCCAGGCTCACCGGTGGCGCGCGACCTCGTAGAGCGCGATGCCCGCGGCGACCCCGGCGTTCAGGGACTCCACGGCCGCGGCCATCGGGATGCTCACGACCTGGTCGCACGTCTGGCGGACCAGCCGGGACAACCCCGCGCCCTCGGCACCCACGACGACGACGAGCGGGCCGTCGGCCAGCCGCAGGTCGGGCAGGTCGACGTCCCCGTCGGCGTCGAGGCCGACGACGAACAACCCGACCCTCTGGTACTCCTCGATGGCGCGGACGAGGTTCGTGGCGCGGGCCACGGGGACGCGCGCGGCGGCACCGGCCGACGTCTTCCACGCCGAGGCCGTCATGCCCGCCGCACGGCGTTCGGGCACGACGACGCCGTTCCCGCCGAAGGCCGCGACGGACCGCACGACGGCACCGAGGTTGCGCGGGTCCGTCACACCGTCGAGCGCGACGACGAGGGCCGGGCGACCAGAGCCGGCGGCCGTGTCGAGCAGGTCCATCGGGTGCTTGTACGCGTACGGCGGCACCGTGGCCGCGACGCCCTGGTGGACGGCGTTCTCGGTGAACCGGTCGAGGTCCTGCCGGGAGGCCTCCAGCAGCGGGATGCCCCGGTTGCCGGCCGCGGCGAGGATCTCCTTGACGCGGTCGTCGGTCTCGATGCGGGAGGCGACGTAGATGCCCGTGACGGGCAGTTCCGCGCGCAGCGCCTCGACGATGGAGTTCCGCCCGGCGATCCACTCGGTCTCACCGGACGCCTTGCGCCGCACCGGGGGACGGCCCCCGGGGCGGGAGTTCGTCGTCGCCGCGCGGTGGGCGGCCTTCTTGGCCGCCTTGGCCGCCGGGTGGTACGGGCGCTCGCTCGCCTTCGGCGTCGGGCCCTTGCCCTCCAGGGACCGGCGGTTCTTGCCGCCGCTGCCCCCGGTCGGGCCCTTCTTGCCCTTGCTGACCGCGCCGCGGCGCTGGCTGTTCCCTGCCACTACTGCTCACCTTCCAGGACCCACCGGGCTCCGGTGGGCGTGTCCTCGATCACGATGCCCGCGCTCTTGAGGGACTCGCGCACCGCGTCGGCGGTCGCGAAGTCCCGGGCGGCGCGAGCGGCCGCCCTCTCGTCCAGCCGGGCGCGCACGAGGACGTCGAGCGCCGCCCGCGCCCCGTCGGCCCCGCCCGCCTGCTCCACCCAGGGGTGGGCGAACGGGTCCAGGCCGAGCACGTCGAGCCCGGCCCGCACGTGCCCCAGCGCCGTCCGCAGCGCCGCGTCGTCCCCGGCCGCCAGGGCCGAGTTCCCGACCCGCGCGGTCTCGTGCAGGACCGCGAGCGCCGCCGGGGTGGCGAGGTCGTCGTCCATCGCCGCCGCGAAGGCCGGCGCGACGTCGTCGGCCTCCCCCGCCGTCCCGAGGTGCTCGGCCGCGCGGCGGACGAAACCCTCCAGGCGCGAGTACGCGGCCTCGGACTCCACGAGCGAGTTCTCCGACCACTCCAGGTGCGTCCGGTAATGCCCGGAGACGAGGTAGTAGCGCAGGACGACGGCGCGGTGGGTCCGCAGCAGGTGCGGGATCCCCAGGACGTTGCCGAGGGACTTGCTCATCTTCTCGCCGGACATCGTCACGAAGTAGTTGTGCAGCCAGAAGTTCGCGAACCCGTCGCCCGCCGCGCGCGACTGGGCCTGCTCGTTCTCGTGGTGCGGGAACCGCAGGTCCAGGCCGCCGCCGTGGATGTCGAACCGCGGGCCGAGGTAGCGCCCGATCATGGCCGAGCACTCCAGGTGCCAACCGGGACGGCCGCGGCCCCACGGGGTGGCCCAGGACGCCGTCGCCGGTTCGCCCGGCTTCGTCCCCTTCCACAGGGCGAAGTCGCGCGGGTCGCGCTTGCCGCGGGGGTCGGCGTCGGTGGCCGGTTCCACGTCCTCCAGGCGCTGGTGGGTCAGCTCGCCGTAGGCGGGCCAGGACCGGACGTCGAAGTAGACGTCGCCGGAGCCGTCGACGGCGGCGTAGGCGTGCCCGCGCTCGACGAGCCGGCCGATGAGCTCGACCATCTCCGGGACGTGGCCGGTGGCGCGGGGTTCGACCGTGGCGGGCAGCACGCCGAGGGCGTCGTAGGCGGCGGCGAACTCGCGCTCGTAGCGGTAGGCGTGGGCCCACCACTCGTCGCCGGCCTCGGCGGCCCTGGTGAGGATCTTGTCGTCGATGTCGGTGACGTTGCGCACGGCCGTCACGCGCAGGCCGGAGCGTTCCAGCCAGCGGCGCAGCACGTCGAAGACGACCTGGCTGCGGACGTGACCGAGGTGGGGCGACCCCTGCGGCGTGGGGCCGCAGACGTACATGCCGACCTGCCCGGGGACGAGCGGCGCGAACTCGCGCACCGCGCCGGCGGCGCTGTCGTGCAGGTGGAGGGTCACGGGCTCCAGGCTACCGGCGGCTCGACCGTGTCCGGGCGCGTCGCTAGGGTCGCGGCCATGGCCTGGACCGTTCCCGCAGTCATCTCCCGCACCAAGGGTGCGCCCGTCGAGACGGTGGACGTCGTCGTCCCCGAACCGGTCGCCGGTGAGGTCGTCGTGGACGTCGCCGCGTGCGGCGTGTGCCACACCGACCTGCACTACCGGGAGGGGGGCATCAACGACGACTACCCCTTCCTGCTGGGCCACGAGGCCGCCGGGACGGTCTCGGCCGTCGGCGACGGCGTGACGAACGTGGCCGTGGGCGACCCGGTCGTCCTGAACTGGCGCGCGGTGTGCGGGCAGTGCCGGGCCTGCAAGCGGGGCCGGCCGCAGTACTGCTTCGCCACCCACAACGCGACGCAGTCGATGACGCTGACCGACGGCACGCCGCTGTCGCCGGCGCTGGGCATCGGCGCCTTCACCCCGAAGACGCTGGTGGCGGCCGGGCAGGCCACGAAGATCGACACCTCCGTCCTCGGCGACAGCTGGGACCCGGCCGTCGCCGGGCTGCTGGGGTGCGGGGTCATGGCCGGCATCGGCGCCGCGGTGAACACCGCCCCGGTCCAGCGCGGGGACACCGTCGCCGTCATCGGGTGCGGTGGCGTGGGGTGCGCGGCCGTGGCCGGGGCCGTCCTGGCCGGGGCCCGCCGCGTCATCGCGATCGACCTGGACGACAAGAAGCTGGCGTGGGCCGAGCAGCTGGGCGCGACCCACACCGTGAACTCCCGGGGCCTGGACGAGGCCGGGGTCGTCGCGGCCATCGCCGAGCTCACCGACTCCTTCGGCGCCGACGTCGTCATCGACGCGGTGGGCCGCCCCGAGACGTGGCGGCAGGCGTTCTACGGCCGCGACCTGGCCGGCACCGTCGTCCTCGTGGGCGTTCCCACGCCGCAGATGCAGCTGCAGGTGCCGCTGCTGGACGTGTTCGGCCGCGGCGGGGCGCTGAAGTCGTCCTGGTACGGCGACTGCCTGCCCGAGCGCGACTTCCCGCAGCTGCTGGAGCTGCACGCCGCGGGACGGTTGCCGCTGGACGCGTTCGTCTCCGAGCGCATCGGCCTGGACGACGTGGAGGAGGCGTTCGCCACCATGAGGAGCGGCGACGTGCTGCGTTCGGTGGTGGTCTTCTGAGCGCCCGGGTCGAGCACCTCGTCACCTCCGGCACGTTCTCCCTGGACGGGCAGACGTTCGACGTCGACAACAACGTGTGGATCGTGGGGGACGACGAGCAGGTCGTCGTCCTCGACGCCCCCCACGACGTCGAGGCCATCGCCACCGCGATCGGTGACCGGCGGCTGCTGGCCGTCGTCTGCACGCACGCCCACGACGACCACGTCCGGCAGGCTCCCGCGCTGGCGCAGCGCTTCTCGGGGGCCGGGCACGAGGTCCCGGTGCTGCTGCACCCGGCCGACCGGCCGGTGTGGGAGCTGACGCACCCGCAGGTGGCGACGACGGACCTGGCCCACGGCCAGGTGGTGACGGTCGCCGGGACGGACCTGCACGTCCTGCACACGCCGGGCCACACGCCCGGCGCGGTGAGCCTGTACGCACCGGACCTGGCGACCGTGTTCACCGGCGACACCCTGTTCGCCGGCGGCCCGGGCGCCACCGGCCGGTCGTTCTCGGACTTCGGCACGATCGTCGCCTCGATCCGGACGGTCCTGCTGGAGCTGCCCGCCGAGACCCGCGTGCACACCGGCCACGGCGACGACACGACGATCGGCGACGAGGCCCCGCACCTGCAGGAGTGGATCGACCGGGGCCACTGATCCCCCGGTCCCCGGCGCGGGCGCCGTGCACCGCCAGGTGCCGGGGACCATCCCACCTGAGAGCATCCGGGGGTGAGTGATCAGCCCGACGCCCCGACCCCGCCCACCCGGACGGCCCCGCGCGAACCCGCGACGGGGATCGTCGCGCGCGGGGTCACGCAGGCCTCCCGGTGGGCCCTGCGCCTGCTCGTCCTCGGTGTCGGCGTCGCCGGCCTCATCTGGCTGCTGAGCAAGAGCTGGTCCCTGCTGCTGCCCCTGCTGCTGGCCGTCCTGCTGAGCGCGATCCTGTGGCCGCTGGCCCAGGTGCTGCGCGCGGTGCTGCCGCGCTCGCTGGCCGCGCTGGTCTCGATCGTCCTGCTCATCGCCGTCGTGGTCGGCATCTTCGCCGCGCTCATCCCCACCGTCGCCGACCAGTCCGGGCAGGTCGCCGACTCCGCGATCGCCGGGCTGGACCAGGTGCAGCGGTGGGTGACCGGCCCGCCCCTGAACCTCGGCGACGACCAGATCGGCAACCTCGTCGACCAGGGCATCAGCGAGCTGCAGAGCAACGCCCAGACCATCGCCCTGGGCGTCGTCGGCGGCGTCGGCACGGTCGGCGCCACGATCGGCTCGGGCGTGGTGACGTTCGTGCTGGTCCTCGTCCTGGCGTTCTTCTGCCTGTCCGACGGCGACCGCCTCCTGCCGTGGTCGCGCCGCTGGCTGAGCGCCGAGGCGCACCGGCACACCACCGCCCTCGGCGGTCGCGTGTGGACCGCGATCCGGGGGTACATCCTGTCCCAGGCGGCGGTCGCCCTCGTCGACGCTGTCTTCATCGGCATCGGGCTGGCCATCGTCGGGGTGCCCTTCGCCCTGCCCCTGGCGGTGGCGATCTTCTTCGCCGCCTTCATCCCCATCGTCGGGGCCGTCGTCACCGGGATCCTCGCGGTCCTGGTCGCCCTCGTGACCCTCGGCTGGGTCCAGGCCCTCGTCGTGCTCGGGATCGTCCTGCTCGTGCAGCAGCTCGAGGGCAACGTCCTGCAGCCCCTGCTCGTGGGCAAGTCCCTCGCGCTGCACCCCGCCGTCGTCATCGGGTCGGTGACGATCGGCGGGACGCTGTTCGGCATCATCGGCGCGTTCCTCGCCGTCCCGGTGACGGCGATCCTCACCGTGATCCTGCGGTACGTGCACCACGAGCTCGTCCCGGACCAGCCGGAGAACCCGCAGGCGGAGTCGTCGAACAAGCGCAGGCGCCGGGTGCGCCACCCCGACGACGAGCCCCAGGACCAGGACGAGGACCAGGACCAGCCGGCGGGGAGCGGGCCGGAGGTCGCGCCCACCCCCCGCGACTGACGTCGGGCCGGGCCCGGCGTCAGGCCGGCCCGAGCCCGTCCAGCAGGGCCAGCAGGTCGGCGTCGGCCCCGCGGGGGGCCAGGACGCACAGCCCGACGGGCAGGTCGCCGACCCGGCCCCACGGCAGCCCCAGCGCGGGGACCCCGCACTGCGAGGCCAGCGTCGTCAACGGCAGGGTCCCGGCGCGCGCCGCCTCGAAGCCGTCCGGCCCGGCCTCGCGCCGCGGGGCCGGGGTGCTCGTGCTGGGCAGGCACAGCCACCCCTGGGCCAGCAGCCCGTCGAGCCACGTGCGGGTGCGCGCCACCACCTCGCGGGCCGCCGCGCGCTGCTCGTCGTCGAGGGCGGCACCGGCCCGGAAGCGGGCGGCGACCGACGGGGAGACCGCGTCGGGGTCCGCCTCCAGGAACGCCCCGTGGTTGGCCCACGCCTGCGCGGCCTGGACCGTGCGGAAGGCCGCCGTCCACTCCGCGGGGGCGTCGGCGGGCACGTCGACGTCCCGCACGGGCAGCCCCGTCGCGACGGCGAGCGCCGCGAGGGCGGCCTCGACCGCGAGCGCCGTCTCGGGGGTGGCCAGCTCCAGCAGGGTCCGGCTGCGCAGCAGCGCCTCGGGACGGTCGCCCCCGTCCGCGGCGCCCAGCAGGGCGCGGCCCGCCCGGCGCAGGGTCGCGCCGTCCCGGGCCAGCAGGCCGACGGTGTCGAAGTCCTGCGCCAGCGGGAGCACACCCTCGACCGGGACGGCGCCGTGGGTGGGGCGCCAGGCGTACAGGCCGCAGTACGAGCCCGGGACCCGCAGGGACCCGGCGGTGTCGGTGCCCAGCCCGAGGTCGGCCGTGCCCGCGGCGACGGCGGCGGCCGACCCGGAGCTCGACCCGCCCGGGACCCGCCCGGGAGCGCGGGGGTTGACCGGGGTGCCGCTGTGCTCGTTGACGCCCGTGAGGGAGAACGCGAGCTCGTCGGTCTGCGCGATCCCCGCGACCTCCGCACCCGCGTCCAGCAGCCGCTGCAGCGCCGGCGCGTGCGCCTCCTCGACGGGGGCCTGCTCCAGCCAGGCGGGGACGCCGCCGCCGACGCGGTGCCCGGCGACGGCCACGAGGTCCTTCACCGCGACGCGGACCCCCCGCAGCGGACCGGAGTCCGCGCCCGCGGCCAGGGGCGTCCCCCGCACCCGCCAGGTGGCGGGGTCGTCCGCGGCGCCGGGGTCCACGGGCGCGGCGCCGACCGGGCCGCCGGAGACGTGCGCGGCGTGGACGCGCCAGCCGTCACCGTCCCCGTCCCCGCCCCCGTCCTCGTGGCGGCGCCACCACTGCGTCTGCACGCCGGCGCCGTGCTCGCGGTCGGACTCGGCGACGACGTACGCGTCGTGCGGGCCGGTCCAGCGGACGTGCACGCGCCGCGGCCACCGCGCGGGGGCCCCGCCGCGGGTGGCCCGGAACGCGGCGATGTGGTCGGACCCGACGAGCACGCCGGTCCCCTCGGCCCGCAGCGTGGCCGGGCCGGGGGCGAACAGCTCGTCGAGGACGGCCAGGTCGTCGGCCATGAGGGCGCGCTCGTAGCGGGTGACCGCGGCGAGCAGCCCGGCCTCGTCGCGCGCGGTGGGCGGCCTCGTCGCGTTCGTCATCGGGTACCTCCAGGGGTGCGTCAGCAGGGGACGACGAGCGCGGTGGCGATCGCGGCGATCCCCTCGCCGCGGCCCGTCAGGCCGAGTCCGTCGGTGGTCGTGCCGGCGACGGAGACGGGCGCGCCCACGGCCGTGGACAGGGCGGCCTCGGCCTCGGCGCGACGACGCCCGATCTTCGGGCGGTTGCCGACGACCTGGACCGAGACGTTGCCGACCTCGAACCCGGCCTCGCGCACGAGACGGGCGGCCTCACCCAGCAGCCGCACCCCGGAGGCCCCGGCGAGCTCGGGGCGGTCGGTGCCGAAGTGCGCGCCGAGGTCACCCAGGCCGGCGGCGGCGAAGAGGGCGTCGCAGCAGGCGTGCGCGGCGACGTCGCCGTCGGAGTGGCCCTCGGGGCCGGCTGCCTCGTCCTCCCACAGCACCCCGGCCACCCGGCAGGGCCGGCCCGCCGCGAGCTGGTGGACGTCGAGCCCGGTGCCGACGCGCGGCAGACCGGCCGGCGGGGTCCAGGTGGTCACGGAGCCTCCGGGGACAGGAGCGCCTGCGCGAGCAGGAGGTCGATCGGACGGGTCACCTTGAAGGCGCGCTCGTGCCCCGGCACGGTGCGCACGCCGTGGCCGAGGGCCTCGAGCATCCCGGCGTCGTCGGTCACCGCCGACCCGGGCACGGCGGCCTCGTGGACGGTGCGCAGCACGTCGGCGGAGAACCCCTGCGGGGTCTGGACGGCGACGAGCTCGGAGCGGTCGAGCGTCTCGAGGACCGTCTGCCCCGCGACGCGCTTGACGGTGTCGGCGACGGGCAGGACCGGGACCACCCCGGCGGCACCGGCGCGCACGGCCGCCACGACGAGGGCGAACACGTCGGGCGGGGTGAGGCAGCGGGCGGCGTCGTGCACCAGCACGACGTCGACGTCCGCGGGCAGCGCGCGGAGCCCGGCGCGCACGGAGTCCTGCCGTTCGGCGCCGCCGGGCACCACGAGGACGTCGGGCACGACGGGCTGGAGCAGCGAGCGGACCTCGTCGCACGCGCCGGCGGGCGCGACCACCACCACGACGTCGACGACGTCGGAGGCGGCGGCGCGCCGCAGGGCGTGCACGAGCAGTGGTTCCCCGGCGAGCGGCACGAGCGCCTTGGGGCGCGACGCGCCGAGCCGGTCGCCCCGGCCGGCGGCCGGGACGACGAGCGCGGTCCTCAGGAGGCCAGGACCTCGTCGAGCAGCGACTCGGCCTTGTCCTCGTTGGTGTTCTCAGCGAGCGCGAGCTCGGAGACGAGGATCTGCCGCGCCTTGGCGAGCATGCGCTTCTCGCCCGCGGACAGACCGCGGTCCTGGTCCCGGCGCCACAGGTCGCGGACGACCTCGGCCACCTTGACGACGTCACCGGACGCCAGCTTCTCCAGGTTCGCCTTGTAGCGGCGCGACCAGTTGGTCGGTTCCTCCGCGTACGGGGTGCGCAGGACGGAGAACACCTTGTCCAGCCCCTCGCGGCCCACGACGTCGCGGACGCCGACCAGGTCCACGTTGTCCGCCGGCACCTCGATCGTGAGGTCGCCCTGGGCGACCTTCAGCACGAGGTACAGCTTGTCCTCACCCTTGATGGTGCGGGTCTTGATCTCCTCGATCAGTGCTGCCCCGTGGTGGGGGTAGACGACCGTTTCGCCGACCGTGAAAGCCATAGAACGTGACCCCTTTCCCTGTCCCCAGGTTACCACGTTGAACGGGGGCCGGACAGCCCCGGACGGAGCGTTTGCGCAGGTCAGAGGCTCACAGGTCCACGTCGAGGGCTTGACAGGTCCCCAGGGACGTGCATTGCGCGCCCCTCGGGTGGTTGCTCTGCGTCACCGCAGCACCACGCCACCACCGTCCGCCGGGGGCCCGCGACCCGTGACGAGACCGTGATCGGGACGTGATCGCCACGCACCGCTCCCCGGCGACCGCGGCTACGACTGCCGGTAGTCTGACCGCGTGAAGCTGCGCACCCCGCTCCTGACCAGCGGCGACCGGACCCGCCTCGTCCGCCGCTCGGCCCTCGCGGTCCTCACCTCGGCAGCCGTCCTCGGGGTCTCCGGGTGCTCGGTCTTCTCGCCGCCGACCGTGCTCAAGCCGTACGCCCCCAGCGACGGGTCGCAGACCACCGTCGGCGACGTGGCCATCCGCAACGTCCTCGTGGTCTCCAGCGGCGTGGACGAACCGGGGGTGCTGTCCGCGGTCCTGGTGAACACCGGCACCGGCACCGCCGACGTCTCGGTGTCCGTCGACGTCGACGCGGGGCCCCCGGCGACCGAGTCCTACACGCTGGCCGAGAACGCGTCGCTGCACATCGGGGACCCCCGCGCGGCCGTGGAGAACGTCTCCCCCGTCGCCGACGACGCGGGCAACGAGCAGCGGGTGTCCTGGATCCAGGTGCCCCAGGTGCCCGTCGTCCCCGGCAAGACGGTCCCGGTCAGCTTCACCGTCGGCGGCCAGGAGGCGTCCGTCAACGCCCAGGTCCTGCTGCCCTGCTTCGAGTACGCCACGTTGACGCCCACCGCGGACCCGAGCGCCACCGCCACCGCCACCGCCACCGCGGGCGCCTCCCCCTCCCCGACGGTCACCTGCGGCCCGGCCACGGGCGAGGAGGGCCTGCTGAGCGACGAGGACTCCGAGAACTCCGAGGAGTGACGACGGTCCACCACCGGTGGCAGGGGGGAGGCGACCCGCGGGTCGCCTCCCCCCTGCCGCCGGTGCCGCTGCCGCCGGGCCGTCGCGGGTTCACCCCTCGAACTTGTACCCCAGGCCGCGCACGGTGACGAGGTACCGCGGGTTGGACGGGTCCGGTTCGATCTTGGCGCGCAGCCGCTTGACGTGGACGTCCAGCGTCTTGGTGTCACCGACGTAGTCCGAACCCCACACCCGGTCGATGAGCTGCACCCGCGTCAGCACCCGGCCCGCGTTGCGCAGCAGCAGCTCGAGCAGCTCGAACTCCTTCAGCGGCAGCGGGACCCGATCGCCCCGGACCGTCACGACGTGGCGGTCGACGTCCATCCGCACCCCGCCGGCCTCGACCGTCGTCTGCACGAGCTCCTCCGGCTCCGCCCCGCGCCGCAGCACGGCGCGGACGCGGGCGAGGAGCTCGCGCGAGGAGTACGGCTTCGTGACGTAGTCGTCGGCGCCGATCTCCAGCCCCACGACCTTGTCGATCTCGGAGTCCTTCGCGGTGAGCATGATGACCGGGACGCTGGAGCGGCTGCGCAGCTGACGGCACACCTCGGTCCCGGGCAGCCCCGGGAGCATCAGGTCGAGCAGGACGAGGTCGGCGCCCTCCTTGTCGAACTCCTCCAGCGCGTCGGGGCCGTTCTCGGTGACCGCCACGTCGTACCCCTCCCGCCGCAGCAGGTAGGACAGCGGGTCGGAGAACGACTCCTCGTCCTCCACCACCAGGATGCGCGTCACGGTCGGACCTCCAAGGGGCTGTTCGGTGCGGGCCGGCGGCCGGCGGTCCCACCCGCGGCCGCCGGTGGGCTGGACGACGACGGCTGCGCCGACGGGGACGGCGGGGGTGCGGACCCGCCCGGAGCCGCGGCGGCGGTGCCGATCGCGCTGTCGGCGAGGTCGGGGTCGGGCAGGCGCAGGGTGAAGGTCGAGCCCTCGCCCTCGGCGCTCCAGACCCGGACGTCCCCGCCGTGGTTGCCGGCGATGTGCTTGACGATGGACAGGCCCAGGCCGGTGCCGCCCGTCGAGCGCGACCGGGCCGCGTCGACGCGGTAGAACCGCTCGAAGATGCGGTGCAGGTCGGCCTGGCTGATGCCCACCCCGCGGTCGGAGACCGACAGGTCGATGGTCGGGACCTGCTGCCCCGCGGGCGTCCCGACCACCTGACCGCTGCCCCGGCGCACCTCGACGACGACGCGGCTGCGCTCGGGGGAGTAGGCCAGGGCGTTGTGGACCAGGTTGCGCAGGGCCGTCACCAGCAGCTCCCGGTCCCCCCGCACGTGCAGTCCGCGCTCCCCGGCGACGACGACCTCCGAGGCGCGCTGGTGGGCCACCGTCCCGACCCGGTCGACGGCCTCGGCGACGAGCTGGTCCACCTCGAGGGACTCCGGCTGCAGGACCGTCTCGGCGGCCTGCAGGCGCGAGAGGTCGATGATCTCCTGCACGAGCGCGGTCAGCCGGATGGCCTCCCGGCGCATCCGGCTCGCGAAGTGGCGCACGGCCTCGGGGTCGTCGGCGGCGTCCTCGACGGCCTCGGACAGCAGGGACAGGGCGCCCACCGGCGTCTTCAGCTCGTGGCTGACGTTGGCGACGAAGTCGCGCCGGACGGCCTCCACCCGCCGCGACTCCGTCCGGTCCTCCAGCAGCAGCAGGACGTGGTGCGGGCCGAGCGGGGTGACCCGCGCGAGGACCACCGCGGGGGGCCGGCCCAGCCCCGCACCGAGCTCGGTCTCGGTCTCGCGCACCCGCCCGTCCCGGCGGCAGGCGCGGACCATCTCGCGCAGCTGCGCGTCGACGAGCTCACCGCCGGAGACGACCCCCGAGGCGTAGGAGGCGGCACTGGCCTTGACGACGACGTCGTCGGCCGAGAGCACGACGGCGGAGGAGCGCAACGCCACGAGGACGTCGCTGACGCCCGGCGGCAGCCCGCCGACGGGCGTGGACAGCGTCGCCGGGGGACGCTGGAGGCGCTCGGAGACGCGGAACGCGAGGACCCCCGCGGCCCCGGTCAGCACGCCGACCGCCGCGGCGATCGAGACGGTGGCTTCACCCAGCACCCGGCCAGCCTACGGTCGTCGGCACCCGCTCCCCGGCCACCGACGGCTCCGCCACCGCGGCGGGGTCCAGATGTTCACCCGGCGGGGGCCGCTCGTTCACCCGCGCCTGAGACGGTGGGCCGGACGGTGACGACGTCCCAGACGCAGGACGATGACACCGCGGCGTCTCCCGCAGAGCACGGGACGCTGCTCGACGACCCCTGGAGGAACCCCCCGTGCGCAACGTGTACCACGATGAGCTCAGCGGCCTCGTCGACACCCTGGTGGAGATGACGCAGCTCGCCGAGTCCGCGATGACCCGGGCGACGACCGCCCTCCTCGACGCCGACCGCGAGCTGGCCGAGACGGTCATCTCCGCCGACCGGCGCATCGACGACCTGCAGCGCGACCTAGAGGAGCGCGCGGTCGACGTCCTGGCGCGGCAGTCGCCCGTCGCGACCGACCTGCGCGTCGTCGTCACGGCGCTGCGGATGAGCTCGAGCCTGGAGCGCATGGGCGACCTGGCCCGGCACGTGGCCAAGCTGACCCGGCTGCGCCACCCCGACCCGGTCGTGCCCGCCGAGCTGCGCAGCACCGTCCTGCAGATGGGGCAGGTGGCCGAGCGCATCGTCGCCAAGGCCGGCAGCGTCATCGCGACCCGCGACCTGGCGCTGGCCGCCGAGATGGAGGTCGACGACGACGAGATGGACCGGTTGCACCGGCAGGTCTTCGAGCAGCTGCTCGCCCGCACCTGGGACCACCCGACGGAGGTCGCGGTGGACCTGACCCTCTGCAGCCGCTACTACGAGCGGTTCGCCGACCACGCGGTGTCGGTGGCCAAGTCGGTCCTGTTCCTCGTCACCGGGTCCCGGGACGAGGACGCTGCCGCGCAGCGGGTCTGACCCCGTGCGCGGACGCGCCGACCGGCCGGCCGGGGTGTAGCGTCCCGGGGGTGATCGTGCTCCGTCCGACGCCGGACGCGCCGCGGAGCACCCGGCGGGCGCCGGCCCTGCTGGCTGCCGCGCTGGTGGCGACGGCCGCGGTGTCCGCGTGCAGCGTCGGGGACGAGCCCGCCCCGGCGCCCACGACGACGACGGTCCAGCCCGGTCCGGTGAACACGCCCTCCTCGTCGCCGACCGCGACGAGCTCGTCCCCGACCTTCGACTGCCCGTCGGTCCAGACGGCCCAGGCCGCGCTCGACGGCGCCTACGGCGCCGAGCTGGACCGGCTGGGCATCGACCGGGGGGACCCCCGTGCGCAGTCGGTCTTCACGCTCGTGACCACCGACGAGGCGCCGGAGTACTACGCGGCCGTCCTCGCCGCGGCGCCGCCGGAGGCGAGCGACGACGCCCGGGTGGTGCTGGACTACTACACGCAGCTCGCGTCCCGGGTCGGCACGCTCGACGTCGGCAACGGCTCGGTGGAGGAGCTCGCCACGGCCATGGCCGAGATCGACGCCGCCGGCGAGGCGGTCAACCCGGACCTGTCGGCGGCCACGGCCGTCGTGCAGGCCCAGGAGCGGCTGCAGGCCCAGCTGGACCGCGACTGCTCGGGCTCCCCGGGGGCCGGCCCCTCGGAGTCCTCGCAGTCCCCCGCCCCGAGCACGACGACGAGCTGAGCGCTCCCGGCTCAGCGCACGAGGTCGGCGAGGATCTGCGCCGAGACGGCGGCGGCGCGCTCCTGGTCGAAGTCCATCGCCCGCCCGGGACCACCGGCAGCCTTGCGGCGCAACGGCTCCGGGTCCGCCAGGAAGGCCAGCACCGCGTCCGCCAGAGCGGCGGAGTCCTCGACGGGCACGAGGTCGCCCAGACGGCCGTCGCGCAGCACGTACCGCGGACCGGTCGGGCAGTCCGTCGCGATGACCGGTGCGCCCACGGCGAGGGCCTCCAGCAGCACGAGGCTGCCGTTGCCCTCGTAGCGGGAGGACAGGACGAACAGGTCCGCGCCCGCGAGCAGGCTCGGCAGGTCGTCGCGGTGCCCCGCGAACTCGACGCGGTCGGCGATGCCGAGCAGGTCGGCCCGGTCCCGCAGGTCGGCGTCGAGGTCACCGGCGCCGACGAGGACGAGCTCGACGTCACCGCCGGCCGCCACGACCCGGGCGAGCGCGTCGAGCAGGACGTCGAACCCCTTCTGCTCGGCGAGCCGGCCGGCGGCGAGCACCCGGGTGCGGCCGGACGCCGGACGCCGCGGACCGCCCGCGGCCTCGACGGCGGCCCGCGTGGCGGCCACGTCGATGCCGACGTCGACCGCGTGCACGCGCGAGGCGTCCAGGCCGACCTCGAGCACGTCCGGCACGAGGCCCGGCGAGACGCAGACGGCGGCGTCGACGCGCTGGTGGACCTGCGTCAGCAGCGGCCGCAGCCGGGCCGGGGTCCAGGCGGCCACCGCGCGCGGCAGCGAGCTCTGGACGAGCACGACGAACGGCTTGCGCGCGACGCGCGCCGCCGCCCAGCCGAGCAGCAGGCCGTAGCCGACCTCGCTGCCGGAGACGACGACGTCGGCCCTGCGGGCGTGCCGCAGGGTGTTGGCCAGGACGCGCGGCGCGGCCGACCGGAACCGGCGCACGCCTCGCGACCCCCACCGCACGTCCAGGCGCGGGTCGGGCTCGTGCATCGGCCCGTCGGGCGCGACGTCCTCCAGGACGAGGAAGCGCACGCGCGCCCCGAGGTCCTGCCAGCGCCGGGCGAGGTCGGCCGAGACCCGCAGGCCCCCGTTGTCGCGCAGAGCGCCCTCGATGACGAGGACGCGGGGTCCGGGACCCCTCACTCAGCGGCCCTGGTTGGCCACCGCGGCGGCGGCGGCCGCGGCGGCGGCGGGGTCGAGGTACTCCCCGCCCGGCACCGTCGGCCGCAGGTCCGCGTCGAGGCGGTAGACGAGCGGGATCCCGGTGGGGATGTTCAGGCCGGCGATGTCGGCGTCGGAGACGCCGTCGAGGTGCTTCACGAGCGCCCGCAGCGAGTTGCCGTGCGCGGCCAGCAGGACGGTCTTGCCGGCCTGCAGGTCCGGGACGACCGACCCGGTCCAGTACGGCAGCATCCGCTCGACGACGTCCGCGAGGCACTCGGTGCGCGGGGCGGCCCCGCCGGGGCCGCCGAACGCCTCGGAGTAGCGGACGTCGGCGTCCTGGGAGAACTCCGAGCCGAGCTCGATGGGCGGCGGCGGGGTGTCGTAGGACCGGCGCCACAGCATGAACTGCTCCTCGCCGAACTCGGCGAGCGTCTGCTTCTTGTCCTTGCCCTGCAGCGCGCCGTAGTGGCGCTCGTTCAGGCGCCAGGACCGCTTGACGTCGATCCAGTGCCGGTCGGCGGCGTCGAGGGCCAGGGAGGCCGTCGTGATGGCGCGGCGCAGCACGGAGGTGTGCACGACGTCGGGCAGGACGCCGGACTCCATGAGCATCCGGCCACCGGCCGCGGCCTCGGCCCGCCCCTTCTCCGACAGGGCCACGTCGACCCAGCCGGTGAACAGGTTCAGGGCGTTCCACTCGCTCTCGCCGTGCCGCAGGAGGACGAGGGTGTGCGCCGCTTCAGTCATGGCGCAACCCTACCGAGCACCCCGCTCCCGCTCGGCGAGCGCCCGCGCGTAGACGTCCAGCGTCGCCTCGGCCGTGGCGCCCCAGCCGAAGCCGCGGGCGCGGCGGGCGGCCCGCTCCCCCACCGCCGCCCGCCGGGCGGGGTCGTCGAGCAGGTCGGCGAGCACCCCCGCCCACGTCGCGGGGTCGTGGTCGGGCACGAGCACCCCGGTCCCCGAGAGGGGGTCGGCGTCCACGGCGGTGCGCAACCCCCCGACGGCGGCGGCGACCACGGGCGTCCCGCAGGCCTGGGCCTCCAGGGCCACCAGGCCGAAGGACTCGTTGTAGGAGGGCACGGTGACGAGGTCCGCGGCGCGGTAGTGGTCGGCGAGCTCGGCGCGCGGGGTCGGCGGGGCCAGCCGCACGACGTCGGCCACCCCCAGGTCGGCGACGAGCTCGGCGAGGGAGTCCGGGTGCGCCGTGCCCGACCCGCTCGGCCCGCCGAGGACGACGACGCGCAGCCGCTCCCGGCGCCGGGGCTGGCGGCGCAGCAGCTCCGCGGTGGCCCGGACGAGCAGGTCGGGGGCCTTCAGCGGCTGGATGCGGCCGACGAAGAGGAGGACCTCGGCGTCGGCGGGCAGGCCGAGGCGTGCGCGGGAGGCGGCACGGCCGGGCTCGGGGCGGAAGGTGGCGAGGTCGACGCCCGGCGGCACGACGGCGACCTTGGCCGGGTCCGCGCCGTAGAGCCCGACGAGGTCGTCGCGCTCGGCGGCGGTGTTGGCGACGACGCGGTCGGCGGCGTCGACGACCTGCTGCTCGCCGATGACCCGGCCCGCCGGTTCGGGGGTGTCCCCGTCGGCGAGCGCCGCGTTCTTCACCTTGGCCATGGTGTGCATGGAGTGCACGAGCGGGACGTCCCACCGGTCGGCCGCGAGCCAGCCGACCTGGCCGGACAGCCAGTAGTGCGAGTGCACGACGTCGTAGTGGTGCTCGGAGTGGCGGGCCCCGGTGTGCAGCACCCCCGCGGTGAAGGCGCACAGCTGGCCGGGCAGGTCCTCCTTGGCCAGGCCCTCGTAGGGTCCGGCGGCCACGTGCCGCACGCGGACCCCGCCCCGGCCGCCGGGGTCGTCGACCACGGGCGGCTGGTCGGAGCTGGTGCGGCGGGTGAAGACCTCGACCTCGACGTCGCGGCGGGCCAGCTCGCGGGCCAGCTCCAGGACGTACACGTTCATGCCCCCGGCGTCCCCCGTGCCGGGCTGGGCCAGCGGCGAGGTGTGCACCGACACCATCGCCACCCGCGAGACCACGCCCATCGAACACCCTCCGGCACGCCGGGGACCGGAGGTGGTGTCCGCCAGTAGTGTCCCCACGTGCCCCGGCAGTCTGCCTCCCGCGTCCGCGCCGGCGGTGCGGGGGTCGGCACCGGGGTCGGTGCAGGGGTCGGCGCGGTCGGGGCGGTGACCCGGGGCACGACCGGGCCGGACCGCCTGCGCCGGGTCGAGCGGTGGCTGGCCCAGACCCAGTCCGGGCGGTTGCGCCGGGCGGCGGACCCCCTCGTCGTGGACCTCGGCTACGGCGCGTCCGCGGTGACGGTGACCGACCTGCAGCGCTGGCTGCGCGGGGTCCGGCCCGACGTGCGCGTCGTCGGGCTCGAGATCGCCCCGGACCGGGTCGCGGCCGCGCGCGCCGCCGTGGCGCACCTGCCGGACCCACCCGCCTTCGCCGTCGGCGGCTTCGAGGTCCCCACCGCGGGCGACCCGGTGCTCCTGCGCGCGTTCAACGTGCTGCGGCAGTACGAGACCGGGGAGGTCCAGGCGTCCTGGGACCGGCTGCGCGCCCGGCTCGCGGGCGGCGGTCTGCTCGTCGACGGCACCTGCGACGAACTGGGGCGGCGGGCGACGTGGGTGGCCCTGGAGCGCGAGGACGGGCCGGTGTCGCTGACGCTGTCGGTGCGGCTGGCGGGGCTGCCCGCGCCGTCGGCCGTGGCCGAGCGGCTGCCCAAGGCGCTGATCCACCGCAACGTCCCCGGCGAGGGGGTGCACGACCTGCTGCGCGCCGCCGACGCGGCGTGGGCCCGCTCGGCGCCGACGGGGACGTTCGGGCTGCGGCAGCGCTGGATCGCGACGTGCCGCGACCTGGCCCGGGACTGGCCGGTGCTGGACTCCGCCGCGCGCTGGCGGCTCGGTGAGCTCACCGTGGCGTGGTCGTGCGTGGCGCCCCGGGGTGGTCCGGCATGATCTGCTGATCGAGCGAGGAGGTCCGGTGGCACGGACGAGCGAGGGCGCCGCCGGTGCCCGCCCCACCATCCGCGACATCGCCCGCGTGGCGGGGGTGTCGAAGGCCTCGGTCTCCTACGCGCTCAACGACCTCCCGGGCGTCTCGGAGGAGACCCGCGCCCGCGTCCGCGCCACCGCGACCGAGCTGGGCTGGCGACCCAGCGCCGCGGCGCGCTCGCTGTCGCGGGCGCGGGCCGGGGCCGTCGGGCTGGCCGTGGCGCGGGACGTGCGGCTCCTGGAGGAGGAGCCCTACTACATGCGCTTCATCGCCGGGATGGAGGGCGTCCTGGCGCGCGAGGGCGTGTCCCTGCTGCTGAGCGTGGTGCCCGACGTGGACGCCGCCGTCGAGGTGCTGCGCGACTGGTGGGGTGAGCGCCGCGTGGACGGGGTCGTGCTGACCGACCTGCGCGTCGAGGACCCGCGCGTCGCCCTCGTGGCCGAGCTGGGGATCCCGTGCGCCGTGCGCCCGGGGGTCGACGACCGCCTGCCGGGGGGTGAGCGGCCGGGGGTGCCGGTGGAGGCCGAGCGGCGGTCCTTCGTCGAGGTGGTCGACCACCTCGTCGGCCTCGGCCACCGGCGGCTGGCCCGCGTCGCCGGTCCCCGGGAGTTCCTGCACACCCGCCGCCGCGACGTGGCGTGGGCGGAGGTGACGCGCTCCAGGCTGGGCCGGGAGGCGCCCGTCGTCGTCGCCGACCACACCTCCGCGGGCGGGCTGGCCGCGACCCGGGACCTGCTGGCCCGGGCCGGACCCCCCACCGCGGTCGTCTACGACAACGACGTGATGGCGGCCGCCGTGGTGGCCGAGCGCGAGAGCCTGGGGGTGCGGGTGCCGGAGGACCTGGCGGTCGTGGCCGGGGAGGACTCCATGCTGTGCCGGCTGGCGAGCCCGGCGATCAGCTGCCTGCACCGCGACGTCGTCGCCGACGGCGCCCAGAGCGCCCGCTCCCTGCTCGAGGTCGTGCTCGGCCGCCGCAGCGAGGCGGTGGTCTTCGAACCGCACCGCCTCGTCGTGCGCGGCACGACGTCGACGGGCTGAGCGCGTCCGCGAGGACGTCTGCCGGGGACGCTCACGCCTCCAGCCAGATCGTCGTCGGGCCGTCGTTGACGAGCTCGACGGCCATGTCGGCCCCGAACCGCCCGGTCTCCACGCGCAGCCCGTGCCCGCGCAGCGCGTCGGCGACGGCGTCGAGGAGGGGTTCGGCGACGGGTCCGGGGGCGGCCGCGTTCCACGTGGGGCGCCGCCCCTTGCGGGTGTCGGCGTAGAGCGTGAACTGGCTGACGAGCAGGACGGGGGCACCGACGTCGGCGGCGGCCTGCTCCCCGCGCAGGATGCGCAGCTGGGCGACCTTGCGGGCGACGAGCTCGACCTGGGCCGGGCCGTCGTCGTGGGTGGCGCCGAGGAGCACGAGCAGCCCCGGCTCGGTGATCTCACCGACCACCTCCGCACCGACGGTGACCCGGGCCCGGGTCACCCGCTGGACGACTGCGCGCACGTGCTGCTCCCTGCGGGTGGTGGTGGGGTGACGGGACGGTGAACCTCACGTCCCGGGAGGGTTGCCGACCTACGATCGACCGGTGCTGCAGACCCTGCTCGACGCCCCCGTGGTCATCCCGCTCACCCTGCTCGCCGTCGGGGTGTGCGCGCTGGGGGCGCTGTGGCGGCCGCGGGTGGACGTCGCGCTCGCGCTGGGGCTGCTGGCCGCGATCTGGTCGCGCGTGAACCAGCCCGTGGAGGGCCGGGTGCTGCACAGCTGGACGCTGGACCGCGGTTTCACCGAGGCCGACCTGCTGTCGGTGCTGGCCGTGCTGGTGGCGCTCCTGACGCTGGGCCGGTGCGTCCGGCGGTTCGCGCGCCGGGCCTCCGACCGGGACCGGGCGGGCACGCTGCCCGCCCGGTGAGGGGTCACCAGGGGCCGTAGGGACCGGAGTGCCCGCGGTCGTCGCGGCGGGGTCCGCCGCCGTACTGGCGCACCGCCGGCCGCACGTCGACGAGGTACACGGCGGCACCGACGACGCCGATGATGCCGAACAGGCTCAGCGGGGAGAAGACGGACACGAACCCGACGGCGGTGGCGATCGCGACGATCACCGTCCAGAAGGTCTTGGTCCGCTTGCCCGCGGCGGTGAAGGCACCCGCCGGGCGGCGCAGGCAGTCCACGAGCGCCCACACCTCCAGACCGAAGGCCGCGACCCCCAGGAGCAGCACGACACCGGATTGCAGGCTGTTCAGCGCGCTCAACACACCAGAAGACTACGGTCGAGGAGCCCCGCGAGTTCCCCGATCGGCCACGTCGAGGGCCTGTCCGCCCGCGCGGGGTGGTGCGCGAGGTCCCGGCACCTCCCGGTCCGTCGTGGACGTGTCGAACGGCACGCCCCGTCCCCACCGTCGGGCCGAGCCCCACCGGGTCGAGCCCCACCGCCGTTCGCGGTCGTCCCGCGTCACGGGCGACCGGGGTGAGCGGCCCCCAGCAGGTCCCCCAGCCGGCGGTAGGCGTCCTGCTCGTCCTCGACGGCGGTGCGGGGGGCGGGCACCCGCCAGCCGTCGTCGGCCAGCCGGGTGCGGGCCTCGGCGACGGCCAGCAGCCCGCCGCGCAGCGCCGCGGCGTCGCGGGCGGCGCCGAGGTCGGCGAGGGCCCCGTCGAGGGCCCGCGCGGCGGACCGGTTCCGGACGGCGAGGGCGACGACGACCGCGGCCAGTACACCGAGGGCGGTGTCGGCGAGGCGGTCCAGGACGAGCTGCCCCGGGCCCGCCCCGGAGGTGCCCAGGCGGGCCAGCAGCAGCGAGAGGCCGGTGATGGCGACCGTCCCGAGGGCGTGGTTGCGGGGCATGGCGAACTCGACGGCGAACATGCACAGGACGGTCAGCACCCACAGCCGGACGTCGTCGGTGGCCAGGGTGAGGAGCCCGGCGGCCAGGAGGACCCCGACGAGGGTCCCGGCGCCGCGCTGCAGCCCCCGCTGGAGGGTGACGCCGGCCGAGGGCGACTGCAGGACGGCGGCGGCCCCGACGGCGGCCCAGTGCAGGTGCCCGAGGCCCAGCGCGGCCGCCACCGGCACCGCGGCGAGGCAGGCCAGGCCGACGCGCAGGGCGGGCACCCGCAGGTGCCCCGCGCCGCGCAGCGCGCGCAGGACCCGGTGGCGCGGCCACGGCTGGGCCGCCGGGACGGGGCCGGCCGGCGCGAGGGGCAGCACCCGGCGCCCGGGGAGCGCGGTCAGCAGCAGGCGCAGCGGAGGCTCGGGGGCGCCGGCGTGCAGGACGCGGTCGGCGTGGGCGAGCCAGCCGCCCAGCGGGCCGGCCGCGCGCGGTCCCAGGACGTCCCACGCCGCGTGGACGGCGGCGGTGGCCCGGTGCCGGGCCGCCGGGTCGAGGGCTCCCCCGCGCTCGCGCACGTCCAGGACAGCCGTCACGGCGCGGGCGACGGCCCGCCGCTCGGGCCCGTCGGGGCGCCACAGCCCGGCCGCGCCGGACAGGGCGACCCCCAGGGCCGCGGACGCGACGGTGACGGCGACGACGGCGGGCAGGTCGCAGGTCCGCAGGGGTTCGACGCTCAGCGTCCCGGCCGCGAAGACGGGGATGAGCCCGGCGGGCGGGCCCGTCCGGACGACGTCGGTGACGAACTTCGCGACGGCCGCCACCAGCGCGACGACGAGGGCCGGCACGAGCACGTCGGCCCACCCGGCCAGGGGCAGCACCGCGCTGACCGCCCCGGCCAGGACCGCGAGGACGAGCCCGAGCCCGGTCCAGGCCTGCGTCCGCCACCGCCGGGCGTACGCCTCGTGCCGGCCGTAGAGGTTGGCCAGCGCGCCGAAGGTGGCGGGTGCGGCCAGCAGGGGGGTGCCGGCGGCCATCGTCACGGCCAGCGGCAGGCCGAGGGCCGCCGTCGCGGTGCCGGCGGCCCACCAGGGGTGGGCGCCCGGAGCGGTGCGCGTCCACCCGCGGACGGCGCGGCGCAGGTGGGCGGGGAGGATCACCCCGACAAGTTAACAGGTGTTTCACCCGCGAAGCACTTGTGCCAGGATGGCCGTGTGAGTCCCTCCCCCGACCCGGTCGACGCCGCTCGCGCCGGGTGGGCCGCCCTGCGCCCCGACCTCGACACGTCCCCGATGGCCCTCACGGGCCGGCTGCGCCTCGTCGCGGCCGCCCTGACCCGCGTCACCGACCCCGTCGTGCGCGCCGAGGGCCTGACGCGCCCCGAGTTCGACGTCCTCAGCGCGCTCCGGCGGGCCGGGCGCACCCCCCTGACCCCCACCGGCATCGCGGCCGCGACCCTCGCCTCGGGAGCCGCCACGACGAAGCGCCTCGACCACCTCACGAGCGTCGGGCACCTGCAGCGCACCCCCGACGAGCGCGACGGCCGGGTCACCCGGCTGTCGCTGACCCCGGCCGGCACCGCCCTCGTCGACCGCGTCCTGCCGCGGCTGCTGGCGGCCGAGCGCGCCTTCGCCGCCTCGCTGAGCCCCGACCAGCGCACCGCGACGAGCCAGGCGCTGGGGGTGCTCCTCGCCGAGCACGGCGTCTGAGGCGGTGCGGCGAGGACCCCGGATCAGCGCGCGCTGCGCAGCGCGTCCTCCACGGAGACGACGCCGTCGCGGTAGCGGCGGGTGATCTCGTCGGTGCAGGCGTCCATGGCCTCCTGGACGCGGTGCCGGTCGGCGGACAGCTCGTGCTCGAGGGCCACGAGGCGCTCGCGGGCGTTGCCGAGCTGGGTGTCGTCCATGGCCCCCAGGTCGGACAGGTGCGGGTCGGCGACCGCCAGTTCGGCCCGGCGGCGGTGCTCCCCCACCCGCGAGGGCTCGACGGACGTGAACCGGCCCATGCCGTGGTCGGTGCGCCGCGGGTCGGCCAGGACGTCGGTCAGCTTGGCGACGAGCTCGGCGTCGGAGCGGGCGTGCCGCACGTCGGCGGCGCCGTCGGAACCGGCGCGGCGGTCCTCCTCGGCGCCCAGCAGGTCCAGCCGCCCCTGGATCAGCCGGCGCGCGTAGGACAGGTCGGCCTCCTCCTGCTCGGCGACCGTGCGGTGCTCCCGCAGCGCCTGCAGGTCCAGGTCCGGCAGGCCGGCCAGGAACTCCGGCGCCAGGACCTTGTCGAGCGCCCGCCTCCCCCCCGCCTGGTAACCGCTGACCTGACCGTCCCCGTGCTCGTCCACGACGCCTCCCCCGGTGTGGGTGCCACTCACAGCACGCATACGACTACCAAGCGTGCGCTCCGCAGAGTATGACCCACCAGGAGGGCCCGGCGCAGGAGCCCACCGACCTCCAGGACGGCTCAGAGGCGGCTCAGGGAGCGACGACCGTCTCCTGCGCCGCGGCGATGCGGCGCGGGGCCTGGTCGTCCTGCGCCGCCGACCCGGCCAGCGCGACGAGCTGGGCGTCGACCGGCAGGGACCGCTTGACCACGGCCAGCGCCACGGGCCCGAGCTCGTGGTGGCGCGCCGCCGTCGTCACGTGCCCGACGCGCCGGTCGCCCTGCGCGGGGTCGAGGACCGCGTCCCCGGACGAGGGCAGGTCGTGGGAGGACCCGTCGAGGTGCAGCAGCACCAGCCGCCGGGGCGGACGTCCCAGGTTGTGGACCTTGGCGACCGTCTCCTGCCCGCGGTAGCAGCCCTTGTGCAGGTGCACGGCCGTCCGCAGCCAGTCCAGCTCGTGGGGGATGGACCGCTCGTCGGTCTCGCGCCCCAGCCGCGGCCGCCACGCCTCCACGCGCAGCGCCTCGGCGGCCCAGGTGCCGGCCGGGCGCCGGTCCCCGACCGCGGCCGCGAGCTGCCCGCGCGGCACGAGGACCTCGCGCCAGGGCCGATCGGCACCGGGGTGCTCGAGCGTGGAGACGGCCGCGTAGCTCGCGGTGTCGGCGCTGCCGCCCTCGGCCAGCGGCGTCGCGCCGGGCCACGGGTCGACCCACACCGGACCGTGCGCCGACTCCGGGGACCGGTCCGGCTCCCCCAGCACGGCGAAGCGCTCGGAGACGTCCTCGATCTCGACGCGCAGCGTGAAGCGCATGCGCTCCAGCCACGTGCGCAGCCCGTCGACCCGGCCGGGTTCCAGGGTCAGCCACG
The DNA here is from genome assembly GCF_041320705.1 of Kineococcus mangrovi. Classification (NCBI taxonomy): domain Bacteria; kingdom Bacillati; phylum Actinomycetota; class Actinomycetes; order Kineosporiales; family Kineosporiaceae; genus Kineococcus; species Kineococcus mangrovi. The sequence continues at coordinate 176,260 of NZ_JBGGTQ010000002.1, forward strand.
TCGCCTCGCCGTCGTCGAGGAGGTGCGCGGCGTGCTCGATGCGACCCGTGGGGCTCAGGACGAGCGTCTCGGTGGACACCCCCGCGGGCAGCCCCGTCAGCGCCTGCGTCGTGATGCTGTGCAGCCAGGACAGCCGGTCCGGACCGCTCAGCCGCAGGACCCCGCGGTGCGAGAGGTCCACCACGGCCTCGCCGCGCACGAGGGCGCGCTGCTCGGCGTGCGGGTCCCCGTAGTGCCAGGCCACCCCCGCGTCGAGCCCCTCGGCGGCGACGGCGCCGGCGACGGCGAGCAGCGGCGAGCGGTACGGGGTGGTCTGCGTCGTGGTCTGCGTCGTCTCGGTCGGCGTGCTCACGGGTGCTCCTCGGGGGCCAGCTGGGCGCGGCACGCGGCGCACCGGCCGCGCAGGGCCAGGTGCCCCGTGTCCACGACGAAGTCGTTGCGGGACGAGATGACCGCCGCCAGGTCGCGCGCGGGCCCGGCGTCGGCCTCGGCCACGGCGCCGCACCCGTCGCAGACCAGGTGCAGGTGCCCCCCGTGCTCCACGGGGTGGAACGACGGCACCCGCCGGTCGAGCTGGGTGCGGGCGACGAGCCCGACCTCCTCCAGGACCGCCAGCGCCCGGTAGACGGTCGAGGGGTCCACCGTGGGCCAACCGACGTCCGCACCGCCCTGTTCCGGGGACGGAGCGGACCGGGCGGCCAGGTGCGCGGTCACCTCCTCGGCGCTGGCGTGCCCCAGGGCCCGGACGGCGTCGAGGACGCCGCGGCGCTGCGGGGTCGACCGCAGACCCCGGGAGTGCAGGGCGGGCCCGAGGTCGTCGGGCGCCGGCGTGCCCGTCACGGCGCGGTCGGGGCGCCCGGCTCGTCGGGGCCCTCGTCCACGCCCCCGTCGCCGACCCGCTTGAGCCGCGCCGAGGCGTAGCTGCGCATCGGGTGGCCGGCGAGGGAGACGTCGAGCGCCCACAGCAGGTCGCCCTCGACGAGCCCGTACACCCGCGACCCCGCGGTGTACTCGTGGGCCGTCGTCGTGCGGGCCACGACGTCGGTCGTCAGGTCGATGCGCGGACCGCGGGCCGTGCCGGCGAGGATCTCCACGACGCCCGTGGGGTGGGTCAGCAGCACCTCGAGCTCGACCGGCCGCGGCCCGTCGGCGGGTGCGGGGGTGTCGAGGTCGACCGGCTGCGGCCGCCAGAACCCCGTCTCGACGTCGAGCGGGTCGGTCGTGCGGCCGTCCTCGTCCAGGGCCCACGTCGTCGACGTGTAGCGGAGGAAGTCGCGGCCGTCGTGGGTGAACTCCACGACCTGCCCGAACCGGGTGTCGGTCTCACCGCGGGCGGGGTGGCCGAGGACGCCGGCGCCTTCCCACCGGCCGATCAGCCACGACAGCGGGACGAGGGTGAGCGGGGTGTCGGTGCGCAGGGGGACGACCACGGGTCAGCGCTGGCCCTGGTAGAGGCGGTAGACGACGTAGCCGGCGAACCAGGCGATGACGATCGACACCACGATGAGCAGGACGAGGAAGAAGACTTCGAGCGCGTGCACGTCCCGAGCCTACCGGCGCGGTGGCCCCCGGACCCCCCGACGTGGGGCGGCTCACTCCCGGGTCACAGCAGCAGCAGACGCCCGACGAGGTAGGCGCCGGGACCGGCCAGCGCGACGGGGACCGCTGCGACCGCGAACGCGGCGGGCAGCGTGCGCGCGGCGGGCAGGCGCGTGGACAGGGCCCGCCAGGCCGAGACGAGGACACCGGCCCCCAGACCCGCCACGAGACCGGCGAGGGCCCAGCGGCCCTCGCTGGGCACCGAGGTCTCGCTGGTCAGCACGGCGAGCGCGGTGCTGACCAGCCACCCCACGGCCGCCCCGACGAGCAGGTTGACGGGGCCGGCGACCCGCAGCGGCCACGTCGTGGCGGCCACCGCGCTCGTCGCGGCGACGGCCGCGAGGACGACGGGGGCCAGGGCCGGACCGGCGTACGTCGTCGGGACGGCCACCCACGCGGCCGCCAGCACCACGACGGCCTGCGCGGTGACGACCCCGGTGACGGACTCGACGAGGCGGGGCCGTCCGTCCCGGCGCAGCAGCTGGTGGGCGAAGGCGACCAGCAGCGCGAGCGCGGCGACCTCGGGCAGCTGGCCCAGCACCCCCGAGACCTGGCTGCCCTCGGCGCGGGCGGTGCGCACCGCGAGCGCGGCCACGACGACCGCGCTCACCCCGACGAGGGTGACCACGACCGTCGAGCTGCGCCGGGCCGGCAGGTCCAGCAGCTCGGGCCAGCCGGCCGCGACGAGGACGCCGAGCAGGACGACGGCGACCGCGAGGGCGGGCACCCCGCCGAAGGCGGCCAGCCCGACGAGCGCGGCGAGGGCGAAGGTGGCCGTGGCCGTCGCGGAGGTGCTCACGCGGCCTCCACCCGGGCACCCGGTGCGGTGGTGCCCTCGCGCTCGGTCACGACGTCGTTCACGTCCGCGATCCTCCCAGAGGCGCGCGGACCCGCTCGGGGTGGTCCGTCCACCTCCGCGACACGCGTAGTCTGAGGGCCGTCGGCCCGACGGCGCCCGCCGCGCCCCCGGCACGCCCGTGGGCGCCGGGGACGGCCGGCCCGACCCGGACATCCGCAGCGAACGGAGGGCAGGACAGCGTGGCGCAGCTCCTCGTCCTCACCAACGCCCTCGCCCCCTCCACCGAGGTCCTGCCCGCCCTCGGCCTGCTCCCGCACAGCGTGCGGGTGCTGCCCGCCGAGGCCTCCGTCCTCGTCGACGAGCCCACCGCCGACGCCGTCCTGGTCGACGGCCGCCGCGAGCTGGCCGCCGCGCGCTCGCTGTGCCGCCTGCTGCGCACGACGGGCCTGTCCCAGCCGCTGCTGCTGATCGTCACCGAGGGCGGGATGGCGGTGGTGGCCGCGGACTGGGGCGCCGACGACATCGTCCTGGACACGTGCGGCCCCGCCGAGCTCGACGCGCGGCTGCGCCTGGCCGCCGGGCGCCTGCGCCGTCCCGCCGAGGACGCCGAGGACGGCGCGGCCGCCGAGATCCGCGCCGGGGACGTCGTCATCGACGAGGGCGCCTACTCGGCCCGCGTGCGCGGACGCCAGCTCGACCTCACGTACAAGGAGTTCGAGCTCCTCAAGCACCTCGCCCAGCACCCCGGTCGCGTCTTCACGCGCGCCCAGCTGCTGCAGGAGGTGTGGGGCTACGACTACTTCGGCGGCACCCGGACCGTGGACGTCCACGTCCGGCGGCTGCGCGCCAAGCTCGGCGCCGAGCACGAGAACGCCATCGGCACGGTCCGCAACGTCGGGTACCGCTTCGTCTCCTCCGGCCGCGACCTCGACGACGGCCTCGGCGCCGGCGACGAGGCCGTCCTCGGGGGCGGCGAGGACACCGGGGACACCGCCCCGGTCGCCCCGGCGGACCCGGCCCGGCGCCCGTGAGCGCCCCGACGCGCGAGGACCGCCGCCGGGTCCTGGACCTGGCCGCGGCCGCCTCCCGCACCGACGGCGCGACCTCGCTGTCCGAGGACGCCGTGCTGCGGCTGGGCGAGGGGACCGAGGGGGGTTCCGGCGTCCAGCACCTGCTCCGGACCTCCCCCGAGGGCGAGCTGGCCGGTTACGCCCAGCTCGCGGGCCCGGCCGGCGCCCCCGAGGGCGAGCTGGTCGTGCACCCGGCGCACCGGCGCCGCGGGCACGGCACCGCGCTGCTCGCCGAGGTCGAGCGCCTCGCCGCGGGCGCCCCGGTCCGGCTGTGGTCGCACGGGGACACCCCCGGCGCGGCGGCCCTGGCCGAGCGGCACGGGTGGCGGCGCGCTCGCGAGCTGCTGCGCCTGGAGCGCCCGGCCGCGGGCCTGGCCGACCTGGAGGTCCCGGCGCTGCCCGCGGACGTGCGCGTGCGGCCCTTCGCCCCCGGCGAGGACGAGCAGGCGTGGGTCGCCGTCAACGCGGCCGCCTTCGCGGGGCACCCCGAGCAGGGCCGCTGGACGGTGCGCGACCTGCGCGCGCGGCTCGCCGAGCCGTGGTTCGACGCCTCGCTGCTCCTGCTCGCCGAGGGCCCCGAGGGGGTCGTGGGGTTCTGCTGGATGAAGCTCGAGGACGGGCACGGCGAGCTCTACGTCCTGGGGGTGGCGCCCGGGCACGCCGGCGCGGGTCTGGGCCGCGCCCTGCTGGTGCGCGGGCTGCGCGCCGTCGCGACCGCCCCGGCCCCGCCGGCGCGCGTCGACCTCTACGTCGACGGCGACAACACCCCCGCGCTGCGCCTCTACGCCCGCCTCGGGTTCGACCGGGCGGCGGTCGACGTGCAGTACGCCGCGCCCACCGGCTGAACCACCCGCGCGTTCACCGGCCGTTCCGGGATCGTTCCCGCAGCGTTCCCCCGGACGCCCGCGCCCGGTCGTCGTCCACCGCGGCAGGGCCGGTGCCCGGTGGCAGACTGATCGCCATGACGGCCACGACACCCCTCCCCGCTGTGAGCCCGGTCGAGGAGACCGTGGACCTGCCCGAGGACCGCTTCGCCGACCGCGAGGTGTCCTGGCTGGCCTTCAACGAGCGCGTCCTGCAGCTGGCCGAGGACCCGTCCACCCACCTGCTGGAGCGGGCGCGCTTCCTGTCGATCTTCGCGAACAACCTCGACGAGTTCTTCATGGTCCGCGTCGCCGGGCTCAAGCGCCGCATCGCGACCGGCCTGGCGGTGACGGCCGCGAGCGGCCTGGAACCGCGCGAGGTGCTCGACACCATCGCGGTGCGGGCGCACGAGCTGACCGAGCGGCACGCGGACGTGTTCCTGCGCTCGGTGCGCCCGGCGCTGGCCGAGGCCGGCATCACGATCGTCCGCTGGGACGAGCTGGCGCAGAAGGAGCAGGTCCGCCTGCACGGCTTCTTCCGGGACATGGTGTTCCCCGTCCTGACGCCGCTGGCCGTCGACCCGGCGCACCCCTTCCCCTACATCTCCGGCCTGTCCCTGAACCTGGCCGTCGTGGTGCGCAACCCGACCACGGACAAGGAGCACTTCGCTCGGGTGAAGGTGCCGCCGCTGCTGCCGCGGTTCGTGGCCGTCGAGGCCGCCGACGGGGCCGACCCGCGCTCGGCCCGGTTCGTGCCGCTGGAGGACGTCATCGCCGAGCACCTCGACCAGCTGTTCCCCGGCATGGAGGTCGTGCAGCACCACACCTTCCGCGTCACCCGCAACGAGGACCTCGAGGTCGAGGAGGACGACGCCGAGAACCTGCTGCAGGCGCTGGAGAAGGAACTGCTGCGCCGCCGGTTCGGCCCGGCCGTCCGCCTGGAGGTGGCCTCCGACATCGCCCCCGAGGTGCGCGAGCTGCTGGTGCGCGAGCTGGGCGTGCACGAGCAGGAGGTCTACGAGCTGCCCGAACCCCTCGACCTGCGCGGGCTGGGGGACATCGCCGACCTGGACCGGCCCGAGCTGAAGTTCCCCAAGTTCGTCGCGCGCACCCACCGCGACCTCACCGACGGCGCCGAGACGGCGAAACCGTCCGACCTGTTCGCGGCCATCCGCAACCGCGACGTGCTGCTGCACCACCCCTACGACTCGTTCTCGACGAGCGTGCAGGCGTTCCTGGAGCAGGCCGCCGCGGACCCGAAGGTCCTGGCCATCAAGCAGACCCTCTACCGCACCTCGGGGGACTCCCCCATCGTCGACGCCCTCATCGACGCCGCCGAGGCCGGCAAGCAGGTCCTCGCGCTGGTCGAGATCAAGGCGCGGTTCGACGAGCAGGCCAACATCAGCTGGGCGCGTAAGCTCGAGCAGGCCGGCGTGCACGTCGTCTACGGCCTGGTCGGTCTCAAGACGCACGCCAAGCTCAGCCTCGTCGTGCGGCAGGAGCAGGGCGGGCTGCGGCGCTACTGCCACGTCGGGACGGGCAACTACAACCCCAAGACCGCACGCCTGTACGAGGACATGGGGTTGCTGACCGACGACTCGCAGGTCGGTGAGGACCTCACCCGCCTGTTCAACCAGCTCTCCGGCTACGCCCCGAAGACGGCCTACAAGCGGCTGCTCGTCGCCCCGCGCTCGCTGCGGACCGGTCTCATCGACCGGATCGACCGCGAGATCGACAACGCCCGGCAGGGGTTGCCGGCCGGGGTCCGCATCAAGGTGAACTCGATCGTCGACGAGGGCGTCGTCGACGCGCTCTACCGCGCCTCGGCGGCCGGGGTCCCGGTCGACGTGGTCGTGCGCGGCATCTGCGCCCTCAGACCGGGCGTGCCCGGCCTGTCCGAGACGATCCGCGTCCGCAGCATCCTGGGCCGCTTCCTGGAGCACAGCCGGATCTTCTGGTTCGCCTCCGCGGGCGAGCCGGTCGTCATGATCGGCAGCGCGGACATGATGCACCGCAACCTGGACCGGCGCGTCGAGGCCGTCGTGCGGCTGTCCGACCCCCGCCACGTGCGCGAGGTCTCGCTCCTGCTCGACGAGTGCATGGCCGACACGACCAGCTCGTGGCACCTCGGGGCCGACGGCACGTGGACGCGCCACCACCTCGACGCCGACGGCGAGCCGCTGCGCGACCTGCAGGAGCACATCATCGCCACCCGTCCCGGCCGCCGCCCCACCGTCCGTCGCCGTCGGTGACGTCGTCGGTGACACCGTCGGTGACACCGTCGGGGTCCTCCGTGGACGTGGAGGCCGCCGGTTGCGTCGTCGTCCGCGCCGGGCGCGAGGGTCCCGAGGTCCTGCTGGTCCACCGGCCCGCCACCGCGACGCGGGCGGCGGACTGGTCCTGGCCCAAGGGCAAGCTGGAGGACGGTGAGCACCCCGCCGTCGCCGCGGTGCGCGAGACGGCCGAGGAGACCGGTCTGCGCGTCCACCTCGGGGTGGCGCTGCCCGAGCAGGGGTACCGGGTGCCCGGCGGGGGTCCCGGGGGGCTGCGCAAGCGCGTCCGGTACTGGCTGGCCCGCCCGGCCGGACCGGCCGACGAGGACGCCGTCGAGCCCGCGGACGCCGGTGAGATCAGCGAGGTCGGCTGGTTCGGGTGGCGGGCGGCGCGGGAGCTGCTGACGTACCCGGCCGACGTCGCCGTCCTGGAGGCGGCCCTGCCGGCCGGGGAGCTCCCGCCGGCGACCTGGCCGCTCGTCGTCCTGCGGCACGCCCGGGCCGTCCGGCGCACCGACTGGCCCGGCGGCGCCGAGGGCGAGGCGTCGCGGCCGCTGCTCGACCGCGGGCACGCCCAGGCCCGCGACCTCGCCCCCCTGCTCGGCTGCTTCGACCTGCGGGCCCTGCTCACCTCGCCGTGGGCGCGGTGCGTGCAGACGGTGCTGCCGGCGGCCGAGCTGACGGGGTTGCCGGTGCAGGAGGAGCCCGCGCTGACCGAGCACGCCTTCCGGGCCGACCCGGACGCGGCCAGGGCCGTCGTGGGGCACCTGCTCGACGCCGCGCGGCCCGTCGTCGTCTGCTCGCACGGCCCCGTCCTGCCGGACCTGCAGGCGGTCCTGGCCGACCGCGCCGAGGACCGGCGGGTGCGGACGCAGGTGAGCGGCAAGCTCGACAAGGCGGCCCTCCTCGTCGCGCACGTGACCGGTCGGGGCGCGGCCGCCCGGGTGGTCGCGGCGCAGCGCCACGAGGTGTGACCGGTCGGCGCACGGCCCGACCCGTCGGCCGCGCGGGCCGGGTTGAACCCTGCATCACCGCACGGTGACACTGCGTCCTCCTCGTCACCCGTTCACCCGCCGGACGGCCCCCGTCCCCTCGGCCAGCGCGCGTTCGACCCGCCCAGTTCACCCCTCGTTCACCCGCGGCAGCCGATCGCGTCATGTCACCTGCCTACGGTCTTGCCTCGTCAGACCCGCGCCGGCGCTCTCCCGCGCCCGCCCGTCGAGCGAAAGCGAGCTCTCCCCGTGAACCGCAGCACCTTCCGCCGCGCCGCGCTGCCGGCCGCCCTGGCCCTCACCTTCGGCCTCGCCGCCTGCAGCGGAACGAACGAGGCAGGGACCACTCCGAGCGGGGACCCGTCCTCCTCGTCGCTGACCGGCTCGCTGAACGGCGCGGGCGCCAGCACCCAGACCGTCGCGCAGCAGCAGTGGGCCGCGGACTTCAACGGCACCAACCCCGACGTGACGCTCAACTACGACCCGGTCGGGTCCGGCGGTGGCCGCACCCAGTTCCTCCAGGGCGGTGTCCCCTTCGCCGGCTCCGACGCCTACCTGAAGGACGAGGAGCTGACCCAGGCGCAGCAGCGCTGCAACGGCGGCAACGCCATGGACCTGCCGGTCTACGTCTCCCCGATCGCCATCGCCTTCAACCTGCCCGGCGTCGAGACGCTGAACCTGTCGCCCGCGACCGTCGCGAACATCTTCGCCGGGCAGATCACCACCTGGAACGACCCGGCGATCGCCGCCGAGAACGCCGGTGTCGACCTGCCGGCGACCGCCATCACCCCGGTGCACCGCTCGGACGACTCCGGCACCACGGAGAACTTCACCGACTACCTGCACGCGACCGCCCCCGACGCGTGGACGGCGGAGGCCGACGGCGCCTGGCCGCTGCAGGGCGGGGAGGCCGCGCAGGGCACCGCCGGTGTCGTGCAGGCGCTGCAGGCCGGCGAGGGCGCCATCGGCTACGCCGACGAGTCCCAGATCGCCCCGACCCAGCTCGGGACCGTCTCGGTGAAGGTCGGCGACACCTACGTCGGCCCCACCGCCGAAGCCGCCGCCGCCGCGGTCGACGCCTCCACCCAGGTCGAGGGCCGCCCCGAGGGCGACATCGCGATCGAGCTGGACCGCACCACGACCGCCGACGGCGCCTACCCGGTCGTCCTGGTCTCCTACGACATCGTGTGCTCGTCGTACGAGGACGAGAACCAGGGCGCCCTCGTCAAGGCGTACATGGAGTACGTGATCTCCGAGGACGGCCAGCAGGCGGCGGCGAAGGCGGCCGGTTCCTCGCCGATCTCCGACGACCTGCGCGAGCAGATCACCGACTCGCTGGACCGCATCGGTTCCTGACCAGGACGACACCGACGGCGGTGGCGGGGGGAGCGCGGCTCCACCCGTCACCGCCGCTCCGTTCCCCCCGCCCCGGGACGACCGTCCCGGGCAACCACGACCTCGGAGGACACGGGTGAGCAGCCCCACCCCCACCGCCGGTGACCGCGTCGACATCGAACGCGGCGCCACCCGCCCCGGCGACAAGATCTTCAGCGGTACGGCGACGGGGGCGGGTGTCGTCATCCTGCTCGTCCTCGCCGGGGTCGCCGCCTTCCTCGTCGGGCAGTCCCTGCCGGCCATCACGGCCGACCCCGGCGAGATCCGGGGCGGGAACGGCCTGGTCGCCTACATCTGGCCGTTCCTCTTCGGCACCGTCCTGGCCGCCCTCATCGCCCTGCTGGTCGCCACCCCGATCTCCGTGGGCATCGCGCTGTTCATCTCGCACTTCGCCCCGCGCCGCCTCGCGCAGGGCCTGGGCTACCTCGTCGACCTGCTCGCCGCCGTGCCGAGCATCGTCTACGGCATCTGGGGCGCCGTCGTGCTGTCCCAGGCCGCCGCCCCGATCTACGCCTGGCTCGAGGACAACCTGGGGTTCATCCCGCTGTTCGCCGGGCCCGCCTCCGCCACCGGTCGCACGATCCTCACCGCCGGTCTGGTCCTGGCGGTCATGGTGCTGCCGATCGTCACCGCCATCAGCCGCGACGTCTTCCTGCAGACCCCGCGCCTGCACGAGGAGGCCGCGCTGGCCCTCGGCGCCACCCGCTGGGAGATGATCAAGTACTCGGTCATCCCGTACGGCCGCTCCGGCGTCGTGAGCGCCTCGATGCTGGGCCTGGGCCGCGCCCTCGGCGAGACGATGGCCGTCGCCCTGGTCCTGTCGGTGTCGAACGTCGTCACCTTCAACCTGATCAGCACCACGAACCCGTCGACGATCGCCGCGAACATCGCGCTGAACTTCCCGGAGTCGTACGGCATCGACCTCAACACCCTCATCGCCAGCGGTCTGGCCCTGTTCGCCATCACCTTCCTGGTGAACTTCGCCGCCCGCTGGATCGTCGGACGTTCGGGAGCCAAGGCATGACCACGACCACCCCGGGGTCGCGGGAGATCCCCGCCGCCGCCGACCTCCCGCTCAACCAGGCCCAGCTCCCGCGCTGGTTCCCCTGGGGCTCACTGGCCGCCGCCGTCGTCGTCGCCGGCGCCGTCCTGCTGCCGACGACGGGTTCCATCGCCGCCACGGTGGTGGTCGCCGCCCTGCTGCACCTGCTGATCACCGGGGTGACCTCGGGCGTGCGCGAGGGCAGCCGCAAGGCCAAGGACCGCCTGGTCACCGCCCTCGTGACGATCGCCTTCGGCATCGCCATGGTCCCGCTGGTCTCGGTCGTGTGGACCGTGGTCGACAACGGCCGCCACCGCCTCGACACCGCGTTCTTCACCCAGTCGATGTTCCGCATCGTCGGGGAGGGCGGCGGCGCCCTGCACGCCATCTGGGGCACGATCATCGTGACCCTCATCGCGACCGCCATCTCCGTGCCGATCGGTCTGCTGACCGCGGTCTACCTCGTCGAGTACGGCGCCGGGAGCCGGCTGTCCAAGGCCATCACCTTCCTCGTCGACGTGATGACGGGGATCCCCTCCATCGTGGCCGGGCTCGCGGTGGCGGCGTTCTTCGCGCTGCTGTTCGGCCCGTCCCTGCGCATCGGCATCATGGGGTCGATCGCCCTGGCGATCCTCATGATCCCCACGGTCGTGCGCTCGACCGAGGAGATGCTCAAGCTCGTCCCGACCGACCTGCGCGAGGCGGCGTACGCCCTGGGCGTCCCCAAGTGGCGGACCATCGTCAAGGTCGTGCTGCGCACGAGCGTGTCCGGCATCGCGACCGGGGTCACGCTGGCCGTGGCCCGCGTCGCCGGCGAGACCGCTCCCCTGCTGGTCACCCTGGGGCTGACCGTCGGGACGAACTTCAACCCCTTCGAGGGGCGCATGGCCACGCTGCCGGTGTTCGCGTACTACTCGTACACGCAGCCCGGCGTCCCGGCGGAGGCCGGTGTCGAGCGCGCCTGGACGGCCGCCCTCGTGCTCATCATCCTGGTGATGGCGCTGAACCTGGTCGCGCGGGTCATCTCGCGCGTCTTCTCCCCCAAGACCGGCCGCTGACCGCTCACCGACACCTGCAAGGAGGGGCCACATGGCCAAGCTCATCGACGTGAGCGACCTGAACATCTACTACGGTGACTTCCTCGCCGTGGAAGACGTCAACATGACGATCGAACCGCGGGCCGTCACCGCGCTCATCGGTCCGTCGGGCTGCGGCAAGTCCACGTTCCTGCGGACGCTGAACCGCATGCACGAGGTCGTCCCCGGCGCCCGGGTCGAGGGCAAGGTCGTCATGGACGGGCAGGACCTGTACGACAGGGACGTGGACCCGGTCTCGGTGCGCCAGCACGTCGGCATGGTGTTCCAGCGCCCCAACCCGTTCCCGACGATGTCGATCTACGAGAACGTCGCGGCGGGAGTGCGCCTGAACGCCAAGCGCATGCGCAAGAAGGACCTCGACGAGCTCGTCGAGCGGTCGCTGCGCGGGGCGAACCTGTGGACGGAGGTCAAGGACCGCCTGGACAAGCCCGGCCTGGGCCTGTCCGGCGGGCAGCAGCAGCGGCTGTGCATCGCCCGCGCCATCGCGATCCGCCCGTCGGTGCTCCTCATGGACGAACCGTGCTCCGCGCTCGACCCGATCTCGACGCTGGCCATCGAGGACCTCATCGGGGAGCTCAAGAGCGAGTACACGATCGTCATCGTGACCCACAACATGCAGCAGGCCGCCCGCGTGTCCGACCGCACCGGCTTCTTCAACCTCGCCGGCGTCGGCAAGCCGGGCAAGCTCGTCGAGGTGGACGACACCTCGGTCATCTTCAGCAACCCCTCGCAGAAGGCGACCGAGGACTACATCTCCGGCCGCTTCGGCTGACCGGCGCCGGGGCGGCGGCCGGACCCCACCGGTGGTCCGCCGCCGCCCGGGCCGGGCACCCTCGTCAGAGGAAAGTGCGCAGGACGAAGTAGAAGACCGCGGCGACGAGGCCGGCGGCCGGCAGGGTGAGGACCCACGCCCCCACCATCGAGCGCGCCACGCCCCAGCGGACGGCCGAGAGGCGCTTGGTGGACCCGACACCCATGATCGCCGACGAGATGGTGTGGGTCGTGGAGATGGGGGCGTGGAACCCGAGCGCGGCGACGTACAGGACGACGGCCGAGACCGACTCGGCCGCGAAGCCGCGGGCCGGGTCGAGGTGGATGATCCGCCGGCCCAGGGTGCGCATGATGCGCCAGCCGCCGGAGTACGTCCCGGCGCTGATGGCCAGGGCCGCGGACAGCTTGACCCACCACGGGATGGACTCCCCCGTGTGGAAACCGCCGGCGACGAGGGCCAGGACGATGACCCCCATCGTCTTCTGCGCGTCCTGCAGACCGTGCCCGAGGGCCATGGCCGCGGCCGAGACGGTCTGCATCATCCGGAAGCGGCGGTGCGTCGGGGCGGGGGCCTTCTTCCGGACCACCCACAGGATCGCGACCATGACGAGGTAGCCCAGGACGAACCCGGTGAGCGGGGACACGATCATCGGCACGACGACCTTGTCGAGGATGACCCCCCAGTGCACGCTCGTGCTCGAGGCGATCCCGGCGCCCGCGAGCGCCCCGATGAGGGCGTGGGAGCTGGAGGAGGGCAGCCCGAGCCGCCACGTCAGCAGGTTCCAGCCGATGGCCCCGAAGAGGGCGGCGAGGACGACGACCATCCCGTGCTGCCCGAGCCCGACGTCGACGATGCCCGAGCCGATCGTCTCGGCCACGCCGGTCCCGAGGAAGGCACCGAGCAGGTTGAACAGGGCCGCCATGAGGAGGGCGATCCGCGGGGTGAGGGCCCGGGTGGAGACGGAGGTGGCGATGGCGTTGGCGGCGTCGTGGAAGCCGTTGGTGAAGTCGAAGGAGAGGGCGACGACGACCACGACGACGACGAGGGCGAGCTCCACGCTCAGGACTCCTTGACCGCGATGGTCTCCACCGTGTGGGCCACGTGCTCGAAGGCGTCCGCGGCGTTCTCGAGGGTCTCGACGATCTCCTTGTGCTTCATGATCGCGATGGCGTCGTAGCCGCCGTCGAAGAGCTCGGCCAGGAGCCGCCGGTGGACCTGGTCGGCCTGGTTCTCCAGGCGGTTGATCTCGACCCAGTAGTCGGACAGGTCCGGCAGGGAGCGCAGCCGCGGCATGGCCTCGGCCGTCAGCTCGGCCTGGCGGGACAGGACCTGGACGATCTCACCGACGGCACCGGGCAGCTCGCCGACCTTGTAGAGCACCATGAGGTCGACGGCGGCCTGCATGAGGTCGAGGCAGTCGTCGAGCCGGGAGGTCAGCTGGTAGATGTCCTCGCGGTCGAAGGGGGTCACGAAGGAGGAGTTGACCCGCCGCAGGACGGCGTGCGCGGCCTCGTCGCCGCGGTGCTCGATCTCCTCCATGACGGCGCCGAGCTCGACGCGGCGCGCCTGGTCGCTGCCGATGGCCTCGGTGAGGACCGTCGTGGCCTCGACGAGGATCCGTCCGGTTCCGGCGAACAGCTCGAAGAACGAGTTGTCCTGGGGGGTCAGTCGGAAACGCACGCCAAGCTCCACGGGTGTCGGCCTCGGGCCGCGCACGCGACCCGACCGGCGACTCTAGGCGGTCGCGGGACGCGGTCCCGACACCACCCGCGTCGCTCAGTCCCGGGCGGGGCCGCCCTCGACGCCCAGGACGCGGTCCAGCTCGCCCTCGGGCAGGGGGCCCTCGCTCTCGGACGCGGCGACGACGACGTCGGTGTAGAGCTCGATCTCCTCGGCGAGGACGGTGTCCGCCAGCGGCGCGGCCACGCGCGCCCCGCGCAGGACGTCGCGGTCGTCCTGCGGCGCGGGGACGGGGTGCGGGTTCGTCATGGTGTGGCCACCGTACGCCGCGCCCCCCGGTGCCGGGAGGCTTCCGGCACCCTCACCCGGTCGGCGTCGGCGCCCCCTGGTCCTGCTCCTGCTCCTGCTCCTGATCCGGCTCCGGCGTCGAGGGCGGGATCGTGAGGGGCGACGTCGACGGGGTCGGCAGCGGCGTCGGACCGCCCGACGTGGCGCCCGGGGAGGGGACGGTCAGCGGGGGCCGGTCCTGCGCCGTGAGGACGGTGCGCTGCAGGTTCACCTCGGCCAGCCCCAGACCGCCGACCGTGACCTCGTCGTAGGCCAGCAGCCGGCCGGCGTCCTCACCGGACTTCCCGAAGTAGAGCAGGGTCGCCGACAGCGGCAGCGGAGCCCCGTCGGCGAGCCTGCGCAGGCCGGCGGAGGTGATGCCGGCCCCGCCGGTCGTGCCCTCGACCATGATCCTGGTCCCCGAGGCGTCCAGGGTCACCGACCGCTTGTGCAGGTGGCCCGCCAGCACGAGCGGGACGCGGCCGAGGAGGGGCTGCAGACCGCTGGGGTCGTGCACGAGGGCGGCGTCGACGGGGTCGTCGGGGTGGGCCTCGTCCCAGCGCTCGATGCCCCCGGCGAGGACCTCGTTGGCCTGCTCCTGGATCTGCTCGGCGCTGCCGGTGGCCTGCCGGCCCTCGCCGTCGGGGGTGAAGACGGGGTCGCCCTGGCCGGCGAGGACGAGCCCGGCGACCTCCGTCGTGGAGCCCTGGTCCAGGACGATCGCCCCCTGCGCGGCGACCTGCTCCTGGGTCTGCGTGGAGTCGTGGTTGCCGCGCACCCAGACGTAGGGCACGCCGAGCCCGCCGATCCGGTTGAGGAAGCTGGACTCCGCCTCGGTCCCCCACGTCGTGGTGTCACCGGTGTCGATGACCGCCTGGACCCCGAACTGCTCGACGAGGTCCTCGGTGACGTCGTACCCGAGCGGGTTCAGGTGCAGGTCGGAGATGTGCAGGACGGTGGTGACGTCGGCCCCCAGGCCGGTGGTGCCGGTCTGGGCGTCCCCCAGGACGGGCAGGTTCGCCGCGGCGGCGTAGAGGGTGGAGACGCTGCGGACGATGTCGGACAGGCCGCTGCGGTAGCTCTCCAGCCGGTCCAGGGCGTTCTGCGTGCTGGACACGACGTAGGGCGCCCGGGACAGCAGCCCGGTGAACCGCGGCTGGCGCAGCGCGGAGGGGTCGAAGGTCGCCCACGTGCCCGCCCCGGTGGCGACGACCACGACGAGCAGGGTCGCGCCGGTCTGCAGGGTCCGGCGACGGCCCCGGAAGACGACCACCGCCGCCAGCAGGGCGCCGCCGAACCCGCAGAGCAGGCTGTAGGTCGCCGCGCGGACCGTCGCGGCGCGCACGGTGTCGGCCGCGGTCAGTTCCAGGGCCAGCAGCTGCTGCGGGGAGCGGACGAGGCGGGCGGCCGCGTCGACGTCGACGCTGACGATGTTCGCCGTGACGGCGACGGGGGCGTGGTGGGTGTCGAAGGTGACCTTGCCGACCGGCGGCAGGTCGACCTCGACCCCGGGACTCAGGCTCGGTCGGACCCGCACCTCGGTCTGCAGCGGGCCGACGTAGGTGCTGGACCCGGGGGCGAGGGCGAAACCCGCCGCGGCCCCGGCCGCGGTGACGAGCAGGACGGCGAGCCAGGGCAGGAGGTGGCGGCGCGCGAACCGCGGCACGGGCCGCGCGCCCAGGCGCGCCCAGGCGGCGCGGCGGGCCGGCGAGGGGCGCGGCAGCCGCAGCGCGGGCCGGCGGATCCTGGTGGACATCAGGGCGATCTTCGCGCACCCGGCCCCGCACCGCCCACCACGGGAGGGGGCTGGGTGTCGGCTGGGCCGCGCGTGGGCGCCGGGTGGCCGGGTGGCCGGACGGGCCGCGGGCAGGGCGGGCGACCACGCACCACCGGCCCCTCCCGCGACCTGGGGCACCCGGAGCGCGGCCTCACGCGAGGGCGGCGATGCGCTCCCGGGCGTACGTCCGCTCCACACCCGCGACGAGGGCCGCGTACCCGAGACCGAGCGGCACCCCCAGCAGGAAGTTGGGCCGCCGCACACCCCGCTCCCGCAGCCGGGACGGCACCCGGCGTCCGACGATCCACACCGGCGTCGTGACGGCCGCGACGGCGAGGTGCCCGAGGAGCAGCCTCGTCTCCGGGGCAGCGAGCACCACGTCGTCGGCGGGCGGGACGGTGCGCTCGCCCGTCGCACGGCCCCACAGGGCGTCCGAGGCCACGAGAGCGGCGCTACCGGCGACCACCAGGGCCGACCACCCCAGGAACCGCCGGGACCGGTCGGGGACGTCGAAGACCGCCTGGGCCGTCCCGACCGCTGCTCCGGCGAGAGCGGTGTTGACGACGGAAAGGGTCCGGGCGAGCGTCAGCGGTTCCACGGAGCGCCCAACGAGTCCGTGCAGCCCGCCGTTCCGGGGCGGGGGTCAGCGTCCGGCGTGCTCGGCCCGCGCCGCCTCGACGTCCGCGGCGGAGGCTTCGAGGAGGTCGGCCAGAGCTCGGAGCCGCTCGGCGATCTGCGCACCGAGCGGGGTCAGCTCGTACTCCACCCGCGGCGGGATCGCGGTGACGACCTCCCGGGTCACCATGCCGTCGCGCTCCAGGGTCTGCAGGGTCTGCGCCAGCATCTTCTCGCTGACCCCGTCCACCTTGCGCCGCAACGCGTTGAAGCGGAAGGACCCCTCCCCCAGGGCGAGCAGGACGAGCGAGGCCCACTTGGCGGTGACGGACTCGAACGCGGCGCGGGAGGTGCAGTCGCGGGCGAAGACGTCCGCGACGAGGTCCTGCGCTGGTCCGTCTGGGGCGTCGTCCACCCGACGAGAATACCGCGGGAATCGACAGCGCTGTAGATTGGTTAGTGCTTTCGCCAATACAGCACTCACTCGGGAGACACCGTGACCACGTACGCCGTCACCGCCGCCACCGGCCACCTCGGCCGCCTCGCCGTCCAGGCCCTGCTCGAGCGAGGCGTCGCCCCCGCCGACGTCGTGGCCGTCGTCCGCACCCCCGCCAAGGCCGACGACCTCGCCGCCCGCGGTGTCGTCGTCCGCGCCGGCGACTACGCCGACCGCGCCTCCCTCGACACCGCCCTGGCCGGTGTCGACCGCCTCCTGCTCGTCTCCGGCAGCGAGGTCGGCCAGCGCGTCGCCCAGCACACCAACGTCGTCGAAGCGGCGGGGGCCGCCGGCGTCGGGCGCCTCGTCTACACCTCCCTGCTGCGCGCGGACACCTCCACGAGCCCGCTGGCCCCCGAGCACAAGGCCACCGAGGAGGTCATCGCCGCCTCCGGCCTGCCGCACGTCCTGCTGCGCAACAGCTGGTACTACGAGAACTACACGGCGAACCTCGGCCAGTACCTCGGCACCGGTGAGGTCCTCGGGGCCACCCACGACGGCCGGGTCAGCGCCGCGAGCCGCGCCGACTACGCCGCCGCAGCCGCGGTCGCGCTGCTCGCCGACGACGAGGGCGAGGGCACCTACGAGCTCGCGGGCGAGACGTTCACCTTCACCGACCTCGCCGCGACGATCACCGAGGTCACCGGCACGACCGTCGTCTCCCGCGACGTGTCCGCCGAGGAGTACCGGCGCACGCTGGAGGGGCACGGCCTGGACGCCGGCACCGCCGGGTTCGTCGCCGGGCTCGACACCTCGATCGCGAACGGCGACCTGGAGACCGGCAGCACCGACCTCGCCGACCTCATCGGGCGCCCCGCGTCCTCCCTGCGCGAGGCCGTCGCCGCTGCGCACGCCGCCGCCTGACGGCGAGCCCCCCGCGGACGACGCTCCTCCCGCCCACCCCCGCAGGCGCGCCGGGAGCGGGAGGAGCGTTCTCGGCCCAGGATGGGGCGGGTGCGGACAGCGGGCGAGCAGCGGAACCGGACACCACGGGTGCCGGTGAGCGCCCTCTTCCCGCCCCCGCCGGGCCCGGGCGTCCCCGGCGACCCCGGCGTCTGCCCCGGCGAGCAGTTCCGCCGCGTCACCGGCGAACGCGTCACGGTCCTCGGTGGTCCCGCGGCGATCCTGCTGCAGATCGCCCACCCGCTCGTCGGTGAGGGTGTCGCCGTCCACAGCCGCTACGCCGACGGCCCGGCCCGCCGGCTCGTCGGCACGCTGCAGGCCGCGCTCACCGTGACGTTCGGCGACACCGAGCAGGCGCACGGCGCCGCCCGCCACGTCGGCCGGGCGCACGCCCCCGTCCGCGGCGCGCTGCGCACCGCCGTCCCCGGCACCCCGGCCGGCACGCCCTACCGGGCGAACGACCCCGACCTCGCCCTCTGGGTCCACGCCACCCTCGTCTGGACGGCCCGGCGGGTGACCGAGCGCTACGCCGGCCTGCGCCTCACCCCGGCCGAGCGGGAACGGCACTGGCAGGAGTCCAAACCGTTCGCGCGGATGTTCGCCGTCCCCGACCGCGTGCTCCCGGAGACGGTCGCCGACTTCGACGAGTACGTCCACGCGACGGCCCGGGGACTCGTGGTGACGGACGACGCCCGGCGCATCGGGCGCGACATCCTCACCCAGCGGACCGCCCCACCCCTGCCGGGTGCGGCCGCGACGGCGCGGGCGGTGACCGCCGACCTGCTGCCCCCCGCCCTGGCCCGCGCGTACGGGATCGCGCGCACCCCGGCCCGCCGCGCCACCGCCGCCGCCCTGCGCACCGCGACGACCGCCGCGAGACCCGTGCTGCCGCAGCGTCTCGCGCTCTGGCCGCACGCGCAGGTCGCCCGGCGCCGGGGGGCCTGGCGGTGACCGGTGCGACACCGCCCCTGCCCGCCCGCCTCACCCCCGGGGACCGGGTCGTCGTCCTGTCCCCCAGCAGCTGGCCCGAGGAACGCCGCCACCTCGACGACCTGCTGGCCGCGCTGGCGTCCTGGGGGTTGCGCCCGGAGCTCAGCGCCCACGTGGAGGACCGGCGCGGGTACATGGCCGGCACGGTCGCCGACCGGCTCACGGACCTGCACGAGGCGCTGCGCGACCCCGGGGTCCGGGCCCTCGTCGCCTCGCGCGGGGGCTGCGGGGCCATCCGCCTCGTCCACGGCCTCGACGGGGACCTGCTGCGCCGCGACCCGAAACCCCTCGTCGGGTACAGCGACATCACCGCCCTGCACCAGGTGTGGCGGCGCGCCGGGGTCCCCGTCGTCCACGGCGCGGTGCACGGCGCCCACCAGGACCTCGTGCGCCGCCAGCTCCTGGAGGGCGCGACCACGACGGTCCACCGCGATCCCGGAGCGCTCACCGCCGGGCTCACCACGACCGGGACGGCCGCGGGCGTCCTCGTCGGCGGCAACCTGGAGATGCTCGCCCGCACGGTGGGCGTGGTCGACGTGTCGTGGGAGGGCTGCCTGCTGCTGGTCGAGGCCAACCGCGCCGCCGGCCTCGGCACGGTCGACCGCGCGCTGAGCCAGCTGCGCCTGTCCGGCGCCCTCGACGGCCTCACCGGCGTCGTCGTCGGCAGCTTCGAGGAGTTCGCGGGGTACGCCGACCGCGGCTGGACGGTGCTGGACACCCTCCACGACCTGCTCGACGACCTCGGCGTCCCGGTCCTCGGCGGGATCGGGACCGGCCACCTCGACGACCCGGTGCCGGTGCCGCTGGGGGTGCCCGCCGTCCTGGACGCCGACGCCGGCCGGCTGGACGTGCAGCCCCTCGTGCGGTGAGCGGCGTCTACGGTGGGCCGGTGCCGACTCCCCCGCTCACCGCCGCGACGGTCGCGGCCGCCGCCGACGTCGCCGCCCGCTGGACGGCCTTCCGCCGCGAACGCCTCCAGGTGCCCGGGGTCCAGTTCGCCGTGCGCCTCCACGGGGACCTCGTGCACTCCTCCGCCCACGGCTGGGCCGACGTCGAACGCGGGGTGCCCCTGCGCACCGACCACGTGTTCCGCGTCGCCTCGCACTCCAAGACGTTCACCGCCACGGCGGTCCTCGCCCTGGCCGACGCGGGGCGCCTGCGCCTGGACGACCTCCTCGCCCAGCACGTCCCGTGGGTGGCCGAGGCCGACCCCGAACTGGGCCGGGCGACGCTGCGGGAACTGCTGGGGCACGCGGCCGGGGTCACCCGCGACGGGGTGGAGGGGGACTTCTGGCAGCTCGACGGGGAGTTCCTCGACGCCGACGGGTTGCGGGAAGCGGTCGGGCGGGGCGGTTCGCTCGTGCCGCGGTCCTCACGGTTCAAGTACTCCAACATCGGGTACTCGCTGCTCGGCCTCGTCGTGGAGGCCGTCACCGGCACGTCCTACGGCGCGCACCTGGCGACGGTCACGGCACCGCTCGGCTTGTCCCGCACCACGTCCGACCTGCCCGCCGCCGGGGAACTGGCGACGGGGTACTCCGCCGCCGCGACCGGTCCCCGCCGCCAGTTGCGGCACCCTCGACGGCGGACATGGCCGCGGCGACGGGTTTCTGCTCCACGGCCGAGGACCTCACGGCCTGGTTCAGCGCCCACGTCCCGGGCCGGCCGGGACCGCTGTCGGAGCACTCCCGCCGCCTCGCGCAGCGCGTGGAGTGGACGGCCGAGGACGACACCACCTACGGGCTGGGGTTCATCGGCCAGCTGTGCGGGGACCGGCGGCTCGTGGGGCACTCCGGGGGTTTCCCCGGGTTCATCACCAAGAGCGTCCTCGACCCCGCCGACGGTCTGGCGGTGACGGTCTTGACGAACTGCGTGGACGGCCCGGCCACGGAGTTCGCCCTCGGGGCGGTCCGGCTCGTCGACCTGCTGGCCCGGCACTGGAGCGAGGACGCACCGGCCGCGGACCCGGCCCCGTTCTGCGGGCGGTGGGCGAACCTGTGGGGCGTCGTCGACGTGGTCCGGGCGGGGAACCGCCTGCTGGCCCTGAGCACCGACGCCACCGACCCGGCGGCGCACCCCAAGGTGTTCGACGTCCTCGACGCGCACACCCTGCGCGTGCGCGAGGACGGGGGTTTCGGCTGCTTCGCCGAGACGTGGACCCGCGGGCGGCGCTCCGACGGGACCCCCACGTTGCGGGGGTCCAGCGGCGTGACGATGGTGCCGCTGGACCGCTTCGCCCCGTGAGGCTCAGGCGTCCAGCGACGCCTCGAGCGTGATCTCCACCCCGGTCAGCGCCTTGGAGACGGGGCACGTCTCCTTGGCCGCCTGCGCGGTCTTCGCGAAGGTGTCCGCGTCGATGCCGCTGACCTCACCGGTGACCTTCAGCGCGATGCCCGTGAGCTTGAAGCCGCCCGCGGAGTCCGGCCCGAGGGAGACGTCCGCGACGACCTCCAGGCTCTCCGGGGTGCCGCCGGCCTCGGCGAGCAGCGCGGAGAACTGCATGGCGTAGCAGGAGGAGTGCGCGGCCGCGATGAGCTCCTCGGGGCTCGTCGTGCCCCCGGCGTCGTCGGCGGCGCGCTTGGGGAAGGAGACCTGGTAGGTGCCGACCTTGGAGCTGGACAGCTCGACCTGGCCCGACCCCTCTTCCAGGGTGCCGTTCCAGGCGGTGCGTGCGGTGCGGGTGGGCATGCTTCCTCCGAGGTCTTCAGGTGGTCGGTGCGGACACATCCTCACCAGACCCGGCCCCCACCGCCACCCGACGGGAACGCCGGAGGGGGCGGTGAGCCGAAGCTCACCGCCCCCTCCGGGTCGGGCAGGTCAGTCGCGCGGAGCGCTCTCGCGGCGCCCGCCGTCGCGGAACCCGCCCTCGCGGCGGGGCCCACGGCCACCGTCGCGGCGCGGGCCGCCGCGGAAGCCGTCCCGACGGGGACCACCGCGACGCGGGCCACGGCCCTCGCGGTTCTCCGTCGTGCGCCGCGGCTTGATGACCACGGGCTCACCGGACTCGGCGACCTCGCGGACCGTCTCGTCCCCGGCCAGGACGTTCTCCACCGCGTTGGCGGTCACGTTGGCGTCGCGGTGCAGCCAGCCGTAGCGGCGGACCTGGTCCGGCAGCGCGATCGCCAGGACGGTGCCCTTGGCGCCGGCGCGGGCCGTGCGGCCCGAGCGGTGCAGGTAGTCCTTGTGGTCGTTCGGCGGGTCGACGTGCACGACGAGGTCGACGTCGTCGACGTGGATGCCGCGCGCCGCGACGTCCGTCGCCACCAGGACGCGGGTCTCCCCGGCCGAGAAGGCGTCGATCGCCTTGGAGCGCTGCGACTGGCGCAGGTCGCCGTGGATGGCCTCGGCCGGAGCACCGGCCTCGCGCAGCTGGTCGGCCAGGCGCTGGGCGCCGAGCTTGGTCCGCACGAAGAAGATCGAGCGCGCGGGGCGCTGGCTGATCTCGGTGAGGATCGGCAGCTTGTCGTGCGGGCGCACGGCGAACACGCGGTGCTCCATGTGCCCGACGTCGTCGGGGTCGGCCGGGACGGCGTGGAAGGCCGGGTCCGTGAGGAAGTCCGTCACGAGGGCCTCGACACCGCGGTCCAGCGTCGCGGAGAAGAACATCCGCTGACCGCCGGGCTTGGTGCCCTCGATGATCGAGCGGACGTTGGGCAGGAACCCCAGGTCGGCCATGTGGTCGGCCTCGTCGAGCACGGCCACGTCGACCTCGGCGAGGGAGACGGCGTCGCGCTCGATGAGGTCCACCAGCCGGCCCGGGGTGGCGATGAGGACGTCGATGCCGCGCTGCAGGGCGGCGATCTGCCGGCCGTACGGGACACCGCCGACGACCACGGACAGCCGCAGGTCGAGGGAGTCGCCGAGGGGCCGCAGCGCGTCCGCGACCTGCATGGCCAGCTCGCGGGTCGGCACGAGCACGAGACCGCGCGGGGCGCCGGTGATGCGGGCGCGCTTCTGCTGGGCCAGGCGGGCCAGCATCGGCAGGCCGAAGCCCAGCGTCTTGCCGGAACCGGTGCGGGCCCGGCCGAGGATGTCGCGGCCGGCGATGCCGTCGGGCAGGACGCGCTGCTGGATGGCGAACGGCGCGGTCATCCCGCGGCGCTCGAGCGCGGCGACGAGCTCGTCGGGCAGGCCGAGTTCGGAGAACGTCGCCTCGACGACCTCGATGGACTCGGCCGCGGTGAGGGCCTGCTCGGTCGCCGAGGGGGCGAAGGAGCGCGGGCTGCGCGGGGGCCCGTTGCGGCGGGCGCCGCCGAAGCGGCCGCCACCACCGGAGCCGGAGCGGCCCTGGTAGCCACCGCTGCGCGGGGCGCCGTACCCGCCGGAACGGGGACGGTCGTCGCGGGAGTAGCCGCCACCGCCGCGGGGGCGGTCGTCACGGTCGAAGGAGCGCTCGCCGCGGTCGGACCGCTCGTAGCGGTCGGTGTAGGCGCGCGAGTCGCGGCGCTGGTAGCCGCCCTCGTCGTTGCGGGGGCGGGAGGAACGGTACGAACGGTCGTCGTACTGGGGCATGGGGTACTGAACTCCACGTGGGGCTCGTCGGCCGCACGGCGGTCCGCCCCCAGGACACGCGAAAGCGCACTGATGCTGAGGGATGAGACTCAAGCGACCTCGCGGGCGGCTCGCCCGCTGAGTGGACGGCATCGACACCGTCGCCTCAAGGGTAACAGGCCCCGGACCCGCCTTCTTCCCGTGCGGTCCGGGGCGCTCTCGGCCCGGTCAGCCCCGCGAGGCCTGGATGGCCGTCAGGGCGATCGTGTAGACGATGTCGTCGACGAGCGCACCGCGCGACAGGTCGTTCACCGGCTTGGCCAGGCCCTGCAGCATCGGCCCCACCGAGATGACACCTGCGTTGCGCTGCACCGCCTTGTACGTGGTGTTGCCCGTGTTCAGGTCGGGGAAGACGAACACGGTGGCGCGCCCGGCGACGGGCGAGTCCGGCGCCTTGGACGCCGCGACGGAGGCGACCGCGGCGGCGTCGTACTGCAGCGGGCCGTCGATGACGAGGTCGGGGTCGCGCTCGCGGGCGATGCGGGTCGCCTCGGCCACCTTGTCCACGCTCGACCCCGACCCCGAGGACCCGGTGGAGAAGCTGATCATCGCCACCCGCGGCTCGATCCCGAAGGCGCGCGCCGAGGCCGCCGACTGCAGCGCGATGTCGGCGAGGTCCTCCGGGCCCGGGTCGGGGTTCACGGCGCAGTCGCCGTAGATCACGACGTCGTCGGGCAGGCACATGAAGAACACGCTGGACACCAGCCGGGCCCCCGGCTTGGTCCGGATCACCTGCAGCGCAGGGCGAACGGTCGCCGCGGTCGTGTGGACGGCGCCGGCGACGAGACCGTCGACGTCCCCGGCCTGCAACATCGTCGTGCCCAGCCAGATGGGGTCGGCGAGGGAGTCGCGGGCCACGTCCGGCTGCAGCCCCTTGTGCTTGCGGGCCTCCACCAGCACGTCGACGTACTGCTCGACCAGGTCGGCCGGGTCGAGCACCTCGACCCCCTCGGGAAGAGTCAGCCCCAGCCCGGCGGCGACGGCGGCGACCTCCTCGGGCGCCCCGAGCAGGACGGGCCGGGCGATGCCGCGCTCGGCGCAGACCGCCGCCGCCTGGACGGTGCGGGGTTCGGTGCCCTCGGGCAGGACGATGCGCTGGACCCGCTCGGCGGCCAGGGTCGTCAGCCGGCGGCGGAAGGCGGCCGGGGACAGCCGCGGCCGGTGCGCCGCCGTGGGCAGCCGCGCCAGCCAGCCCGGGTCCAGGGCGTCGGCGACGGTCGCGGCCAGCGAGAGCGCCCGCTCGGCGTCGTCGGCGGGCACCTCGGGGTCGAGGCGGTTCACGGCCGTCGCGGTGGCGTAGGTGCTGCGTCCCGAGCGCAGGATGGGCAGCCCGGTCGCGGCGGCCGCGGCGGTCAGCTCCCCCACCCGCGGGTCCATCCCGACGCCGGCGGTCAGCAGCAACCCGGCCAGGCGGGTCCCGTTGAGCGCGGCCAGGCAGGTCGCCATGACGACGTCGTGCCGGTCGCCGGGGACGAGGATCAACCGGCCCTCGCGCAGCAGCGGCAGCATCCCCGGCACGGCCTGCGCGGCGACGACGACCTCCTTGATGCGCCGGCCCTGGTCGCCGTGGGTCAGCACCTCCACGTCGAGCTCGTGGTCCAGGCCGTGCACGAGGTCGCGCACGCGGGGCCACGTGAGGTCGCCGCGGAACGGGACGACGCCGACGAGCGGGATCCCGTGGTGCCCCAGGGCACCGCGCAGCGCCGCCGCCCGCGCCACGGCGGTCTCGGGGTCCTCGGGCACGGGCCAGCGGGACACGACCCCGCCGACGACGCGCAGCGCCTCACCGGCGCGGTAGGTGCCCGCGGTGACGGCCATGTCCTCGGCGATGCGTTCGGGCGCACCGGGTTCGGCGCCCAGCAGACCCGCCGACCCCACGAGCAGCACGTCCGCGTCCAGGGCGGTGGCCAGCGCCTGGTTGACGCGGCCGGAGAAGACCTGGTCGGCCGAGGGGGCGAGCCCCTCGACGACGACGACGTCGTGGGTCGCCAGGACCCCTTCGGCGGCCGCGACCACCTCCTCCATGAGGTCGTCGACCTCACCGCGCGAGAGCCGCTCGACGACGCGGCTGGAGGCGATCGGCTCGGCCGGGTCCAGCGTCGTCGTCAGGCGCACCAGGGCGACCGACCGGTCCGCCTCCCCCGAGCGCGTGGACTGCGCCAGCGGCTTGTGGAACCCGACGTCCACCCCGCGCGCGTCGAGCGCGCGCACCAGCCCCAGGCAGGTCGAGGTGAGACCGGCGCCGTGACCGGTGGGGACGACGAGCAGCACGCGGGCCATGGCCCCACCTTCCCGCACCGGCCGCCCCGTGGCCCGCGGGGGTCAGCGGTCGCGCACGAGCGCGACGGTGTCGCGGGCGATGAGCAGTTCCTCGTCGGTGGGCACCACCATCGCCAGCGGCCCCGGACCGGGCGCGGTGATGCGCCCGCGGGGCGTGGACGAGCGCCCGTGGTCGGCGTTGGCGGCCGCGTCCTCGACGAGCCCCAGGTGCGCGAGGCGGGCCAGCAGCATCGAGCGCACGTTCACGGCGTTCTCCCCGATGCCGCCGGTGAGCACGAGCGCGTCGAGGCCGCCGAGGGAGACGGTCAGCGCCGCGACGTGCTTGGCGGCCCGGTGGGCGAAGACGTCGAGCGCGAGGCGGGCCCCGGCGTGCCCCGCGGCGGCCTCGCCCGACAGCGTCCGCACGTCGTTCGACAGCCCCGACAGCGCCAGCAGCCCCGAGGCGGAGTTCAGCTGGCGCACGATCTCGGTGACGCTCTCCCCCGTGCGGTCGGCGACGAGCTCGACGACGGCCGGGTCCAGGTCCCCCGAGCGCGTCCCCATGACCAGGCCCTCCAGCGGGGTCAGGCCCATCGTCGTGTCGACCGAGCGGCCCCCGAGGACGGCCGTCGCGCTGCAACCGTTGCCGAGGTGGGCGACGACGGTCTTGAGGGTGGCCGGGTCCCGGCCGTCGGCCTCGGCGAGGATCTGCGCGGCGCGCTGGCTGACGAACCGGTGGCTCGTGCCGTGCATGCCGTAGCGGCGGACGCCGAACTCCTCGTACCAGCGCGCGGGCACCGCGTACCGGTAGTTCACCTCCGGCATCGTCTGGTGGAACGCCGTGTCGAAGACGGCCACGTGTTCGAGGTCGGGCAGGACCGCGCGGGCGGCCTCGATGCCGGAGGCGTTGGCCGGGTTGTGCAGGGGCGCGAGCGCGGACAGCTCGTGGATCTGCCCCAGGACCCGGTCGTCGATGCGCACCGACCCGTGGAACACCTGCCCGCCCTGGACGACGCGGTGACCGACGCCGAGCAGCGGGGGCAGGTCGAGGTCGAGCAGCCGCTGCAGCACGTGGGCCAGGGCCCCGCGGTGCGTGGTCGCGGCCGGGTTGATCGTGCGCGTCGTCGACCCACCGCCCGGCGTCGTCGTCGTCATGTGGACGACGGCGTCCGGGCTGCCGATCCGCTCACCCAGGCAGCTCAGGGCCCGCTCCCCCGTCTCCGGGTCCACGAGCGCGAGCTTGACCGACGAGCTCCCGCAGTTCACCACGACGACCGACCCGTTGCCGGACACGCGACCACTCCCCTCGACGTCCTGTCCGAGCAGGCTCTCACGCGCCCCCGGCACGGCCCGGCAGCACCGTCGCCAGGGTCGTCGCCAGGTCCGCGGCGACCTCCAGGGCACGGTCGCCCTCCGGCTGCAGGTAGCCCATGACGGCGACGTGCTCGGCGGGGAAGGCGAAGGCGCCGCCGGCGTTGACGGACTGCCCCCACCCGGCGGCCCACCGCTGCCCGGTGGGGTCGGTGCCGCAGGGGCAGGACGGCCACACGCCCAGACCGTTGCCCAGGGGCTGTAGGTCGACCAGGTCCGCCCGGGCCCGCGGGGTCAGGACGAGGTCGGAGGAGAGCAGCGCCCCCTGCCAGCGGGCCAGGTCGCCCGGTGAGGCGACGATCCCGCCGGAGGAGAAGCCCGTCCAGCCGGGGACCTCGCGCTGCTCGACGCTCATCGAGGTCAGGCCGAGGGGTCCGGCGACGCGCTCGGCGACGAGGTCGGCGTAGGACTGGCCGGTGACGTGCTCCAGGAGCAGCCCGAGCCAGAGGAACCCGCTGTTGGAGTAGGCGACCTGCGTCCCCGGCGCGAACAGCGGCGGGGCCTGGAGGGCCAGGGTGACCAGCTCGGCCGGGGTCCAGGCGCGATCGGGCTCGAAACCGGGCGCCTGCGTGTACTGCGGCAGACCGCCGGCGTGGTGCAGCAGCTGGCGCGGGGTGACCGTCGCACCCGCGGGGACCCCGTCGAGGTCGGGGACGGGGGCGTCGAGGTCGAGCGTGCCGCGCGTGGCCTCCTGCAGCACCAGGGCCGCCGTGACCCCCTTGGTCAGCGACGCCGCCGGGACCGGCTCACCGGCGGGCAGGCCGGCCCCCAGCGCGACCGAGCTCGTGCCCTCCCAGACGACGTCCCACAGCGCGGCCCCCGAGGCCACGCCGACGCTGGCCGCCTCGATGCCCTCGGTGCGGGCCACCCACTCGTCCAGCGCGCGCTGCAGGTCCTCGGCGGGCAGCTCGGCCAGGGGCGCCGCCCGGCTCGGCAGCACCGCCCCGGGGTCGGCCACCACGTCGAAGGCGGACTGCGCCAGCGCGCTGCGGTCGGACGGGCCGGGGATGGCGAGCAGGGACCGGCTGGGCCCACCGGTGAAGGCGACGGCCAGCGCCAGGCAGCCCGCGCCGACCGCGACGAACCCCACCGGCAGGAGCGCTGCGCGGCGGGCCGGCCGGGCCGCGCGCACGGGCCACCACCGGGCCGGCCGGCCGCCGGCGAGGTCCTCCACCCAGCCCACGGCGAGGACCGCCACGAGCGTCAGCGCCAGGGAGCCGCCCACCACGAGGGGGACGACCGTCCACCCCGACGCCTGCGGCAGCACCTCGTCCACGGCCGTGCGGACCAGGACGATCGCGGCCGGGTGCCACAGGTAGACCGTCACGGCGCGCGCCGTGACCCCCCGCAGGAACGGCGCCACCCGGGCCGAGCACCGCCGCAGCGGCCCCTGCACGAGCCCCAGGGCCGCGAGCCAGCCGAGGGCCGTGAGCGCCAGCAGCAGCCAGGAGGAGTTCAGCGACCTCCGCTCCAGCGGCACGACCGCCGACAGGGCGAGCGCCCCGCCCACCCCGGTCACCGCGAGGACGAGCAGGACCGGGCGGGCCGGCAGGGCCGGGCTGCGCGCCCACGCCGCCCCCAGGACGGCGAACAGCCCGTAGCAGAGGGCGTCACCGACCCCCGTGCGCGGCATCCCGGTCAGGGTGGGCAGGCCCACCCACGGCCCCAGCTCGAGCGCGGCGAGCCCGGCGAGGGCGAGCAGCGCCGTGGTGGCGGGCCGGCGGGCGCACCGCAGGACGAGGGGTCCCAGCACGACGAGCCACAGGTAGTCGCTCACGTACCACAGGTGCGACGTGAGCCAGCCCTGCTGGCCCTCCGAACCCACCGGGGGCAGCAGGGGCAGCACCCAGCGCCACCCACCGGTGAGCACGACGTCCGCACCGCTGCGCTGCGCCGTCAGGACCGTCGTGACCAGCACGGCGGCCCCGAAGACCCAGAAGGGCACGAGCAGCCGGCGGGCCCGGCGCAGCGTCGTCCGCCACCACGCCCCCCGACCGCCCCGCCCCAGGCTCGTCGCCAGCAGCGACCCGGCGAGGAAGAACATGAGCGGCATGGCGGGGAAGACCCAGGACAGCCAGGCCCAGGCCAGGGCGTGCCACAGCAGCACCCGCGCCAGGGCGACGGTCCGCACCCCGTCCAGCAGCGGGTCCCGGGCCGTGGTGGCGCGGTGCGGGGCGAGACCCGGGGGCGCAGTGGTCATCGGGACCGAGTCTCTCATCAGCCCCGGTGGCCTCAGCCCTCGATCGGGGGCCACCCCTCACGGCGGTGCGCCGCCTCCCAGAACAGCCACTCGTACCGGGTCGCGACCGCGAAGGCCTCGTGCATGGCCTCCTCCACCTCCGGCCGGGCCGCCGCGTCGACGAGGTCGCGGGCCGTCGCGGTGGCGGCCTGGAAGGCGGGGTCGTCGTAGGCGGCGACCCACCGCGCGAACGGGTGGCCCTCGACGAGCCGGGCGCGGACGGCCAGGCGCCGGCCCGCGTCGGCGTAGACCCAGAAGCACGGCAGGACGGCGGCCGCCCCGACCGCGTAGGGCGCCGTCGCGGCCGTCGCGACGAGGTGGGAGACGTACCCCAGCGTCGTCGGGGAGGCCAGGGCAGCGGTCCCCTCGCCCGGCGGCAACAGACCGGAGTCCAGCAGGTCGCCGTGCAGCGAGGACTCCACGACGGCCGCGCCGTGCGCCGAGGAGGCCCAGAAACCGGCCGCACCGGCGTCCGGCGCCCGCGCGGCCAGCAGCGACAGGGCGCGGGCGTAGCCCTGCAGGTAGAGGGCGTCCTGCTCCAGGTAGTGCCGGAAGGCGACCGGGTCGAGGGTGCCCTCGGCGAGCTCGGCGAGGAACGCGCAGCGCTCGACGGCGCCGCGCACGTCGGCGGTCCGCTCCCAGGCGGCGGCGGTGAACGAGGGGCTGGGGGTCATCCGGGCTCCCGCAGGGCGAAGGCGTGGTCGAGGGGGCCGTGCGAACCGTCGTGGCCGGACCCGACGTGCAGGTCCCGGCCGGCGAGCAGGGCCGACTGCAGGTAGTCGCGGGCCGGTCCGGCCAGCTCCTCCCAGCCGGCCCCGGGGCGCAGCGCGGCCTGGGCGGCCAGGGCCGCGGACAGCGTGCACCCCGTGCCGTGGGTGGCGGTGGTGCCCACGCGGGGGCGGCGCAGCAGCGTCTCCCCCGACGGGCCGACGAGGACGTCGACGCTCTCGGGACCGGTGAGGTGCCCGCCCTTGACCAGGACGGCGGTCCCCGTGCGGGAGAACAGCTCCCGGGCCTGCGCCCGCACGCCGTCGAGGTCGGTCGCGGGCGCCGCGTCGAGCAGGACGGCCGCCTCGGGCACGTTCGGGGTGACGAGGTCGACGATCGGCAGCAGGTCCTCGCGGACGGCCGCGACGGCGGCCGGGTCCAGCAGCCGGTCCCCGCTCGTGGCGACCATCACCGGGTCCAGGACCACGGGTCCCCCCGCCCCGCCGGCCACGGCGTCCGCGACGGCGGCCACGACCCGCGCGTCGGCCAGCATCCCGATCTTCGTGGCGTGCACGGCGATGTCGGACAGGACGGCGTCGAGCTGCTCGGTGACGAACGCGGCGGGCACGACGTGCACCCCGTGGACGCCGCGGGTGTTCTGCGCCGTCAGCGCCGTCAGCACGCTCGCCCCGAAGACGCCGTGCGCCGCGAACGTCTTGAGGTCGGCCTGGACGCCGGCCCCGCCCCCGGAGTCGCTGCCGGCGATCGTCAAGGCCACCGGGACGTCGACGCGCGCGCTCACGACCGGCCCCACTGGGCCCGCAGCTCCCGCGCCGCCCGTTCCGGGTCGGCCGCCCCGCAGATCTCCGAGACCACGCAGAACCCGGTGATCCCCGTGGCGCGCAACGAGTCCAGGTTGTCCGGGTGGATGCCGCCGATCGCCACGCACGGCACGGGCGCCGCCGCGACGACCGCCGCCACCCCGTCGGCGCCGAGGGCGGCGGCCGCGTCCGGTTTCGTCGCGGTCTCCCGCACGGGCCCGACCCCGAGGTGGTCGACGACCGCGGGGTCCACCGCGGCGGCCTGTTCCGGGGTGGACACCGACAACCCCAGGAGCAGGTCCGGTGCGATCCGCCGCACCTCCGCGGCCGGCAGGTCGCTCTGCCCCAGGTGCACCCCGTCGGCCCCGGCGACGAGCGCGACGTCCACGGCGTCGTTCACGAGCAGCGGGACCCCGGTGCCCCGCAACGCCTCCCGCACGGCGAGGACCAGCGCGAGGCGCTCGCGGTCCGAGCCCTCCTTCGCCCGCACCTGGACGGCGTCGACCCCGCCGGCGACGGCCGCGCGGACGACGGCCGGGACGCCGCGGTCACCGCACCGGGCGGTGTCGGTGACGAGGTAGAGGGTGGGCCGGAACGGGGCCCTCACGCGAGGCGCCCGGCGCCGTCGCGCAGCTCACGGGGGCCGACGGCGTCGAGCTCGTCGATCCACGCGGTCGCGAACGCGCCGGGCCGGTCCGCCCGCGCCGCGGCGCGTTCGGCGGCGACGGCGACGTGCAGGTGGGCGGCGGCCGCCGCGACGAGGGGGTCGGGTTCGGCCGCTGCGTAGGCGGCGACGAGCGCCCCGAGGGAGCACCCCGCCCCCGTCGTGCGGGTCAGCAGGGCGTGCCCGCCGAGGACGCGGACCACCCGCTCGCCGTGGATGAGGACGTCGACCGGGCCGGAGACGGCCACGACCCCACCGGTGCGACCGCTGAGCCCGCGGGCCGCCTCGACGGCGTCCTCGGTCCCGTGGGTGGCGTCGACCCCCCGTCCACCGGCACCCGCCCCGGCCAGGCCGAGCACCTCGGAGGCGTTGGCCCGCACCACGGTCGGGGCGTGCGCCAGCAGGTCCCGCGCGATCCTCGTCCGGAACTCCAGCCCGCCCACGGCGACCGGGTCCAGGACCCACGGCCGGCCGTGCTCGCGGGCAGAACCCGCCGCCAGCGCCATCGCCTGCGCCTTCGTCTCGTCGAGCGTCCCGACGTTGACGAGGACGGCGGAGGCGACGGTGGCGAACGCAGCCGCCTCCTGGACGTTGTCGACCATCGCGGGGGCGGCGCCGACGGCGAGGAGGGCGTTCGCGGTGATCGTCTGGACCACCGAGTTGGTGAGGCACTGGACCAGGGGCGCGCCCTGGACCACGGCTTCGCGGGCCCGGGCGACGTCCTGGGCGGACACCAGCGTGGAAACGGCTGCCATGCCGCGACATCCCTTCGTCAGCATTACCTGAATCAGGTGCGACGGGTGTGATCTCAGCTGCGCGATCCGCACGCAGCACCCCGTGTCGCGGGGAACGCTACACCCCGCCGGCACGTCATCCGTTTGCCCCCGGCCCCGCGGGGTAGCCCCACCGCATGAGCCTGAACCTGTCGGGATCGGACCTGTCGGTGCAGCCGCGCACGACCGCCGGCCAGCACCTCTCGCTCGTCGTGGGCGTCCTGCTCGTGGTCCTGGGGGTGGCCGGTTTCGCGGTGTCCGGGTTCTCGGACTGGACGGGCGGGACGCAGGAGCAGCAGGTCATCGGGTTCTCGGTGAACCCGCTCTCCAGCACCGTCCACCTCGTGCTGGGGGCCCTGGGGATCCTCGCCCGCACGGGACGACGCCGGGCGCGCGGCTACGGGATCGTGCTCTTCCTCGCCGGCGCCGGCCTCTTCGCCTGGGGCGCCTCCAGCGACGGGTCCGGCGACACGGCCCTGAACCTGGCCTGGCCGGTCACGACCCTGCACGGCGTCCTCGCCGCGGTCGGGATCGTCATCGCGCTCGTGCCGGTGACGGCGGGGCGGCGCAGGAGCACCGCGGAACTGCGCTGACCCCGGCCCGCCCGGGCCGGGGTCAGCGGTCCGTCAGGCCTCGCCGCCCTCGCGGACGCCGGCCCACAGGTCGACGCCGGAGTCGACGGCGAACTCCTCGATGGCCGTCAGCTCGTCGTCGCTGAACTCGAGGTTCTGCACGGCGGCGACGTTGTCCTCGACCTGCTGCACCGAGCTGGCGCCGATGAGCGTGGTCGTCACGCGACGGTCGCGCAGCGTCCAGGCCAGGGCGAGCTGCGCGAGCGTCTGCCCCCGCCCGGAGGCGATCTCCTGCAACCCGCGGATGCGCCGCAGCGTCTCCTCGCCCAGGATCGACGGGTCGAGCGACTTGCCCTGCGCCGCACGGGAGTCCTCGGGGATCCCGTCGAGGTAGCGGTTGGTCAGCAACCCCTGCGCGAGCGCGGTGAACGGGATGCAGCCGACGCCCTCGGACTCCAGGACGTCCAGCAGCCCGGACTCGATCCACCGGTTGAACATCGAGTAGGACGGCTGGTGGATGAGCAGCGGGGTGCCGAGTTCGCGCAGGACGCGCGAGGCCTGCAGCGTGCGTTCGGGCCCGTAGGAGGAGATCCCGACGTGGAGCGCCTTGCCCGAGCGGACGATGGCGTCGAGCGCACCCATCGTCTCCTCCAGCGGGGTGTCCGGGTCCGGGCGGTGGTGGTAGAAGATGTCGACGTGGTCCAGGCCCGTGCGCTGCAGCGACTGGTCCAGGGAGGCGGTCAGGTACTTGCGCGACCCGCGGTCCCCGTACGGCCCGGGCCACATGTCCCAGCCGGCCTTGGAGGAGACGACGAGTTCGTCGCGGTAGGGCTTGAAGTCCTCGCGGAACAACCGTCCGAAGTTCGTCTCGGCAGCGCCGTAGGGCGGTCCGTAGTTGTTCGCGAGGTCGAAGTGGGTGATGCCCAGGTCGAACGCGCGGCGCGCGATGTCGCGCTGGGTCTGGAACGGCTTGTCGTCGCCGAAGTTGTGCCAGAACCCGAGCGAGAGCGCCGGGAGTTCCAGGCCGCTGCGTCCGCAGCGGCGGTAGGGCATCGACTCGTACCGTGCAGCGTCTGCGGTGTACGTGGTGGGGCTCACGTCGGCGATCCTGCCACGCGCAGCGCCACCGCGGCGCGGGCCAGTTCCTCGACGCGCGCGAAGTCCCCGGCGGCCAGGGCGTCGGCCGGGGTGAGCCAGCTGCCGCCGACGCAGCCGACGTTCGACAGGGCCAGGTACTCCCCCGCGTTCGCCGGCGAGACGCCCCCGGTCGGGCAGAACCGCACCTGCGGCAGGACCGTGCGCAGCGCCGCCAGGAAGGGAGCTCCTCCGGACTGCTGGGCGGGGAAGAACTTCAGGTCGTGGACCCCGAGCTCCAGCGCCGCGAGGGCCTCCGAGACGGTCGCCACACCGGGCAGCAGCGGGACGTCGCGGTCGCGGGCGGCCTGGACGATCGAGCGGGTCGTGCCGGGGCTGACGAGGAACTGCGCCCCGGCGTCGACGGCGCGGGCGACGTCGTCGGCCGAGGTGCAGGTCCCGACCCCGAGCACGATCTCGGGCACCTCGACGGCGACGGCCCGCACGGCGTCGAGCGCGGCGGGGGTGCGCAGGGTCAGCTCGACGACGCCGACGCCGCCGGCGAGCAGCGCCCGGGCCAGCGGGACGGCCGTGGTGACGTCCTCGACGACGACGACGGGCAGGACCGGGGAGAGGTCGAGCACGCTGACGGGTGGGCTGGCGGCAGGCACGGAGGCTCCTCCTCGAGGTCCGGGTGGACCTCGACTGTCCCAGCTTCAGCCCACGCGCACCGCGCTGGGGGTGACGGTCCCGTCGACGACGAGCCCCTCGTCGGCGACCTGCAGGTCCTCCAGCCGCACCTGCGGGGGGATCCCCTCCAGGGGGAAGGAGAACCCGTCGAAGCCGGCCGCCCGGAGCAGCTGGTCGGCCCGGCCCAGGGGCACCGAGGCCCCGGCCACCTCGGCGCGCACGGGTTGCAGCTGCACGTCGGACCCGTCCAGGACGGGCCGCCCCGACACCGACAGGTCGACGCCGAGCCCGAAGACGCGGACGGTGGTGCCCGCCCGGACGGCGTCGCCGTCCCGGGTGAGGGTCACGTCGAGCCCGCCGACGGAGGCCTGCTGCGCGAGGTCGGCGTAGGCCACCTCGGCCCGGACGGTGCCGCCGGCGACGTCGACCGTCCCCGCACCCCCGGTGAGCACGCTCGTCGGGACGTGGACCTCGGGCAGCCGGACGCGCAGGTCGCGGACGACGAGGTCGTCCTCGGTCGTCAACCGGGGCACCGTCACCGTCACGTCCTCGAAGCTCCCGCGGGCGACCTGCCACAGGAAGGAGCCACCGGCGACACCGACCTGCGGGTCCTGCGTCAGCCCGTACTCGGTGCGCAGCTGCGCGGCGACCCGGTCGGTCGCCCAGGCGCGGGCGGCCAGGTCGGCCGCGACCGCGATGACGGCGAGGGCGAGCACGGTGACGAGGACCCGGACGAGGCGGCTGGAGGCGGGACGGCGGGGCACGGATCCACTGTCGCAGGCCGGGAAGGTCTGGCGACCCCGCGTGGTTGAGGAGGGGCATGAGCACTCAGGCACTGACCCTGGAGACGCACGACGAGGCCGTGAAGGACGGGATCGTCCTCATCGACTTCTGGGCCGACTGGTGCGGGCCGTGCAAGCAGTTCGCACCCGTGTTCGAGCAGGCCTCCGAGCAGCACGGGGACATCACCTTCACCAAGGTGGACACCGAGGACCAGCAGCAGCTCGCCGCCCGCTACGGCATCACGTCGATCCCGACGCTGGTCGCCTACCGCGACGGCATCCCGGTCTTCGGTCAGCCCGGCGCCCTGCCGGCCCCGGCGCTGGAGCAGCTGATCGAGCAGGTCCGCGCGCTGGACATGGACCAGGTGAAGCAGCAGTACGCCCAGGCCGTGGAGGCCCAGCAGCAGCAGCAGGCGCAGGAGCAGTCCGCGCCGCAGCGCCAGGGCGTGCGCGCCGGGACGGACCCCGCCGCCTTCTGACGTCCCACCGCGAGAGCCCCCGTCCGCACCGGACGGGGGCTCTCGCGCGTTCGGGCAGGATCGCGACGTGGACCGAGGACACCTGCACCACCTCGAGCTGTGGCGCGACGACGCCACGGCGGCCGACGGCCCGTGGCCCTGGCTGCTCACCCGCCTCGGCTGGACCCGCACCGACGACTGGGCCACCGGGTGCACCTGGTCCCTCGGCACGGCGTACGTCGTGCTGGAGTCCGGTGCCGACCACGTCCGCGGCCGCACCGACCGCTGCCGCAGCGGGATGAACCACCTCGCCCTGTGGGCCGGCACCCCCGACGAGGTCGACGCCCTGGCGGCCGAGGCGCCGCGGCACGGGTGGCGGCTGCTGTTCCCCGACCGCCACCCCCACGCGGGCGGTCCGGACCACCACGCGGCCTACCTGGAGGACGACGCGGGGTTCGAGGTCGAGCTGGTGGCCGCCGACGGCGCCCCTCCCCGCGGATGAGCCCCCGTCCCAGGGTCGGGCACGAGGTCACCCCGTCCCCGGTCGTCGAGCACGAGGTCACCCCGCACCTGCCGCGCGGTGGACGCTCCGCCGGCGATGTCCACGCCGCGACCCAGCGGGTCCGCCAGGCTCTGGTCCGGCCCGGCCACGTAGCCGTCGAGGGAGAGGGACAGGTGGCAGGTGGTGTCCGTCATCGCGCCAGCCTCGACCCCCGGACGGGCCCGGCGCCAACCTGTTCACGGCCCGACGTGGCCTGCCGCCCGCACTCCGGTGAACACGTCGCTCCCCCGGCGGCGCGGGCACCCGGGGCACCAGGCTGGAACGGATCGCGATGGACCAGAACTTCACGGTCTCGGCCAAGACCGCCGTCCGCACCCTGCGCCGCGACCTCGCCGCGCTCGGGCTGGACGTGAACCACTCGGCGGCGTTGGAACTCCTCGCCCACCAGGCGGGGTTCCGCGACTGGAACACCGCGACCGCCTCCGCCACCGGACCGGCGGGTCAGCTCGGTGCCCCCGTCCCCGTGCTGCGCGTCCAGGACGGCGCCGCGGCGCTCGAGTTCTACACCGCGGTGCTGGGGTTCACGTGCCTGTGGGAACACCGGTTCGAACCCGACCTGCCGCTGTACGCCCGAGTCCGCCGCGACGACGCGGAGCTCGACCTGTCCGAGCACTGCGGCGACGGCACCCCGGGGACGGCCGTGTGGGTGCCCGTCCGGGACGTCCGCGAACTGCGCCGCGAACTCTCGCCGCGGTTGGACCCCCGGCAGTTCCCGGGGGTCGAGGACGACGCGCCGGGTGGCCCGACGACGACCGTCCTCGACCCCTTCGGGAACTCCCTGCGGTCCTGCGAACGCTGACCCGGCTCAGGCGTCGGTCGTGCTGCGTCCCACGGTGATGGACTCCCCGCGGAAGAACCCGGGCCTGCGTGCGTACTGCACCGCCATGACGACCAGGCCGAGACCCAGGACACCGACCCCGAGGATGAAGACGAGCCCGACGCCGCCGATCTCCGACCCGGACCCGTAGGAGGGGTCCATCGAGTCCACGGCCGTCTGCACGAAGAAGACGAGGAGCAGCAACCCGCCGACCAGGGGTGCGAGGAACGTCGTGAGGAACGCCTTGGCGTTCCCGCCCCAACTGCCCCGGAAGTACCAGACGCAGGCCAGGGCGGTGACCCCGTAGTAGAAGCAGACCATCATCCCGAGGGCGGTGATGGTGTCGGACAGGACGTTCACCGACACCACGCGCATCACGGCGTAGAAGGCCGAGGCGACGACGGCGGCCACGACGGTCGCGTGACCGGGTGACTGGAACCGCCGGCTCACCCGGGCGTACTGCGGGGGCAGCGCGCCGTAGTGCCCCATGGCCAGCATGGTCCGGGCCGGGGAGATGAAGGTGGACTGCAGGGAGGCCGCGGAGGAGGCCAGGACGCACAGCGACATGAGGACCGCGAAGGGCCCCATGACCGGACCGGCGAGCGCCGCGAAGATGTTCTCCTGGATGTCGGCGTTGCCCATGCCCAGCTCGCCGTCGCCGGTGCCGGAGAACGACAGGACGGCGAGGGCGATGGTGAGGTAGAGGACGACGATGACGGCGATGGTCGACAGCGCGGCCCGGCCGGGGGTGGTCCGTTCGCCCTGCGTCTCCTCGTTCATCGTCAGGACGACGTCCCACCCCCAGTAGATGAACACGGACAGGGAGATCCCCGCGGCGAACGCGGAGAACGACTCGACGCCGAGCGGGTTGAACCAGCCGGGATCGATGTTGAGACCGGCGGGGGCCGACCCGCCCGCGACCCGGGAGAACGCGGCGACCGCGAACCACCCGAGGATGAGGAACTGGAAACCCACGAGCACGTACTGGACGACCTTGGTCGCCTCGAGACCGCGGTAGGACACCCAGCAGGCCAGTGCCATGAACACCAGGCAGGTGGCGACGTTGACGGGGACGTTCGCCGCGAGGTCGGCGATACCGTCGTTCCCGGTGAGCTGGGAGAGCATGAGGTAGAAGAAGTCGACGGCGATGCCGGCGAGGTTGGACAGGACGAGGATGGTCGCGGCGAGCAGGCCCCACCCGCCCATCCAGCCGATCCAGGGGCCGAACGCCCGTGACCCCCAGGTGAACGTCGTGCCGGCGTCGGGCATGGCCGAGTTCAGCGCCCGGTACCCCAGGGCGACGAGGAGCATGGGGACGAAACCCACGATGAAGATCGCGGGCAGGTGGTCGCCGACGGCCGAGGCCGTCGGTCCCAGGGCCCCGGTGAGGGTGTACGCGGGGGCGATCGTCGAGACGCCGATGACGACGGCGCCGAGCAGGCCGACCTGACCACCGCCGAGGCCCTTGGCCTCGCGGGTCTCCCGGGTCCCGCCCTCGGCCGCCGCGGTCACGACCGGCTCCCCGGCGCCTCGCGCGGCACGACCACGACGGGGACGGGGACGTGGCGCAGGATGCGCGCGGCCGTCGGCCCGAGGAACGTCTGCCGGCCCGCCGCCAACCGGGAGGACCCGAGGACCAGCAGACCGCCTGCCGCCCAGTCGATGGAACCCACTGCTTCTGCCACGGTGCGTCCTCGCCCCATCTCCACGCTCACCTGCGCGGCCGCCGAGCGCGTCCGCACGTCCTGGACCAGCGCCTGCACCCTGGCCGTCGCGTCCTGGTCCGCCCCGGAGCTCTCGTCCACGTCGACGAGGTTCACGACGTGCAGGGGAAGGCCGGTCCTGGACGCAGCCTGCCACGCCTCGGTCAGGACCGCGGCCGCTCCGGGGCGGGTGCCCACCGCGACGTAGAGGTGGTCCACCCGTTCGGGGGTCTCGCGCCGGGGCACGAGGACGACGGGCACGGGCGAGGCGTGCAGCAGCGCCCGGGCGATCGATCCGACGCCGAGCGGGTTGACTCCCCCGTCGGCGCCGACGACGACGGCGGCCGCACCCGTCTGCGTGGCCGCGTCGAGCAGTCCTTCCGCGACGGACCCGGCGGTGCGGACGTCGGCGCGCACGTCGACGCCGGGACCGATGGCCGCGAGCGCCTCGTCGGCCCAGCCGCGGGCCTGCTCGGCGATGACGCCGGTGACGTCCCCGACGGGCGGGTAGGCGCCGCTGAACGGGTCGTCGCTGCGGACGACGACCACGACGTCGAGGCCGACGTCGAGCGAGCGGGCCAGGACGGCCGACCAGCGCAGGGCGTCGCGGCCGCGGTCGCCGCCGTCGTAGGCGACGACGTACCGGGGCCGGTCCCCGTCGCTCCCGTCGGTGCTCACGCGAGGGCCGCGGTGATGTCGGCGGCGGCGGCCCGGCCGGAGCGCAGGGCGCCGTCGACGTGCTGGTACCCCTCGGCGGCCAGGTCCGAGCACGCCCAGTGGATGCGGCCGACGGGCGTGCGCTGGTCGGCGCCGTAGCGGGCGAGGCCGCCGAGGTCGAAGCTGGCGGCGTAGGCGCCGCGCGTCCACTCCTCGCTGGCCCAGTCGGACTCGTAGTAGGCGATCGGCTCCAGGGCCTGCTCGCCGAGGAACTGCGCGATCGAGGCGAGGATCTCCGCCCGGCGCTCGGCCTCGGGCAGCGCGAACACCGCGTCGGCCTTCTCGTCGGCCACGAACGCGACGAGGGTTCCGCGGTCGTCGCCGTGGATCGTGTTGTCGTACACCTCCTGCACGAGCGTGGAGGTGCCGAACCCGGTGCCGGACAGGCCGTCGTGCCGCCAGAACGGCCTCGCGTACGTGGCGTGCACCTTGATGACCAGGCCCATCGACAGGTGCTGGTGCATCTGGTGCTGACGTCGCGGCAGCGGCGGGTCGTAGCTGATGCGGGAGAACAGCGGCGGCGGGACGGCCACCACGACGCGCTGGGCGCGGACGGTGACGCGGTCGGACTCCACGACGACACCCCCGTCCCCGTGCCGGACCGTGCGGACCGGGGTGGCGAGGTGGACCCGGTCGCCGAGCTCGGCGGCCAGTCGTTCGGACACCGACTGCATCCCGCCGACGACGCGGCGGTCGAGGATGAAGCACTCGTCGGTGAGGTTCGTGAAGGACCCGGCCGAGGCGGCCATGAGGACGGCCTGCAGCGTCGAGAACGCGTGCGCGGGCTTGGTGAGCATGGCGCCGGCGATGAACAGCGCGATCGTCGTGCACGCCTCCTCGTCGTCGGACTGCCGGCGCAACCAGTCCCCGAAGGAGATCGTGTCGAGCTCGCGGGCCCGCGGGTGCGCCCAGGGCTCAGTGGCCCCGACGGCGGCCACGAGGTCGTCCACGAGCTCGGTGAGCCGGGCGATCTCCTTGGCGGTGGAGTCCGGGACGGGGAACGTGTCGCCGCGGTAGCGGCGGCGGACCCCGTCGGCGCCGACGTGGACGTTCTCCCCGTCGCGGTAGCGGGGGTACGTCTCCATGCCCAGCTCGTCGAGCAGGCCGAGCAGCTCGGTCTGGTCCGGGGAGACCCACTGGCCGCCGATCTCCAGGGTCACCCCGCCGCGCTCGTCGGTCCAGGTGCGACCGCCCACGCGGTCGCGCGCCTCCAGGACGACGACGTCGTGCCCGGCGGCGGCGAGGTGGCGGGCGGCGTTCAGCCCGGCCGGTCCGGCGCCGACGACCACCACGTCCGCGGTCAGCTCTCGGGGATTCACGGGACCTCCCGGGTCCGGATCGACGGTGACTGCCTGGAAGTGAACAGGCTTCATTAAGAGGTCGCACCGGGCCCGTGTCAAGGGCGTGGTTCAAGATGGGCCCCGTGCCCGCCGCCGCCTCCCCCGCCCCGCGCCGGGGTCGTGGACGCCCCAGCAGCCCGGTCCTCACCACGGACGGCATCACCGCGGCGGCCGTCGCCCTCCTGGAGGAGCGGGGCCAGGACGGCCTGACGATGGCGGCGCTCGCCCGCCGTCTCGGGGTGGCCCCCAGCGCCCTCTACAACCACGTCGCCACCAAGCAGGACGTGCTGCGCGCGGTCCAGGACGCCGTCAACCGGGGCATCGACTGCTCGGGGTTCGGCCGGCTGCCGTGGGAGGAGGCCCTGGCGGCGTGGGCCCGGTCCTACCGCGACGCCTACGAGCGCCACCCCGCGCTCGTCCCGGTGATGGCGGTGACACCGGTGCGCAGCGCCCCCCACACCGTCGCGATGTACGAACGGGTGAGTTCCGGGTTGCTGTCGGCGGGCTGGCCCGCGCACCTCGTGACGAACGTCGTCGTGGCCGTGGAGTCGTTCGCGCTCGGCTCGGCCCTGGACACCCAGGCCCCCGCGGACATCTTCGACCCGGGCGACCTCGCCCCCAGCGCCCCGGGGTTCACGACGGCCAACGCCGCCCGGCCGGCGGGGGACACGGCACGGGCGGCGTTCGAGCTGGGCCTGGCGGCGTTGCTGGCGGGGTTGCGCGACCTGCTCCGCTCGCCGAGCTGATTCAGCGCTCCCGCAGCACCAGGCCGGGCAGCCGCTCGCGCAGCTCGGCGACGGTCGTCCCCCACGTCTCCTCCACGACGGCCTCACCGCCGGCCAGGGACACGACGGCGTCCTCGCTGTAGATCCGTGACACGCACCGCACCCCGGTGAGGGGGTAGGTGCAGGTCGGGACGAGCTTGGGGGAGCTGTCGCGCCCGAGCAGCGGCATGACGACGAACACGGCCTTCGCCCCCGTCGCCA
The DNA here is from genome assembly GCF_041320705.1 of Kineococcus mangrovi. Lineage (NCBI taxonomy): Bacteria > Bacillati > Actinomycetota > Actinomycetes > Kineosporiales > Kineosporiaceae > Kineococcus > Kineococcus mangrovi. The sequence continues at coordinate 218,037 of NZ_JBGGTQ010000002.1, forward strand.
GGTCCATCGCCCCGCCGACCGCCGGGATCGCGTCGGGGGCGCCGGTGTGCCAGTTGGCGAGGTCGCCGTTGACGGCGACCTGGTAGGCGCCGAGGACGCAGACGTCGAGGTGACCGCCGCGCATCATGGCGAAGCTGTCGGCGTGGTGGAAGTACGAGGCCCCCGGGGTCTCGACCACGGGGATCTTCCCGGCGTTGACGAGGTCGGGGTCGATCTCGTCCCCGACGGCCGCCCGGCCCATGCCGAGCATCCCGTTCTCGGTGTGCAGGACGACCCCGGACTCCGGGGTCAGGTGGTCGGCGACGAGGGTCGGCCGGCCGATGCCGAGGTTCACGTACGCGCCGTCGGGGATGTCCCGGGCCACGCGCGCGGCGAGCTCGTCCTTCGACAGCGGCCCGCGGTCGGTGTGCTCGACGGTGCGTTCGAGGTTCACGCCGCCACCCCCACGCGCACGACGCGGTCGACGTGGATCGCCGGTGTCACGACGACCTCCGGGTCCAGCCCACCGGTCGGCACGACGTCGGAGACCTGCACGACGCTCGTGCGCGCGGCCGCCGCCATGACCGGGCCGAAGTTCCGGGCCGTCTTGCGGTACACGAGGTTCCCGAACTCGTCGGCGAGGTGCGCCTTGACGAGCGCCACGTCCCCGTGGATCGGGAACTCCAGCAGGTGCTCGCGCCCGTCGATCACGCGGGTCTCCTTCCCCTCGGCCAGCGGCGTGCCGGCGCCGGTCGGGCAGTAGAACGCCCCGATGCCGGCCCCGGCGGCCCGCAGCCGTTCGGCCAGCGTGCCCTGCGGCACCAGTTCCAGTTCGATCCGGCCGGCCCGGTACAGCTCGTCGAAGACCCACGAGTCGCTCTGCCGCGGGAACGAGCAGACGATCTTGCGCACGCGCCCGGCCGCCAGCAGGGCGGCGAGGCCGACGTCCCCGTTCCCGGCGTTGTTGTTGACGACCGTGAGGTCCCTCGCGCCCTGCCGCAGCAGGGCGTCGATGAGTTCGACGGGTTGCCCGGCCGCACCGAACCCCCCGATGAGGACGGTGGACCCGTCGACCACACCGGCGACCGCCGCGTCGGCGTCGTCGAGGAACCGGGTGCGGCTCAACGGACTCCCGCCTCCTGCGCGTCGGTGTTCTCCAGGACGACGGCGAGCCCCTGCCCGACGCCGATGCAGATGGCGGCCACGCCCCAGCGCACCCGCTCGGCCCGCAGCCGCGCCGCGAGGGTCCCCACGACCCGTCCCCCCGAGGCCCCCAGCGGGTGCCCCAGGGCGATCGCCCCGCCGCGGGTGTTGACGATCCCGGGGTCGACGCCCCAGGCGTCGACGCAGGCGAGCGACTGCACCGCGAACGCCTCGTTGAGCTCCACGGCCCCCACGGCGTCCCAGCCGATCCCGGCCCGGGCCAGCGCGCGGTCGCCCGCCTGGACGGGGGCGAACCCGAAGTCCTGCGGGTCCAGGGCGAACGTCCCGCGGCCGGCGACGCGGGCCAGCGGGTCGTGCCCGATCGTGGCCGCCGCCTCCGCGGTCCCGAGCAGCACGGCGGAGGCCCCGTCGGACAACGGCGAGGCGTTCCCGGCCGTGATGGTCCCCTGGGGGTCGAACGCGGGCTGCAGCCCGGCGAGGCGTTCGACCGTCGTCCCGGGACGGATCCCCTCGTCCCCGGTCACCTCGCCGTCGCGGCCCCCGACCGGGACGACGAGGTCGTCGTAGAACCCGTCGGCCCACGCCGCTGCGGCCCGTTCGTGCGAGCGGACCGCGAACTCGTCCTGACGCGTGCGGGAGATGCCGAACTTCCGTTGCAGCAGCTCGTTGGCGGCGCCGAGGCTGACCGTCCACTCCGTCGGCATCCGCGGGTTCACCAGCCGCCAGCCGAGCGTGGTGGACACCGCGGTGACGTCACCGGCGGGGAAGGCGCGGGAGGGTTTGGGCAGCACCCACGGGGCCCGCGACATCGACTCCACGCCGCCGGTCAGCACGACCTGCGCGTCCCCGGTCTCCAGGGCGCGGGAGCCGGTGAACAGCGCGTCGAGGCCGGACCCGCAGAGCCGGTTGACGGTGCTGCCGGGCACCGAGGTCGGCATCCCGGCGAGCAGGACGGCCATGCGGGCGACGTTGCGGTTGTCCTCCCCGGCGCCGTTGGCCAGGCCCAGGACCACCTCGTCGACGGCCTCGGCGGCCAGCTGCGGGGAACGGTCGAGGGTGGCGCGGACGACGGCGGCGGCCAGGTCGTCGGGGCGGGTCTGCGCGAGCGCACCCCCGAACTTGCCGAAGGGGGTGCGGACGGCGTCGTAGACGAACGCCTCGGGGTGAGCCACGGCCCCAGCCTGACCCTCCCCCCACCCATACGTCCAACATCCGTTGCAGAGCGGTCCGGTACTCCGGGAGTATGGGGCCGTGACCCTGCGCCGGCTCGAGTACTTCGTCGCGGTCGCCGAGCAGCAGTCGTTCACGGCCGCCGCCCGCGCGCTGCACATGGCCCAGCCACCGCTGTCGAGCCAGGTCCGCGCCCTCGAACGCGAACTCGGAGCGGAACTGTTCGACCGCGCGGGCCGCACCCCGGTCCTCACCGCCGCCGGGCGGGCGCTCCTGCCGGAGGTCCGGCGCCTGCTCGCCGCCTACGACCGGCTGCCCGTCACGGCCCGGCAGGCGCGCGACGGCAGCACCGGACGGCTGCGGGTGGGGCTGGTGCCCTCGGCCGTCGCGGGCGGCCTGCCGGACGTGCTGCGCCGCGTGCGCAGCGAGCTGCCCGGCCTGGACGTGGCCCTCGTCGAGGGACGACCCGGCGAGCTGCTGCGCCGACTCGACCTCGACGACCTCGACGTCGTCCTCCTCTACGCCCTCGCGGACGGCCCGGCGCTGGCCTCGCAGGTGCTCGGGCGCGAACCCCTCGTGCTGGCCGTCCCCCGCGGCCACCGGCTGGCCGGCGTCCCCGCGGTCGCGGTGGGCGAGCTGGAGCACGAACCGCTCCTGCTGCCGGCCCGGCACGGCGACGACGGTCTGCGCGAGCGGACGTCGGCGCTGCTCGCGGGCGTCCCCGTCCGGGTCGTCCAGGACGACCTGTGGATGGTGCAGACGATGGTCGCGCTCGTGGCCGCCGGCCTCGGCTGCGCGGTCGTCCCGGCATCCACGACGGGGTTGCGCCCGGACGCCGTCGAGTACCGCCCGTTCACCGGTCCCGCCCCCGGCCTGGAGCTCGTCGCCTCGTGGCGCGAGGACCGGGACCACCCGCCGGTCGCCCGGTTCCTCGCCCTCTGGCACGACGACCGGCCCAGCTAGCGCCGTCGACCGGCGATGACCTTCTGCAGGACGACGAACGCCAGCAGCACGGCCCCGATGAACACCCGGGTCCACCACGAGTCCAGGCCCTCGCGCACGATGAGCACCTGGATGAGGCCGTAGACGAGCACCCCGGCGCCGGTCCCCAGGACGAAGCCGACGCCCCCGGACAGCAGGGTCCCACCGATGACGACGGCGGCGATGGCGTCCAGCTCCATCCCGATCCCGGTCAGGTTGAAACCCGACTTGGTGTAGAGGGCGAAGAGGATGCCGGCGACGCCCGCGCAGGTGCCGGAGACGACGTACACGCCGATGCGGGTCCGCGCGGGCCGCAGCCCCATGAGTTCCACGGCCACGCCGCGGTCCCCCGCGCCCAGCCCGTAGACCGTCCGACCGAAGCGCGTGTAGTGCAGGACGTAGACGGCCAGGAGCAGGACGCCGACCGCCACGAGCATGCTGGCGTTGACGCGCCAGCTCTCCCGGCCCTCCCCGAACTTCAGGCTCCAGGAGGCCAGCGCCGAGAACCCCGGGTCGTCGATCTTCAGGGAGTTCGTGCTGACGACGTTCGCCAGACCGCGGGCGAGGAACATGACGGCGAGCGAGGCGATGAACGGCTGGATGTCGAACACCTGCACCATGACGCCGATGATCAGGCCGCAGCACGTCCCGATGAGGACGCCGAGGACGAGCACCACCGGCAGCGGTGCTCCCGCCGTGAACAACTTCGCCGTCACCAGCCCCACGAGGGCCACGACGGCCCCGACCGACAGGTCGATGCCCCCGGCCAGGACGACGAAGGTCATGCCCACGGCCAGGACGAGCAGGTAGGAGTTGTCCAGCAGCAGGTTCGACAGGAGCCGCATGCTGAGGAAGTCGCTGCGAGCGGTGCTGTAGCGCTGCTGCCCGACGCCCAGCATGACCACGAGGGTGACGAGGGTGCCGACGACCGGCAGGAAGCGGCGGTCGACGCGGTCCACGAGGGCGCGGACGCGACGGGGACCCGGCCGCGGCGGTGCGCCCGTCGGCACCTGCGGGGACAGTCCGGTGCTCATGCCGCCACCTCCACCGGCACGGGCCGGCGCGCGCGCGGCGGCCGGGCGCGCACCAGCGAGCGCAGCGCCGGGGAGGCCGCGACGCACACCGCGATGAGGACCAGCGCCTTGAACAGCGGGGTGGTCTGGCTGGGCAGTTCGAACACGATGACCGCACGTTCCAGCGTCGACAGCAGCAGCGCCCCCACGACGAGCCCACCGAGGTGGAACCGTCCGCCGTCCAGGCGGGTACCGCCGAGGACGACGACCATGATGGCGTCCAGTTCCTTCAGCAGGCCGATGTTGTTGGCGTCGGCCGCCATCGTCGGTGCGCCGTAGACGATGCCGGCCAGGGCGGCGAGCAGGCCGGCGAGGACGTAGACGACCCACGTCGTGGACCGGGCCCCCACGCCCGCCAGTCGGCTGGCCTCGCGGTTGGTGCCGACCGCCTCCAGGAACATGCCGAGGGCGGTGCGCCGCACGGCGAGCGCCAGGAGGACGAACACGGCCCCGGCGACGACGACGGGCACCGGCACCCCGAGGACGAAACCGGAACCGATGGCCTTGAACGGCGGGCTGGTGACGGTGGTGATCTGCCCCTTGGTGATGAGCATGGCGATCCCGCGCCCGGCCACCATGAGGATCATCGTCGCGATGAACGGCTGGATCCCCAGCGCCGTCACCATGAACCCGTTGAACGCCCCGATGAGGACCCCGAGCGCCAGACCCGTCACCACGGCGGTCGCGACCGCGCCGGGGGCCGACGGGTCCGCGACGCCGTCGAGGTGGGTGAGGGAGACGGCCAGGGAGATCGCCATGACCGCACCGACGGACAGGTCGATCCCGCCCGTGGCGATGACCAGGCACATGCCCAGGGCCAGCAGCAGCGGGGTCGCGCTGTTGCGCAGCAGGTCGACGAGCTGGCCGTAGAGGTTCCCGTCGCGGGTGGCGACGTCGAGGAACCCCGGGCTCTTCAGCCCGCAGGCCAGCAGCAGGACGACGAGCGCGAGCACCGGCCACAGCAGGCCGTGCTGGGAGACGCGCTGGAACAGCGTCACCGGGTTCGTGCCGCGGGCGGACGCGTTCACGACGCCCTCACCTCCGAGTTCGCGATGGCTTCGAGGACGGTGTCGGTGGTGACCGACGCGTCGTTGGTGATCTCGGCGACCTTGTGCCGGTCGCGCATGACGACGATGCGCTGGCTCAGCCGCAGCACCTCCTCCAGCTCGGAGGAGACGAAGACGATGGACATGCCGTCGGCGGCGAGGTCGGCGACGAGGCGCTGGATCTCGGTCTTGGCACCGATGTCGATGCCGCGCGTCGGCTCGTCGAGGACGAGCAACCGCGGCGCCGTCGCCAGCCACCGCGCCAGCAGGACCTTCTGCTGGTTGCCGCCGGAGAGGTTGCGGATGAGCGCGTTGGGGTTCGGCGGGTTGATGTTCAGCACGACGACGTACTTCTGCACGATCTCGTCGAGCTCACGGCGCGGGATGCGCCGCCACGGCCCCCGGCCGGCCTGCAGGGCCAGGGCGATGTTCTCGCGGACCGTGAGGTCGCCGATGATGCCCTCCCTCTTGCGGTCCTCGCTCGACATCGCCAGGTGCCTGCGCAGCGCGGCCAGCGGGGTCGCCAGCTTGACCGGGCGCTCGTCGAGGGACAGCTCGCCGCGGTCGGGGCGGTCGGCCCCCACCAGCAGGCGCGCCAGCTCCGAACGGCCCGATCCCAGCAGTCCGGCGAGCCCGACGATCTCGCCGGGGTACAGCGAGAGGTCGAAGGGTTCCACGGCACCGTCGCGGCCGAGCCCGAGGGCCGTCAGCAGCGGGGTCTCGCGCGAGGAGTGCGGGGTGATGGCCCGACGGGTCTGCTCCTCGATCCCGGCCAGGGCCGCCCCGGAGCGGCCGATCATGTGCGCCACGAGTTCACGGCGCGGGAGGTCGGCCGTCACGAACTCCCCGACGAAGCGTCCGTTGCGCAGGACCGTCATGCGGTCGGACAGGTCGTAGACCTGCTCGAGGAAGTGCGAGACGAAGAGGATGGCCACCCCCTCGTCGCGCAACCGGCGCACGACGCGGAACAGTTCGGCCACCTCGGCCCGGTCCAGGCTCGACGTGGGTTCGTCCAGCACCAGGACCTTGGCGTCCACGACCAGTGCGCGGGCGATGGCGCACAACTGCTGGACGGCGATGCTGTGGGAGGACAGTTGCGAGCGGACGTCGACGTCGAGGCTGAGCCGCTGCAGGAAACCCCGGGCTGCGCGGCGCGTCGCGGGCCAGTCGATGAACGGCCCGCGGCGCAGCTCGTGGCCCAGCATGACGTTCTCGGCGACGGTGAGGTTCGGGCAGAGGTTGACCTCCTGGTACACGGTGCTGATCCCCGCGGCCTGGGCCTGGCTCGGGCTGGTGAACCCGACCTCGCGACCCTCGACCGAGATGCCCCCGTGGTCGATGCGGTGGACGCCGGTGAGCGCCTTGATGAGGGTGGACTTGCCAGCCCCGTTCTCGCCCATCAGCGCGTGGACCTCCCCGCGCCGCAGGACGAGGTCCACGCCGTCGAGGGCCTTGACCCCGGGGAACGTGATGGTGATGCCGGTCATGCGGACGACCGCGTCCGGCGGGGCTGTGGCCGGGTCACCCGGCCGTCGGGTGTTCGTCGTGTCGGACATCGCTGCAGCACAGCCCTTCCGGTGACGTCAGGTCGGTGGTCAGTACTTCCGGGCGTCCACGTCGGCCTGGGTCGTCGTCTGGTCGAAGGACGCGTCCTGGACGATGGTCTCCGTGGGCACGTCCTCGCCCGCGGCGACGTCCGCGACGAGCGTCGCGAGCTGGTCGCCGAACACGGGGTTGCACTCCACGACGTAGTTGAACTTGCCGTCGACGAGGGCCTGCAACCCGTCGCGCACGCCGTCGACCGAGACGATCTTGACGTCCTTGCCCGGCACCTTGCCGGCGGCCTCGATGGCCTCGACGGCCCCCAGACCCATGTCGTCGTTGTGGGTGAAGATGAGGTTGGTCTCGGGGTAGGTCTGCAGGGCGGCCTCGACGGCCGTCTTGCCCTCCGCGCGGGTGAAGTTCCCGCTGGCCTTGCCGACGACCTGCTTACCGACGACGCCGTCGAACCCCTTCTCGCGGTCGACCTGCGCACCGGAGCCGAGGGTGCCCTGGAGCTCGAACACCTTGGCGTCGGGTGCGTTCTTCGCGACCCACTCCCCGGCCGTCTTCCCTTCCTGCTCGAAGTCCGCCCCGATCCACGTCGCGTACGGGTCCTCGACCGACGTGTCGACCGTCCGGTCGACGAGGACGACCGGGATGCCGGAGTCCTTGATCTCTTGCAGCACCTCGTCCCAGCCGGTCTCGATGACCGGGGAGAACGCGATGACGTCGACGTCCTGGGCGACGAAGTCGCGCAGCGCCTTGATCTGGTTCTCCTGCTTCTGCTGGGCGTCGACGAACTTCAGGTCGAATCCGTTCGCCGCGGTGAGCGAGGACTTCACCGACTCGGTGTTGGCGGTGCGCCACCCGCTCTCGGCCCCCAGCTGGGAGAAGCCGACGGTGACGGTGTCCCCGCCGGCGGCGGTCTCGCTGCCGGCGGCGTCCCCACCACCGCACGCGGTGAGACCCCAGAGGGTGGCGACACCGAGAGCGGCGACGACTGAGCGGCGGGTGGTCCTGGGAGACGTCATGAGCTCCTCCTCGAGCGTGAGTACCGACTGCGGTGTCGGGGTGCTCAGATTGTGAGCGCTCACAACATCGGGGGTCAAGGGGTCGGCGGAAACGACCGCCTCACGGTCGCGGCGCGGCGCTGCTGGAGCGCACGACGAGGCGCGCCCCGACGAGGGCGCCCTCGGCCGGCCGGCGCTCGATCGCAGCGGCCATGCGCTCCAGGCAGCGCGTGCCCAGGGCCGCCCAGTCCGGCCGCACCGTCGTCAGCGGCGGGAAGAAGTGCTCCGAGCCCTCGACGTCGTCGAACCCCACGACCGACACCTCCCGCGGCACGCTCACCCCGGCGTCGGCGAAGGCGTGCAGCAGACCGAGGGCGAGCTGGTCGTTGGCGGTGAACACGGCCGTCGGCAGGGGGACGTCCTCACGCCGGCCGAGCAGGGAACGTCCGATGGTGAACCCCGCCGAGGCCGTCCAGTCGCCCTGCACCGGGTCCCCCGGTCGCAGTCCCGCCTGCAGCACCGCGTCCAGCCACCCCCGTTCCCGGGCCCGGGCGTCCAGCCACACCGACGGGCCGCGCACGTGCAGGACGTCGCGGTGCCCGAGGTCCAGGAGGTGGTTGACGGCGAGACCCGCACCGGCGTACTGGTCGACGGCCACGGTGTGGATGTGGCCGCTCACCCGACCCGGGCCGACCATGACGACGGGGAGCCTGCGGCTGTAGTCCTTCACGGCGCGCACCGCCTCGTCGTGCGAGGCGATGACGACCACCCCGTCCACCCCCTGGTCCAGGAAGTGCTCCAGCGTGGCCCGCACCGAGTCGACCTCCCACCGGGTGACGGTGGCGACCGACACGTAGGTGCCCTGGCTGCGGGCGGCGTTCTCCACCGCGATGAGGGTCATGGTGGGCCCGAAGAGGGGCGAGTCCTCCGTGATGACGCCGATCGCACCCGTCCGCCGGGTCACGAGCGCGCGGGCGGCCTCGTTGCGGCGGTAGCCGAGTTCGGCGATCGCCGCCTGGACGCGTTCGCGCGTGGTGGCCTTGACGTTGGGGTGGTCGTTGAGGACCCGTGAGACCGTCTGGTGGGACACCCCGGCGAGCTTGGCCACGTCGCTCATGGCCGGCGGGCGCGGCACGCCGGCGGCCGGCCGCTCCCCGGTCTCCGCGTCAGCCACGGCGGGCACCACCGCTGGCGCTGGGCATCGGATCCTCCGTCGGATTGAGAGCGTTCACATCCTAAGACGGCGTGACCGTCCTGGGAAGACCGAGGCGACGCAGCAGCTCCCCCAGCCCGAACGTCCACGGCGGCAGGTCCTCCGTCGCGAGGACGACGTTCTCCAGCGTCCCCAGCGCCGGGCAGGAGATCCGCACGACGTCACCGACGTGGTGGGTGAAGCCCTGCCCCGGTTCGTCCCGGTCGGCCGTCGGCGCGAAGAGGGTGCCCGTGTAGAGGACGAACCCGTCGGGGTACTGGTGGTGCGACCCGAGCGTGGCCGCGACGAGTTCCTCGAACGGGCGGCTGATGCGCGCCAGGGAGTTCCGGCCGCGCAGGACGAACCCGTCCGCGCCGCGCACCTCGAGGTCGATCTCGATGGTGCGCAAGGCGTCGAGGGACAGGGAGTCGTCGAGGAGGCGCACGAACGGACCCAGGGCGCTGGAGGCGTTCGCGTCCTTGGCCCGGCCGAGCAGGAGCGCCGACCGGCCCTCCACGTCGCGCAGGTTGACGTCGTTGCCGAGGGTGGCGCCCACGACCTGCCCGCGGGAGGTGACGACGAGCACGAGTTCGGGTTCGGGGTTGTTCCAGCGCGACCAGGACGGGACGCCGACCGCCGCGCCGTGGCCCACGGACGCCAGGACGGGAGCCTTCGTGAACACCTCCGGGTCGGGCCCGAGCCCCACCTCCAGGTACTGCGACCACCAGCCCCGGGCTCGCAGCACCTCCCGCAGGCGCGCCGCCTCCGCCGACCCCGGCCGGACCGAGGACAGCGTCCCGCCCAGCACCTCGGCGACCTCGGCGCGCACGGCACCGGCGCGAGCCGGGTCCCCGCCCGAGCGCTCCTCGATGACGCGCTCGGCGAGGCTGTCGGCGAACGTCACCCCGCACGCCTTGACGACCTGCAGGTCCACGGGGGCCAGCAGGTGCGCGTCCGCCGGGGAACCCGGGGACGCCCGCAGCAGGTCGTCCGTCCACCACCGCGGCTCCCCGCGCACCACGTCCCGCACGAGGGCGAGGTGGTCGTCCCGGTCGAGAAGGCCGGAGACGGTGGGTTCGCGGTCGGTCAGCTCGTGCACGCCCCACCCGGACCCGCCCGGTGGTGCGGCCGTGTCGACGGCCACCACGCGCGGTCCCCCGGCCGCCGGGTCCCACACCCGGCCCACGAGGAGGGCCCCCGCCGGCAGCACCCCGTCCAGCACCCCGTCCGCCCCGCCGACCACGAGGTCAGTCGGTCTCGGGGCCGCAGCAGTAGAAGCAGTCCCCCTCGCACCGTCGCGCGCCCCCGTCCAGGACCGCGAGGTCCTCAGCCCGTCCCACCACGACCGTCATGCCGTCCTCCGTCGCCACCCGCACCGGCGACCTGCCGGTGCACCCCTCCACCGTGCCCCCGGGGACCCGCCGGCGGCGGCGGACGCGCCGGACCTCCTCGACTCCTCCCACCGATCCCCGCGGCACGACGTGCGTCGCAGGGCCCGGTCCGCGCCTCCCCTCCGCGCGCGGACCCGGTCGGGGCGTCAGCCGCGCGGGATCGACAGCGTCAGGGTGTACCGGCTGCCGGCCGGGGCCTGGACGTCGAGCCGGTGGTCCCCGGTGGCGGGCAGCTGCACGGTCACGTCGCGCTGCTGCTCGGTCATCGTCGTGTGCAGCGGGCTCCCGTCGGGCGCCACCAGCGTCCAGGCGCCGTGGGCGCTGGAGTCGGTGAAGTGCACGGTCGCCCGCTGCCCCGCCCGCGCACCGAAGGTGTAGGAGTGCGAACCGGTGCCCTCCACCGTGGCCCTGGTCCCCCCGGCCGGGAACGCGATGGTCGACGAGGACCCCCCGGTGGTCGCCGGGATCGACAGGGACAGGTCGTAGGTCGCGGCGCGGCTGGAGACGATGTCGACGTAGTAGGTGCCGGACTCCGGCAGCGTGTACGTGAAGTCGCTCTGGCGGGGGCTGTGGGCGTCGTGCACCGACGGGCCGGTCGGGCCCACGAGGGTCCACGTCATCGCGGAGGTGCTGCGGGCCAGGTGGAACGTCGCGGTCTGCCCGGCGCGGGCCTGGAAGGTGTAGCGGCGGTCGCCGCCGGCGCCGACGTGCCCCCGGACGTCGGTGGACGTGGCGCCACGGGCGAAGTGCAGGGGTGTCGCGGTCGGGATGTTCGGCGAGGCGGCCGACGCGACCCCGGCGCCGGCGACACCGGCGGTGGTCAGCAGAGCGGCGGCGGCAGCGATCATCTTGCCACGCATGGGGTTCTCCTCAGGAGCGCGTTTCCGGTTCGGTCTGCGGCCGCTCCCGCGGCCACACCTCGAAACTACGGATCGGGTGTGGCACCCGGGTGTCGGCGCTGACACCGTTCCGGGACACCGTGTGTCGGGATCGACACGCGGTCCCGGGGGGTGTGGTGACGACGGCCCGGGCGAGGGTCCCGTCGCCGGCGGCCTCCCCGGGGGTGCTCGGTGCGCAGGGCGCGCACGGGACGGCCTCCACGGTCTTCACGGCTTCCACGGCCGCGTGCTCGCTACGGTTCGCCCAGGGGGTTCCCCGCGGTGCCCCGCGCGGGCGGCCCCGCCGGCAGGTGGACGCGCACCACGGTGCCCTGCCCCTCGCGGCTGTCGGCCGAGACCGTCCCGCCGTGCCGTTCGACGACGGCGCGGACCAGGGGGAGACCGAGCCCGCTGCCCGCCACCGTCCGCGCCGAGGGGGAACGGAACAACTCGTCCCACACGTGCGGGAGGTCCTCGGCGGGGATCCCCTGACCGGTGTCGGCCACCTCGACGAGGACGCCCGTGGAGTCCTCCCGGGCCCGCACCTCGACGTTCCCGCCCTCGGGGGTGTACTTCACCGCGTTGTCGACGAGGTTCACCAGCGCCAGGGCCAGCAGGTCACCGTCCCCGTCGACCGCCGGCAGCGGCCACGGTGCGCGGGGCACGTCCAGGTCGAGGCGGCGCCCGGCCGCCCGGGGTTGTTCCCCCACGACCTCGACGGCCTCCTCGAGCAGGGCCGTGAGGTCGACCGGCCGGAACGTCAGGGGGTTCGTCTGGACGTCGGCGATCTTGCGCAGGTCGGCGGTGAGCCGGCTGAGCCGCAGCACCTGTTCCTCGATGCTGCGCAGACCCCGCCGGCGCTGCTCCGGGCTGGCGTCCTCGGCCGCGGCGTTCGCCTGCGCGAGCCGGATCGCCGTCAGGGGGTTCTTCAGCTCGTGGTCGAGGCGGCCGAGCAGCAGTTGCCGGTCCCGGGTGGCGCGCTCGCGCACGGCCACCTCCGACTCCCGCACCACCCGCCGGCGCGTGCCCCGGGTGCGGGCGACGACGGCCACGACGAACGCCGCGGCCACCGAGACGACCAGGCCGAGGGTCAGCACCCAGTCCTGCACCTGCGCCCCCAGGCGCACCTGCACGAACTCCGCTCCGCCGCCGAGGCGGCCGCTGCGCCAGGCCGCCCAGGCCAGGAGCGCGGCCAGCGCGGGCAGCGCGACGAGGACGGCCGGCAGCACGCCGGACCGGGGACGGGTGGACCTCACGTCAGCCCTTCTCGACCGCGCCGGAGAACCGGTACCCCGAGCCGAGCACCGTCGTGATGAGTTCCGGCGCGGCGGAGTCCTCCTCCAGTTCCCGGCGCAGCTCGGCGATGCGGGTGTCGACCGAGCGCGTGCTGGTCTGGAACGTCCACCCCCACACGGCCTCCAGCAGCCGCTCCCGGGTCATCACCTCGTCGGGGTGGGTCATGAGGTAGGCGAGCAGAGCGGTGGCCCGCGGGGTGAGGACGACCTCCTTGCCGTTGCGCCAGACGCGCTGCGAGACGCGGTCCAGGACCACGGCCCCCGAGCGCAGCCGCTGGAACTGCCCGGGCCCACCGGTGCGGTCGCTGTCGCGGCGGCGCAGCACGGCACGGATCCGGGCCGTCAGCTCCTGGGGGTCGAACGGCTTGTTGAGGTAGTCGTCGGCCCCCTCCTCCAGCGCCATCGCCCGCTCGCTGGACTCCCCCACCTGCGTCAGCAGGATCACCGGGGTGGAGAACTTCTCCGCCCGCAGCCGGCGCAGCACCGCACGGCCGTCCAGCCGGGGCATCATCACGTCGAGGACGACGAGGTCGGGGGCCTGCCCGCGGACGCGGTCCAGCGCCTCCGCACCGTCGTGGGCGACCACCACGTCGAAACCCGCCCGCGTCAGCAACGGCGCCAGGTTGTCCGTGATGGCGGTCTCGTCGTCGGCGAGCAGGATGGTCGGCACTCCCCGATGATGCCCGCCCGGCACCGGGCGGGGCAGCCCCGTCGGCCCCGGTGTGCCGGAACGGTTGCCGGTGTGCCCGTCTCGTCACACCGGCCGGCGACGGTCAGGAGCCGCCGTGGCGGGTTCCTAGACTGGGCGGGTGCGTCCCCCGGTGCCCCGCCCCGCCGTGTTCGCGGCCCTGGCCCTGAGCGGGGCGCTGCTGGTGGGCTGCTCGTTCCGGGGCGGGGTCAGCGTCGGAGCCGCCACGTCGTCCGCCCCCACCACCACGACGTCCTCCCCCGCACCGACCGGACCCGGCAGCCCCGCACCCACGACGCCCGCACCCACCTCGACCGCGCCTGCCCCCACGACCCCGCCGGCCCCCACGACGCCCGTCCCCACCACGCCGACCACGCCCAGCTCCCCCGCCCCGGTGGGCCGCTGCCTCACGGGGCAGCTCGCCGCGGCGCTGGCGCCGGCCGACGCGCCCACGGGCCGGGGCGCCGCGGTCCTGACGCTGACGAACCTCGGCCGCACCCCCTGCCACCTGCGGGGCTTCGGCGGGATCTCCCTGAACCGCAGCGACGGCGCACCGGTCCTGTCCCGGCAGGTGCGCACGGACGAGACCCCGCCCGCCCTGACGCTGGCGCCGGGGGACGCCGCCCGCTCGGACCTGTCGTGGTCGACCGTGCCGAACACCGCCGTCGGGGAACCGGCCGACGGCCCGTGCGAGCCCGTCCCGACCGCCCTGCTCGTCATCCCGCCCGACCAGATCGACGACCTCCCCGCCCTGTGGACGGCCGGGCCGGTGTGCGACCAGGGCAGGATCACCCAGACGCCCTACCGCCGGCCCTGAGGGGGCGGGTCAGCGCCCGGGTGAGCGGACGTCGTGCAGGGCCCGGCGCTTCACCGCTTCGCCGAACACGCTGAGCCCGGCGTTCAGCGCCACCAGGCCGACGGTCCCCCGCGCCACCCAGCGGCCCCGCCGTGCCCGGCGGACGGCGGCGTCGGTGACGACGCAGACCCCGGCCCCCACGAGCAGCAACCCCGCGGGGGCGTACACCTTCCACACCGTGTAGTCGTCCACCGCTCGACCTTCTCAGCGCGGCTGCGACCGCGCACGGTCGTGCCGCGGACGTGGTCGACCTCCCGGTCCTCGTGGCCGTGCCCACCGCCGTCACCGCCCGGGCCGCGTCCCGGGGTGCGGTCCCGGCCACCGCCCCGAGACTGGACGGGTGACCGGGCACCGGGCCCGGGAGGTCTGGGAGGTCGACGTGGCGAACGGTGTGGCGACGGTGTGGGTCCCCGTGGACGACATGGACAGGGCGGTGGAGTTCTACGGCACGACGCTGGGCCTGCAGGTGCGCTCCACGTCCGGGGACTGGAGCGAGGTCGAGGCCGGGGGCCTGACCATCGGCCTGAACGCGCGGGAGGACACGGGGAAGCACGCCGACGGCGGCGCGGTCATCTCCTTCACCCCCGACTCCTCCCTCGACGAGGAGGTCTCGCGGTTGCGGGGTCAGGGCGTGCAGTTCACCGGGGAGATCAGCGAGCACCCGTGGGGCCGGATCGCCCCGTTCAAGGACAGCGAGGGCAACGACCTGCAGTTCTACGCCCCGCCGGCCTGATCCCTCAGCTCCAGGACCGGGATGCGGCGCGAGGTCTTCGCCTCGTACCCGGCGAAACCCGGACTGGCCGCGACGAACCGCGCCCAGGCCGCGTCCCGGTCCTCCCCCTGCAGGTCGACGGCGTGGACGGCGACCTCACCCCGGTCGGGGTGCTCGACGACGGTGTCGGGGTGGGACAGCAGGTTGTGGTACCAGGCCGGGTGCTGGTCGGCGCCGGCCGCCGAGGCCGCGACGAGCCACCCGCCGTCGGTGGGGAGGGCGAACAACGGGGCGACCCGCTCGGTGCCGCTGCGCGCTCCGGTGTGGTGCACGAGGAGCAGGCTGCGCCCGAAACCCGCCGTCGTCACCGTCCCGTCGTTGGCGCGGAACTCCTCGATCACCTGCTGGTTGAAGTCCACCGTTCCTCCTCGCGTGGTGTGCCGGGGGCATGGCCTCCCCCGCCCGGTTCGAGGACCTGTGCCTCGACGCCCGTGACCACCAGCTTCTCGCAGACCGGTGGTGCCGCGCCACGGGCCACCGCCACCACGTCGGTGCCGATGTCGCAGGGCTCTGAGCCTCGCGTCCTCACCCCGGACGGCGTCTGAGGTTCCAGCCCCGCACCGCGAGGAACGCCCCCGCGACGACGGCTCCGTAGGCCCCCGCCCGCAGACCCGCGTGGTTCAGCAGGACCGTCCACGTGTCCCCGCCGTCCGGGCCCGAGGGCCGGTGCGCGGCCGCCACCGCGTGGAACGCCACCCCGGAGACGAGGAGGACGATCCCGACGACGAGGAGCAGGGCACCGGTGCGGGGGGTTCTGGACACCCTCCGATCGAACCGCACCCCGCCGGGTCGTCCCATCCCCCGTTCGTCGGGAGGACGGTCGGTCAGAAGGTGACGACCCCGCGCACCCGGTGCCCCGTCGCGATGGCCTCCCCGCTGACCGCAGCGGCCAGGGGTGAGACGAGGAACGTCACGAGCGCCGCGACCTGGTCGGGCGAGGACTCCCCCGGCGCCCCGGCGCGCACCTGCGGCGAGGGGTCGTCGACGACCGGCCCGGGGTTCACGGTGTTCACGGTGACGCCGCTGCCGGCGAGCTCGTCGGCGAGGTTCTTGGCGGCGACGAGGAGGGCCGCGTTGCGCACGGCGCCCGTGGTGTTCCCGGTGAGGTAGGCGTTCTGGCCGCTGATCCCGACGATGCGCCCGTACCCGGCCGACCGCATGGCCGGGGCCGCGGCGTTCGCGAGCCGCAGGAACCCCAGGGACTTCGCGTCGAACGCGCTCGCGACCTGGTCCGGGTCGGAGTTGCGGGCGGGGTCGAGCGTCCCGGCGGCCGGGGCGGCGCTCACGACGAGCCCGTCGAGGCGCCCGTGGTCGGTGAGCACGCGCTCGACGGCGGCCTGCGCCGACGCGGTGTCGGTGAGGTCCACGGGCACCCCGTCGTCCCCAGGGTCCCGGGAGGCGACGACGACCGTCGCGCCCTCCTCGCGCAGGCGCCGCACGACGGAGCGTCCGATGTAGCCGCGCCCGCCGGCGACGAGCACGACGCGGGAGTCCAGTCCGAGGTCCACGACCGCGACCCTACGACCGCGCGCCCGGCGCGCTCGTCGAGACGAGGGCGACGACGTGGTCCACGACACCGTCCAGGGCGTCCCCGCGCACGGCGTCGTCCCCGACGGTGAGGGCGCGCAGCAGCAGCGAGCCCATGAGGACCTCCGTGGCCCGCGCCGGGGTGGTGGCCGCGACGAGTTCCCCGCGGCCGGCGGCGCGGTGGAAGGCGTCCTCGAGGACCGCGGTGCAGCGGTCCACGTGGTCGCGGCGGAACCGCTCGGTGATCGCCGGGGCGTCGCCGACCTCGTCCAGGCAGCGCTGCAGGACGCGGCGCCGCTGCCCCGACAGCGCCCGGGCGACGTCCGGCACGAGGTCGTCCAGGTCCCCGCGCAGCGTCCCCGTCAGCGGGGGACGCAGGTTCGCCGTCAAGGTGGCGAGGGCGTCGACGACGAGGTCCTCGGAGGTGGCCCAGCGGGCGTGGACACCGCGCCGGTCGACGCCGGCCCGGGCGGCGACCGCGCGGGTGCTGAACCCGCTGACACCCTTCTCGGCCAGTTCGGCCACGGCCGCGGGCAGCACGCGCGCGTCGATCCCGGGGTCGCGGGGACGGCCGCGCGCGGGCCGGGTGGTGGGGACCTCGCTCACGGGTGCATCCTATTCGTGCACCACCCTGGTACACGAAAGGAAGGGACCACCGTGTCGACCCTCTACGAAGCCACCGCCACCGCCTGGGGCGGGCGCGACGGACGCGTCAGCTCCTCCGACGACCGCGTCGACCTGAACCTGTCCATCCCGAAGGGCATGGGCGGTGACGACGGCCCCGGCACCAACCCCGAGCAGCTGTTCGCCGCCGGCTACGCCGCCTGCTTCCACAGCGCCCTCAAGGCCCTCGCCCGCGCGCAGAAGGTCGACGTGACCGACTCCGCCGTCTCAGTGACGGTCGGCGTGACCGGCGGCCTCGCCCAGGGCATCGACCTCGCCGTGACGATCGAGGCGCAGCTGCCCGGTGTCGAGGAGCAGGTGGCGCGCGGCCTCCTCGACGCCGCGCACCAGGCCTGCCCCTACAGCCGCGCCACCCGCGGCAACGTCGCGCAGGACGTCCGCCTCGTCACCGACGAGGACTGAGCCACGGGGTTCGACGACCTCAGAACAGGTCGCCGAACCCCATCGCCACGAGGTTGTCGTGGGAGGTCCGCAGGGCCTCCCACACCGTCCGCCCGTAGAGCTGGTCCTGCTCGACGAGCAGGTGCTCGGCCCCGGCCTCGAGCGCGGCCGGGACGATCGCCGGGAAGTCGAGGTTCCCCTCGCCGACCTCGGCGAACTGCACGACGTCGTTGAACGCGCGCTGGAACCCCTCGCGGTCACCGCGCTGCAGGGCCTCGAGGCCGGACGGGTCCAGCCGCCCGATCCGGTAGTCCTTGAGGTGGACCATCCGGACCCGGCCGGCGTGCTGCCCGATGACGGCGACGGGGTTCACACCCCCGCGCTGGAGCCAGTGCACGTCGAGCTCCAACCCCACCTCGGGCGCGCGCTCGGCGATGACGTCCAGCACGAACCGGCCGTCGAACTTCGTGAACTCGATGTGGTGGTTGTGGTAGTACAGCCGGATTCCCCTCTCCCGCAACCGCAGCGCCACGTCGTTCGTCCGGTCGCAGAAGTCCAGCACGCGGTCGAGGTCGGTCATGGCCTCGAAGGGCAGCATGCCGATCCGGACCATCCCCACGCCCAGGCGCTCGCAGTCCGCGACGATCTTCTCGAGGTCGCCCTCGAGCGCGTCGTTCGGCGCCCCGGGGCCCCGCGTGAGGTTCGCGGACAGGGCCGCCACCTCGACGCCCAGCTCGTCGCGGGCCCGTGCGAGTTCCCCGACGTTCTCACCGGTCATGGGGATCTGCGAGACCTCCACGGTGCGGTACCCGATCTCCCGCACCCGGCGCAGCGTCTCGAACACCCCCAGCTCCTGCACGCTCGCGCGCAGCATCATCGCCTGCACACCGATGCGCGCCATCACTCGTCACCGTGCCGCTGCGGGAACAGCGCCTCGTCGGCGATGCGCTCGTTGAGCAGCGCGAGGTACTGCTCGTCGTCGAAGTCGAGCCCGACCTCCCGGCCCGTCCAGCTCGACAGGTGGACGGCGTTGGCCAGCCGGACCCCCAGCAGCCCCTCGGCACCGGGGGCGATGAGCTCCTCCTCCCCGCGCACGGCGGCCGCGAAGTTCGCCAGCACGGCCACGTGCTGCTCGCCCCAGGCCGAGGGGAACTCGATGGTCTCGGTGGTCTGCAGCTCCGACACGTCGAGCTGACCGCGGAACAGCTGCGCCACCTGCTCGGGGCCGATCCCGGCGCTGATCTCCCGCTCCGGCTTCGCGAACCGGGTGACGGTGGCGACCTTGCTGCCCTCCACCACGATCTTGCCGGCGTCGCCCTGGATCTCGAGGCGGTCGGTGCCGACGAGGTCGTGGACGGCGGTGACGAACACCCCGGTCGACCCCTCGCCGAAGTCGGCGAGCACCGTCACCTCGTCCTCGACGGCGATGTCGCGCTGCAACCCGTAGGACACCTTCGCGAACACCGAGCGCGGGACGCCGCACAACCACTGCCACAGGTCGAGCTGGTGGGGTGCCTGGTTGACCAGGACCCCGCCACCCTCCCCGCCCCAGGTGGCCCGCCACGCGCTCTGCTCGTAGTAACCCTGCGGCCGCCACCACGTCGTGATGATCCAGTTCGAGCGGATGATCCGGCCGATACCACCGGACTCGACGATCTCCTTCAACCGTCGGTACAGCGGGTTCGTGCGCTGGTTGAACATGACCCCGAACGTCACGTCGGGGTGCGCCGCGGCGACGGCGTTGAGCCGCTTCACCTGCAGGGAGTGCACCCCGGCCGGTTTCTCGACGAGGACGTGGACCCCGCGCTCGATCGCGTCGACGCCCATCTGCGGGTGCTGGTAGTGCGGGACGCACGTGACGACGGCGTCGACCGTGCCGCTGTCGAGCATCGCGCGGTGGTCGGTGAAGAAGGGCACGCCGCCGAACTCGGACTCGACCCGTCCGGCCTTGCCCGGGTCGCTGTCGGCCACGGCACCCAGCGTCATGCCCGGGACCCGGCCGTCGGTGACGAAGCGGGCGTACGTCGAGCCCTGCGTGCCGAGACCGATGACACCGAGCCGCACCGTGCTGTTCATGGTTTCCTCTCCTGGAACTTCGGGTCTTCTCACTCGTCGGCGCCCTCGGGCGAGGGTTCCCGCCCGTCGGCCTCCCCGGGTGCGGTGGCCGCCGGCCCGGCGGGCGCCCCCTCCCGCAGCCGGTACAGCACCTCCCCCGCGTGGGGTTCGACGAACGTGTCCGGGTCCTGCGACCACGCGTCGACGTCGATCGTCGCGGGGTCCAGGTACTGCAGGTTCACGGCCTCCACGACCTCGCGCGGGATGCCCGTCGCCAGCGTCACCGTCACGCGGTTGCGCTCCCCGTGCTCGGGGTCCCACGTGCCCTGACCGCGCAGGTGGGTGGAGTGCGCGAGGTCGCCCCACGGCTGGTCGCGGAACCGTTCCCACTGCCCGGTGAAGTAGTCGCGGTTGTGGTACCCGATCTGCGTGATGCGGGGGTGCATGACGGAGACCTGCGTGATGTGCGGGGCGTACAGGACGAGTTCCCCGCCGTCGGCGACGACCGGTTCGAGCTTGTAGAACCCCTTGGCCGCCGTCCAGATGTCCTCGTACTTCTCGGGCACCACGGACAGCACGCGCCGCCACGGCCGGTCGAGGTAGGTGACGTGGGTCTGCGCCGACACCTCCGCGCACGCCGCCCACGCGTCCTCGGGCGTCCCGAACGCCGCGGCGTGCAGCACGTCGGTCCCCGAGGCGACGACGAGGCACAGCGCCAGCCGACGGCACCGGAGCATCGACGCCGCCTCGTCGATGAGCGCCCGCACGGGCGTCACCCCGCGGCTGCCGATCATCGCGGCGCTCGTGACGAGCGCCCCCACCCAGTGCGAGACGTCGATGACCTCCTGGCCGGAGACACCGGGGAAGAAGTACTTGTTGCCGCCGGAGAACCCGACGACCTCGTGCGGGAACACCGGACCGACGACGAGCGCGACGTCGGCCTCGGCGACCAGCCGGTTGATGCGCACGTCGACGTCCGGCCCGGGCAGCAACCCGCCGGTGAGCTCGGCCAGGCGCGCCGCCGGGACGGTGCCGAGGGAGGTGAACGTCGCAGGCTCCCACGACTCGTGGTTCACGACGGACCACCCCGGGTACGTCGCCTCCAGCGCACCCGCCTCGTACCCGAGGTGGCGGGCCAGGTGCTCCTCGTCCATGCCCTGGTGGGTGCCGAGGGCGACGACGACGTCGACCCGGGCCGGGCGGCCGGCGAACCCGTCGTGGACGGCGCGCAGCAGCAGCGGCAGCGGGCAGGTGCGCGTGGCGTCCGGCACGACGACGCAGACCCGGGCGCCGTCCAGGTCCACCCCGCGGACCTGGTCCACGACGAACCGCCGCACGTCCTGCGGGTCGAGCCGTCCGGCCGGGCCCCCCAGCGACGCCGCCCTCCCGGGATCACCGGGATCCGCACCGAACGCACCGTCCTCGCGTGCCGCCATGCGCCGACTGTGCTGCGCCGCGCGCGGGAAGTCGAGGTGCACCGGTGTTCGGCGGCAACTGACGGCAACTCCTGGCGCCGGGCGGGGAGTTCGGGTCCGGTGGGGCCATGACGCCGCTGCAGCTGGACCCGGACCGGCTCCTGCCCCCCGACCCGACGCGGCGCGCGGTGGCCCGGCGCCTGCACGCGGCGGTGGCGGACCTGCCGGTCATCTCCCCCCACGGGCACGTCCCGGCCGGCTGGCTGGCCCACGACGTGCCGTTCGCGGACCCGACGTCGCTGCTGCTGACGCCGGACCACTACGCCACCCGGCTCCTGCACTCCCACGGCGTCGACCTGGCCCACCTCGGGGTGGGCCGGGGGCCGTTGTCCCCGGAGGCCTCGCGCGCCGCGTTCCGCACGTTGTGCGAGCACTGGCCGGTCTACCGCGGGACCCCCGTCCGGTACTGGCTGCAGGTGCAGTTCGCCGACCTGTTCGGGATCACCGTGCGCCCCAGCGCCGAGACCGCCGACGAGATCTACGACCGGATCGCGGCCACCCTGCAGACCCCGCAGTTCCGCCCGCGAGCGCTGTTCGAGCGGTTCGGCGTCGAGGTCCTGGCCACCACCGACGACCCCTGCGACGACCTCGCCGACCACGCGACCCTGGCCGCCGACCCGACCTGGACCGGCCGCGTCCTGCCGACGTTCCGGCCCGACCGGTACCTGGAGGTCGGCGCCGAGGGCTGGGCCGGGCACGCCGACCGGCTGGCCGAGGTCGCCGGCGTCGACACCGGCGACCTGCCCGGTTTCCTCGACGCGATGCAGCGGCGGCGCGAGCACTTCCGCGCCCACGGCGCCGTCTCGGCCGACCACAGCCACGCCGACGTCCGCGCCGAGCGCCTCCCCGACGCGGAGGCCGCGGAACTCTTCGCCCGGGCGCGCGAGGGGTCCGGGAACCCGGCCGGGGCGACGGCGCTGCGCCGGCACCTGCTGTGGGAGATGGCGCGGATGTCCGCGCAGGACGGTCTGGTGATGACGCTGCACCCCGGCGTGGCGCGCAGCCACCACGGCCCGACGCAGCGCGCCTTCGGGGCCGACGTCGGCGCCGACGTCCCGCTGCCGGGTGACTTCACGCGCGCCCTGCGCCCCCTCCTGCAGGACTTCGGCACCGACCCGGGGTTCCAGCTCGTCCTCTTCACCCTCGACGAGACCACCCTGTCCCGCGAGATCGCCCCGCTGGCCGGTTTCTACCCCTCGGTCTGGGTGGGGGCACCGTGGTGGTTCCTCGACGCGCCCGAGGCCACCACCCGGCACCGGGCGGCCGTGACGGAGACGGCGGGTTTCGGCAAGACGTCGGGTTTCATCGACGACACCCGCGCGTTCTGCTCGATCCCCGCCCGCCACGACATGGCCCGCCGCCTCGACGCCGCCTACCTGTCCACGCTCGTCACCGACGGCCGGCTCGAGGAGGACGAGGCGACCGAGACGATCGTCGACATCGTCACCGTCAACCCCAGGAAGGCGTTCCGGCTGTGACCGGCACCCCGCGGACCGGGTCGTGGCACCGCGACCGCCCGGCTCCCCCCGTCCGGATCGTCCACCTCGGGCTGGGGAACTTCCACCGCGCCCACCAGGCCTGGTACACCGCGCACGCCTCCGACGCGGACGGGTGGGGCATCGCGGCCTTCACCGGCCGCCGGCCCGAGGCCGCCGAGAAGCTGCAGCGGCAGGACGGGCTGTACACGCTGCTGGTCCGCGGGCCCGACGGCGACCACCCGGAGGTGGTCGCCTCGCTGTCGCGCGCGTACGCCGCCACCGACCACGACGAGTTCCTGGACCTGCTGCGCCGCAGCGAGGTCGCCGTCGTGACGCTCACCGTCACCGAGGCCGCGTACCTGCTGGGGGCCGACGGCGGGCTCGACGTGGACCGCCCCGAGGTCCGGGCCGACGCGGCCGCGCTGCGGGCCGACCCCACCGCCCCCGTCACCACCGTCCCCGGGCGGCTGGTGGCCGGGCTCGCCGCGCGCCGGGCCGCCGGGACCGGGCCGGTCACCGTCCTGTCCTGCGACAACCTCGCCCACAACGGGGCGGTGACCGCGGCGGTCGTGACGCGCTTCGCCGGGCTCCTCGACCCGGACCTGGCGGGGTGGATCGGTGCGGAGGTGGAGTTCGCCTCCTCCGTGGTCGACCGGATCACCCCGGCCACGACCGACGAGGTCGTCACGAGGGTCGCCGAGCTCACGGGCCGGCACGACGAGTCCCCCGTCCCGGCCGAACCGTTCTCGGAGTGGATCGTCGCCGGGCGGTTCCCCGCGGGCCGCCCGGACTGGGAGAGCGCCGGGGCGGTGTTCGTCGAGGACGTCACCCCCCACGAGCAGCGCAAGCTGTGGCTGCTCAACGGCTCGCACTCCCTGCTCGCCTACGCCGGTCCGCTCCTGGGGCACCGCACCATCGCCGACGCCGTCGCCGACCCTCGCTGCCGGGCCTGGGTGGAGACGTTCTGGGACGAGGCGTGCCGGCACCTGCCGATCCCGGCCGCCGACCTCGCCCGGTACCGGGAGGCGCTGCTGGACCGCTACGCCAATCCCGGCGTCCGGCACCTGCTCGCCCAGATCGCCGCCGGCGGTTCGCTCAAGCTCCCGCTGCGCACCGTCCCCGCGCTGCGCGCCGAGCGGGCCGCGGGCCGGCTGCCGGGCGGGTGCGCCACGGCCGTCGCCGCCTGGGTCCGGCACCTGCGCGGTGAGGGCACCCCCGTCGACGACCCCGCCGCGGACCGTGCGGTCGCGGCCGCGACGTCACCGGACCCCGTGCGGGACGTGCTGTCCCTGCTGCACCCCGGCCTGGGGGAGGACGGCGGGCTGGTCGACCTCGTCAGCTCCCGGCTCGAGGCGCTGGGCCCCGGGCCCGTCTGAGGCGGACCCCCGGCGGGGCGGTGCGGGCCGGACCCGTCGACCCCCGCACGACGAGCCACGCGGGCAGCAGCACCGGGTCGCCGGTGCCGCCCTCGCGGGGGCGGCCCGCCGCGAGGTGGGCCACCCCCGCGGACCCCATCTCGACCAGCGGGGAGGCGATGGTCGTCAGCCCCGGCCGGACGATGTCCGCGTCGACGATGTTGTCGAACCCGACGACGCTCACGTCCTCGGGGACGCGACGACCCCCGGCCGTGACGGCGCGCAGGAACCCGATGGCCATGAGGTCGTTGAAGGCAATCACGGCGGTCGAGGGCCGCCGCGCCCACGCCTCGGCGGCCACCGCCCCGCCCCGCAGCGTCGGCAGGTTCGGACCCACCCTGCCGACCCGCAGGTCCAGTTCCAGCCCCGCCTCCTGCAGACCGCGCCACCGGGTCCCGTCGGCGTGCGAGGCCTCCGGCCCGGCGAGGTACGTGATCGAGGTGTGGCCCAGTCCGACGAGGTGCTCAGCGGCCTTCTTCACGGCCCGGACGTTGTCGCTGACGACGGAGGTCACCGACCGGACCGACCGGTTGAGCACGACGACCGGTTTGCGCTTGGCGACGGACCGGATCTCCTGGTCGCTCAGGCGGGAGGAGGCCAGCACGAAACCGTCGACGGTGGCCTCCAGCCGGGCCAGCGCCTGCGCCTCGGCCCGTTCGGACTCCTGCGTCTCCACCACGGCGAGGGTCAGGTCGTGCGCGACCGCGACCCGTTCGGCACCCCGGACCACCCCGACGAAGACGGGGTTGGCGATGTCGGCCACGACGAGGGCGAGGACACCGGACCCGCGGGTCGACAGCGGCACCTGGATGCGGGAGGAGCGGTAACCCAGCTCACCGGCGACCCTCCGGACGTGCTCGGCGGTCCGCCAGCTCACCCGGCCCGGTTTCGCCAGGGCCCGCGAGACGGTGGACGCGGACACCCCGGCGGCGGCGGCGACGTCGTAGATCGTCACCTCGGCCGCCCTGGCCCCGTCGCCCGCCACGCCCCGGACGCTAGCAACCGACTGCCGGCAACCAACTGCTGGCAACGACTGGCTCCGCCCGGGCCGGGAGTGCTCGGGTGTCCCCATGACGCTCGCCCCGCCCGAGACCGCCGTGCCCGCCGCGCTGGCGCGAGCCTTCTCCGGGGTGGGCCGGCTCGGCGTCGCCTTCTCCGGCGGCGTCGACTCCGCGGTCGTGCTGGCCGCGGCCGTCCGCACCCTGGGCGCGGCCCGCGTCGTCGCGGTCCTCGGCGTCTCCCCCAGCCTGCCGGCCACCGAACGCGCTGCGGCGCACCGCGTCGCAGCGGTCGTGGGGGCGGCGCTGGTCGAGGTCGAGACCCGCGAGGGCGAGGACCCCGCCTACCGCGCCAACGGGGCGGACCGCTGCTTCCACTGCAAGGACGAGCTGTTCACCCGCATCGGCGAGGACGTCGTCACCGCGCACGACCTCGACGCCGTCGCCTACGGGGAGAACGCCGACGACGCCCGGCGACCGGACCGGCCCGGGTCCCGCGCCGCGGCCGAGCACCGGGTCCTGCGTCCCCTCGCCGACGCCGGGCTGGACAAGGCGGCGGTCCGCGCACTGGCCCGCGCCTGGTCGCTGCCGTGCGCGGACAAGCCCGCCGCCCCCTGCCTGGCCTCGCGCATCCCCCACCACCAGGAGGTGACGCCGGCCAAGCTCGCCCAGGTCGAGGCGGCCGAGGCGGCGCTGCGCGCGCTGGGCCTGGGGGACCTGCGGGTGCGCCACCACGGGGACATCGCCCGCCTGGAGGTCCCCGCCGCCGACCTGGTGCGGGTGGCCTCGGACCCGTTGCGCGAGCAGGTGCGCTCGGCCGTCCGGGGCGCCGGGTTCCGCTGGGCCGTGCTCGACCTGGCCGGGATGCAGTCCGGCGCGTTCACGCTGGAGGTGCTGCGGCGTGGGTGACCTGACGGGGATCGCCGACCTCGACCTCGACCGGACGGCGCGGCGGGGCTACCCCGAGGCGGTGTTCTGCGCGGGCAAGACGCCCGAGCAGGTCGGGCGCATCGCCGGCGCGGTCCGCGAGCGCCCGGACGTCACGACCCTGTTCACGCGCGCCGGCGCCGAGCACGCCGCCGCGGTGCTCGCCGCGCTGCCGGAGGCCGCCCACGACGTCGACAGCGGCCTGCTGGCGTGGCCGCCCGCACCGCCGGAGCCGGCCGGGGGGCTCGTCGTCGTGCTGGCCGCGGGGACCTCGGACCTGCCCGTGGCGCGCGAGGCGCACCTGACGGCGCGCTACCTGGGTCGGGCCAGCGAGCTCGTCGTGGACGTCGGGGTCGCCGGGCTGCACCGGGTCCTGGCGCGGGTGGACCTGCTGCGCCGCGCCCGCGTCGTCGTCGTGGCGGCGGGGATGGACGGGGCGCTGCCGAGCGTCGTGGCCGGGTTGACGTCCGCGCCGGTCGTGGGGTTGCCCACGTCGGTGGGCTACGGGGCGGCGTTCGGCGGGATCGCGGCGCTGCTGACCATGCTGAACGCCTGCGCCCCGGGGGTGAGCGTCGTGAACATCGACAACGGGTACGGGGCGGGGCACCTCGCCGCGCAGATCGCCGCGCCCGCGGCCGGGGACGCGGGGGACGCGTGAGCCACGTCTGGGTGGACGCCTCGGCCGGGGTCGCCGGGGACATGCTGCTCGGCGCGCTCCTGGACGCCGGCGCGGACCTCGCCGCGGTGCGGGTGGCCGTCCGCGCGGTCGCCGGGGACGCCGTGTCCGTGCGCGCCGAGCGCGTCACGCGGGCCGGGCTCGCCGCGACGAAGGCGCACGTCGACCTGCACGACGAGGACCCCCCGCACCGCACGTGGACGACGGTCCGGGGGATGCTCGCGGCGGCCGACCTGCCGGACCCGGTGCGGCGCGACGCCCTCGCGGTGTTCGGGGCGCTGGCCGCGGCCGAGGGCGCCGTGCACGGCGTGCCCGCCGACGACGTCCACTTCCACGAGGTCGGTGCGCTGGACTCGATCGCGGACGTCGTCGGGGTGTGCGCCGCGCTGCACGACCTCGGCGTCACGTCCGCGAGCGCCGGTGCGGTCGCCGTGGGGTCGGGCACCGTCCACGCCGCGCACGGGGCGGTGCCGGTGCCGGTGCCCGCGGTCGTGGCGCTCTCGCGCGGCCGGCGGGTGCGGGCCGGCGGGGAGGGTGAGCTGACGACGCCGACGGGGATGGCGCTGGTGGCCGCGCTCGCGAGCGCCGACGAGGACCTGCCGGAGCTGACCGTGTCGGCGTGGGGGTCGGGGGCGGGCACGCGCGACGTACCGGGGCGGGCGAACGTCACCCGCGTGGTGCTGGGTGAGCCGTCGGGGGCCGCGGGCCGGCCGGTGGCCCACCAGCTGGAGGCCACCGTCGACGACCTCGACCCGCGGCTGTGGCCGGGGGTCCTCGCGCGGGTCCTGGCGGCGGGGGCGCACGACGCGTGGCTCGTCCCGGTGCTCGGCAAGAAGGGCCGCCCCGCGCACGTGCTGACGGTCCTGTCCCCGCCGGAGCGCTCCGACGACCTCGAGGAGCTGGTCGTCGCCACGACGACGACGCTGGGGGTGCGGCGCACCGCCTGCACGCGCTTGACGCTGGACCGCGGCTGGGTCGACGTGACCGTCGAGGGGCACCGGGTCGCCGTGAAGGTCGGGCGGTCGCGCGGGGTCGTGCAGCAGGTGATGCCGGAGTTCGAGGACGTGGCCCGGGTCGCCGCCGAGCTCGACCGTCCCGAGCGCGGCGTCCTCACCGCGGCGCACGCGGCGGCGGCGGCCGCCGGCTGGGTCGTCGGCGGACCCCCGCCGGGGGACGTCCTCGGACGCTGACCACCAGCGGCGCACCGGCCGGGGCGTACTGCCGCACCGTCCCGGCGGGCACCGCCGGCCACGTCACCGGCGGTTCGGTGCCGTCGTCGTCGCGGCGGACGCGGCGCGGTGGGTCGCCGGCACGTGCCGCCGGAGGGGCTGCGCCGACTCCCGGGGAGCTCGCGGGGTCCTCACGGTGTCTGCTCGGGCGGGGCCAGCAGCGAGGCGTAGTCGGCCCCCGTCAGGACCTCGTCCGTCAGGGCCCCGCCCGGCAGGGGCACCTCGCGGTCGCTGCCGCCGCGCTGCAACCGGACCCCGGTCACCCCCGGCACGGAGGTGAGGCTGAGGACGACCTGCCCCACGGCCAGCGGGAGCCGGTCGGCGCTCTGGTCCTCCGACAGCCCCTGCACCTCGACGGTCACGACACCGTCGGTGGCGTCGGAGACGTCCAGCTCGACGTCCGCCCCGAGCGCGCTCTGCAACCCGGTGGCCCGGTCGTCGTCGGTGGGTCCCCGCTGCAGCCGGCGCAGGACGAGGGCGACCGCTTCGGAGGTGGAGGCGGGCGCCTCGGTGAGCGGCAGGCCGGTCAACCGCAGGTCGGCGTCGAGCAGGTAGACGCGGACCGGGCCCGGGGCGGTGCTGCGCGGGGGGTCCGGCGTGGGCGTGGGCGTGGGCGCCGGGGAGGCGAGCGCGTACGGGATGCGGGTGGGGTCGATGGTCTGCACCTGCCCGTCCGAGGGCACCCCGCACGCGGCCAGGCCGGTGAGCAGGCACGTGAGCAGGGCCCCGGCGTGGACACCGCCTCCGGCGCGGCGCCGCCCGTTCACGACGGCCCGCCCGCGAGCGGCAGCCGCAGCACGAACCGCGCACCCCCGCCGGGCGGGACGCTGCACCACACGGCCCCGCCGTGCGCCTTCGCGGTCTCGGCGACCAGGCTGAGCCCCAACCCGGCCCCGGGCAGCGCGCCGCGCGAGCCCGCGCGCGCGAAGCGGTCGAAGATCCGGTCCCGGTCGGCCTCCTCGACCCCGGGGCCGGCGTCGTCGACGACGAGGAGGGCGTCCCCGGCGCGGGCCAGGACCCGCACCCCGGTCGCCCCGCCGGCGTAGCGGTCGGCGTTGTCGAGCAGGTTCACGACCACCCGGCTGATCTGCTGCTTGTCGACGACGACCGGGACCGGCCCCTCCGGGCGGTCCAGCACCAGGGCGCAGGAGCGCTCGCGCAGCACCTGCCCGGCCAGGTCGCCCAGGTCCACGGGGGTCCGTTCCCGGGTTCCCGCTCCCGACTCCAGGACGGCCAGCTCCAGCAGGTCGTCGAGGGTGCGGGCGAAGCGGTCCAGCTCGCGGCCGACGAGGTCCAGCGCCTGCCGGGAGCGGTCGGGCAGCTCCTCGCGGCGGCGCTTGAGCAGGTCGACACCGGTCACGAGGGTGGTCAGCGGGGACCGCAGCTCGTGGCTGACGTCGGCGGAGAACCGCGCCTCGCGGGCGATCTGCTCCTCCAGCGCGTCGACCATGCTGTTGAAGGAGCCCACGATGGTGGCCAGGTCGGGGTCCTCGGTCGTCGGCAGCCGCGTCCCGACCTCACCGCCGGCGATGACCGCCGCGGTCCGGGCCACGCGGTGCAGCGGGGCCAGGGCGCGGCGGGAGGTCCAGGACCCCAGGCCCGCTCCGCCGAGGGCCGTGAGCAACGCGCACGCGCCCAGCGCGACCTGCAGGGTGGTGAGCGTCTGGGCCAGCTCCCCGACGCTGGAGACCTCGTAGAAGTCGGCGCCCACGGCCGGCAGGGGCAGCCCGACGGCCAGCACGGGCTTCCCGCCGACCTCCGTCCAGGCCACGGCCGCCGACCTGCTGCCCACCGAGGACGTGAGCGCCTCCGGGAGGTCGTCGATCGAGACGTCCAGGGTCGTGGAGAACCGCTGCCCACCGCGGTCGACGAGGATCTCCGCCCCCGCGGGGGCCGTGACCGCGCCCAGCACGTCGCTCACCGCGACCCCGGAGGTCCCGAGCCCGTCGCGGACGAAGGAGGCGTCCGCGAACGCCTGCCGGGTGGCGGACTGCTCGCGCTGGCTGAGGAGGTAGCTGCGCGCCGTCGTGTACGTCGTCACGGCCCCCGTGACCGCCAGCAGCGTGGCCCCGGTGGCGAACATCAGGGTCACCCGCGCCCGCAGCCCCAGGGTCACCGCAGGTCCAGCCGGTACCCCAGGCCCCGCACGGTCGCCACGAGCTGCGGCGCGGACGGGTCCCGCTCGACCTTGGTCCGCAACCGCCGCACGTGGACGTCGACGATGCGTTCGTCCCCGAAGAACCCGCGGTCCCACACCCGGTCCAGCAGGACGGCGCGGCTCAGGACGCGACCGGGCGCGTCGGCCAGCTCGCACAGCAGGCGGAACTCCGTGACCGTCAGGTGCACCAGGTCGGCGCCGCGCCGGACCTGGCCGGCGGCGGCGTCCAGCACGATGCGGGGCGCCCCGTCCCCGCCGGGGTCGAGGACGACCGCTCCCCGCTCCGGGTCCTGCGCGGGCGGGGGGACGGCGAAGCGGCGGCGCAGCGCTCGCAGCCGCGCGGCGAGCTCGTCCAGGTCGAAGGGCTTCGTCACGTAGTCGTCGGCGCCGGCCTCCAGGGCCGCGATCACGTCGCTCTTGTCGCGGCGGGCCGAGACCACGATGACGGGGGCCCCGCTCAGGGGCCGCACCCGGCGGATGAACGAGAACCCGTCGATGCCGCCGAGCATGAGGTCGACCACCATGACGTCGGGCCGGCCCCCCGAGGCGCTGCCCGCGGCGACGAGGTCGAGGGCCTCCTCGGCGCTGGCGGCGCCGCTGACCGCGTACCCCTCGTCCTCCATGGCCAGCGTGAGGGACGTCCTGATGCCGTCGTCGTCGTCGAGCACGAGCAGGTGCGGCCTCACCCGCGCCATGCTGCCAGCTCCCGCGGCACCGGGTCCCGCGGACCCGACCACCGGACGCCGTTTCGTCACACGATCGCAAAGGAGACGCACGGACGATCGCAACACGGGGTCGCCACAGTGGTGTCCACGCCCCGACGTGATGGAGCGGCGGGGCGGCCAACGTCGCAGGAGGGGGGGACCGTGGACAGGACGTCGTGGACACGACTGGAGGGGAGCCCCGTGCTGGTCCTGGACCCCGCCGACCTGAGGGCCGGCCTGGGGTTCCTGCGCTGGCGGCTGGGCCGGGTGCTGGACGAGGGGCCGACGGTCCTGGTCGTCGACGTCAGCGGTCTGCCCACGCTGTCGTCGGCCACCGTGGCCGCGCTGCTGCGCGCCCGGCGGCTGTGCCTGGCCCGCGGGGGGCGCCTGGTGCTGCGCAACCCGCGCCGGGCCGTGACCGCGGCCCTGCAGCGCTCGGGCCTGGAGGACCTCTTCGAGTCCGTCGTCGACGACACCCCCGCCGGCCCCCCGGACGACCCCACCCGCCCCCACCTCGACACCCACCTCGACACCCACCGCCGGGCCAGCTGACCGCAGGAGAGACCCGTGACCTCGTTCGCCGAAGAACTCGCCGCCCAGACCGACCTGTCCCGCCTGCAGCTGGCCGACGGCCACGCCCGCGGTGACGACGACCTCGTGGAGACGGCCCGCGCCCGCCTGGCCGAGCTGGAGGACCTGCGCCTCCTGCACAGCCCCGAACTCCTGCCGCTGCTCAGCCCGGCCGGGGGGCAGTGGTGACCGCGGACGTGGGCCGACCCGGCCCGGTGCACGTGTCCATGGTCGTCGTGCAGCGGCCGCAGACGATCTCCTTCGACCCGCGGTCGGCGCGGCAGGGGCTCGGGACCGCCCTGCGTCGCCACCTGCACGACCGCGACCTGGTGCTCAGCGGCCCGGCGCTGGAGAGCGTCGACCCCGTGCCGGACACCGGCGCCGTCCGGTACCTCCTCACGGCCCTGGCGGTGCCGCGGGGCTGAGGGCGCACGCCAGGTCCCCGTCGGGCCCGGCGGGAGGTGGGTGGGGCGTCAGGTCCGGAGACGCCCTCACGGCGTTCGCCGCTGCACCCCGTCTCCGTCGTCGTCGATCGAGACGACGCGGTCCGGGCACACCGGGGCCTGCAACGTCACCGTGCACCCGTCCGGGTGGACGACGTCCACGTCCCCGTCCAGACCCAGACCCAGACCCAGACCCAGACCCAGACCCAGACCCAGACCTCAGCACGACCGTCCCCGTCGGCCTCGACGGTCCGCAGAACTCGCTGAGTCCTCCCCACGTGACGACTCTGCTCCCGGGCCGGGGTACCGGGCACCGGCTCGACGGGAACTGCACGACTCGCGCACCGGGCCGCCTCCGCCGCCGTCTACATCGTGTCCGGCGCCGCGATGCCGAGCAGGTCGAGCCCAGCGGCCAGGGTTCGCCGGGCGGCGGCGCACAGGGCCAGTCGGCTGGACCGCACCGCTGCCTCCGCACGCAGGACGGGACAGTTCTCGTAGAACGCGGACACGGCGACGGCGAGACGGTGCAGGTACCCGCACAACCGGTGCGGTTCCAGCGTGCTCACGACGTCCTGCACGACGTCCGGGAACCTCGTGAGCAGGAACGCAACCCGCAGTTCAGCCGGGTGCTCCAGCGTGGTCACCGGCCCCGGTGCACCCCCGGCCCTGGCCAGCAGGGTCGCGAGCCGGGCGTGGGCGTACTGCAGGTACGGACCGGTGTCGCCGTCCGTCGCCACCATCCGCGCGAGGTCGAAGACGTAGTCGCGGCCGAGCCCGCAGGACAGGTCGGCGTACTTCACCGCCCCGATGCCGACGTCGCGCGACCCCGCCCGCTGCTCCGCTGCGTCGAGCAACGCTGCGAGGGGAACGGTTCCACCGTCGCGGGTCTTGAAGGGGCGGCCGTCGGAGCCGAGGACCGTCCCGAACGCGACGTGCTCGGCCCGCACCTCCTCCGGCAACCAACCGGCGGCCCGCGCCAGGGCGAACACCTGCTCGAAGTGCAGACCCTGCCGCGCGTCGACGACGTGCACGAGCCGGTCGGCGCCGTCCACAGCCACCCGGTGCCGCAGCGCGGCGACGTCGGTCGCGTCGTACCCGAAACCTCCGTCGGACTTGCGCAGGACCAGTGGCAGGGGGTCACCTTCCCGCGTGCGGAAACCCGGGAGGAAGGCGCAGACCGCCCCGTTGGACACCCGGAGCAGGCCGAGCGCGTCGAGGTCGTCGAGGGTCGCCTGCAACTGGTCCTGGTACCGGCTCTCCCCCACGACGTCACCCGGCTGCAACCGGACTCCGAGCCGTTCATAGATCACGGAGAACGCGTCGGTCGAGGCGGCGACGACCCGTTCCCACAACGACCTCGTGGCGCTGTCGCCTCCCTGCAGCTCCACGACCCGCCGCCGCGCCCGGTCGGCGAAACCCGACTCCTCGTCGAACCTCCGACGGGCCGACCGGTAGGCCCCGTCCAGGACCGCCAGGTCCGGTTCCTCCGGGAACCCGGTCTCGGCCAGGTGCTCCAGGAGCATGCCGAACGGCGTCCCCCAGTCGCCGACGTGGTTGCGGCGCAGCACCTCGTGACCGGTGAACTCCAGGACTCGGACGAGGGCGTCACCGATGACCGTCGACCGCAGGTGCCCGACGTGCATCTGCTTGGCGACGTTCGGCGAGGAGTAGTCGACAACGATCCGCTGCGGTGCATCAGGTCGGTCGACGCCGAGGTGCGGATCGGCCGCGCGGGCCGCGACCTGCCCGACGAGGAACTCCGGGCTCAGGGTCAGGTTCACGAAACCTACCCCCGCCAGGACGGGGGGCAGGCACAGGTCCTCGACGTCCAGGGCGCCGATCAACCGCTCCCCGACCGTCCGCGGCGACAGGGCGAGCGGACGCGCGAGGCGGAGCGGGAGGTTGGTCTGGAAGTGGCCGAACTCCGGCCGGGTCGCCGTGCGGAGATCCGGTTCGACCGACCAGCCGAAGGCCGCCCGGGTGGCCGTGGACAGCCGGGACGTGAGGGTGTTCTCGATCGTGGGCACTGCGGTTCCTCGGGGTACGACGGGAGCGTCACCCCTCGGCGAGGGGTGGGGTCAGCGGACGCGTCGGCGTCGTCGTCGCAGCACTCGGGTCGAGTTCACGAAACCCATCTTAGCGTCACTGGAGCATCCGCTGGTAGGGGCTTCACCGGATCGCCGAGCGGTGGGTCGACCAGTCCAGCGGTACCGGTTGCGGGCCCCACCGACGAGCCGGCGGATCGGTGATCGCGGCGGCGAGATCGCTGTGGAACGCCACCACCGACCGCGACCGGTCGGTGCTCCGACGCGGTTCGCCGTACCGGCCGGCTCAGGCGTGGGTCCGTTGCACCGGCCACCGCTCGACGACGTTGCGGGACTGCGGCCGGCGCACCGCCCACCGCCGACTGCTTCGGTGGTGGGCCCGTCCACGGGCAGGTCACGGAGGTCGAGGCCGACCATCGCGTCACGGGCGGCCAGGACGAGGTCGAAGACGACGCGGTCGGGGACATGGCGGAGGTGGCGGCCCGGCGGTCGGGTGGGGTCGAACGCGGGACGATCGGGGAGCAGCGTGGCGAGTTGGTTCCACGAGGGTTCGATCGGCGGTGGTGGCAGGAGCCGCGGTCACGCGCGAGCCACCACCGAGGTGACGAGCGCGCAGGGCCGAGCCGAGCTGCACGGCCGAGGAGCGTTCGAGCGCCTCGTCGACGGCCGAACGCGACCGGGGCACCGAGCCGGCGTCGAGACGCCCACCGGTGCGCGGCGCCGGTACCGCGTCGACGGACGTCACCGCTCGGCGTCCAGACGCGGCGACACCTCCCCGGCTGGTGACCGGCGCCCGTGGTCGACGGCGAGGGGGAGCGGATCCAGTTCGCGCACCAGGCAGCGCGAAGCCTGCACGACCTCGGCGCGGTCGTAGCTGACGGCGTAGTCGTAGTCGTCGCAGGGGCTCTGCCCGCGACGGGCTTCGTCCCCGGGACGAGGTACCGGGCGGGCGGCCAACATGCCGGCGAAGAAGGGGGTCAGGACGGTCATGACCCACTCCCCCGCGATCGGGGACAGCGGGTTCAACGGCTGTCCCACGACACCGTGGCACGGTCTGCGGGGCATGCCGGGCGCGCTGACGGCGGTGAAGGTGGCCGTCCGGCCCAGGGCCTCGAACCGCCGCCGGGTCAAACCGTGCAGCGCGGCGGGGGTGGTGAGCGCGGCCAGGACCACGGCGTCGGCGGTGTTGTTCAGGGCCTGGTCCTCCAGGTGCCGCGACATCTGCGTCAGCAGGCGTTGCGACCCGCGGCGCACGGTGTGCGTCTGCGACAGGACAGCGAAGGGCGAGCGGTAGTGCCGCGACGAGACCGCCAGGTTCCTTCGCGCTGCCTGCAGCGCCGTCTCCAGCGGCGAGGCTCCGTCGGTCGCGGCGCTCACGGGCGGCCAGCCCAGGGACCGTCCGTACCGCCACCCCTGCCCCAGGTCCGCGCCCGTGCTGAGTGCCTTCTGCTCCTGCTGCCGGGTCTCGATGCCCTCGGCCAGCACCAGCGCACCGGTGCGGTCGGCCTGATCGCGGACCGCGGCGACCGTGGCGGCCGCGGAGGGGGTGAAGGGGTCGTGGAGCAGCCCCATGTCGAGCTTGACGACGTCGGGTTCGATCAGCGACAGCAGGGCCAGTGCTGCGGGGGTGCTGCCGACGTCGTCGACAGCGATCGCGCAACCGGCCTGGCGCAGGTGGCGGATGCCGCGCAGCAGCCCGGCCGGGTCGTGCAGCAGGCTGCGTTCGGTCACTTCGACGACGACGCTGGTGCGCTGCAGCAGCGGGTGCAGCAGTTGGTGGACCGTCGCGGGAGTCAGCATCGACAGCGAAACGGGTTCGAGGTTGACGAAGACCGGGAGCAACCGGGCACCCGGCGCGGGCAGTGCGGTGAGGTCTGCCACGACCGCTCGCAGCCGGCGCAGGTCGTCGGCGACCAGACCGTCGCGCTCGGCCCGTCCGTCGTCCTCGACGACCGCGTGGACAGGTGCGCCGGTCAGTGCCTCCACCGCGACGACGTGCCGGTCGAGCGGAGCCGACAGGGTGACGATCGGCTGGTACCGCACGAACGTGGCCGACCGCTGACGAGACGTCCGCGAGGCCGTCGAGGAGGCGAGGTGGCCGGGTCGCTGCACTGGCCCTCCCAGGTCAGTGGAGGACCGCAGCTGATTGCACGGCGTGGCCCACCATGACGCGCAGAGGCCGGTCACGCAACCGGGCACCGCGGTGGCGGCACCGGCCGCGCGACGCCGACCGGTGGCCCACGGGCCGGAGCACGGGAGGTGGCAGGACCCCGGCGACGCGGAGCTGACCGGCGACGCGGAGCTGGCCGCCGACGTCGGCCAGACGTCGCCCACCGCTGCAGCCGCGTCGTCCCGGCTCGACTGCCGGCGGGCACCCAGGCGCCGGAGCTGCCCGAGGCCCTGCACCGGGTGCTGATCGAGGGCCGGCGAGCCGGCGAACCGAGGCTGCCCACCGTCGGTGAGGGTCACCTGAGCGGCTGCTGCGGACGTTCGCTCCCGGTGGCGGGGCGTCCCGGACGCGCTGATCCTGGGGACGTGACCGAGCAGATGGAAACGACCGCGACCGGTGCGCCGACGACGAACGACGTCGGCATCCCCGTCGCGAGCGACGAGCACTCCCTGACCCAGGGTCCCGGCGGCGGGATCATGCTGCACGACGCGTACCTCATCGAGAAGATGGCGCAGTTCAACCGGGAGCGCGTGCCCGAGCGCGTCGTGCACGCCAAGGGCGGCGGGGCCTTCGGTGAGTTCCAGGTGACCGGTGACGTCTCCCGGTGGACCCGGGCGGCGATGTTCCAGCCGGGCACCACCACGCAGGCCCTCGCGCGCTTCTCCACCGTGGCCGGCGAGTCGGGCACCCCCGACACCTGGCGCGACCCGCGCGGCTTCTCGCTGAAGTTCTACACGACCGAGGGCAACTACGACGTCGTCGGCAACAACACGCCCGTCTTCTTCGTCAAGGACCCGATGAAGTTCCAGGACTTCATCCGGTCCCAGAAGCGCCGGGCGGACAACCACCTGCGTGACCACGACATGCAGTGGGACTTCTGGACCCTCTCCCCCGAGTCCGCCCACCAGGTGACGTGGCTCATGGGTGACCGCGGGATCCCGCGCACGTGGCGGCACATGAACGGCTACGGCTCCCACACGTTCCAGTGGATCAACGCCGAGGGTGAGCGCAGCTGGGTCAAGTACACGTTCAAGACCGATCAGGGCAACCAGTTCTTCACCCAGGACGAGGCCGACCAGATGGCCTCGATCGACACCGACTACCACATCCGCGACCTGAACGAGCACATCCGTGACGGGGAGTTCCCCTCGTGGACGCTGTACGTCCAGGTCATGCCGGACGAGGACGCCGCCGGGTACCGGTTCAACCCGTTCGACGTGACGAAGGTCTGGCCGCACAGCGACTACCCCCTGCACGAGGTGGGCAAGCTGACGCTGAACCGCAACCCGGAGAACTACTTCGCCGAGATCGAGCAGGCCGCCTTCGAACCCTCGAACATGGTCCCGGGCATCGGCGTGAGCCCGGACAAGATGCTCTTGGGCCGCATGTTCAGCTACGCGGACGCGCACCGTTACCGCATCGGCGCCAACTACACGCAGCTGCCGGTGAACCACGCGAAGTCCCCCGTCAACAGCTACGCCAAGGACGGGCAGATGCGGTACAGCAACCCCGGCGACCCCGTCTACGCCCCGAACTCCTACGGCGGCCCGGTCGCCGACGCCGAGCGGGCCGGGCACACCGGACGCTGGGACGCCGGCGGCGAGCCCGTGCGCGCCGCCTACGAGCAGCACGCGCAGGACGACGACTGGGGTCAGGCCGGCGCCCTCGTCCGCGACGTGATGGACGACGCGGCCCGCGAGCGGTTCGTGGACAACGTCGTCGGTCACCTGCTGAACGGGGTGAGCGACAAGGTGCTCACGAGGGCGTTCACCTACTGGGAGAACGTGGACAGCGACATCGGTCAGCGCATCCGCGAGGGCGTCTCGGCCAAGCAGGACCTGATGGACCCCAAGGCGGAGAACCAGGGCAACCCGGCCCGCAGCGGGGCCCAGCACAAGGCCTGACCCGTCCACGCGGGGGCATCGGGACGCTCCCGGTGCCCCCGCGTGGAGCGCGCGGGCGGAGTCGTCGCGGCCCTGCGCCACGGGCCGGAGCAGGTCCGGTGGGCGAGCGGCCCGGGGTCATCCGGACGTACCGCCGAGAGCGAACGGCTGCGGAACGGCGCCTCCCTCCCCGGGAGGAGACCCCGTGAGACGGTTCACGCATGACTGGTTCCGCGCTCACGGCCGACCACGTCCGCGGCCTGGTGGGGGAAGGGTTCCCCGGCGAACGCAAGCTCGTGGTGCCCCGGCCGGTCCAGCGCGCCGCGCTGAGCACCCCGGGCACCTGCGAGTTGCTGGTCACCGACTGCGGCTACTTCCCCAACGCCGGACGACACCTGCGGGCCCGCACCCGCCCGATCGACCAGGCCGTCGTCCTCATCTGCGTCAAGGGACGCGGGTGGTGCGAGACACCGGAGGGCAGGTTCGACGTCGCGACCGGTCAGGTGGCGGTGCTGCCGCCGGACACCCCCCACGCCTACGGCTCCGACGAGGGCGACCCGTGGACGATCTGGTGGTTGCACGTCGCCGGTCGCTCGGTCCCCGGGCTCGTGAGCCTCGTCGGCTCCACACCCGCCGCACCGGTCCGGGTCCCCGTCGACGTGCCCGGCACGGCGCTGCTGGCCGCGGAGGTGGTGGCCAGGGTGGAACGGGACACGACCGCGTCGAGCCTGCTGGCCGCCTCGGGGGCCGCCTGGCACCTGCTGACGGTCCTGGCGTCCTCCCGTTCGGTGCGTGACGCCTCCGAATCGGTGGTCGAACAGGCGGCGGAGCACCTGCGCCGCAACACCAGCGTGCGGACCAGCGTCACCGAGCTGGCCTCCACCGCCGGCTTGAGCGCCTCGCACTTCGGCGTGTTGTTCCGCCGCCGCTTCGGCGTGTCCGTCCTCACCTACCAGACGCAACTGCGCATGTCCCGGGCCCGGGAGCTGCTGGCGACGACCCAGCACAGCATCGCCCAGGTCGGCGCGCAGTGCGGTTACGACGACTCGTGGTACTTCTCGCGGCAGTTCCGCAAGGCGCACGGGATGAGCCCCAGCGCCTTCCGCAAGCAGCAGGACCAGTGATCCTTCCGGGTCCAGGGATCGTCGGATCGTCCAGGTATTGCGTCGATCCACCCGTTACCCGGGCGTCCGTCCGCCGGTAGCGTCGAGGCCTCGCCGTCGCATCGAACGCTCTGTGCGACCGGCGGGACTCGACGAGGAGGCAGGACATGAGACGCAGGACGCTGCTGGCCGCAACAGCAGCCGGAGCACTGACCGGAGGTCTGGCGACGGCCTGCGGCGGGCCGTCGCAAGCCCGGCCGGGACAGACCGTCCTCCGGTTCTGGTCGTGGGTGCCGGGCATCGAGAACGCCGTCGACCTGTGGAACAGCCAGGGCCGGGACACCTTCGTGAACCTGGAGTTCACTCCGGCCGGTGGTTCTGGGACCTACGCGAAGATGTACGCCGCCGTCCGCGGCGGACGCGGAGCACCCGACGTGGCCCAGGTCGAGTACCAGGAACTCCCCGGGTTCGCCCTGGAGAACGGGCTGGTCGAGGTCGGCCCCCTGGGTATGACGGACCGGGCGTCCGAGTTCGTCGACTGGCAGCTGGCGATGTGCACGTTCAGCGACCGCATCTACGCGGTGCCGCAGGCCTCCGGCCCGATGGGCCTCTACTACCGCGCCGACATCCTGGACGAAGTGGGGCTGCAGCCGCCGACGACCTGGGACGAGTTCGCCGCCGCCGCCGAGACCGTCCGGTCCTCCGGTCCGGACCGCTACCTGGTGGCTTTCCCGCCGCAGAACGCGGCGTGGTTCGGTGCGCTGGCCTGGCAGGCCGGGGCGCAGTGGTTCGGTGTCGAGGACGGCACCTGGACCGTGGGGGTGGCCGACGACGCGAGCCGCCGCGTCGCGGAGTACTGGGACGACCTGCGCCGCAACGACCTGATCTCCGTCCAGCCGGACTTCGCCAGCCGGTGGTACAACGACCTGCAGCTCGGCCGGCTGGTGACGTGGCCCTCGGCGCAGTGGGGTGGGGCTCTGCTGGCCTCCAACGCCGGCGACAGCGCGGGCGCCTGGCGCGTCGCCCCGTTGCCGCAGTGGAACGCCGGGGAAATGGCGTCGGGCAACTGGGGTGGTTCGTCGACAGCGATCCTCAAGGGCTGCCAGCACCCGCAGGCAGCCGCCGAGTTCGCCCTGTGGCTGAACACCGACCCCGAGAGCATCGACCTCCTCATCGCCGGGGGGTACGGGTGGCCGGCCATCCGCAACGGGCTCGAGGGCACCGCGCTGGACGCCCCGGACCCGCTGCTGGGCGGCCAGAACGGCAACCGCGAGGTGTTCGCCGTCGCCGACCAGAACATCGACAGCGACTGGCAGTGGGGCCCGACCACCGCGAACACGTACGCCCACATCAACGACGCCTTCGCTGGGGTGGTGGCCGGCCAGGGGACGCTGGTCGAAGCCCTCGAACGCGCCCAGGAGCAGACCGTCGAGGACATCGAGGACAAGGGCCTCACCGTGGAGAGCAACTCATGACGACCCAGACCTCGACCCAGGCACCGGGCACACCGGCCCGCCCGCGGACGGCCGCGCCGAACCGCAGAGGGCGACGGCTGGCGATCCTGGGGCTGCTCGGGCCGTTCACGCTCCTGTTCGCCGCGACGATCGCCCTGCCCATCTTCTACGCCCTCTACGAGAGCCTGACCGGCGTCGAGCGGTCCGGCCCGCTGGGGCGCGGTACGACGTCGACGATCTTCGTCGGCCTGTCGAACTTCGCCGACGCCCTGTCCGACGAAGCGTTCGTCGCCAGCCTCGGCCGGGTGCTCCTGTTCGCCGTCGTGCAGGTGCCGGTCATGATCGTCCTGGCCACCGCGCTGGCCCTGATGCTGGACGCCGCCTCGGCCCGCGGGGTGCGGTTCTTCCGGTCGGCGTACTTCCTGCCGTACGGCATCCCCGGCGTCATCGCCTCATTGCTGTGGGGTTTCCTGTACACCCCGGGCCTGAGCCCGGTGGTGGACCTCGCGCAGGCCGTCGGCCTGCAGGCCGACTTCCTCGGCGCCGACAACGTCCTGTGGTCGATCGCGAACATCGTGACCTGGCAGTACGCCGGCTACAACATGCTGGTCATCATCGCCCAGCTGAAGTCCATCGATCCGGACCTGTTCGAGGCCGCCTCCATCGACGGTGCGTCGGCCTGGCAGGTGGTCACCCGCATCAAGCTGCCGCTCATCCGACCCGCGATCGTCCTGACGACCGTGTTCACGATCATCGGGACGCTGCAGTTGTTCGGTGAACCGCTCATCCTGCGTCCGCTGACCGGTTCGATCACCAGCACCTACACCCCGAACCTCGCCGCGTACAACGAGGCGTTCGC
The DNA here is from genome assembly GCF_041320705.1 of Kineococcus mangrovi. Taxonomy (NCBI): domain Bacteria; kingdom Bacillati; phylum Actinomycetota; class Actinomycetes; order Kineosporiales; family Kineosporiaceae; genus Kineococcus; species Kineococcus mangrovi. Next base: position 259,308 of record NZ_JBGGTQ010000002.1, read on the forward strand.
CAACAACAACTACAACCTCGCGGCCGCGGAGTCCGTGCTGCTGGCGCTGGTCGCCTGCGCGTTCTCCTTCGGCTTCCTCAAGCTCGTGAACAGGAGCGAGAAGTGACCGCCGACACCGACGTCGCCACGGCGGACTCCCCCGCCGCCGGCAACCGCGACCCACGGCGCCGCACGAGCGCCTCCGCTCCCTCGGCGACCTCGCGCATCCTCCTCACCGCGGGCCTCGCGGTGGCCGCGATCTACTTCCTCTTCCCGGTGTACTGGCTGGTCATCGCAGCGACCAAGAGCCGCGACGACCTGTTCGGGACCTCCGGGGTCACCCTGTCGGACCCGCAGCTCCTCACGAACTTGCGGGCCGTGGTGGAGTACAACGGCGGCATCTTCGGCCGCTGGGCCCTCAACAGCCTCCTGTACTCCGGGGTGGGAGCCGTGGTGGCCACCGTCCTGTCGATCGCGGCCGGGTACTGCCTGGCGAAGTTCACGTTCAGGGGCCGCGAGGCGCTGTTCAACGTCTTCCTCGCCGGCGTGATGATCCCGGGTACCGCGCTGGCCCTGCCGCTGTTCCTGCTGTTCAGCCGCCTGGGCCTGGTGAACACCTACTGGGCGGTGCTGCTGCCTGCGCTGGTCAGCCCGTTCGGTGCCTACCTGGGCCGCATCTACGCGACGGCCGCGGTGCCGGACAGCCTGCTCGAGGCCGCCCGGCTGGACGGCGCCGGGGAGTTCCGCATCTTCGCCACCATCGTCCTGCGACTCATGGCACCGGCCGCGGTGACGGTCCTGCTGTTCCAGTTCATCGGGATCTGGAACAACTTCTTCCTCCCGTTGATCATGCTGTCCGATCCCGACCTGTACCCGATGACCCTGGGCCTCTTCAGCTGGAACAGCGTCACCGACCGCGCGCCCGAGCTGTACACCGCGGTCATCGCCGGTGCCCTCCTGTCCGTCGTCCCGTTGATGATCGCCATCGTCAGCCTGCAGCGCTTCTGGCGCGCCGGGCTGACCGAAGGAAGTGTGAAGGGCTGACCATGGCCACCCCCGAACTGCAGCTGCCCACCGCCCCCGCCGACGCCTGGCACGACGGGGTCGCCGTCTGGTCCGCGCCGCTCGTCGTGGACAGCTACCTGCCGACCGAGCCCAGCGCCTACCCGGCCTACCTGCACCGTCGCGTGTACCAGGGATCGTCCGGGCGGGTGTACCCGCTGCCCTTCCACGAACGCATCGCCGCGGACAAGGCGCCCCACGCCTGGCAGGCGGTCCACCTGGAGAACGAGTGGCTGCGCGTCGTCGTCCTGCCCGAGCTCGGCGGCCGCGTGCACGTCGTGCACGACAAGCAGGCCGGGTACGACCTGTTCTACCGCAACAACGTCGTCAAGCCCGCGCTCGTCGGCCTGGCCGGGCCGTGGATGTCCGGCGGCATCGAGTTCAACTGGCCGCAGCACCACCGCCCCGCCACGTTCCTGCCCACCGACGTGGAGATCGAGCGCGGCGACGACGGTTCGGTGACCGTGTGGTGCTCCGACCACGACCCGTTCACGCGCATGAAGGGCATGCACGGCCTGCGGCTGACCCCGACCAGTTCCCGGCTCGAGGCGCACGTGCGGCTGTACAACCGCAGCCAGACCCCGCAGACCTTCCTGTGGTGGGCCAACGTGGCCGCCGCCGTGGGCGACGACTACCAGTCGTTCTTCCCTGCCGACGTCACCCGGGTCGCCGACCACGCCAAACGTGCCGTCGTGTCGTTCCCCGTCCCCGACGCGCCGTACTACGGCGTCGACTACGCCGCTCAGGCCGCCGCGGAGGGACCCGAGGCGGGCCGGCTGGACTGGTACCGCAACATCCCGGTCCCCACGTCGTACATGGCCCTGGACACGGTGGAGGACTTCTTCGGCGGCTACGACCACGCCGCCGGGGCGGGGTTCGTGCACGTCGCCCCGCACGAGATCTCCCCCGGCAAGAAGCAGTGGACGTGGGGGAACGCGCCCTTCGGCTGGGCCTGGGACCGCAACCTCACCGACGCCGACGGCCCCTACGTCGAGCTCATGGCCGGCGTCTACACCGACAACCAGCCCGACTTCGCGCACCTGGCCGCCGGTGAGACGAAGACCTTCACCCAGGCCTGGTACCCCATCCACGGCACGGGCCCGGTGCAGTTCGCCACCTCCGACCTGGCGGTGTCGCTGCGCACGGGCGAGGCCGGGACGGAGTTCTGGTTGTGCCCGGCGCAGGCGCTGCCCGCCGCCGTCGTCACGGTCACCGCCGCAGCGGAGGTCCTGCACCGCGAGACGGTGGACCTGCGCCCCGGCCGGACCGTGCAGGTGGGCGTGGACCGGGCCGACGCCTCCGGGCTGCGGTTCACCGTCACGCACGCCGGCCACGACGTCGCCGTCTGGACCGTCGGGAGCCCCACGGTGCCGGACGTCGCCCCCAGCACGCAGCGGGCCGCGGCGCCGCCGCCGCCCGCGGAGGTCGGCTCGATCGACGAACTCGTCCACATCGCCACCTACCTCGACCAGTACCGGCACGCCACCCGCTCCTCGGTGCCGTACCTGGAGGAGGTGCTGGCCCGTGACCCCGGGGAGTCGCGCGCCCTGGCGGCCCTCGGCGCCAAGGCCCACGAACGAGGTGAGCACGAGGCCGCGGTGGACCTGCTCTCGCGCAGCGCAGCCGCTGCGACGCGTTGGACGTCCACCCCGGCCTCGGGCGAGGCGCACTACCGCCTCGGTCTGGCGCTGGTGTTCCTGGGCCGCGACGGCGAGGCGGCCACGGTCCTGGCCCGCGCCTCCTGGGACGCGCGGTTCGCCACCTCTGCCCGGTTCGCCCTGGCACGGCTGCGCAGCCGGGACGGGGACGTCACGCGCGCGGTGCGGACCCTGCGCGAGGCGCTCGACCTCGACCCTCACCACCTGCAGTCCGCCGACCTGCTCGCGGCCCTCCTCCTGGAGACCGGCCGGCACCAGGAGGCGCAGGAGGTGCTGGCCGCGACCCTGCGCCGTGATCCGCTGGACGCCTGGGCTCGCCACCTCGCTGGTCTCGACCCCACCCACGACGCCACGACCATGCTGGACGTGGCTCTGGAGTACGCCGCGGCCGGACTGTCCGCGCGGGCCGTCGACGCGCTGACGCACTCGCAGTCGCTGCTCGAGCGCACCGCTGTCGGGCAGGTGGACGTCGGTCCCCTCCTCGACCTGCACCGTGCGGTGCTGGCCGACCGCGCCGGGGACGGGCGGGGCGCCCGCGAGTGGGTCGAACGGGCGGCGGCCCGACCCACCACCACCGCGTACGCGTCGAGGCTGGAGGACGTCGAGGCGTTGCTCGCGGCGACCCGGATCGCTCCCGACGTCGCCCTGCCGCCCGCGCTGCTCGGGCACTGGTACTACGCGCACGGACGGCCCGTGGATGCCGTCGCCTCGTGGCGTGCGGCGCTGGACGCGGCCCCGGGCGACGACCTCGCCGCGGTGCTGCACCGCAACCTCGGGCTCGCGGCCTTCAACGACTCCGCGGACCCGGCTGCCGCCGAGGCCGAGTACGACCTCGCGCTGGCCGCCCGCCCTGAGGATGCCCGGCTGTGGTTCGAGCGCGACCAGCTCGCCCTGCGCACCGGCACGCCCGCGGCGCGGCGGCTAAAACCGCTGGAGGCCCACCGCCGGCTCGTGCTCGAACGCGACGACCTCACCGTCACCTTCGCCGGTCTGCTGATCGACGTCGGACGCGCCGAGGAGGCGCGCGAGTTGCTGGCCACGCGCGCGTTCCAGCCGTGGGAGGGCGGCGAGGGCCAGGTCCTCGGGGTCTGGGAGCGAGCCTGCCTCGCCGTGGCCGGCGGCCTGCTGGCGGACGGTGAGGCGCTGGGGGCCGTCCAGGTCCTCGAGGAGGCCCTCGAGCCGCCGGAGAACCTCGGGGAGAACCGGCACCCCCTGGCCACCACGGCGCAGTTGCGGCTGACCCTCGGCGACGCGCTCGCCGCTCTCGGCAAACCCGACGCGGCCACCGCGCAGTGGGAGCAGGCGGCGACCTCCACGGGTGACTTCGTGGACATGGCGCAGACCGCCTACAACCGCGCCACGATCCACGCGGCCGACGCGCTGACCCGGCTGGGGCGCTCGGACGAGGCGGTCGAACTCGTCGACCACCTCCAGTCGTGGCTCGACGGCTACGCCGAGAGCGAGGTGGAGGTCGACTTCTTCGCCACCAGCCTCCCGAGCTTGCTGCTGTTCGTCGAGCACCCTGCTGCCGCCCGCGACCGCGAGGTGGCCCACATCCGCCAACAGATCCAGACCTTCAGAGAGGCAGCGAACGACCGGTGAGCACCACGACGGCGCATCCGCCCACCCACCCGCCCGCGCAGGACGCAGATCCGCTGAGCCCCGTGAGCCTCGCGGGCAGGTGGACGGTGGCCCTGGACCCCACCGGCGTCGGGGAACGGGAGCTGTGGTTCACCCGTGCGGGTGCGGCAGCGAGCACCCGGCAGGACGTCACCCTCCCCGGGTCCCTGCAGGAGCAGGGCATCGGGGACCCGGTCGGTCCGGACACCGAGTGGACCGGCCTGGTGGTCGACAAGTCCTTCTACACCGACGACCGCTACGCGCCCTACCGCACCGCGGAGAACTACAAGGTCCCCTTCTGGCTGCAACCGCACACCTACTACCGCGGCGCCGCGTGGTTCCAGCGCTCGATCACCGTCCCGCAGGAGTGGGCCGGGCGTCGTGTCGTGCTGTCCCTCGAGCGCGTCCACTGGGAGTCCACCGTCTGGGTGGACGACGTGCGGGTCGGTTCCGACCGCAGCCTGAGCAGCGCCCACGAGTTCGACCTCGGACGGCTCTCCGCCGGCGAGCACCGGCTGACCCTGCGGGTCGACAACCGCACGGTGGTCGACGTCGGCCCCAACGCCCACAGCATCAGTGACCACACCCAGAGCAACTGGAACGGCGTCATCGGTGATCTGACCCTGCGCGCGCTGCCGGACGTGGCCATCCGGCAGGTCCGCGTGCGCCCGGACCTGGCCACTTCCTCGGCCCACGTCTCGGTCGACATCGCCGCCACGGTCGAGGGCGCCGGACGGGGGACGGTCACCGTGTCGGCCACCCGGCGCGACGTGCCCGGCCAGCCCGTCGTCGCACCCGTCGTCGCACCCGTCAGCGCGCACTACGACGCCGAGCACGGCGAGGGTCTGCAGGGCCGGGGCATGACCGCCGGCGGCAGCCACGTCGACCTCACCCTGCCCCTGGGTGACGCCGTGGCGACGTGGGACGAGTTCCACCCCGCGCTCTACGACGTCAGCGTCGAGCTGACGGCCCAGGTCGAGGGCCGGACCCACCACGACGTGCGGCGCACGACCTTCGGCATGCGCGAGGTCACCGTCGAGGGCACCCAGATCGCGGTCAACGGCCGTCGCACCTTCATCCGCGGGACCCTGGAGTCCTGCGTGTTCCCCCTCACCGGGTACCCGCCCACGGACGTGACGGCCTGGCGGCGCATCATCCACGTCGCGCGGGCCCACGGCCTCAACCTGCTCAGGTTCCACTCGTGGTGCCCACCGGAGGCGGCGTTCGCGGCTGCCGACGAGGAGGGTTTCTACCTCCAGGTCGAGGCACCCGTCTGGGCCAACCAGGGCGCGGCCGTGGGCGAGGGGCGACCGGTGGACCGGTACGTGTACGAGGAGACCCAGCGCATCCTCGACAGCTACGGGAACCACCCCTCCTTCGTGCTCATGGCGCACGGCAACGAACCCGCGGGGCGCGACGCCGAGTTCCTCGGGCAGTGGGTCGAGCACTGGCGCCGCCGCGACCCCCGTCGCCTGTACACCAGCGCCGCCGGCTGGCCCGCCATCACCGAGAACGACTTCGACAACATCCCCGGCCCGCGCACGTACGCCTGGGGCGAGGAACTGGACGCGCGGCTCAACGCACGACCGCCGGAGACGACCACGGACTACGCGGACTGGGTGGAACGCACGCCTCGCCCGATCGTGAGCCACGAGGTCGGTGAGTGGTGCGTCTACCCGAACTTCGCCGAGACCGGCAAGTACACCGGGCTCCTGCAGGCCAAGAACTTCGAGGTCTTCGCCGACTTCCTCGAAGCCTCCGGCATGTCCGACCAGGCGGAGGAGTTCCTGCACGCCTCAGGTCGTCTGCAGTTCCTCTCCTACAAGGAGGAGGTCGAGTCCGCGCTCCGGACCCCCGGTTTCGGGGGGTTCCAGCTGCTCGGCCTGACCGACTTCCCCGGCCAGGGCACGGCCCTGGTCGGCGTCCTGGACCCGTTCTGGGACGAGAAGCCCTACAGCACGGCAGCCGAGTTCGCCCGCTTCTGCGGTCCGACCGTCCCGCTGGCCCGGTTGCCGCGCCGGATCTTCTCGGCCGGGGACACGCTCACGTTCGAGGCCCAGGTCGCCCACTTCGGCGCCGCACCGCTGGACGCCGAGGTCACCTGGCGCCTGGAGAACACCTCCGGCGCCGTGCTGGCCGACGGGGTCGTCGTCGAGGGCGTCGTGCCGATCGGCAACACCGAGCGACTCGGCCAGGTCGAGGTTCCGCTGACCGGCGCGCGCACCGAGCACCTGAAGCTCGTGCTCGCGGTCCGCTCCGGTGACGGCCGCTCGTGGGAGAACGACTGGGACCTGTGGTCCTACGCGACTCCCACCACCCCCGAACCGGTCGGTGTCGTGGAGACGACCGACGTCGAGGAGGCGTTGCGGCGAGCCGGGGCCGGCGAGACGGTGCTCCTGGCCGCCGACCCGAAGCAGGTGGCCGGCGACGTCGGCCTGGGGTTCAGCACGGTGTTCTGGAACACCGCGTGGACACGCAACCAGGCCCCGCACACGCTCGGCATCACGCACGACCCGTCTCACCCACTCTTCGACGGCTTCCCCTCCGACGGTCACACCGACTGGCAGTGGTGGGAACTGCTGCACGACGCGGGGGCGATGGTCCTGGACGGTCTGCCGACCACGCTCCGGCCGCTGGTGCAGCCGATCGACACCTGGTTCTCCGCCCGTCGCCTGGGGACCTTGTTCGAGGCACGGGTGGGCCGGGGGCGGCTCGTCGTCTGCACGATGGACGTGCGTTCGGACCTGGACGACCGGCCGGTCGCCCGGCAGTTCCGTGACGGGCTCCTGCGCTACGTGTCGGGAGAACACTTCGCCCCGGGGACGACGATCGACCCGGACGACGTCCGGCGGTTGTTCGTGACGACGTGAGACCGACGGGCCGGGTGCGCGGACGCGCACTCGGCCCGGCGGCGGTGGGACGCGCGGGTTCTGCGGACCACCACGCCAGTGGCAGCACCGGTTCCAGCCTGCGCACACAACGCTCGGACCTGCTGGGGCCTTGGACCGTCACGGGTCTGCTGCCGTCCGCACACTGGCCATAGCTGCACTCGGAGGCATTCCGCCGCAGCGGGTGTGGACCCTGCTCTGAGGGTCAGAGACCTGTCGTCGAGACGCCGTGCTCAGCCTCGGCAGCCGTGAAACCGTCGAAGACCAGCTGCTCGATCAGGCTCTGGCGCGAGAAGGACGTCATGTCGAGGTAGCTGGCGGCCTTCTTCGCTGCCTGCTCGTCCCAGTCGACGTCCAGGTGGTCGACGGCGTAGGTCGTGTCGTCGTCGGAGAAACCCTCGAACTCCATCTGCTCGATGAGTCCCGAGCGCGAGAAGGGGGCGAACTCCAGGTAGCTCTCGGCCTTCCGGACGGCGTTCTTCTGGGCCACGGTCTGGCTCGAGGCCGCAGGGGCCCGGTCGAGGGCAGGAGCCTCACTGGTGGTCGGGGCAGGCGCGACGGGAACCGCCTGCTCGGCGACCGGTTCCTCTGCTGGCTGCTCGACGGAGGGCTCAGCCACTACAGGCTCCTCAGCGACGGTCTCCTCGCTGGTGCCGGCGGGTGCGGCGATGGACGTCGTGGAGGTGGCGGTGTTCATCCCCGAGCTGATGGCGCCGACGAGGACGATCCAGCCGATGACGCCGAGGGCGAGGGAGATGGACGAGACGACGATGCCGGTCTTGACGCGGGCGGGGCTGATCTCGCCGCGCTTGGCCTTCCCCCGGGCGACCAGACCCAGGACCAGGCCGATCACCGAGCAGATGCCGACGAGGAAGCCGACAGCGCCGAGGACGACGCTGGCGGTGGCGATGCTCGCGGGCTGGTTGGTCGGCTGCTGCTGCGGGGCCGGGTACTGCGCGGACATGTCGGTCTCCTGAAGTGTGTCTGGGTTACTACTGAGAGTCGCAGCTGCAACGGTTCCCGGTGACAGAACGTCACAAGTGCCGTACCCCCCTTTCGAGGGTCACGCCAGTCGACGGAAGGTCGAGCACCACAGGCGACAACGCTTCGTGGGACGAACGTGGCACGGGATGCCCAGCGGTCCGCGGAACCCAGCCAGAACCACTGCGGGAGCAGGTGGGCCCCCAGGGGATCGAACCCTGAACCCGCGGATTAAAAGTCCGCTGCTCTGCCGATTGAGCTAGAGGCCCGGACCCGGAGGTCCGAGGTCATCATCGCAGACCCGCCGCCGTCCCCGCCCGGCCGGTGCCCTGCGTGGAGCGAGTGGTGGGTGTCCTCGCCGGACACCGGAAAGAGCTGGCCCGAGCTCCGCTGTCACGACAGGATCGGGGTGTGGACGACCACGAGCGCACCCGCGAGGCCTGGGGGCGGGCGGGTGAGAAGTACGTCCGCGAGCACGCCGCGTTCCTCGCCGAGGCCCGCACCGCGACGCTCTTCCCGCACGAGCTGGACGTCGTCGGTCCCGTCCTGGCCCGCGGGCCCGAGGTACTGCACCCCATGAGCGGCAACGGGGTCGACGACCACGCCCTCCTGCACGCCGGCGCCGTGCGCGTCACGGGCCTCGACTACGACGAGCGGGCGGTGACGTCGGCGCAGGAGCGGGCCGACGCGCTGTGGGCGCCGGTCCGGTACGTCCGCGCCGACGTCCCGCCCTTCCCCGTCCCCGACGCCTCGGTCGACGTCGTCTACACCGGCAAGGGCGCGGTGGTGTGGGTCGCGGACCTGGAGGCGTGGGCCGGGGAGAGCGCGCGGGTGCTGCGCCCGGGCGGGCACCTCTTCGTCCACGAGGCGCACCCGATGGTCCCGCTCTACGGCCTGGACGCGCACGGCACGCGCGTCCGGGACGACCGCAGCTGCTTCGCCGCCTCCCACGTCAACGACACCTTCCCCGCGCACGGGGCGGTCGAGCGGCAGCACGCGCTGGGCGAGGTCGTCACGGCGGTCGCCGGGGCGGGGCTGCGCGTGGAGGTGCTGCGCGAGCACCCGGAGCCGTTCTGGCGGCCCGGGGACGTCGAGGCCGCGGCGTGGGGCGGCCGGTTGCCGAACTCCTACAGCCTCCTGGCCCGTCTCAGCGGGTGAGCCGTTCCTGCAGCAGCAGCGCGGCCGCGCCCACGGCGGGGGCGGTGGCCGCCGCGGACGACACCGTCACCGTGACGGGGCGCCGCCAGACCCGCGACGAGGCGGCCCCGAAGCGGTCGGTGATGGCGGTGGAGTAGAGCGCGGGCGCGGCGGCGAACCCGGGGCCGGTGAGCACGAGCAGGTCGAGGTCGAGGAGGTTGACGAGCGTCTCGGCGGCCGCGGCGACGTACCGGGCGGACTCGTCGAGCAGTCCGCGACAGGCGCTCCCGCCGGTGCGGGCGGCTCGCGCGACGGCGGCGAAATCGGTGGACACGGCCCGCCGGGAGTCCGGGTCCAGGCCGCTCTCCGCCCGCGCCTGCGGGTCGTGCACCGCGCGCCGGACCACGGCGGACGGGCCCGCGACGACCTCCAGGCAGCCTCGCCCGCCGCACCGGCACGGCGGGCCGTCGAGCTCGACGCACACGTGGCCGAACTCGGCGGCCAGACCTCGGGCCCCCCGCAGCGCGGTGCCGTCGAGGACGATGCCCGCCCCGAGCCCGGCCCCGAGGTACAGGGCGGCGAACGACCTCGACGCGTCGAGCCGCGCGACCCAGTACTCCCCCACGGCGGCGGCGGTCGCGTCGTTCTCGACGAGGACCGGCCACCCGGTGACCCGGCCCAGGGCACGTCGCAGCCCGTCGCCGTCGACCGTGAGCGGTGACGCCTCGGCCTCCCGGCCGGTGCGCCGCAGCAGGCCGCCGTCCGGTCCGCCCCACACGAGCCCGATGCCGAGGCAGGTGCCGCGGTCGGTCCCGCTGCCCTCCAGGAGCCGGTCGACGTCGCCGGCGAGCCGGGTCGCCAGCTCGGTCGTGTCGGTCGTGGGCGCCACGCGCCGGGTGAGGCGCGCGAGGATCCCGCCGGTCTGACTCGTGAGGACGTACGTCACGGTCGTCGTCGCGAGGTCGATGCCGACGGCGGTGCGTCCGCCGGGGTCGAGCTGCAGCAGCGTGCGCGGCTTCCCGGCCGTCCGGCTCTGACCTGCCTCGACGACGACGCCTTCGGCGAGCAGGCGCTTCACCGTCGTCGACACCGACGCCTCGGTCAGGCCGGTGCGGGCGGCGAGCTCGACGCGGCTCACGGGGCCGGCGGCCCGCAGGGCGTCGAGCAGGCGTTCGCGGGCTCCCCCGCGGGCAGGACGGCGAGGCGATGCCCGCACGGGGGTCGCCTGGTCCTCCACGGACGTCATGAACCGCTCCTCGACCGGGACGTTGCGCCCCTCCGCGGGAACTGTAGTGCCGCCGACCGGCCGCAGGGCGGGTCTTGACCTTACTTAGTCAACTTGTTTAAGTTGCTCCTCCTAGACGGACCGCACACCAGCCCGGGCACCGATGGGGGTCGCTGCGGGGCGGTCCGGCTCTCGCACCGCCGCGAGCGCGGCCCGCAGACCGAGGACACGCCGATGCCCCGTCCCACGCCCCGACTCATCCGCCTCCTGACCGCAGGGGCCGCCGCCGGCCTGCTCGTGACCACCGGCGCGTGCTCGGCCGGCGACAGCGGCGGAGGTGACGACGCGACCACGCTCGTCGCCTACACCGGACAGGCCGGCGACTACCAGATCAACTTCAACCCCTTCTCCCCCTCGGACATCGGCTCCAAGGGGCTCATCTACGAACCGCTGTTCTTCATCAACAAGACGGCGACCGAGGAGCCCAAACCCCTCCTGGGCACCGAGTACAGCTGGAACGGGGACGGCACCGTCCTGTCCGTGACCCTGCGCGAGGGCGTGACGTGGTCCGACGGGGAACCCTTCACCGCCGACGACGTCGTCTTCACCTACCAGATGCTGCTGGACCACGAGGGCATCAACGGCACCGGTTTCGACGCCGCCGTCGCCGCGACCGACGACACCCACGTCACGTTCACCTGGCCCGAACCCGCGTTCACCAAGGGCCCGGACGTCCTCACCACGGTCATCGTTCCCGAGCACCTGTGGAAGGACGTCGACCCCGAGACCGACGTCGTCGAAGAACCCGTCGGGACCGGCGCCTACACCCTCTCCGACTTCAAGGGCCAGGCTTACACCGTCGAGGCCAACGCGACCTACTGGGGTGGTGAACCGCAGGTCAAGACCGTGCGGTACCTCGCGCTGTCCGGCAACCAGGCCGGTGCCGACGCCATCGCCGCCGGCACCGTCGACTGGCAGACCGGCCCCATCCCCGACATGGCGAACACGCACCAGAACTTCCCGAGCTACGACACGGGATCGGTGGCGCAGAACCAGATGGTCCTCGGGGCCTGCGCCGAGGCCGCCCTCGGGTGCACGGGTCCGCAGACCGACCCGGCCGTCCGCCAGGCCCTCTTCTACGCGATCGACCGGACGCAGCTGAACAAGCTGTCGTTCCAGGACACGGCGCAGGAGATCTCCCCGACGATGGCGCTCACCAGCACGCAGGAGGCCGAGATCTCCTCCTCCGTCGAGCCGAAGGTGGCCCCCGCGACGGCCGACCCCTCGAAGGCCGACGAGATCCTCACCGCCGACGGCTGGACCAAGGGTCCCGACGGCATCTACGCCAAGGACGGGCAGAAGCTCTCCCTCACCGTCGAGGTCGTCACCGGCTGGACGGACTACATCACCGCGATCCAGACGATCGCCGCACAGGCCAAGGCCGCGGGCATCGAGGTCAACGCCGCCCAGTCGTCCTGGAACGAGTGGACCGACAAGCGCTTCAAGGGCGACTTCCAGCTCGCCATCGACTCCCTGTGGCAGGGCCCGGCCCCCGACCCGTACTACCTCTACAGCTACTTCTACGACAGCCGGCTGACGGCCCCGGTGGGGCAGAAGGCGCTGGGCAACAACTACGCCCGCTTCGCCGACCCGGCGGTCGACGCCGCGCTGGACGCCCTCTCGACCCTGGACCCGCAGGACACCGCCGCCCGTCAGGCGCAGTTCGACGTCATCCAGCGGGCCGTCGTCGATCAGATGCCGTACATCCCGCTCATGACGGGGTCGAACACCAGCGTGTGGAACACGGAGAAGTTCTCCGGCTGGCCGGTCGACGGCCGGCAGTACGCCTACCCGGCGGTCTGGTCAGCCCTGGACGCGGCGGAGATCCTCAAGGCGCTGACCCCCAACGACGCGTCGTGAACTACCTGCTGCGCAAGCTCGGCTTCTACGCGGTCGCCTGCTGGGCGGCGCTGACGCTGAACTTCGTCATCCCGCGGCTCCTGCCCGGCGACCCCGTCGACATCCTGCTGGCCAAGCTCAGCCAGCGCGGCGCCGTCGTGACCCCGCGGACCCGCGCCGCCTACGCGACGCTCCTCGGGGGCGACACGGACACCCCGCTGCTCACGCAGTACTGGACGTACCTGGGGAACATCTTCCGGGGAGACCTGGGCACCTCGATCAGCTACTTCCCCGCCCCCGTCACCGACGTCATCTCGGCGTCGATGCCCTGGACGGTCGTGCTCATCGGTCTGGCCACGGTCATCGCCTCGGTCCTCGGCGTCCTGCTCGGGGCCTTCGTGGGGTGGCGGCCGGGGACCTGGCTGGACTCCGTGGTCCCCGCGACGACCCTGCTGGCGGCCGTGCCGTACTTCTGGCTCTCGCTCGTCCTCGTCTACGTGCTGTCCCGCGTCCTGGGCTGGTTCCCCAGCCAAGGCGGCTACGACGTCGTCCTCGACCCCGGCTGGAACCTGCAGTTCATCGGCTCGGCGGTCTACTACGGGTTCCTGCCGGCCCTGACGATCGTCGTCGCCTCCGTGGGCGGCTGGCTCCTCGGGATGCGGAACATGATGGTCTCGACGCTCTCTGAGGACTACGTCCTCACGGCCCGGGCGAAGGGCCTGCCGGGACGGTGGATCCTGCGCGACTACGCCGCCCGCAACGCCGTGCTGCCCTCGGTCGCCGGGTTCGCCATCTCCCTGGCCTTCGTGGTCTCGGGGTCGGTCGTCACCGAGCAGGTGTTCTCCTACCCCGGCATCGGCTCCCGCCTGCTGGCGGCGGTGACGAACAACGACTACGCCCTGATGCAGGGGGTGTTCCTGTTCATCACCCTCGCGGTGCTGGGCGCGAACCTCGTCGTGGACCTGCTCTACACGGTCATCGACCCGCGCACCCGCGCCCGCTGAGAGGAGGACCCGTGACGAACACCACCGACCTCGCCGACCCCGGTCTCGGCGCCGTACCACCGCCCGGGAGCCCCGCGAGGAGACCCGCCCCCGCCTGGCGGATGCTCCTGCCGACGATGACCCCCTGGCTGGCCCTCGGTCTCGCCCTCGTCGCCGGCGTCTGCCTGTTCGGCCTCCTCGGGCCGCTGCTCGTCGGCGACCCCGACACCATCCGCGACATCGGGCTCAGCCCGCCCACGGCCCAGTTGTGGCTGGGCACGACGCAGACGGGTCAGGACGTCTTCGCCCAGCTCGCCCACGCCACCCGGGGGTCCTTGCAGATCGGGTTCCTCGTCGGGGCGCTCGCCACCGTCCTGTCGGCGTTCTTCGGCATCTACGGCGCCTACCTCGGCGGCGCTGCGGACGAGTTGTTCTCCCTGCTGACCAACGTCTTCCTCGTGATCCCCGGCCTCCCGCTGGTCATCGTCATCTCCGGTTTCGTCCCGCGCGAGAGCCGGGGGTTGTGGACCATCGCCGTCGTCCTGGCCCTCACGAGCTGGGCGGCGTCGGCGCGGGTGCTGCGCGCGCAGACCCTCTCGGTCCGCAACCGCGAGTACGTCGCCGCCTCCCGGTTGTCCGGGGAACGCGCCTGGCGCGTCATCGTCGTGGAGATCCTGCCGAACCTGCTGCCCGTGCTGGCCTCGCAGTTCGTCTTCGCCGTCATCGCAGCCGTGCTCGGCGAGGCCGGGCTGTCGTTCCTCGGCCTGGGGGCCTCCGGGTCCTCGACCCTCGGCACGATGCTGTTCTACGCCCAGAACGGGTTCGCCCTGCCCCTGGGCGCCTGGTGGTGGTTCGCCCCGCCGGGCCTGCTCATCGCCCTGCTCGGCACGGGGCTGTCGCTCATCAACTTCTCCATCGACGAGATCGTCAACCCCAAGCTCAAGACCGTGCGCACGCACCGTCGACGGGCGCGGGCAGCCGCACGCACGGCCCGGAAGGAGGCCCGGTGAACGCTCCCACCCGCGAGGTCGCCCTCAGCGTCCGCGACGTCACCGTCGTGTACGAGACGGAGGACCCCGTCACCGCCGTCTCCTCGGCCGGCTTCGACCTGCACCGCGGGGAGATCCTCGGTCTGGCCGGGGAGTCCGGCTGCGGGAAGACGACCCTCGCCTACGCCGTCAACCGGCTGCACCAGCCCCCCGCCCGGATCGCCTCGGGCAGCGTCGTCCTGCACGACGCGGTGACGGGCACCGACGTCGACGTGCTCGCGCTCGGTGAGGAGGAGCTGCGGGCGTTCCGCTGGTCGAAGCTGTCGATGGTGTTCCAGGGCGCCATGAACGCCCTCAACCCGGTGCGCAGCGTCGGCGCCCAGCTCGACGACACCCTGCGCGCCCACGCCCCCCGGCTGGACCGGCGAGCGCGACGCGAGCGGTCGGCGGACGTGCTCACCCGCGTCGGGGTCTCCCCCGACCGGCTGCGGGCCTACCCGCACGAGCTGTCCGGCGGCATGCGGCAGCGCGTCATGATCGCGATGGCCATGCTGCTCGAACCACAGGTGATGATCATGGACGAACCGACGACGGCGCTCGACGTCGTCGTCCAGCGCGACATCCTGCGCGAGATCGTCAGGCTGCGCGACGAGATGCAGTTCGCGGTCGTCTTCATCACCCACGACCTGCCGCTGCTGCTGGAGATCAGCGACCGGATCGCCGTCATGCGCGGCGGGGTCGTCGTCGAGCTCGACACCGCCGAGAACCTCTACCGGCACGCGACCCACCCCTACACCCGCAAGCTCCTCGGCTCCTTCCCCAGCCTGTCCGGGGACCGCGGGGCCTTCATCCGGTCCGGGGAACTGGACGCCGAACTCAGCGGGGAGACCGCGTGACCACCGTCAGCGTCAGCCACCTCACGAAGGACTACTCCCTGCGGTCCGGGCTGCGGCGCACCCCGTTGCGTGCCGTGGACGACGTGAGCTTCGACCTGCTGCCCCGCCGCACCGTCGCGCTCGTCGGGGAGTCCGGGTCGGGCAAGTCGACCATCGCCAAGCTGCTGACCCGGCTGGAGAAGCCGACGTCGGGGTCCGTCGACGTGCGGCTCGACGACGGGACCCCCGTCCTCGGGTCGGTCTACCGGCGACAGGTGCAGATGGTCTTCCAGGACCCCTTCGCCTCGCTCAACCCGTTCCACTCCGTCGGGCACCACCTCGCCCGCCCGTTGCTCCTGCACCAGCGCACCCGCGGGACGGCGCAGACCCACGCGCGGGTGCTGGAGATGCTGGAGCGGGTCAACCTCACCCCGGCCGACGCCGTGGCCGCCCGGCGACCGCACGAGCTGTCCGGGGGCCAGCGCCAGCGCGTCGCCATCGCCCGCGCCCTGGCCCCGGGCGCGAAGGTCCTCGTCGCCGACGAACCCGTGTCGATGCTCGACGTCTCCATCCGCCTCGGCGTCCTGAACCTGCTGGCGCGGCTGCAGCGGGAGGAGGACCTCGCCGTCCTCTACATCACGCACGACCTGGCCACGGCCCGGCACTTCTCCGACGAGGTCCTCGTCCTGTACCGGGGCCGCGTGGTCGAGCGCGGACCGGCGGACGCGGTGATCCTCGACCCCCACCACGACTACACGAAGCTGCTGGCCCAGGCGGCCCCTGACCCCGAGCGGCTCGGCAAGGTCGTCGCGACGGAAGCGGCCACCGACCGCACCGGCATCGACAACCGCGTCTGCTACGACCACCACCTGGGAACCTGGACCGGTGCGGACCACCCCGCACCGGTCCCGGGCTGACCCCCGCACACGAGAGGACGCACGCATGGACGTGCACGCACTGCACGACGGCTGGACCCTGCGCCCGCTGGCGGGCGAGGTCCCGCCCGAGATCACCGCCGAGATCGCCGCCGCCGGCCCGCTGCCCGCCACCGTCCCGGGCTCGGTCCACACCGACCTGCTCGCCGCCGGCCTCGTGCCCGACCCGTACGTCGCCGACCACGAGGCGGGGCTGCGCTGGCTGCACCGGACGTCGTGGGAGTACCGGACCCGCCTCGACCTGGGGGCCGCCCCCGGGGAACGGGTGGACCTGCAGTTCGACGGCCTCGACACCGTCGCCACGGTCTCCCTCGGCGACCGGGTCCTGGGGCGGACGGCGAACATGCACCGCTCGTACCGCTTCGACGTCACCGACCTCGCTCCCGGGGGTGACCTCGTCGTGCGCTTCGACTCGGCCCTCGAGCACGCCGAGGCCACCGAGAAGGACCTCGGCGCCCGCCCGCGCGCCTACGAGCACCCCTACAACGCCGTCCGCAAGATGGCGTGCAGCTTCGGCTGGGACTGGGGCCCGGACCTGCAGACGGCGGGCACGTGGCGGCCGGTGACGGTGCAGCGCTGGCGCACCGCCCGCCTCGCCCAGGTCCGCACCCGCACCGAGCTGACCGGCACCACCGGCCGGGTCCTCGTCGACGTCACCGTCGAGCGGTCCGGGCTGGAGGACCCGGCCCCGCTCACCGTGCGGGTCGGCGCCCGGGACCTGACGGCGTCCGTCGAGCTCGACGCCGGGACCACGAGCGCGAGCGTCGTCCTCGACGTGCCCGACGCGCCCGTGTGGTGGCCGCGCGGGTACGGCGAGCAGCACCTGCTGGACGTGGAGGTCGAGCTCCGCGCAGCGGGGGCGGTCCTGGACGGGCGGCGGCTGCGGACGGGGTTCCGCACCGTTCGGCTGGAGGAGACGCCGGACGAGTTCGGGACGGGGACGACGCTCGTCGTCAACGACGTCCCGGTGTTCGCCCGCGGCGTGAACTGGATCCCGCGCGACCACCTCCTGACGCGGCTGGACGCCGACCGCTACGCGACCGCCCTGGACGACGCGGTCGACGCGCACTGCAACCTCGTGCGGGTCTGGGGCGGCGGGATCTGGGAGAGCGACGACTTCCACCGCCTCTGCGACGAGCGCGGGCTGCTCGTCTGGCACGACGTCCCCCTGGCGTGCGCCGCCTACGCCGAGGAGGACCCGCTGCGCGGGGAGCTGGAGGCCGAGGTGCGCGAGAACGTCTCGCGCCTGGCGCACCACCCGGCCATCGTCGTGTGGAGCGGCGGCAACGAGAACCTGCAGGGCCACGAGGACTGGGGGTGGAAGGAGCAGCTCGGCTCCGCCACGTGGGGCGAGGGGTACTACCGCGACCTGTTCCCGTCCCTGCTCGCCGAGCTGGACCCGGGACGGCCCTACCAGCCGGGCAGCCCGTCGAGCCCGGACGGCCTGCACCCCAACGACCCCGACCACGGCACGCACCACGAGTGGGACGTCTGGAACCGCCTCGACTGGACCGCCTACCGCGACCGCGTCCCGCGGTTCTGCGCCGAGTGGGGTTTCCAGGCACCGCCGACGTTCGCGACGATCGCCGAGTTCCTGCCCGCCGACCAGCGCTCGAGCACGTCGCCGGTCTTCCTCGCCCACCAGAAGGCGCTCGACGGCAACGGCAAGCTCGACCGCGGGATGGCCCCGCACACCGGGGTCCCCACCGGTTTCGACGACTGGGTGTGGGCCGCGCAGCTCAACCAGGCCCGCGCGGTGTCGTGCGGCGTCGAGCACCACCGCTCGTGGTGGCCGCGGACCGCGGGGTCGGTGTACTGGCAGCTCGACGACTGCTGGCCCGTGACCTCCTGGGCCGTCGTCGACGGGGCGGGGCGGCGCAAACCCGCGTTCCACGCGCTGCGCCGGGCGTTCGCGCCGCGGGTGGTCTGCGTCGCCCCGCGCGAGGGCACGGCGCAGCTCGTCCTCGTCAACGACACCGGGCAGGAGTGGCGGACCCGGGTGCGGGTGCGCCGCACGGACGTCGCCGGCTCCGTGCTCGCGGAGACGTCGGTGGACGTCGCCGTGCCGGCGCGCTCGGTCCACCTCGAACCCCTGCCGCTGCGGGGGGCGCGGGACGAACCCGTCGTCGTCGACGCCGACGGCCTGCGCGCCCTGCACGTCGAAGCGCCCGACAAGGACCTCGCCTGGGACCCGGCGCCGTGGACGACCGCCACGACCACGGTCGAGGGGGGTTTCGCGGTGCGCGTCACCGCGCACGCCCTGGCCCGGGACGTCACGCTCACCGCCGACGCCGCCCTGCCCGACGCGGTCGTGGACGACGGGCTGGTCACGCTGCTGCCCGGGGAGTCCCACACGTTCCAGGTCCGGACCGCGGGCCGCGACGGGACGGGGCTGGCGGCGCAACTGCGCTGCGCCAACGGGTTCGGGACGCGGGGGTGAGACCGGCCGAACCCGTGACGGTGGGCCTGGTCATCCCCGGCCCGGCCCACCGGATCGGGGTGGAACCGTACTTCGACGAGCTCGTCGCGGGCGTGGAGGAGGTCCTGCACCCGTTGGGCTGCAGCGTCCTCGTCCTCGTCGTCCCCGACCTGAGCGCCGAGCTGGCGACCTACCGCCGGTGGAGCGAGGACGGCACGGTGCAGCTGGTCGTGGTGGTCGACCTCCTCGAGGACGACGCGCGGCCCGGCGTGCTGACCGGGCTGGGGATGCCGTACGTGCTGGCGGCGCACGTCGACAGCCCGTACGCCTGCACCTCGGACGTGGCCGACGACGGGGCGCGCCTGACCGAGGCCGTCGGGTACCTGGTGCGGTTGGGCCACCGCCACCTCGGGCACGTCAGCGGACCGGCGCACCTCGTCCACACCGGCGAACGGCGCCGGGCGATCGCCCGCGCCGCGGCGGACCTCGGCGTGCGGGTCGAGACGGTGGAGGGCGACTACACCGCGGGTTCCGGTGTCGGCGCGGTCGAGGACCTGCTGTCGCGGCCGTGGCGCCCCACCGCCGTCGTCTTCGACAACGACGTCATGGCCGTCGCGGCGCTGGAGCACCTCACCGCGAACGGGCGCACCGTCCCGGGGGACGTGAGCCTGCTGTCGGCCGACGACTCCCCGTTGTGCGAGGTGTCCGTGCCGCCGGTGTCGGCGATGACGGTCGACGTGCACCACCGCGGTCACCGGATCGGCCGGTCCGTCCTCGCGGTCCTCGCCGGCGGCCACGCCCGGCAACCCCCCAGCCCCCTCTCGCAGGTGGTCGTGCGCGGCACGACGGCGGCACCCCGGCTCGTGGCGGCAGGATCGAGCGGGTGACCGCTCAAGGCTTCCTGCTCCTGCTCGAACTCGTGGGCGTCTTCGCCTTCGCCCTCGACGGGGCGCTGACGGCGATGCGGTCCACCCACCTCGACCTGTTCGGGGTCGTCGCGCTCGGCATCGTCACCGCCGTCGGCGGGGGCATCGTGCGCGACGTCCTGCTCGGGGAACTGCCGCCGGCGACGTTCCGCGTCTGGTACTACCTGGCGACGGCGACGGGAGGCGCGCTCGTCGCGTTCTGGGGGCACCGCCTGCTGGCCCGCGTGTCCCGGCCGATCTTCGTGTTCGACACCGTCGGGTTGTCGTTGTTCGCCGTGACGGGGGCCCAGCTCGCGGTCGACGCGGGCGCCGACGCGGGTCAGGCCATCCTGCTCGGCGGTCTGACGGCCGTGGGCGGTGGGACGCTGCGCGACGTGCTGGTGCGCAAGGTGCCGAGCATCCTGACCGGTGGCCTGTACGCGGTGCCGGCCCTGCTCGGCGCGGTCGTCGCGGTCGTCGCACCCCTGCTGGGGGTGTCCGGCGGGCTGGCGGCGTTCGCGGGCGGTGTGCTGTGCGCGGCCGTGCGGACCGGCGGTGCGCTCCGGGGCTGGAAGGCGCCTCGCGCGAGCCTCACCTCCCCCGAGGACCTCGACTGACCGGTCAGCCCTCCACCGGCGCGGGGCGCACGAGTTCGTCCACGACCTCCTGGGCCACGTCCCTCAGCCTGCGCCGCTCGGTGCGCGCCCGCGCCCGCAACCGCTGGAACGCGGCGTCGGGGTGCACCCGGAACCGTTGCGCCAGAGCCCCCTTGGCCTGTTCCAGGACGATGCGGCTGTCCAGGGCCTCCTGCAACTGCGCCTGGACCCGCGCGCCCTCGGCGACGTGCTCGAGCTGGGTGATCCCCACCGCGCCGAACGACGCCATGGCCCGGGCGACGTCGGACTCGACGCGCGAATACGCGCCCTCGTGGTCGCGGAAGAGGTTCAGCGCACCGATCGTCCGCCCCCCGCTGTGCACGGGAACGGTGTGCACGGCGCGGATGCCCAGCGCGGCGGCGCGCCGGCCGAACTCGGGCCAGCGGGCGGCGAGGTCGGCGGCCGACGCGACGGACAGCACGGTGCCGGTGCGGTAGGCGTCCAGGCACGGCCCCTGCTCGAGCTGGAGCTGGAGCAGCTCGACCTCGCGCGTCTGGCTGGGCGTGGCGGCCAAGAGCTGCAGCTCGCGCCGGGAGTCCTCCACCAGCAACCCCACCGCCGAGGCCGACAGCAGCTCGGCGCAGTGCCGCACGAGGCGGTGCGCGAGGTCGAGCGGTTCACCGTGCTCGGCGAGCACAGCAGCGATGTCGTTGACAGCGGCGGCCACCGCGTCGGCGCGCACGTCCACGCCCGAGCCCTCCTGAGGCCGGCTCCGCGCCGGCCGGTCGTCCCCGGTCCACTCCGATGACACGCCCTGGGCTGCACGTGCCGACCCATCATGGCCGATGCCCGGCTCCGGACGCAGCGCGGGGCGGCGGTGCCCGGGGCGCTAGCGTGGGCCGGCGTGAGGACTCCTGCCGTCCAGTCCGTCGTCGTCCTCGGTGGCGGGGTCCTCGGCGTCTCCACCGCCGTCCACCTGCAGCGGGCCGGGGTCCGCACGGCACTGCTCACCCGGGGTGAGCTCGCCGACGGGGCCTCCGGCCGCTCGCTGTCCTGGCTGAACTCCGCGGCGTCGTTCTCCGCGCCCTACCACCGGCTGCGCACGGTCGCCGTCGACCGGTACCGGACGCTGTTCGCCCAGGACCCCGGCCGGGGGTGGCTGCGCTTCGACGGCGGCGTGTGGTGGGCCCCGAGCGGCGACGAGGCCCGGGGACGGCACGCGGCGCAGGTCGACGTCGGCTACGACGCCCACCTCGTGACGCCGGACGACGTCGCGGCACGGTTCCCCGGTGTCGCCGCACCGCGGGACGCGCTGTGGAACCCCGGGGAGGGGTGGGTCTCGCTGCCGCACCTCATCACCCACCTCGCCGGGGAGTTCACCGCCACCGGCGGTCTCCTGCGCACGGGTGCGGGCGACGGGTCCGTGGTGGTGCAGGACGGCCGGGCGCGCGGGGTGCGCACGGCCGACGGGCAGACGGTCCGCGCGGACGCCGTCGTGGTGGCGTGCGGGGCCCAGACCCCGGCGGTGCTGCGCGAGATCGGCGTCGACCTGCCGGACGCGTCCCCGCTCAGCGGTCTGGTCGAGACCGAACCGGTCGACTCCCCCGTCCGCGTCGTGCTCAACACCCCGCGCGCGGCGTTGCGGCGCACGCCGTCCGGGGGTTTCGCCGTCGACCACGACTGGTACGTCGGTGACGTGCGCGAGCACGACGACGGCTCCGGGGACCTGCCGGCGGAGGTGGTGGCCGAGCTGCTCGCCGAGGCGGGCGCGGTGCTGGGCGGGACGGCGCTGCGGGCGGCGACCGTGCGGGCGGGCCGCAAACCCGTCCCCGCCGACGGCGAACCCGTCCTCGGTGCCCTGTCCGCCGTCGCCGGCTGCCACGTGGCGTTCACGCACTCCGGCGCCACGCTGGGGCTGCTCGTGGGGGAACTGCTCACCCACGAGGTGACGACGGGGCGTCCGCACCCGCTGGCCGAGCCGTTCGGCCCCGCCCGGTTCGGGTGCTGACGCCCCGGCCCGTCAGAAGTCCCAGTCCTCGTCCTCGGTGGCGACGGCCTTGCCGATGACGTAGCTGGAGCCCGACCCCGAGAAGAAGTCGTGGTTCTCGTCGGCGTTGGGCGACAGCGCCGACAGGATCGACGGGTCGACCTTCGTCATGTCGGACGGGAACATTCCCTCGTAGCCGAGGTTCATGAGCGCCTTGTTGGCGTTGTAGTGCAGGAACGTCTTGACGTCCTCCGTGAGCCCGACCCCGTCGTACAGGTCCGACGTGTACTTGCACTCGTTGTCGTACAGCTCGTACAGGAGCTCGAACGCGTAGTCCTTGATCTCGTCGCGCCTGGCCTGGTCGACGAGTTCGAGACCGCGCTGGAACTTGTAGCCGATGTAGTACCCGTGGACGGCCTCGTCGCGGATGATCAACCGGATGAGGTCGGCGGTGTTCGTCAGCTGCGCCCGCGAGGAGAAGTGCATGGGCAGGAAGAACCCGGAGTAGAAGAGGAAGGACTCCAGCAGCGTGGAGGCGACCTTCCGCTTCAGCGGGTCGTCCCCGTGGTAGTACTCCAGGACGATCGACGCCTTGCGCTGCAGGGCCTCGTTCTGCTCGGACCAGCCGAACGCCTCGTCGATCTCACGGGTGGTGGCCAGCGTGGAGAAGATCGAGGAGTAGCTGCGGGCGTGCACCGACTCCATGAACGCGATGTTCGTGTAGACGGCCTCCTCGTGCGGGGTCAGCGCGTCCGGGATGAGCGAGACCGCCCCCACGGTGCCCTGGATGGTGTCCAGCAGGGTCAGGCCGGTGAAGACGCGCATGGTTAGCGTGCGTTCCTCGGGGCTGAGGTTCTGCCACGACTGCACGTCGTTGGACAGGGGCACCTTCTCCGGCAACCAGAAGTTGCTGGTGAGCCGGTTCCAGATCTCCAGGTCCTTCTCGTCCTGCAGCCGGTTCCAGTTGATCGCGTTGACGCGGTCGATGAGCTTCAACTTCTCCACGGTCCCCTCTTCTCCAACCCGTCCGCCGCTGCTCAGAGCATGCAGCTGACGCACCCCTCGACCTCGGTGCCCTCGAGGGCCATCTGCCGGATGCGGATGTAGTAGATCGTCTTGATGCCCTTGCGCCACGCGTAGATCTGCGCGCGGTTGATGTCGCGCGTGGTGGCGGTGTCCTTGAAGAACAGGGTCAGCGACATGCCCTGGTCGACGTGACGCGTCGCCGCGGCGTAGACGTCGATGATCTTCTCGGGGCCGATCTCGTACGCGTCCTCGTAGTACTCCAGGTTGTCGTTCGTCATGAACGGCGCCGGGTAGTAGACGCGGCCGAGCTTGCCCTCCTTGCGGATCTCGATCTTCGAGGCGATCGGGTGGATCGAGGAGGTCGAGTTGTTGATGTAGCTGATCGACCCCGTCGGCGGGACCGCCTGCAGGTTCTGGTTGAAGATCCCGTGCTCGACGACGGAGGCCTTGAGCCCGGCCCAGTCCTCCCGCGTGGGCGGCGTGATGCCGGCCTGGGCGAAGAGCTCGGCGACGCGCGGCGTCACCGGGAGGAAGTCCTCGGTGAGGTAGGTCTCGAAGAACGTCCCGTCGGCGTACCTGGAGTTCTCGAAGCCCTCGAACGTCTCGCCGCGCTCGATCGCGATCTCGTTGCTCGCCCGCAGGGCGTGGAACAGGACGGCGGCGAAGTAGACGTTGGTGAAGTCGATGCTCTCGGGGCTGCCGTAGTGCACCCGCTCACGGGCCAGGTAGCCGTGCAGGTTCATCTGCCCCAGGCCGATGGCGTGCGAGCGGGAGTTCCCGTGCGCCACCGAGGGGACGGACTGGATGTCGCTGGCCACCGAGACCGCCGTGAGCGCGCGGATCGCGGTCTCGACGCTCTGCCCGAGGTCGCCGCCGTCCATGGCGAGGGCGATGTTGAGCGAGCCGAGGTTGCAGGAGATGTCCTTGCCGACCTCGGCGTACGTCAGGTCCTCGGCGAGGTGGCTCGGCGTGTTGACCTGCAGGATCTCCGAGCAGAGGTTGGACATGTTGATGCGCCCGGCGATCGGGTTCGCCCGGTTCACCGTGTCCTCGAACACGATGTAGGGGTACCCCGACTCGAACTGCAGCTCGGCGATGGTCTGGAAGAACTCCCGGGCCGAGATCTGCGTCGTGCGGATGCGGGGGTCGGCCACCATCTCGCGGTAGTGCTCCGACACCGCGACGTCGCCGAACGGCTTGCCGTACACGCGCTCCACGTCGTACGGGGAGAACAGGTGCATCGGCTCGTTGTTCTTGGCGAGCTCGAAGGTGATGTCCGGGACGACGACGCCCAGGCTCAGCGTCTTGATGCGGATCTTCTCGTCCGCGTTCTCCCGCTTGGTGTCCAGGAAGCGCAGGATGTCCGGGTGGTGCGCCGACAGGTACACCGCCCCGGCCCCCTGGCGGGCGCCGAGCTGGTTGGCGTAGGAGAACGAGTCCTCCAGCAGCTTCATCACGGGGATGACGCCGGAGGACTGGTTCTGGATCTTCTTGATCGGCGCGCCGTACTCGCGGATGTTGCTCAGCAGCAGGGCGACGCCGCCACCGCGCTTGGACAGCTGCAGCGCGGAGTTGATGCCGCGACCGATGGACTCCATGTCGTCCTCGATGCGCAGCAGGAAGCACGAGACCAGCTCACCGCGCGAGCCCTTGCCCGCGTTGAGGAACGTCGGGGTCGCCGGCTGGAACCGGCCCGCGATGACCTCGTCGACGATGGCCGTCGCGAGCGACTCGTCGCCCACGGCGAGGGTGAGGGCCGTCATGACGGCACGGTCCTCGAAGTTCTCCAGGTACTCCTTGCCGTCGAAGCTCTTCAGCGCGTAGCTCGTGTAGAACTTGAAGGCGCCGAGGAAGGTCGCGAAGCGGAACTTCGCCGTGTGGGCGCGGTCGGTCAGCGTCCGCACGAAGTCGGGCGAGTACTGGTCGAGCACGTGCTGCTCGTAGTACCCCTCCTCGACCATGTGCTGCAGCCGCGCCTCGAAGCTCTCGAAGCGCCGGGTGCGCGGGATGACGTGCTGCAGGAAGTACTGCCGGGCGGCCTCGACGTCGGCCCCGAACTGGATCTTCCCCTCCTCGTCCCAGAGGTTGAGCATCGCGTTGAGCGTGTGGTAGCTCGGCGAGCCCTGGGCCGGCACGGTCGCCAGGCCGGGGGCGTCGGAGGTGAGGGTCACAGCGTGTCCAATCCGTCGCGGACGCGACGCACGTCGTCAGGCGTCCCGAAGAGTTCGAAGCGGTACAGGTGGGGCACCCGGCACTTGGCGGCGACGATGTCGCCGGCCAGCGCGTAGTGCTCGCCGAAGTTGGTGTTGCCGGCGCCGACGACGCCGCGGACGAGGGCACGGTTCGCGGGGTCGTTGAGGAAGCGGATGACCTGCTTGGGGACCGCCCCGGCGCCGTTGCCGCCGCCGTACGTCGGGACGATGAGGACGTACGGCTCGGTCACGGTCAGGGGCTCGTCCCGCGCGTGGAGCGGGATCCGCAGGGCCGGGCGGTCGAGCTGGAGCTTGTCCACGAAGCGGTGGGTGTTGCCGGAGACGCTCGAGAAGTAGACGACGCCGGGACTCACGGGGGCTCCCTGGTGTGCTCCTGCTGGACGGTCAGGCGTGGAGGGGCGGTGCGGGTGGAACGGTCAGACGGAGACGGCGGCCGCGGCCAGCGCGTCGACGCGGTCGGGGCGGAAGCCCGACCAGTGGTCCTCGCCGGCGACGACGACGGGGGCCTGCACGTAGCCGAGCGACCGGACCAGCGCGAGCGCGTCGGCGTCCGCGGTCACGTCGACGACCTCGTAGGCCAGACCCTTGCGGTCGAGCGCGCGGTAGGTGGCCTTGCACTGCACGCAGGACGGCGTGCTGTAGACGGTGATGCTCATGGGGTCGTCCCTTCCCTCGGGTCTGCCTGTGGTGCCGGTGCCGCGTCGAGGGAGCGACCGCTTCCCCGCCTGACGTCCGTCCTGCTGGTGCTCTGAACACTACCCCTAGGGGGCGGTGTGGAAAACCGCCACAAGATGGTGTGTTGCACCGGTGTAGTTCAGCAGGTGGAGCCACCGGGCGCGACCGCTGGGCGGCGCAAGCCCCTGACCTGCGAGGACACCCCCCGATCGCCCCTGTGGGTGATACCCGGAGTCAGTAGGTAAATACGGAGAGTGGTCGGCGTGTCGCGTCGGACGGCGTGTCCTCCACAGTCGTCCCCAGCTCGGTCCCCACCCCGTCCACACACCCCTCCACAACACCTGGGGGTCCTCCGGTCATCCCCCCACCACATGTCCGGTCGGCACCACCCGCACCCGACCCCGGCGGACACCCCGGGGGGTGGACCGGAAGCCTCCACCGATCGAGAGCTGCGCTGCACTCAGCGCCACCTTCCCGGTCCGGACGCGCTCGCGGGGGCAGAACGCGGGTCCCACCGACGCGTCTCCGTGAAGATCGACCGTTCTTCGCCCCCGCAGCTCTTGTCGTGGGCTCGCGGGCTCCACCAGAGTGGGCCCACGGCGACGACGGCGACGACGGGAGAACCTCGGCATGTTCAGCAAGGTCCTGGTGGCCAACCGCGGCGAGATCGCGGTCCGGGCGTTCCGGGCGGCGTACGAGCTCGGGGCGCGCACCGTCGCCGTCTTCGCCCACGAGGACCGCGCCTCGGTCCACCGGCTCAAGGCCGACGAGTCCTACCTCGTCGGCGAGCGCGGGCACCCCGTGCGCGCCTACCTCGACGTCGACGAGATCGTCCGCGTGGCCCGCGCCTCGGGCGCCGACGCCGTGTACCCCGGGTACGGCTTCCTGTCCGAGAACCCCGACCTGGCCCGCGCCTGCGCCGAGCACGGCATCACCTTCGTCGGGCCCCCGCCGGGCGTGCTGGAGATGGCCGGCAACAAGGTCACGGCCGTGGCGGCGGCGCGAGCCGCGGGGATCGCGACGAACCCCTCCTCGGCCCCCTCGGCGGACCCCGACGAGCTGCTCGCCGCCGCCGGGGCCGTCGGGTTCCCCGTCTTCGTCAAGGCCGTCGCCGGCGGTGGGGGCCGGGGCATGCGCCTCGTGGAGACGCCCGCGGCCCTCCCGGACGCCCTCGCCGCCGCCATGCGCGAGGCCGACGGCGCCTTCGGCGACCCGACCGTGTTCCTCGAACGGGCGGTCCTGCGGCCCCGGCACGTCGAGGTGCAGGTCCTGGCCGACGCGACCGGTGAGGTGGTGCACCTCTTCGAACGGGACTGCTCCCTGCAACGCCGTCACCAGAAGGTCATCGAACTGGCCCCCGCCCCGAACCTGGACGAGGCGGTCCGACAGCGGTTGCACGCCGACGCCGTGGCCTTCGCGCGGCGCATCGGGTACGTCAACGCCGGCACGGTCGAGTTCCTCGTCGCCACCGCGGGCGAGCGGGCCGGTGAGCACGCGTTCATCGAGATGAACCCGCGCATCCAGGTCGAGCACACCGTCACCGAGGAGATCACCGACGTCGACCTCGTCCAGTCGCAGCTGCGGATCGCCGCCGGGGAGACCCTCGCCGACCTGGGGCTGTCGCAGGACGCGCTGCAGGTGCGCGGCGCGGCGCTGCAGTGCCGCATCACGACCGAGGACCCCGCCAACGGGTTCCGCCCCGACACCGGCCGCATCTCGGCCTACCGGTCCGCCGGCGGCGCCGGGGTGCGGCTCGACGAGGGCAACGCCGTCGCCGGTGGCGAGGTCAGCGCCCACTTCGACTCGATGCTCGTCAAGCTGTCCTGCCGCGGCCGCGACTTCGCGACCGCCGCCGCGCGCGCCCGCCGGGCCCTGGCGGAGTTCCGCATCCGCGGGGTGACCACCAACATCTCCTTCCTGCAGGCCGTGCTGGAGGACCCCGACTTCCTCGCCGGGCGCGTCGACACCGGCTTCATCGCCGACCGGCCCGACCTCGCCCTGGCCCGCACCCCCAACGACCGCGGCACCCGGCTGCTGACCTACCTCGCCGACGTGACCGTCAACCAGCCCCACGGCCCCGCGCCGGCCGGGCGCGGGCTGTCCCCCGTGGACAAGCTGCCCCGCACCGCCGCCGCCGCGCCGCCGGAGGGTTCCAAGCAGCGCCTGGACCGCCTCGGCGCCGAGGGTTTCGCCGCGTGGCTGCGGGCCGAGCAGCACGTCCACGTCACCGACACGACGTTCCGCGACGCCCACCAGTCGCTGCTGGCCACCCGCGTCCGCTCCCGGGACCTGCTGGCCGTGGCGCCGACCGTGGCCCGGACGCTGCCGGGGCTGCTGTCCCTGGAGTGCTGGGGAGGAGCCACCTACGACGTCGCCCTGCGGTTCCTCGGCGAGGACCCCTGGCACCGGCTGGCCGCGCTGCGCCAGGCCGTCCCGAACATCGCGCTGCAGATGCTGCTGCGCGGGCGGAACACCGTGGGCTACACCCCCTACCCCACCGAGGTCACCGACGCCTTCGTCGCCGAGGCCGCCGCCACCGGGGTCGACGTGTTCCGCGTCTTCGACGCCCTCAACGACGTCGCCCAGGTGGAACCGGCCGTCAGGGCCGTCCGCCAGACCCCGGCCGTGGCCGAGGTCGCCCTGTGCTACACGGGCGACCTGTCCGACCCGGGCGAGGACCTCTACACGCTCGACTACTACCTGCGCCTGGCCGAGCGCTTCGTCCGCGCCGGGGCGCACGTCCTGGCGGTGAAGGACATGGCGGGCCTGCTGCGACCGGCCGCGGCGGCCCGCCTGGTGCGGGCGCTGCGCGCCGAGTTCGACCTCCCCGTCCACCTGCACACGCACGACAGCGCCGGCGGGCAGCTCGCGACGCTGCTGGCCGCCGTCGCGGCGGGCGTCGACGCGGTCGACGTCGCGAACGCGGCGCTGTCGGGGACCACGAGCCAGCCCTCGATGTCGGCGCTGATCGCCGCGACCGCCCACACCGAGCGCGAGACCCCGCTGGACCTGCGGGCGGCCACGGACCTCGAGCCCTACTTCGAGGCCGTCCGCCGCGTCTACGCGCCGTTCGAGTCCGGGCTGCCCGGCCCGACGGGGCGCGTGTACGACCACGAGATCCCCGGTGGCCAGCTGTCGAACCTGCGCCAGCAGGCCATCGCGCTCGGCCTCGGCGAACGGTTCGAGCAGGTCGAGGCGACCTACGCCGCCGCCGACCGCATCCTCGGCCGGCTCGTCAAGGTGACCCCGACGTCGAAGGTCGTCGGCGACCTGGCGCTGCAACTGGTCGCGCAGGGCGTGGACACGCCCGAGGCGTTCGCGAAGTTCGCCGACGACCCCGCCGCCCACGACGTCCCCGACTCGGTCATCGGGTTCCTCGCCGGCGACCTGGGGACCCCTCCGGGTGGCTGGCCCGAACCGTTCCGCTCCAAGGCCCTCGCCGGCCGGACCGTCAAGCCCGCGACCGCGACGCTGGCCGACGAGGACGCCGCCCTCCTCGCGACCCCGGGCCGGGAACGGCAGCGGACGCTGAACCGCCTGCTGTTCCCCGGGCCGACGGAGGAGTACGAGCGGCACCGGGCCACCTACGGCGACACCTCCGTGCTGGACACCCTCGACGCCCTGCACGGCCTGCGCCACGGCGTCGAGCACGTCATCCACCTCGAACCCGGCGTCGACCTCATCGCCGGGCTGGAGGCCGTCTCCGACGTCGACGAGCACGGGATGCGCACGGTGCTGGCGACCCTGAACGGGCAGCTGCGCCCGATCCAGGTGCGCGACCGGTCGGTGACGGTCGACGTCAAGACGGCCGAGAAGGCCGACCCGTCGAACCCGACGCACGTCGCCGCCCCGTACGCCGGCACCGTGACCCTCCAGGTCAGCGCCGGCGACACTGTCGAGGCCGGGCAGGTGGTCGCCACGATCGAGGCCATGAAGATGGAGGCCGCCATCACCGCCCCCCGGGCGGGGACCGTCACGCGGCTGGCGCTCGACGCCGTGCAGAACGTCGACGGCGGGGACCTGGTGCTGCTGGTGTCCTGACACCTCGGCCGCGGCGGCCACGGCCACCGCGGCACGGTCCCCTCGACGGGGCGAGGACCTCCCGGCCCTGCTCGTCGAGACGCCTCCGCCGAGCGGTTCCCCGTCCACGGCCCCGTGGCTACCGGGCGGCTGACGTCCTCAACCGGCGACGTCGAACACGAGCACCCCGCCGTCGGCCAGCAGCGGCCCGACGAACTCCTTGAACTCGGCGTGCGCCGGGTCCCCGAAGGCCGGGTCGTCCACGACCGGGGTCCCGACGTAGAAGTTCCGGTCGCCCTCGGAGGCGAAGGTCACGACGATCCCGTGCTCGAACCCTCCCCCGGCGCCCTCACCGCTCGTCTGGGTCCCGGCCTCGATCGAGACGACGTAGGGCCGGCCGTCCGGCCGCGGGCTCGCCGCGAGCGCCCGGAAGCGCCGCAGCACCTCTTCCTTCTGCACCGGGGTCACGTCGTCGCGGTAGCGGAACAGCACGACGTGGCGGAGCACGCCGGGGCGGAAGTCGCGGGCGGTGAACTCCTCCACGCCGACCTCGGCGAGCAGGGCGGTCAGGGGGTTCGCGTCGTGGGGCACGCGGCGCATGCTGCCACCGTCGCGCACCGGGCGCCGGTCAGGCGCCGTTCACGCGCGGGCCCGTCGCCCCGTCGAGCGCCGGACGACGAGTTCGGGCTCGAAGACGATCTGCTGCGCGGCGCGGCCTTCGACCTGGGCCAGCAGCAGTTCCACGGCGCTGCGCCCCAGCAGTTCCCGGGGTTGGCGCACCGACGTCAGGGGCACGGTCGCGGTCGCGGCGAACCCGATGTCGTCGTACCCGACGACGGCGAGTTCGTCCGGCACCCGCACCCCGCGGCGGACGCACTCGTTGAGGACCCCCAGCGCGAGCAGGTCGTTGGCGCAGAAGACGGCGGTGGGGCGGTCCTGCTCGCCTCCGGCGAGGATCTGCGCCGCGGCCTGGGAGCCGGCGCGCACCGACATGCCCGTCGCGTCGACGACGTGGACGGTGCCCGCGCCGCCGACGGCCTCCCGGACACCGCGCAGCCGCTCCTGGACCTGCCGCAGCGGGGCGGCGACGCCGACGTACGCGATGTCCCGGTGCCCGGCGCCCACGAGGTGCTCCCCCGCGAGCCGGCCGCCGAGGACGTCGTCGACGGCGACCGAGGCCTGCCCGGTGGCGGTCGCGGCGCCCCGGTCGACGAGGACGACGGGCGTCCCGTGGTCGCGGACCTCCGAGAGCGCGGAGCTCGGTGCGTCGTGGACGGGGGTCAGCAGGACGCCGAGGACGCGCTGCTGGTCCAGGCGCCGCAGGTGCCGGGCCTCCCGGTCGGCCGAGTTGGCGCTGTTGCACATGACGACGAGCGCGTCGTGGCGTTCGGCGAGTTCCTCCGCACCGGCGATGACGTCGGTGAAGAAGGGGTTGGCGACGTCGAGGACGACCATCGCGATGGTCCGGCTGACGCCGGCCCGCAACTGCCGGGCGGACTCGTTGCGGACGAAGCCCAGCTCGGCGATGGCGTCCTGGACCCGGGTCCGCAGCGCCTCGGAGACCACCTCGGGCCGGTTGAGCACGTTGCTCACCGTCCCCAGGGACACCCCCGCGCGCTGCGCGACCTCCTTGACCGTGGCCATGCCCTGAATGTCCCAGACGGCGGGGCCGGGGTCAGCGCCGGGCCGGGTCGACCGCCGTGCCCGCGGTGTCGGCCGGCAGGTCGACGACCTCGCCGTACCGTTCCCGCTCGATCTGCTGCAGGGACCTGCCCTGGGTGCGCGGCGCGAACACCGTTCCGACGACGGCCGCGACGACGAGCAGCGCGATCATGAGCGTGCCGACGAACGGGACGCCCTGCGCGCTCGCGCGGTACGGCGTCGCGAACAGCTCCGACGTCCACACGCTGTAGAACGCCTGGGCCCCGATGCCGGCGCTCAGACCCCACAGGAGGGCGTAGCCCAGCAGCGTGGGCAGCGTCCCGTCGGCGAAGACGAGCAGCCCCCAGGCGGCGATGCCCGTGACGGCGCCCACGGCGTACAGCAGACGCCGGTTGACGCGGTCGCCGTAGCGCATGAAGCCCAGCACCGTCGCGAGGCACGTGCACGCCCACACCAGGACCTGCAGCAGGTTCTGCTCGGTGGCGCTCTGCACCCCGGCCGCCTCGTAGACGCGGGGCATGAAGATCCCGGCCTGGCCCGCGACGGTGTTCCAGAACGCGTACACGCCGAAGAGGAACAGCAGGGCCGTGAGGTTGGCGCGCCGGGAGAGCAACCCCCGCAGGCCGCCCGGACGACTCCCCGCCGCGGTCGCGGCGCGTTCGTCCTTCCAGATGGCCGACTCCGGCAACCCCTGCCGCACCCACCAGGTGACGGCGGCGACGACGAACAGGTGCGCGAAGATCAACCGGTTCCCCAGCAGGCCCAGACCGCCCAGGGCCACCGCGAGCGCGAAACCCACGACGGGGCCGAGCGACCACGCCAGCTGCGCCGTGCCCACGCGCCGCGCCCGCTGGTCCGCGGGCGCCTCCTCGGCGATGTACGTCCAGGACGCCGGGACACCGGCCCCGACGGCGACGCCCGTCAACACGAACGCCACGAGCAGCATCGAGTAGCTGACGGCGAAGGTCGCGAGCAGCACGCCGACCATGTAGAGCACGAGGTCGTAGGTGTAGATGAACTTCCGGCCCAGGCGGTCGCAGAGCGGACCGCCGAGCGCCGCCCCGACCGCCGCCCCGAAGGCGTTCGCGGACAGCGCCGCGAGGAGGCCGACGGCGGTGTCGGAGACGCCGAACCGGTCCTGCCAGTTCGTCAGGCTCACCGCGATCGCGATGATGGAGCCCGCCTCGATGTAGTTCGACATCGCGACCGCGATCGTCGCCTTCCAGCCCGTCGTCCGCTTGGCCCCGAGCGCCATCGCCCGCCCCTCTCGTCCTCGTCGGTACAGCGCGCCGGTCCCGCGCGTCGGTCCCGCGCGTCGGTCCCGCGCGTCAGTCCAGGTGGAAGTACTCCACGAGCCGGTCGCGGGGCCGGTCCCCGCCCTCCGCCGCGGGTGTCCCCGCGGGGGGCGGTAGGAAGTAGCGCGACATGGTCGCCTCCCACCGCGGGGAGACCTCCTCGGCGTCCATGGCCGCGGTCGCCGCCGCGAAGTCGTCGGTCTCGCAGTACCCCACGACGAGCCCGTCCTGCGCCCGCAGGAAGAGCGAGTAGTTGCGCCAGCCCGCGCGCCGCAGGGCGTCCAGCACCTCCGGCCACACGTCCTCGTGGACCCGCAGGTACTCCTCGACGAGCTCCGGGCGCAGGTGCAGCAGGAAGCAGGCCCGATCCACCGCCCGACCCACCACGACGCCCCCGGTCCTCGTCGACCCGCTCTGACACGATTCAGAGCGCAGGCCTCGGAGTCTGCGGGGCCTGCACCCGCGCCGTCAAGCTCTCCGCGACACCCGTCCGGGCGACGAACTGGACGAGACCGATCAAGACTGGGGCCGTGGCCGCCGATGAGTCGGGTGTGAGCGACACCTACCGTCTCGTGACCCGCAGCGACTTCGACGGTCTCGTCTGCGCCGTGCTGCTGCGCCAGCTCGACCTCGTCGACGAGATCACCTTCGTGCACCCCAAGGACGTGCAGGACGGTGTCGTGGAGGTGACCGGCCGCGACATCCTCACGAACCTGCCCTACGACCCGCGGGCGCACCTCGTGTTCGACCACCACCACTCCGAGACGCTGCGCAACGCCGGTGCCGCCAACCACGTCATCGACGCCGACGCCCCGTCCGCGGCCCGCGTCGTGTACGACCACTTCGGTGGCGCCGACCGCTTCCCGAAGATCTCCGACGAGCTCATGCACGCCGTCGACCAGGCCGACTCCGCGCAGTACGACGTCTCGGAGATCCTCGAGCCCACCGGCTGGACGCTGCTGAACTTCCTCATGGACTCGCGGACCGGTCTGGGCCGCTTCCGCGACTTCCGCATCTCGAACTACCAGCTGATGATGCAGCTCATCGACAGCTGCATCGACTACCAGGACGTCGAGGAGATCCTCGCCCTGCCCGACGTGGCCGAGCGCGTCGAGCTGTTCCACGCCCAGGCCGAGCTGTTCAAGGCCCAGCTGGAGCGCGTCACCACCCTGCACGGCGACGTCGCCGTCCTGGACCTGCGCGAGGAGGAGACGATCCACGCCGGGAACCGGTTCTTCGTCTACGCCCTGTTCCCGCAGGCCCGCGTCTCGGTCCACGTCATGTGGGGCCGGGCGAAGCAGAACACCGTGTTCGCCGTGGGCAAGTCCATCGTCGACCGCACGTCGCCGGTCGACGTCGGGGGCGTGTGCCTGGAGTACGGCGGCGGCGGGCACCTCGCTGCCGGCACCTGCCAGGTGCCGCACGAGGACTCCGAGCGCGTGCTGGGCGAACTCGTCGGCGAGCTGCGGGCGCGCTGAGGCGACGTCAGAGCGGACCAGGGTCGAAAACGTCCTCGATCGCGCACTCGAACAGCCGGGCCAGCCGAAACGCGAGCGGCAGGCTGGGGTCGAAGCGGCCCTTCTCGATCGAGATCACTGTCTGACGGGAAACTCCCAGCTCCTCCGCCAGTCGCGCCTGCGACCACCCCAGTCGCGACCGGCGGGCGGTTACGGAGTTCTCCACCGGTCACGATCCCGCTCGACGCTGCACGCAGAACCGCACCGCAGCGTCGGCGAGGCCGGCCAGCAGCACGGCGCAGAGCACACCCGTGCCACCGACCTCGGTGTCCGTCACGGACAGCAGGGTCAGGAACAGACCGCAGCCGGTCGCGAGGTCGAGGAAGGCGCCCGCACAGGCCCGCTCGAACCAGACCTTCTCCACGCTGTCCTCGGCCCGGGGATCGGCGGGGCCGAGCTGCCGGGAACGGACGAGGACCCACCCGAGCGAGACGCAGGGGAAGGCCGCGGCGCCGGCGAAGACCGCGAAGCGCACCGAGCGGAGCGGTGGTTCTCCCGCCCACGCCGCCATCGCCCCGAGCGACGCCGCCGCCACCAGCCCCAGCAGCAGGGCGAGGGGGAACGCCGTCGTGCGCGGTCGTCGAGAAGGAAGCGCCTCCATCCTCGTAGTCAAGGAGACTTGACACCCGGTGTCAAGTGTCCTTGACCGAGGAAACGACTGCCGGGCAGCTCTCCTAGACTCCGTCCCCGGAGGTGGGACGTGAGCGAGCACGGGGAGGACGCGCCGGACGGCGACGGTGGCCGGGGGCCGGTCAAGTCGGCCGAACGCACCGTCCGCATCCTGCAGGCGCTCGCGCAACCGCCGTACGTCCTGTCGGTCGGGCAGCTGCAGGAGCGCACGGGGTACCCGCGCTCCAGCCTGCACGCGCTGCTGCGCACGCTCGTGGACCTGCGGTGGGTCGAACCGCCGTCGACCGGGACCGGGGGTTCGGGCGGGTACGGCATCGGGTCGCAGGCGCTGCTGACCGGCACGGCCTACCTCGACCGGGACCCCGCCCTGCCGTGGGCGCTGGCCGCCGTCGAGGCCGTGCGGGACGAGACGCGCTGCACCACGCACGTGGCGCGCCTGGAACCGGGTGGCAACGTGGTGTACCTGGCCACCCGCGAAGCGCCGGAGGCGCACCGCACGCACTCCCGCGTGGGGCGGTTCCTGCCCGCCTACGCGACCGCGCTCGGCAAGGCGCTGCTCGCCGAACGGTCCGCGGCCGAGCTCGACGGGCTGCTGCCGCGGGGGGCGTTCCCCGCGCTGACCCCGGACACCGTCCCCGACCGCACCACCCTCGACGCCGAGCTGGCCGACGTCCGCCGCCGCGGGTGGGCGCTCGAGCAGGGCCAGAACCTCCCCGGCACGGTGTGCGTCGGGGTGCGCGTGGAGTACCGCATCCCGGCGACGGACGCGCTCAGCTGCAGCCTGCCCGCCGACCTCGCCACCGACGCGGAGGTCGACCGCGTGGCGGACGCCCTCGCGCGCGCCGCGAACCGGCTCGCCCGCGACCTGCGGGCGGCGGGCGTCCGCTGATCCCCCTCAGCCGGTGAGGTCCCGCAGGCGGTCGACGAAACCCGCCACCGGCCCGGCGGTGACCATCCCGCTCCCGGCACCGGCGAACTCGTCGGCGACGGGTTCCAGCCGCGGCAGCAACCGCGCGGACACCACGTCGTCGCGCAGCTCCGCGGCCGCCGCGGCGAGGAAGCAGCGGAACAGGTCGGCGAAGTGCCCCGGGGGCGGCTCGCCGGCCGCCCGCAGCGCGGTCCGGGCGGCCTCCCGGTCCCCGGACCCCAGCAGCGCCAGGGGTCCCGTCCACGCGGCGAAGGGGCCGGCGGCGCACGCACCGGGCACCGCCCGGCCGTGCTGCAGGTGCGCCGCCGCGACCGCCACCTCCAGCAGCCCCTCCTCCAGGCCGGGCATCCCCTGCCCCCGCGTCGCCTCGACCTGCCGGCGGTACCCGGCCAGGACGGTCTCGAAGCGCGCCCCGTCCAGGGCCTCGCGGAGCGCCCCGTACCAGCCGGTGAACACCTCGACGAGCGGGGCCCCCTCGGCCGCGGCGAGGTCCCGCGCGGCCCGCACGTGCCGGTCCGCCGTGACGAGGTCGGCGGTGGCGCAGGCGGTGTGCGCCACCACGAGGTGCCCCAGCACCTCGTGCGCCCACAACTCGTGGCGAGCGGACACGGCCACGAGTTCCTCACCGGTGCGCCGGCGGTCCGCCGTCGTGCCGTCCTCGAAGCCGGCGAGGTAGCGGGCGCCGAGCGCGTGCACGAGCAGGGTGGGATCCCCCAGCCGCCGGGCCAGGCGCTCGGCCTCGGCCGCGGGGGCCGCGCTCCCCCCGACACCACGGCGCTCCACCGCCAGCGTGGCGAGGAGCCGGGCCCTCCCCGGCTCGCCCGGGCCGGCGCGCAGCAGGTGCTCGGCAGCGGCGACGACGCGGGCGGCCTGCGCCGGGTCGTCGGAACGCCACCACAGGGCGGGCACGTCGAAACCGCCGACCACCCGGGCCGCCGTCCGGGGCGTCGGCGCGCCACCGGCCTCGAACGCGTCGAGCGCGGCCGAGCGACCGGAACGCGCCGCCCGCAGCCCCTCGGCTCCCGTCACCGCCAGGTGCCGCAGGGCGTCGACGGAGGCCTCCCAGCGGACACCGGGACCGTCGGCGAGCACCGTCGCCTCGGCCTCGCGCAACCCCGGCCCGGGGTCGAGTCCCAGTTCCCCGACGAGCAGCGACCGCGCGGACCGCAGGACGTCCAGCGCCTCGGCGCGCCGGCCGGCGGCCGCGAGCGCCAGGGCGAGCAGCCGCCAGCCCTCCTCCCGCCAGGGGTTCTCCTCGGTGTGCCGCAGCAGGTCCGGGACGGCCGACCCCGGGTTCGCCGACCGCAGCCGGGCCGCCGCGAGGAGTTCGACGACCCGCAGCCGTTCCCCGGTCAACCGGTCCCGTTCGGCGCGGACCCAGGGGGTCTGGCCGAGACCGTCCAGAGCCGGTCCCCGCCACAGCGCGAGGGCGCCCTCGAGCGTCGGCACGTCGGCGTCCGCGGGGACCCGGGAGGCGTCGACGTCCGTCGCGGCGCGCAGGGCGTAGCCCGCGCCGACCGTCACGAGCGTGCGGGCAGGGGCGCGCGCCGGACGGTCCGGTTCCAGGGCCCGGCGCAACGCGGCGACGAACGTGCGGACCGCCGTCACGGCCCCCGCGGGCGGAGCGGTCCACAGGTCCTCGACGAGGACGTCGACGGGGACGACCCGTCCCCCGGCGAGCGCGAGCCGGGCGAGCACCTCCCGGTGCCGCGGCCCGGGCAGGGCGATCTCGGCGGCCGTTCCCTCGTCCCCCTCGACACCGCGCCAGGCCACCACGGGGCCGAGCAGGCCGATCCGGACGTCCACACCCCCATCGTGCCGTGCGCTCATCCGCTGCTCATCGGACGTGGGGAGGCTCGGCGCATGACCGAGTTCATCGAAGGAGCGGACGGCGTCCGGATCGCCGTGGACGTCCACGGGGCCGGTACGCCCCTCGTCCTGCTGCACGGGTTCCCGCAGACCCGGCGGATGTGGCGGCACGTCGTCGCCGACCTGTCCACCGACCACACCGTCGTCGCGGCCGACCTGCGCGGCTACGGCGAGAGCGACGCCCCGCCGGCGCGCGACGCGTCCGGCTACCGCGAGGACGTCTACTCGGCCCGGACGATGGCCCGGGACGTCGTCGCCGTCGCGGACGCGCTCGACCTCGGCCCGCTCACCGTCGTGGGCCACGACCGGGGAGCGCTCGTGGCGTTCCGGGCGGCGCTGGACCACCCGGACCGGGTCGCCGGTCTCGTCTGCCTCGACGTCGTCCCCACCGTCGACAGCTGGGCCGTCCTGCACGGGGTCTCGGCGGCCGTGGCGTTCCACCTGTACCTGATGGCCCAGCCGGAGGGGCTGCCCGAGACCCTCGTGGAGGCGGCTCCTCGGGAGTTCTTCGGCCACTTCCTCGACGCGTGGGCGCAGGACCCGAGCGTGCTCGACGACGTCCGCGAGCACTACCTCCAGGCGTCCTCGGCCCGGGTGCGCTCGATCGTGGCGGACTTCCGCGCCTCCGCCGGGATCGACCTGGCGCACGACGTGGCCGACCGGGACGCCGGGCGCACGCTGCCGGTGCCCGTCGGTGTCCTGCAGCAGGACTGGGGACCTCGGCTCGGCCACGACCTGCGCGCGGTGTGGCGGTCGTGGGCGCCGGACGTCGACCACCGGACGACGCGGGCGGGGCACTTCCTGGCCGAGGAGGCACCGGGAGAGGTCGTCGCGCTCGTCCGGGACGTCGCGGCCCGCGCGAGCGGCCCCGGTGGGCCGTCACGTGCCCAGGCAGGGTCCCGTCCCGAGGGCGGCCAGGCCCGTCAGATCCCCTGCGGCGTGCTCGACCGGACCTGACGTCGACGGGTTCACGAGCTGACCGGGGTCCTCGACGTGGGCCAGACCCACGAGGTGGGCGAACTCGTGCAGGCGGACCGGCTCCACGAGCGCGGCCCGGTCCGGGCGGGACGGGTCGACCGGTGGCACCCGGCCAGCGTCACCCACGACCTCGCACCGGGGCGGCGCTCCCGGCACCGGGTGCCCCGGACGGGTCAGCGGCGGGGCACGAACCGGGACAACCCGGCCGCGGCGGCCACCGCCAGCACCGCGACGCCCCCGGTGGCGACGACCAGTCCCCCGGCGCCCGCGAGCGCCCCCACGAGCAACGGGCCGGAGGCGGCGCCGGTGTCGGTGACGAGCCGCCACGCGCCGAGGAAGACGGCGCGGCCGCCGGGGGGTGCGTGGTCCGCGCCGAGGGTCATGACGAGCCCGGCGCCCATGCCGTTGCCGATCCCCATGACGACGGCGACGAGGGCCACCGTCCACGCGTCGTGGGAGAACGGCAGCAGCACGTGCCCGACGGCGAGCACCAGCATCGACGGCACCCCGACGGCCGCGCGCCCGACCCGGTCCATGACCGAGCCGGCCGGGTAGAACAGCAGCATGTCGACGGCCCCGGAGACGCCGGCGACGAGGCTCGTCGTGGTGGCGTCGAGGCCGACGTGGTCGCACCACAGGGGCAGCACCGTCTGCCGGGACTGCCGGACGGCCTGGACCGCGAGCGCCGCGACGCCGAGGGTGGCGAGCAGGCGCGCGTGGGCGGCGAACACCTCCCGCAGCGTCGGGGCGGGGCCGTGGTGGACCTCGTCGAGCTCGGGGTCGGGCAGCACGAGGACGACGACCGCGGCGGCCAGCGCGGCGAGGACCGCGACGGCGTAGGACCCGCGCACCCCGGCGACGGCGCTGCCGGCGGCGCCGAGGAACGGGCCCACGAACGTGCCGATGCGTCCCACCCCGCCGAGGGTGGACAGCGCCCGGGCCCGCAGGTGCGGCGGGGCGGCGGCGGTGAGGAACGACTGCCGTGCCAGTCCCCACACGGCCGAGGCCAGTCCGAGGGCGAGGACGCAGACGGCGAGCAACGCCTCCCGGGGCGCGAACGCGGCCCCCGCCAGCGCGAGCCCGGAGACGACCGCGGCGGTGAGCATCGCGACGCGTTCGCCGGTGCGGGTGACGAGGGCCCCGGCCGGCAGGGCGCCCGCCACCTGCCCGACGCCGAGGAGGGCGACGATGACGGCCGAGGCCGCGACGGAGGCGCCGAGGTCGCGGGCGGTGAGGGGCAGGACGGGCAGGACCGCGCCCTGGCTGGTGCTGAACAGGGCCGCGGGGGCGTACACCGCGGCGAGGGGGCGCCACCCGCCGAAGACCGGTCCGGAGGGGGTGGGCACCGCAGCACCCTCGCAGGGTCAGCGGGCGAGGGCGAACCCGGTGGTGCGGACGCGGCGGGCGCGCAGGGCGATCCCGGCGGAACGGGCCAGGAGCATCCCGAGGACGGAGAAGACGATCCCGTTGCCGATGACCGCGGCGATGTCGCCCACCGCAACGCCGTGCAGGTACAGCCAGGTGCCCCACTGCTGCCCGAACCAGTGCTGCGCGCCGTAACCGACGGCGAAGCGCAGGACGCAGGCGCCGATCCAGAAACCGAGGTAGCCGGCACCGGCGCGGGTGACGACCTCCCCGGTGGCCTCGTCGCGACCGGTGCGGGCCAGGGCGACGGCCCCCAGGCCCAGGAGCAGACCGGCCAGTGCGCCGGCCACCTCGACGGCCAGGCCGACGCCGCGGGTCACGACGTGGGAGGCGAAGAACAGGGCGATCGGACCGCCGGTGAGCAGCGGCCGCAGGAGGCGGCCCCAGGTGACGCGGCGCACGCCGCGGTCGGCCAGCAGGGTCGTGAGGATCATCGTGGCGGCGATGACGAGGGAGGTGGTGAGGGACATCGGGGACTCCTCGACGGGGGCTGGTGGTGCGGACACCAGGACCCTCCCGCCGGCAGGCACCCCCGGGCATCGACCGCCGGGCCGGTCGCGGGTGGAACCCGCAGGTGGAGGTCTCCACCCCTACCGGTGGGCGCGGGAGGGGATCTGGGTCGCGAGCTTGCCGCCGGAGACGTCGAGGAGGGTGCCGGTGACGTAGGACGCGGCGTCGCTGGCGAGGAACACCAGCAGGTTCGCGACGTCGTCGGCGCTCTCCCACCGGCGCAGGGACAGGGTGTCGAGCAGTTCGGCGGCGGCGGCCGGCGGGAGGTCGGCGAAACCGTTCATGGCGGTGGGCACCATGCCCGGGGCGTAGGCGTTGACGGTGATGTCGTACGGGCCGAGCTCGGAGGCCAGGACGCGCGTGAACTGCACGACGGCGGCCTTGGACGCGGCGTAGGCGGCGCTGCCCACGCTCGGGACGATCGCGGCGAAGGAGGCGGCGTTGAGGATGCGCCCGCGGCGGCGGGGTTTCATGACCTCGGCGACGGCCTGGCTGACGAGGAACACCCCGCCGACGTTGACGTCGAGGCACCGGCGGAACCGGTCCCAGGTCAGGTCGGCGACGCGGCCGTCGACGTTGACGCCGGCGTTGTTCACGAGGACGTCCACGGTGCCCCAGCGCTCGACGACGGTGTCGACGGCGGTCTGCACGGACCCCGGGTCGGTGACGTCGCACGTGATCCTCGCGATCTGCTCCGGGAGGTCGTCCTCGAAGGCGAGGTCGAGGGCCGCGACGTGCGCGCCCTCGGTGGTGAACCGCTGCGCCAGGGTGCGGCCGATGCCGCGGCCGGCGCCGGTGACCACGACGACGCGGTCGGACAGGTCGAGGTGCACGGGTCGTCCTCTCGTCGGTGGACCAACCCGATTGAGCATACTGTTCGGGTGGACGGGCGAGCGGAGGAGACAGCGGTGGGACGAGTCCTGTGGGTCACGGGTGCCGGTTCCGGCATGGGCCGGGCCGTCGCCCGGTCAGCCGTGGCGGCCGGCTGGACGGTGGTCCTCAGCGGCCGTCGCGCCGACGCCCTGCACGAGACGGCGACCTCCGCGGGCGGGACGTGCCGTGAACTGCCCCTCGACGTGCGCGACGACGACGCCGTCCGCGCCGCGCGGGACCGCGTCGTCGACGAGTTCGGGCGCATCGACGGGCTCGTGCTCGCCGCCGGGCGGAACACCCCCCGCCGGGGCTGGGACGACCAGGAGATCGCCACGTTCCACGACGTGGTGGCCGTGAACCTCGGCGCCGTCGTCACGGTGCTGGACGCGACGCTGCCGGACCTGCGCGCCAGTTCCGGGGTGGCGGTCGTCGTCTCCTCGTACGCGGGCTGGTCGTTCCACCCGAGCGCCGGGGTGGCTTACTCCGCCAGCAAGACCGCGCTCGGGTCCGTCGTCCGGACCCTCAACGCGACCGAGGCGGGCAACGGGGTCCGCGCGTGCCACCTGTGCCCCGGCGACGTGGCCACGGACTTCCTCGACCAGCGACCGACCGTCCCCGACGCGGCGGCGCGCGAACGGATGCTGACCCCCGACGACATCGCGCGGACGGTGCAGTTCGTCCTCGACTCCCCCACCCACGTCCGCATCGACGAACTGGTCGTCTCCCCCGTCGCGCAGCGGTGAGCAGCCCCGCGTTCGGCCGGGTCCTCGACCACGTCGGCGCGGCCGTCGTCACCGGCGACCTCCCGGCGGGGGCACGGACGTCGGTGGACGCGCTCGTCGAGGAGACCCTCGCCTCGCGCAGCATCGTGCGCGAGGCCACCCGGGTGCTCGTCGCGCTCGGGTTGCTGACCGCCGGACCCCGGGTCGGGCTGGTCGTCCAACCCGCGACCCGCTGGAACCTCCTGGACCCCCACGTCGTCCGCTGGCGGCTGGCCGGACCGGACCGGGCGGCGCAGCTGCGGGAACTGCGAGAACTCCGCACCGCCGTCGAACCCGTTGCGGCGCGAGCCGCAGCCCGGCGGGCCGACTCCGCGACCAGGACCCGCCTGCGGGACCTGGCCACCGCTCTGGACACCGTCCTCGACACGGCCCCGGGGGACTTCTCCCGCCTCGACGCCGCCCTGCACTCCGAACTCCTGCACGCGGCCGGCAACCCGATGCTCGTCACCCTGGGGGCCGTGGTGGCGCTCGCCGTCCGCGA
The DNA here is from genome assembly GCF_041320705.1 of Kineococcus mangrovi. Lineage (NCBI taxonomy): Bacteria > Bacillati > Actinomycetota > Actinomycetes > Kineosporiales > Kineosporiaceae > Kineococcus > Kineococcus mangrovi. The sequence goes on from NZ_JBGGTQ010000002.1 coordinate 302,330, forward strand.
CCGCGCCGAGGTGCCCCCGCGACGGCTGGACGTGCGGTTGCACGCGGACCTGGCCCGGTCCGTCGCCGACGGGGACGACGACCTGGCGGGGGGACTGGTCGCGCGGATCGTCCGGCGCACGTCAGGGGAGTGAGTCGACGACCTCCACCAGCGGGGCGTACAGGCGCATCGCGTCGAGCGCGCGGGTGTGGTCGGCCTCGCTCGCCCCGGCGCACGCCTCGGCCACCACCGTGACCCCGACGCCGTCGTCGGCCGCGGGCAGGACCGTGGACAGCACGCAGCAGTCGGTCGACACGCCACCGACGACGAGGGGTGCGCCGCCGGTCGCTGCCGCCAGCTCAGGTCCCCACTTGCCGAACGTCGTGCGCGTCACGACCTCGAACCCGCTGCCCGCGAACGGGTCGACGAGGTCGTAGAGCGGGTCACCGGAAGGAACGAGGGCGAACGGGAACTGCTCGTAGTACGGGCCCCAGGCCCCCGCCGGCCGAGCGGGGGCGACGAACCGGGTCAGGACGACGCGCGGGGCGAAGCGATCGGCGAGCCGGGCGCAGGCCGCGGCCGCGGCGTCGAAGCGCGGGGCGGCCCACGGGCTGTCGGGCGCACCGAAGACCCGCTGCAGGTCGACCAGGACGAGCCAGGGGTCGGTCACGCCCGGAACGCTACCCGCGGCCGGGCCCGCCCGTCCGGCACAGTGCTGTCGTGAGCACTCGTCGACTGATCTCCAGCGGTGGCCCCTGGGAGGCCACCGTCGGCTACTCGCGCGCCGTCCGCGTCGGCGACCACGTGAGCGTGGCCGGCACCACCGCCGCCACCCCGGACGGCCCCGCCGGCGGTGACGACCTCGCCGAGCAGACGCGCGTCTGCCTGACGCGCATCCGCGCGGCCCTGCTCGAAGCCGGCGCGACCCTCGAGGACGTCGTGCGGACCCGGATGTTCGTCACCGACATCTCCCGCTGGGAGGAGGTGGGCCGCGTCCACGGCGAGTTCCTCGGTCACGTCCGACCGGCGGCCACGATGGTCCAGGTCGGTGCCCTCATCGACCCCCGGCTGCTCGTCGAGATCGAGGCGGACGCCGTCATCGCCCGGTGACCGGGCGGAGGTGCTCGGCCTCGACCCACGCCTCGACGAGGACGGGATCGTCCCCAGGCACGACGTAGACGACGCGCCCCCGCCACCCCGCGGGCCCCCGGACCCACGCCACGACGACCCCCGGCCAGAGGTCCGGACCGTCCGGCGCCTGCACCCAGCAGTGCCGGGCGGCGGGCCGCTCACCCCGGGACTGCTGCTCCCGCAGCACCTGCTCGCGGTGCACCCCCTCGTAGAGCGGACGCTGCCCGTTCCTGCGCAGCTGACCCCCGGACACCCGACCACTGTGCCAGAGGTCGAACAAGCGTACGAACCAGTGGCTGCGGCGCGAGCGGTCCGCGTGTCGTGCCTCAGGACATCGGTGACACTTCCGCATCAGGGCATCGGCGGCACTCGCGATGGTCCTGGTGGTGACACTCCTCAGGTCCTCCGGCCCGCTCCGCTGCCCTCCACTCCCGTCTCCCGTAAGCGCGCGGTGAGTTGGTCGGGCCGGCGAGCGCCGGGGAAGACGGTCACCCCCTGGCAGCGAGCTCACGAGCGGCGTGCAAACCCCTCCCCCGAGATGCGCCGGTGATCGACGCGGTGTTCATGCCTCCCCCGTGGCCGGCTGGTGGGGTGCGTCAGCGACCCTCGTGCCCGGGATCGGCAGTACCAGGCTCAGGCTGCCCGTCTCGCCACGGGACCACGAGAGGCCGACTCGGCCGCGGTCGGCGCACTGGCACTCGTGGTCGAAGGCGATGTCGTGCGTCCTCCGGTGCTGCGACTGCCCGAGCGCATCACGACCTCTCGGGGGTACCGGCGTTCCGCCGCACCCACCTGTGGCTGCGCTTCGTCGCTGACGCCACCTCCACGTCCCGGGTGGTCACCGAAGGACTGGACGGGGCGCGCCTCGATCGCAGCGCCGTCGCCCGGGCGCGCGCCGCCCTGGCCCGCTACCCGCAGGACGCCCGGCTGTGGGACGAACGACCCGTGGAGCACCGCTGCAGCGACGTCGAGAGCTACGACGTCCCCGGCCTCTGCCGCCTCACCCTGGACTGCGAGAGCCTGGCGGTTCCCGACGACGACCAGACACTGGTCGTGCACTCCGCCGCGCCGGAAGCTCAGACGCCGACGGGCTCGAGCTGGTGAGGGGTCTCACGGCATGAGGCTCACGCGTGGATCCCGCTCCGCGAGGTCAGCGCCTGCCCGTCCGCGTCCCGCGACGCGCGTGGACCTGAACGACCTCCCGGTCGTTCCCCGGTGAGCTCACCTCGACGGACGGGAGGAGGGAGCAGGGCAACCCGGCAGAGCTGCTCGTCGTCTTCACCGTGGACCGGGCCAGGAGGAGGGTGTGGGGTGCAGGAGTCGTTCGAGGGGTTCGTGTCCACCTGGGGTGGGCGGCTGCTGGGGACCGCGGTGCTGATGACCGGAGACCGCGCCGAGGCCGAAGACCTCCTGCAGGACGTCCTGGAACGTCTGTACCCCCGCTGGGAGCGCATCGACGACCCGCTGGCCTACACCCGCACCGCCATGTCGCGGGCCCTGACCGATCGGTGGCGCCGCGCTGGGCGACGCCCCCGCCAGGTCCCGCTCGGGGAACGCCACGACCGCGCCGTGACCGACGGCGCCACCGAACGCGCCGCCCGCTCGGAGATCGTCGAGCACCTGCGTCGGCTGCCCCCGCGGCAGCGGGCGGTGATCGTGCTGCGCTACTTCGAGGACTGGTCGGAGGAGAAGGTCGCCGACGAGCTCGACATCGCCCGCGGCACCGTGAAGAGCCAGACCGCCAAGGGCATGGCCACCCTGCGCCGGCTCCTGGGTGAGCACGACACCCACGACGGGGACTCGGTGGGCGACGCGGCGGCGACAGACCACGCGAGGGAGGCGGCGGCACCGTGAACGCGCGAGAACCCCACTCCCCCCACCGACGGCCCGGCCGAGACCTCGCCCGTGACACCGGGGAAGCGGCCACGCAAGACACCGAGCCGGCAAGGCTGCACAGACGTGGAGGAGAGCAGATGACGGCAGGACACCTCGGCACCGACGATCGCCGCGACGACCCTCAGCAGCACCTGGAGCAGCGTCTGCGGCGGGAGATGACCGAGGCGGTGACACCGCTCGCGACCCCGCCGTGGCTGGTGGCCGCCGCCGTCCGTGGTGGGCGTCAGCGCGCGCGCCGCCGCCGCGCCGTGACCACGGCGCTGATCAGCGCCCCGATCGCTGTCGCAGCGACCACGGTCGTCGTCACCGGGACCGGCGACCCCACCGGCTGGTTCGGTCCGCAGCCTGCTGGTCCGGACGAACGGTCCTCGGTGGCCGCGACCGCACCCACCGCTGGTTCCCTGTCCACCGTCGACCCAGCCCCCACGACGCCTCCTGCCGCAACTCCTGAGACGACCGCCTCGGCCGACCTGACCGCCGAGCGGGCCTCGGCCGCGGCTGCCGCGACGCAGGAACTCGCCCGGGAGCAGCTCAGCGCGCAGCAGCGGCAGTGGGCTGCAGACCTCACCGCTCAGGGTGAACCGGAACTGGCGGCCTTCTTCGGCGCCGGTTACGACTACGCCGATGCCGTGGCCTTGGGGCGGATCTGGAAGCTGGACCCCAGCCAGGCCAAGACCACCGCCGGGGCAGATCTGATGGCGGGTCGAGCGGTGCCGGTGACACCCACCGCGGACGTCTCCCGAGACTCCCCCGGCTGGGAGATCACCGCTTTCGCCGCCGCCGGCTACAGCGTGGACGATGCGACCCGTCTGGGGCAGCTGTGGGGTCTCGACGAGTGGGACGCTCAAGTCGAAGGCGGCCGCCGGCTGCTGGCCGGGCAGGTGCTGCCTCTGCCCCCTTCCGGCGCCACCGTGGATCCGGGGGCGCCGGCCGCGCCCAGCCGGTCGTGACGTGGTCCGACCGGTCGACGTTCCGGATCGGTTTCCGGGGGTCGACCCGGTGACGACCGAGGACCCCCGCCCCGGGCTGCCCGGGTCCGAGGACCCGACGGGAACGGACCGGGCCGAGGACGCACCCGGTCCTCCCGGGGGCGGCTGGGTCGCCTGGGTGGTGGCGCTGTTCGCCCTGGCCGTGCCGTCGGTCCTGGCCGGACTGGCCTACCAGGCGTTCACCGACGACTCGCTGACCCGTCTGAACGGTCTGACCCCGGTGGACGAGGACGGTGACGGTGACGTCTGGGACATCAGCTGGCAACTGCGCTTCAGCCTCCTGTGGAGGGCGGTTCCGGTTCCGCTGTCTCTGCTGGCCCCTCTTGCTGCCCTGTTCATCCTCTGCGCCGTGCTCGTGAGCGGACGTCCTCGGTGGCTGCTGCCGTCGCCGCCGGCACGGTGGATCGCCACCGCGGCCGCCGCACTGGTCGTCGCCGAGAGCGTGACAGCCGCCGGTGTCCTGCTCAGCCAAGCTGTGACCCACCCACGGGACGGCGCCGGCACCGCCGGGCTGCAGTTGACGTCCAGCCCGACCAGCGGGCAGTTGCCCGACGTGGGTCTGGTCGCGCTCGTCCTCCTCGGCTGTGCCCTCTTCGCAACGCTGGCCGCGGTCACCGTGCTGCGGGAGCGCCCCCCGGGCCCGGTGCTGGACGCACCCGCCCCGCCCCCCCTGACCGACCCCTGCCCGGCAACCGACCGGCCCAGCAGACCGATCGCGCCCGTCGCCACCTCACCGCAGCCTCCACGCCCCTCCCAGGAGGAGGAGGTCCTCTACCGGCGACCACCCCCGGCGTGACCCGACGCCCCGACCTCCGTCGGCCTGGTGTTCCAGCGGCACCGGACGTCGCGGACTCGCCGACGGCCACGCGGTCGTGCGACGGCGCAACTACCTGCCGAGCACCGCCCGACAGACCCAGAAGGCCAGAGCCGACAGGCCTGCCCAGCTGAGCGCCCCGAAGGCCAGCAGCAGACAGACGAGGGGCCCCCACACGGAGCCGTCCGCGGAGTTCTGCGCGTGCTGCAGCCAGGCGGCCGCGCTGACGAGGAGCAGGACCCCGACGGCGAGACCACCCAGGGCCGCCGATCGCAGCGGGGCAACGCGTTCGTCCGCGGCGCCGTCCCAGCCCGCGTCGTCGTCGGTCCGCTGCCGGTGGCCGCTGGCGTCGCTCATGGTCACCATCATGGTCGCCGAACCGCGGGGTGGACCGGGGAATCAGCGACCGGGTGCTGAGCTGACGACCCCGCGGTCGTCCCGCGGTGCGCACAGCGCTCAGCTCCCCCGGCGCGCCCCTGCTCACCGCGCCGTTCGAGCCGCCGGGGCGACCGGTGCGGGCACCCCGCCTCCCGCGTCGTCGGATCAGTGCGGCCCGGCGGCCAGGACACGCGCTCGATCCTCCTCACCCAGCTCCGGCAACTGCACCTCACCACCCTCGCGCAGCCGCACCCGCAGCAGGCGGGGACCACCGGGGGGGATCCACGGCCACCTGCGCGACGATCGATCGTCGCGTCGCCTCGTGCGTGACCACGCTCGCAGCGACTCCCGGCGCTTCTGCGTCCGATACCGGAACCAGAACCCGCCGCAGGAGAGTCCGGAAATCGACGTCACAGACGGAGGAACAACCTGCGCGCAAGCGGTGGAACGTCGTCCACATCGCCCACCTCATGCGGTTCGCAGAGGACACGGACCTGCCGACCGGGGCTGTGGTCGCCGTCCGTTCTCACCTGGTCCGTCCCGGCCACGTGGCCTTGACCTGCGCCGGGACGAGTCGGGTGAGAGAGCCAGCCGTCTGAGCTTGCCCCGGGAGGCCGGACACCTGGGATCAGGGGTGCGCCCCTGGGAAGACGGGTGTCATGTCCGCTTCGAGGAAGCAGGCTCGACCGCGCCGGTCGTCCACTGCCGACTTCGAGGCCGAGATCGTCCAACGGTGCCGGACTGGTGACCGCAGCATCGGGCAGGTCGCCCGCGACGTCGACCTGACCGAGACCGCGGTCCGCGAGTGGGTCCGCCAGGCAGAGCGGGACGAGCGCGACGACGGCGGAGCCGGCGGTGGGCTGAGCTTCGATGAGCGCCAGGAGTTGGCGCGGTTGCGGCGGGAGAACCGCCAACTGCGCGAGGACGTCGGAATCCCCGAGCGTGCCACGGATTTCTTCGCCGGTGAGACCCGGTGACGGCGCACCCGTTCCGTCCCGTGCCATCGCGGCGGAGCGAGCCGCTGGACACCGCGTCAAGCGCGCGTGGCAGCTCTCGAAGGTTTCTGTTCGTGTCGAGGCCTGCCTACTACGACAACCACCCCGCCACCGGCCAGCACCGACCGTCCCAGCGTGAGCGCGAGGACACCGAGCTCACCACCGCCATCGTCGACGTCTTCGACGACTCCCAGGGCACCTACGGCTCCCCGCGGGTGCACGCCGAGCTGGCCGCAGCCGGTCGGACGCACTCGCGTGAGCGGATCGCCCGGCTCATGAGCGCGGCCGGGTTGCGCGGCCGACAGCCGAAGCGGTGGAAGACCACGACTGTGCCCGCCCCGGCCGCCGCCGCCGCCGCCGCCGCCTGACGAGGATCGTGGGGACACTCTCCCGCGACGGCCACGCCGCTCGCCGGGCCCGCGTCGAACGGGTGCGGCGTCAGATGGTCAGTGCCAGTTCGTACCCGGTCCGTTCGGCGGAACTCACGGTCAGGACGTACGTCCCGCTGCGCGGCAACGTGATCGTGACGTCCCTCTGCTGCTCCGTGCGAGTCGTGTGCAACGGGGTGCCGTCCGGGGCCACGAGGGTGAAGGCCACGGTCTTGGCCTCCCCGGTCAGCTGGATGTCGGCCTTCTGGCCCTTCGTGGCCTTGAAGGTGTAGCGGTCGTCGTGGCGGGGTTTGACGATCCCGGCGACGGTCGCGGAGCGCTGGCCCTTGACGAACGTGATGGCGCGCTGCGCCGTCCGCGGGATGGTCAGCCGCAGCGAGTAGTCGGTCGCCGTGGGGGAGACGACGTCGACGTAGTACCGGCCGGTCTCGGGCAACTCGTACGTCCAGTTCTTCTGCTGGGCGTCGGCCGCCTCGTGCACGACAGGTCCCGTGGGGCCGATGAGCGTCCAACCGCTGCCCTGGGCGGCGGCTGCGAACCGCAGGTTCGCGGACTGACCGGCCCTCGCGTCGAAGGCGTAGCGGACGTCGCCGTGGTCGGTGAGGTGACCAGTGAGGGTTGCGGCGTCCTTCCCCTTGGCGAAGTGGACGACCCGCTGGGAGGGGATCGTCGGAGCGGCCGTGGCCGCGGAGGCGCTGACCCCGACGACCGCGGCGGCAAGACTGGTGACGACGGCCGCGGTGAGGACCGAACGACGCATTGCGGGTACTCCTTCTCGAGTTTCGTACCGTCGTGGCGACGATGACACTGTGAGGACGCGTCGGACTCCGTAGTTGTTGCACTGGTTCTCTCCGGGTCGTTCCGCGGGTCGCGGTGCTGACCCTGGCGCTGGCGGCGGCCCCGTTGCCGGGTGGGCGGACGGCGAGCCGGACCGACGCGGCCTCGCGCGCGGCCTGCTGCGCGACCCCGCCGAGGCGGAGGACGTCGAGCAGGACGTCTTGGCCGAGGCGCTGCTGAAGTGGGTCGAATCGCGAGGGTCGACGACCCCGTCGCGCACGTGAACCGGATGCTCGTCAACGAGAGCACGTCGTTCTGGCGGCGGGCGGTCCGGCGTGAGGATCCCCTCGACCCGGAGGAGCTGCCGACCGAGCAGCGTTCCGTCGTGGCTCTGCGCCACCTGGACGAGATGGCTGACGAGCGGATCGCCGACATCCCCGACACCCCGGTCGGGGCGGCGCGGGTGAGCGCCAGCCGCGGGTCGGCGACACTGCGCGCGGGGACGCGGTCCTCGACCGGCACCCCCACCTGCGGTGAGTGTCCTCGTCGAGACGGCCCGCAGGCGCCCGCACGGGCGATCTCGCTGCCCTGCAGGGCGGTGCCGCCCCGGTGGTGCTCGCGGTGGTGCGCGTGGCCGCCGCCTCTGCGGGTCGCCGAGCAGGCGTCACGGGCGTGGGGTCTCAGCCTCGAGGTCGCGAGACCTGGACGCCATGGTCACGACGGTCACCGCGACACCGGTCAGGCACGTGGTGATCAGCCCGACGCTGCGGGGGCCGTCCACCACCCAAGCCGCGACCGCGGTCGCTGCCACCGCGGGCAGGGCGGCGACCGCGGACTCGACCGCGGTCGCGGTGGACAGGTCGCGGTGGGACCAACCGGCGTTCGCCAGCACCGCCAGGTCGGTGCGGCGCCGCCGAACCCGCAGCCTCCGCACCGAGACCAGAGTGACCCCGGAGGCGATCAGGGCGAGCACCCCCACGATGCTTTGAGTCGCCCCGGTCGCGGCGACTGCGGCTGCGCCGAGCGCCGTGTGGCCCAACACCGCGAGGCCCTCGTCGATGCTCTGGGCTGCGGTGCCGGCACTGAGGCAGGTCATGGCGAGGGCGACGGAGGTGATCGCGGTTCCCGCAGGTGACCGGGTGGCCCAGCGCAGACCCGTTCCCGCCGGGGTCCTCACCCCGAGTCCGGGATGGTGTCCTGCTCTCCGAGGCCGCGTCCGCCGCCGGGCGGCCACCCACCCGGACCGGGCTGACGGTGGACGACGGCTGCGGCGTCGGCTGGTGAGGGGCAACACGGCGCCGCTGACGAGCGTTGCGACGACAGCGGTCGTCACGACGGCCGCGGCAGGTGCCGCGGACCCGGTACCGGGCCAGGCCGCCGTGGCGGCGGCGGTTCCCGACAGCAGACCCACCCCCCACAGGTCCGGCCCCACCTCCCACCACACCACGTCTCTGCGTCGCCACCCCCACTGCTCCAGGAGGGCGCCCTCCTGGCGGCGTGCGGACAGCGAGAGCGCGGCGACGCAGGCCAGGAGCAGACAGGCCGCGACGGCGGCCAGCAGCAGAACGGTGCGCGCGGTGCGCGACAAGCCCGCCGAGACGTCGGCCGCTGCCCCGAGCGACGGCCACGCCACCTCGGCCCGCACCGGTGCGAGGGTCTGCGGCCCGGCGCCGTTCCCGGTGGGGACGGCGGGAACGAGGACCTGCAACCGTCCGCGGGAGGACCCCGCGACGACGGTCACGTGCAACCCGGTGGCCTCGATGCGCCGGGCGACGTCGGCGATGGCCGACCGCGTCCGCGCCGTGTACCCGCCCGTCGCGGCGACCCGGACCCGGACGGCGTCGACAGGAGCGGTCAGACCCCACTCCTCGGCGTTGCGCAGGGAAGCGATGGCCGTCGTGGCGCTGCGCCCCGCCGACGTCACCGGGCTGCCGGTTCCGTTGAACGTGCCGGGCAAGGTGTCCGCCGGTTCGCCGTAGCCCAGCGGCAGTCCCGCCGGTCCCTGAGTCACCGGGCTCAGCTCGGCGTCCGTGTACCCGCCCACCGGGTAGGGCGTGGTGTCGAAGGGATCGGTTCCCGGCGAGGGCTCGGCGGTGGTGGCCGCCGTCGGTGACGACAGGTCGGCTTCTGCCCCCGGGGCCGTCGCCGCCCCCGGAGCCGGATCGGCCTCCGCCGGTCCGCCACCTCCCGTCCCCTGCGTCGACGTCCGCGGCGCGCTGCGGGCCCGGGCGCCGGAGTACCCCTCCACCCCGAGCACCGTCCGCACGGCCCGGCCGCGCCCGTCGAGGGACGTCCGCGGTGTGGTCTCGCTCTGCGTGGTGACGGGGGTCCGCCGTGCGGCCCCGCTGAGCGGTCCGAGCGGGTCGTACAGCGGCAGCCCCCAGTACCAGGGCTCGCCGGCGGTCGGGTCGCTTCCCGGCCAGGAGGCTCGCAGGGTCCGGGGGTCCGCGCTGGACAGCTCCCCGTGCACGTCGCCGTCGTAGACGGTGCGCGCGGCCCCCGTCGCGGCAGCCGCACCCGCCCGGGTCAGGTCGGCCGCGGCGCCCTCGACGTCTCCCGTCCCGGCCCGGTCCAGGACGGCGGCGGCGACACCGCCGGGGACGGCCAGGACGTCGACTTCGACGTGCACGTGTGCCGTGGCCGCTGCGTCCTCAGGCAGCAGCACGGGGACCGGACGGGACACGACGGCGCTCTCGACGAGACCCGCGAGGCCTTCGCCCGACGGGTGGGTGCGGCCGGGATCCCACGACGGGTGGGCCGCACCGATCTGGTCGTCCGCCTGGGCGAGGGGGTCGAGGAAGGCACCCGCATCGCCCAGGAGCGCCCGTTCGGCGGTGGGGTCCACCAGGACGAGGGAGGTGTTCGCGACCGCGGCCAGGGGGAGCGGGACCCGCAGGACACCCTCGCCGGCGGCAGCCGTCACCTCGGGGGCGGCCGGGCCGACTCCGAAGGTGTCACGCAGATCGCGCGCCAGGTCCACCGAACGCGCCTCACCGACGTCCCCGTCGGAACTCACGGCGCGCGGTCTCTGCCCCGTCTGCCCCGACCACCGGCTCCAGTCGAGGGCGTAGTCACGGGTCGCGGTCGTCACGGTGTCTCGACCGCCGGCTGTCCGGGTGGTCACGGTCACCCCGGCGCGGACCACCTGCGTGACCGCTGCGGTCGGCGACGCCGTCGCACCGGGGGGAAGGAGCGCCGGGTCCGACAGGTCGACCGTCAAGACGCCCTTGGCAGAACCCGTGGCGGGCAACAGGACCGTCCCCACCGGCGCGGCCACGTCGACCCCGGGCACGGCAGCCACCTGCTGCACCTGACGCAGGCTCAGGTGGTTCCCGCCGGCGGCCGCCCCGAGGGTCGAGGGGCGCAGGGTCCGCCCGGTGGTGTCCGGGGCGCTCGCGGTGACGACCAGGTCGTACCTGCCTCGGGCCCGGTCCTGCAGGGACTGGGACAGCGATGCCGCAGCGCGGCTGTCGAGGGCGGCCGACAGCAGCAGGACGGCGGCGCTCACGACGAACGCCAGCAGGCGCAACCGGTCTCGTGCGAGTCGGCGCAACCCACCTGGCAGCGGTCCCGGGCCGGTCCTCACGAGAACGCGGTCCGCTCGTCGGCCGCATCGACGAGACCCGGGTCGTGGCTGGTGACGAGGACGGCCGTTCCCCGGTCGGCGGTCGCCCGCAGCAGGTCGATGACCCCGTCGGCGGTGGTCCGGTCCAGGCTCGCCGTCGGCTCGTCGGCCAGCACCGCGGCTGGGCTGAGCAGCAGGGCCCGCGCCAGGGCCACGCGCTGACGTTCTCCGCCCGAGAGGCCGGCCGTGCGGCGCGTGGCGAGTTGCCGCACGCCCAGCCGGTCCAGCAGGTCCAGCGCCCGTGGGCGCAGCTGCCGGGTCTGACGGGTCGGGACGGCCGGTACGAGGACGTTCTCCAGGACGCTCAGACCGGGTAGCAGGTGCGCGCCCTGGTCCAGGTAACCGACGGAGCGGCGCCGCAGCGCGGGCAGCTCGCGGTCGGGGACGTCGAGGACGGACCGCCGCGACCAGTGCACCGTTCCGGCGCGTGGCACCAGTTGACCGGCGGCGACGCGCAGCACGCTGGTCTTGCCGGAACCGCTGCGACCGGCCAGGCAGTGCAGGACGCCCGCCGCCACGGACAGGTCCAGCCCCTGCACGATGAGCAGAGGGGGCAGACCCCGCCGGGTGAAGCAGATCTCGACCCCCCGCAGCTGCACGGGGAGGGACACGTCCCCGTCCACCTCGGCACTCCGCTGCCCGGCGTCGAGCACGTCGCCCCCCGTCGCCCATCCTCCTGGTCCGTGCGGTCGACTCTGCCCCATCGGCGTGGACGCGGGGTCCGGTCCGGTGGATCCGGTCCCCGGGCGCCTGCCGCGGGCCCGTGGCACTTCCCTGCTCAGCGCACCACCACCTGGGTGCCCATCGGCATCTGGTTCGTCGACCAGATCATGTCCATCGCCGCGTTGGTGACGCGGGCGCACCCGTGCGACGCGGGATAGCCGGGCACGTGGGCGGCTCCGTGCACCGCGATGCCCTGGGAGGGGTCGAAGTAGCGCGGGCGGTACAACCGCCCCAGAGCCGCGACCCGGACGCCGTCGACCGTGCGGTACACGTGGAAGCTCCCGGCGGGAGTATCGGCCAGGGCGGTGCGCCCGTCGGGGAAGCGGTAGCGCTGGAAGCTGCCGGTCGAGGTGTGCAGGACCGTGGTGACGCGACCGCCGTCGGCGAACGTGAGGGTGCCGGCAGCGCGGTCGATCTCCACCGAGTGACCCGTCCGGACGGAGACCCGCGGCACCACGCCACGGTCCAGGGCGGTGCGGGTGGCCGGTCCGAGGATGCCGTCCCGGTGCAGACCAGCTGCGCCCTGCAGCGCCATCACGGCCTGCCGGGTCAGCTCTGCGTAGTGACCGTCGGGGTTTCCCAGCCAGTAGCCCAGCGCCGTCAGGCGCTGCTGCGCGGCCAGGACCCGGGCCCCCTGGGAACCGACCTCGAGGACGCCACCGGGGGAGGTGGTCGAGCCCACGGGAACGGTCGCGGACACGGAGGCGAACCGGGGGGCGAGCACGGGGGCGCTCGCGTCGGCCTGGGAGCTGAGGGCCGCACCGCACGCGGCTACGGCGGCGGTGCAGGCGAGGAGCCGCAGGGCGAGTCGACGCCCGGTTGAACGGGGCGACGGGTGCGTGGGCAGGGACTTCGTGCTCATGGGATGCGGGTTCTTCCGGCTTCTGCGGCGTTCCTGATCGCCGAGGCGGATTCCCCGGCGGTGGGAGGACGCGCACGATCCCGTTCTCGTTGCACCTCGCGTGGACAGGGCGCCGGACACGCCGGGGGCGGCCACAGCGGAGGTGCCCGCCGACGAGGGCCGGCTCACGACCGAGGGGGACGTGTGGGCCGACAGCGGGCTTCGCGTCTGCACGTCGTCGCGGGGCAGGGAGTTCTCCTGCGAGAACTGTCTGCCCGGGTCCGCGTCGACGTCCGCGTCGGTCACCGGGAGGAGCGACACCTGCTGCCGGGACGTGACACCACCGCCTTCCTCCTGCGGATGCGACGCGACGATCGTGGCATCCGGATCAACGACGATGCGCCCCTCCTGCAGGACCGGTGAGGCGATCGACCAGACCTGCGCACGGGCCGCGGCTGTGGCGGTGCGCAGCGCCGCCAGACCGGTCCGCGCGTCCTGCACGAGTCTGGTGATCAGCCGGAGGACCGTGAGGTCGAAGTCGACCGGGCCGAACAGTCGGGGCTGGGCGCGCGCGACGCCGGTGTCGGCCGGGTGCACCCGGCCAGGACGTCGGTGACAGCGCGTCCGCAGCGAGGGCGATCACAGCGCAGGGGATGGCGGTGATGCCTTCGCGCTGGGTGACCCGGTCGAGCGTGGCGTCGACCGCCGTCGACTCCACGCCCCGGACGCCGAGGACCACTGCTCGCGCGGTGAGGCACCACCCCGCGGAGGGAGGAAGGTCGTCAGCGCGGCGGCAACCGCGTGCAGGGCGGCGGCACCGAGACGGTGGCTCCGGCGGCCCGTCGTCGGCCTCGTGAACGGAAGACTCGGGGTCGGGTGCTTCGCCGACGCGCGGTGGCGAGGTGGACGACCGATCGGTCGCACCACATCGCTGTGCTCACCGCTGGTCGCCACCCGTCCATGACGCCCGTCCGCTCGCCCGGCCGGGGGTGAACGTCGCAGTCGTGGCGCACTGCGGGCGACGTCGCGGTCAACCCGCGTCGTGGGTACCGACGGGGGCGGCCGACCCCTGCTCAACCCGGGGACCGCCACCGACGTCCTGAGGCAGCGCACGCAGGTGGTCCGCGAGGGCCCGCAGCCGACGAGCGGTCTCCCAGCGGAACGCCCGCAGCGCCACGAACTCGACGGGCCGGCGCAGCGGCGCCGGCGCCCCCGTGAACGTGAGGGTGTAGACCACCTCGCTGCGCCCGTCGTCGAGGTCGCGGTGCCGCATCGAGGCCGCCCACGCCTCGAAGAACGGCGAGCGCGAGGTCAACGTCACCGCGGCCAGGTCGGGACGGCGGAACGTCACGTACCGGGTGCGGAACGAGAGCCCGCCCAGGGACCAGCGGGCGCGGCACACCGCCTCCACGCCGCGGGTGGGCTCGGCACCGCCGACGGTGAACGCCTCGCGCAGCAGCGTGTCCCAGGCCAGCCGGTGCGGGTAGTCGTGGACCACGTCGAACGCCACGGCGGCGGGCACGGGCAGGACCTGACGGACGACGGCGTGCGCGCTCACCCGTCCCAGACTGCCAGCCCGCGCCGGGAGGCGGGCGCGGACCTGGGGTCGGCCCGACACCCGCTGCACCGGAGGAGTCCCGTGACCGGCCTCACCGCCGACCGCGAGCACCTGGCCCGCGCCGTCGACCTGGCCGGCGCCGACGTCGAGGACGGCGGGGAACTGACGGGGTGCGACGTGTTCGTGCCGGCCTCGCCGGACCGACGTGCCTGGGCACCCTCGACCACGCCGCGCCGGGCCGCGTCGTGCACGACGCGACCCGCAGGCCCCCGTCCCGGCTCACCACGAGCGGCACCCGCAGGGGGCAGACTGACGGCGTGACGAGTCGGGAGTTCGGTGCAGCGGTCCGCCGGCTGCGCGAGGCGACACCACCGGGCTCCGTCGAGCTCCCCAGCGCGGGCCGTCGGGTGCGCGGTCTGCGCCGCGAGGAGCTCGGCGACCTCGCCGGCCTGTCGGCCGACTACGTCCGACGCCTGGAACAGGGTCGCAGCCACCCCTCCGCGGGGGTCGTCGACGCGATCGCCCGGGCCGTGCGCGCACCCCGCGCCGAGTACGAACGACTCGCGGCGCTCGCCGGGTACGCGGCGGCCGACGGCCTCGTGCCGTCGGAGCTGGGGCCCGGTGCGACCCGGATGCTGGAGCGGTTCCCCGACACCCCGATGTTCGTGGCGGACGCCGCGATGAACCTCCTGGCCGTCAACAGGGCCTTCCTCGCCCTCGAGCACTGGGAGCGCACCGGTGAGGAGTGGGAGTGGAACGTCGTCTGGCGAACGTTCTGCTCCCCGTTCGCCGCCTTCCAGCAGAGCCCCGCCGACGCGACCGACCACCAGTCCGTCCTCGTCGCCCGCCTCAAGGACGCGCGGCTGCGGTACCCGCGCGACACCGCGCTCGTGGCCCTCGTGGACGTGCTGCGCAGCAGCAGCCGGCTCTTCGACGCGCTGTGGCGCGACCCGAGACCGGTCACGGCCTACGAGAGCAGCGCGACGTTCCTGCGCTCGGACGGCGAACCGGTGACCCTCGTCGGCAACCTGCTGGCCATCCCCGGTGACGACCTGGGGGCGCTGGTGCTCACCGCGGCGCCCGGGACGGCCGACGCCGTGCGGCTCGCCGAGGTCGTCGACACCGCGACCGGGCCGACCGTGGTGAGGGTGGGCCGATCCGGCCCAGGTTGATCCTGCGAGAACCTGCGACGTTGGTCCCGTCAGCACGACGAGGGCGCGACGAGAGCGGGGTGGTCCGGTGCACGCGGTGCGTTTCCACGAGTTCGGCGGCGCGGAGGTCCTGCGGCACGAGGACGTCGACGTCCCCGTCCCCGGGCGCGGTGAGGTCCGCCTGCGCGTGGCCGGCACCTCGTTCAACGACCTGGACGCCGCGCTCCGCTCCGGGACCCTCCCGGGCGTCCGGCTCCCGCACACCCCCGGCGTCGACGTCGCGGGCACCGTCGACGCGCTCGGCCCCGGCCGGGCGCGGTTCCCGGTCGGCGCGGCGGTCGTGGGTCTCCTGCCCTCCGCCGCTCCCGGCGCCGCGGCCCAGTTCGTCCTGGCCGGCGCGGACGACCTCACCGGGGCCCCGCGCCAGGTGCCGCTCGCGGACGTCGCCGCCCTGCCCCTCGTCGGCCTCACCGCCTGGCAGGCCGTCGTCGACCACGGCCGGCTGCGCCCGGGTGAGCGCGTCCTCGTCCACGGCGCCGGGAGCGCGGTCGGCCACTACGCCGTCCAGCTCGCCCGGGAGGTCAGCGCCGACGTGGTCCTCGCCGGCACCGCGACCGCTGCCTCCGTGGACCTCGCCCTCGTCCTGGCCCCCCTGCCCGGGGACCGGACGCAGGCTCTGCTCGCCGCGGTCCGCGACGGCGGCCGGATCGTCAGCACCGCCGGGCCCGCCCCCCGCGACCCCACCCGCGGGATCCGCGGTGTCGACGTCGTCGTGCGCCGCGACACCGACCAGCTCGCCGACCTCGTGGCGCGCGTCTGCACGCGCGAACTCCGCCTGCACGTCGCCGAACGCGTCCCCCTCGTCGATCTTCCCGCCGTGCACGCCCGCGCCGCCGTGGCCGGGCTGCCGGGGAAGGTCGTCGTCCTGGCCCCCACGGCCTGACGATCCCCGTCCCGGAACCCCACCCGAGAGGAACCACCATGACCAGCACCCGGACCAGCACCCGGACCAGCACGAGCACCACCACCCACGAGACCTCTCCCGCGACGGGCTGGGGTTTCCGCTTCCACGAGACCGGCGGACCGGAGGTCCTGCGGTACGAGGAACTGCCCACCCCGTCGCCGGGCCCCGGCCAGGTCCGGGTGCGGGTGGCCGCCTCGGCCTACAACGCCGCGGACAACGGGATGCGCGGGAGTTTCCTGCCCATCCCGGTGGAACTCCCCCACGTCCCCGGCTACGACGTGTCGGGCACCGTCGACGCGATCGGTGAGGGGGTCCAGGAGTTCTCACCCGGTGATCCCGTCGTCGGGTTCCTGCCGATGGAACGCGACGGCGGGGCGGCGCAGTTCGTCCTCGCACCCGCCGAAGCCCTCGTCGCCGCACCGGCGACGATCCCGCTGGCGGACGCCGCGGCCCTGCCGTCGGTGGCCCTCACCGCGTGGCAGGCGCTCGTCGACGACGGCGACGTCCACCCCGGGCAGCGGCTGCTCGTCGTCGGGGCCGGCGGCGTCGTCGGGAAGTACGCGATCGCGCTGGCCGCCCGGGCGGGCGTGCACGTCGTGGCGACCGCGAGCCCGCGCAGCGCCGAGGACGTCCGGGCAGCCGGTGCGCACGAGGTCGTCGACCACACCCGCACCGACCTGATCGAGGCGGTCACCGAACCCGTGGACGTCCTCCTCAACCTCGCACCGCTGGAACCGGAGCGGTTCGCCGCGCTGGTGGCCCTCGTCCGCGACGGCGGTCGCGTGGTGAGCACGACGGCGTTCCTCACCACCCCCGGTGACGAGGCCCGGGGCGTCGACGCCGTCACCGTCTTCGTCCGGCCGGACCGGGAACGGCTCGCCGAGCTCGTCCGGCTCGTCGACGCCGGGGAACTGCGCGTCGAGGTGACCCGGCGCGTCCCGCTCGCGGAACTGCCGGCGCTGCACGCCGAGGGGGCCGCCGGGCGGATCCCCGGGAAGGTCGTCGTCGTGGTGGAGTGAGGTGTCGGGGAGGGTGGTCGGTCCTCGGCTTGACCTCCAGTGCGCTGCAGGTGGCAGCGTGCTGCCCATGACCGACGGATCGACCGCCTACACCCTTCCGGATCTGCCCTACGACTACTCCGCGCTCGAGCCCCACATCTCCGGGGCGATCATGGAGCTGCACCACGACAAGCACCACGCCACCTACGTGAGCGGCGTCAACACCGCCCTGGAGAAGCTGGCCGAGGCCCGCTCCAAGGACGACCTGGCCACGGTCAACCTGCACGAGAAGAACCTGGCCTTCAACCTCGGCGGCCACGTCAACCACTCGGTGTTCTGGCCCAACCTGTCCCCCGAGGGCGGGGACAAGCCCACCGGTGAGCTGGCCGCGGCCATCGACGCCGACTTCGGCTCCTTCGACGGCTTCCAGAAGCACTTCGCCGCCACCGCCTTGGGCATCCAGGGCTCGGGCTGGTCGATCCTGGCCTGGGACTCCATCGGGCAGAAGCTGATCAACGTCCAGCTGTACGACCAGCAGGGCAACCTGGCCCTGGGCCTGGTCCCGATCGTCGTGCTGGACATGTGGGAGCACGCCTTCTACCTGGACTACAAGAACGTCAAGCCCGACTACGTCAAGGCGTGGTGGAACGTCGTGAACTGGGCCGACGCCCAGCAGCGTTTCGACCGCGCCCGCACCCAGACCAACGGCCTCATCGTCCCCTGACCGGACGCGGCGGCAGGACGGACTGAGCCGAGGGGCGGGACCTGCACGGGTCCCGCCCCTGCGTGCGTCCGGTCCCGCGCCTGCGCCTGCGTCGGGCCGGGCACAGGACCGGGTTCCCCCAGACCGAGGCGGGATCGGCGGCCCGGCACCGCGTGAACGACGCGGACGACGCCCGGTGCCGGGGGCTCGCGAGCGCGACGAGGGTGGCGAGGACGCCGAGGAACCCCGTGACGACGAACACGAGGGCGCTCGTCCGGGCCTGCCCGGTCCCGAACCAGCCCCCATCGCCGCGGCGCCCGCACCGTCGGTCGCGAACGGGACGACGGCGAACTGCGTCAGCGGCCCGACGCGGGCGACGAGCAACCCGCCGGCGATGACGTCGTCGAAGCAGCTGAACGCGATGATGGGGACCATCCCCGGCACCGGTCGCACGAGTCGCCACGTCCCGCGCAGGTCCGCTCCCCGGCCGCAGGGGCGTCCTCCCCCGTGCTCAGCACCCGCGTCTCGGGCACCGGGACGCTCGCGAGGTGGACGACCACGACCGCAGGAGCCGACGTCGGCGAACACCGCGGCCGGCGCCGGCAGGTGCAGCACGAGGCAGAGGCCGTGGACGAGGGACGACACGATGGCCGACCCCTGCACGACGGTGCGCTCGTGATGGTCGTCGACGAGGCTGCCGAACCAGATCCCCGTCGCGGCCGTCGCGACGACGACGATCCCGGTGATCGTCCCGGTGGCGAACACCGACCGGGTCGCCAGGAACACCCAGAACGTCAGGGCGCACCAGACCGTGCAGTTCAGGACGTTCACCACCGCGTGGTTCACGAGCAGGTGCACGAAGGCCCGCCGGGTGCCGTGCCGCAGGTCCAGGCGGGGAGCCGGTCCGCTGGGAGTGGCGGGAGTGGACGCGCGCTCTCCCGTCGTCGGCTCACGACCTGCGGGGACGCAGGGCCTGCAGCTCCGACCGGTCCGGTCGCTGGAACTCGTCGTCGAGCGTGCCACGTCACGGTTCGCGCACGACAGCCGTTCCCGAGGCGTCCCAGCTCGCCAACAGCGGCAGCACCCGTGCGGTGGGCGAGCCCGCCTCGACGGTGTAGACGACGAGCCGCTGGTCGGGATCGAGCGGCGCGACGACCGACTCGATGCCGAACGCCAGCGGTCCGGCCTCGGGGTGGTCCACGTGCTTGACGACGGAGGTGCGGAACGTGACGCCCTGGTCGGCCCACCACCGCGCGACGTCGGGGTCGGCCGCGCGCAGCTCCTCGACGAGAGCGGCCAGGCGCCGGTCGTCGGGGCGGCGGCCCAGCTCGTGGCGCAGGGCGCCCACGGCGGGGGCGGCGAAGTCGTCCCAGTTCGTGATGCGGGTGCGCGCTGCGGGGTCGAGGAACAACCACCGCGCGAAGGAGGACCCGGGAACCATCGCGGTCCCGAGCACGGAACTGAGCAACCCGTTGCGCGCCAGCACGTCCGAGCGGCGGCCCAGCAGCAGCACGGGCACGTGCGCGAGCGTGTCGAGCAGCCGCAGCAACCCCGGGTCGGGACGCTGCGGCGCCTCGGCGCCGGTCCGGCGCCGCCGCGAGGCCGGCGCGGCGAGGTCGTGCAGGTGGGCGCGTTCCAGGTCGTCGAGCTGCAGCGCGCGGGCCAGGGCCACGACGACGTCCTCGCTCACCGTCGACTGCCGGCCCTGCTCCAGCCGGCTGTAGTGGTCCGGGCTCATCCCGGCCAGCACGGCCAGTTCCTCCTTGCGCAGCCCGGGCACGCGCCGAGGTCCGGGGAACGGCGCGATGCCCGCCCGCCCGGGCGGGCGTCAGGCGGTCACGCCGGGAGCGCAGGAACGCCCCGAGGGCGGCACGGTCGACGGGCACCCCCGCAGCCTAGGAGCGGACCGGGTCCTGGACCTGGTCACGTCGTGACCAGGCAGGGCGCGCTCTGGTGGTCCGCGTGGCGAGGGCGTTCGGTGGTGCCCGTGACCACGCAGCAGACCGTCCTCGTCACCGGTTCCACCAGCGGGATCGGCGCCGCCACCGCACGGACCCTCGCCGCCGACGGCTGGACCGTCGTCGTCACGGGCCGCGACAGCACCCGGGGCGAGATCGTCGTCGCCGACGTGCGGGCCGCCGGCGGCTCCGCCCGCTTCGTCCCCTGCGACCTCGGCGCCTCCCCCGACGCGCTGCGGGCCTTCGCCGCCGAGGCCGTCGAGGCGGCGGGCGGCCGGCTGGACGCCGTCGTCCACGACGCGGCCCTGTGCCCGGCCGTCGACACCGTGACCCTCACCGACGCCGACCTGGAGGCGACCCTGGCCGTCAACGTCCGCGCCCCGCACGTCTTGACCGCCGCCCTGGCCCCCGCGATGGCCGAACGCGGCCGGGGGTCCATCGTCGTCGTCGGTTCCTGGATGGCCCACGTGGGGCACCCCATCGTCGGTCTCTACTCCGCGACGAAGGCGGCGGAGATCCAGCTCGCCCGGTCCTGGGCCGCGGAGTTCGGACCACGCGGGGTCCGCGTCAACACCGTCTCCCCCGGCGCCACCCGCACCCCGATCAACGACGGCGCCGCCGACGCCGTCGCGGCCATGACGCGCGGTCTGCCCGCCGGTCGACCCGGCACGCCCCAGGAGGTCGCGCACGCGGTGGCGTGGGTGCTGTCCGGGCGTGCGGAGTACCTGCACGGCGCGGAGATCGCCGTCGACGGGGGCATCACGTCCGTGGCGCGCGCCTGAACGACCAGCGGGTGTGCCGTCACCCCGCGGGCGTGCGGACCCGCTCACGCAGGTCCACGACGGACCGGTCCGTCCCGACGGGCACCGGGACGAGGACGACGGGGGCGCGCAGGGTCCGCAGCGGCAGGTCCCCCACCGACCCGGCCGTGAGCACGACGAGGTCCCCCACCCCGACCCTGCGGGGCAGGACGTCGGCGAGCGCACCCTCCGCGACCTCCGCGCGCACGGGCCGGTGCGTCCCGGCCGACAGCCGGGCCCGGACGCCGTGGTGCACGGCCACGGCGGCCAGGTGCGCGTGCCGGCGCCCGCTGCCCCCGTCCGCGTCGCGCCCCGAGGGCGCTCGCCAGGCCGTGAGCAGGTGCACGGGCAGGTCCCGACCGCGCCGCAGGACCCAGTCCGCCGCCGCGCCCCGCGGCGAGGCCACCACGAGCAGCCGGCGCGTGGGGGTGAGCACCGCGCGGGGCCCCACGAGCACGACGGGTCCGGGCGCGGCGGCCAGCACCGCCCCGAGCACCCCACCGGCCCCGGGGTGCTGCGGTGCGACGTCGCGGCCGGCGCCGAGGACGAGGTCGGACCCCTCGGCCGCGGCGCTCAGGAGGGCGTGGACGGGGTCGTCGGGGGTGAGGGTGACGTCGACGGCGGGTTCCCGGCCCGGGACGCGCAGGAGTTCCTCGGCCAGCTGCCCGTCGAGGTCGCCGGGAGCGCCGCCCGGTCCGACGAGGACGTGCAGGGGACGCCCCGTCGCTGCGCAGGACTGCACGCCCCACCGCAACGCGCGCCGGGACGCCCCGGACCCCGAGAAACCCACCGTCGTCGCTCGCACGCCGCCTCCTCGCGGTCGGGAGCCGGGCTCGTCGTCCGGCCCTTCGATGGTGCCCCCGGACGACGACGATCACAACGCGTGGGCTCAGCCACCGGCCATGGTGCGGGCGATGTCGGAGGCGGAGTCCCCCGAGCGGCGCAGCACGAGGGCGACGACCGCCAGCGACACCAGGGTCAGCAGCAGCAGGAGCGTGGACACGGCGGCGATCTCCGGACGCAGGCCGGCCCGCAGGGCCGACAGCACGTACACCGGCCAGGGACTCGCCCCGGGCAGCGAGACGAAGCTGGCGACGATGGTGTTGTCCAGGCTGAGCGTGAAGGCCATGAGCCCACCGGCCAGCACCCCCGGCGCCGCCAGCGGCAGGGTGACGTCGCGGAAGCGGCGCCACGGCGTCGCGTAGAGGTCGGCCGCGGCCTCCTCCAGCCGGGTGTCGAGCCCGGCGACCCGGGCCCGCACGATGAACGTCACCACGGCGGTCGAGAGCACGGAGTGCGCGATGACGAGACGGGCGACGCCGTCGCCGAACAGCGGCAGCCCGACCTCGGTGTCCAGGGAGACGAACCAGCCGAGCAACGAGATCGCGTCCACGATCTCGGGGGTGACGAGGGTCAGGCCGAGCAGCAGCGTCAGGGCCCCCGCCCAGCGCCCCCCGACCCGGGCCAGGGCCAGGCCGGCGAGGGATCCGATGACCGCGGACAGCAGGGCCGCTCCGGCCGCCGCCTGCAGGGAGGTCACCACCGCGGCGCGGATGACCGGCCGGTCCAACCCGGCCGAGTACGCCTCGAACCCCGCCCCGCCCCACGAGGTGAGCAGCCGGCCGGAGTTGAAGGAGTAGACGACGATGACGCCGATGGGCAGGAAGAGGAACAGCAGGACCAGGACGCCCCAGACGCCCAGCAGGACGTCGGACCGCGTCCGGCGGCGGGCGGGTCGGGAGCGGACGACGGTGGGTGGGCGTTCGTCGATCACCGGGCGACCTCCACGTGGCGGCGGGCGCGCCCCACCCGGCGCACGACGAGCACCCCGAGGGCGGTGAGCAGCACCGTGCCCCCGGTGAACAGGATGAGGACGACGGCCATGGCCGACCCGAGCGCCCAGTTCTGCGCCGACTGGAACTGACCGGCCACGAGCTGGCCGACCATGTTCCCCCTCGCGCCGCCGAGCACGGTGGCCGTGACGTAGTCGCCCATGAGCGGCACGAACACCAGCAGGCTGCCGGAGGCGATCCCGGGGAAGGCCAGCGGCAGGGTGACGTCGGTGAACGTCCGCCAGCGGCCGGCGCCGAGGTCGCGGCTGGCCTCGCGCAACGCGTGGCTGGTGCGTTCCAGCGCGACGTACAGCGGCAGCAGCATGAGCGGCAGGTAGTTGTAGACCACACCGAGCTGGACGGCCCCGCGGGTGTAGAGCACGTCGAACGGGTCCCCGCCGAGGGCCTGCCAGGCCGTGGAGAAGGGACCCTGGGGCGACAGCGCGATCTGCCAGCCGAGCGTGCGGACGAGGAAGTTCGTCCAGAAGGGCACCATGACGAGCGCGAGCACCAGACCGCGCCAGCGCGCGGGCACCTTCACCGCGAGCCAGTAGGCGAACGGCAGCGCGACGACGAGGCAGACCAGCGTCCCGACCACCGCGATGCGCAGCGTGTTCCAGAACGTGCGCACGAACGTGCCCGACAGCGCCTCCCCGTACCGGTCCAGCGACAGCACGTCGTTGGCGTGGGTGCCGAACAGGCCCGGCTTGTAGCCGAAGCTGTACCAGACGACGAGCGCGACGGGGGCGACGAAGAAGCCGAGCAGGAACACCCAGGCCGGCAGGGCGAGCGCGCCGTAGGGGGCCCGCAGCCGGCGGATCATCCGTTCCCCGCCGCGGCGCGGATCGCGTCCACGGCCTCGACGATCGACTGGTGCCCCTCGTTCAGCTCGCTGGCGGTGAGGCGGTCGACGATCTCCGGCCCGGGGAAGACCAGTTCGGCCCGGTCCAGCCCCGCCGCCTCCGCCTTCGCGGCGATGTCCTTCAACGCCGTCGGGTACCCCAGGTAGAGCACCTCCTTGACGGAGGTCTCCTCCTCGAGCATGAAGTCGATGAAGGCGTAGGCGGCGTCGGGGTGCTCGGCACCGGCCGCGATGCACCAGTTGTCGATCCAGAGGTTGGCCGTCGGTGTCGGGAAGACGTACGTCCACTTGTCCGGGGTGTCGGAGGCGTCGATGCCCAGCCGGGCGTCCCCGTTCCAGCACTGCATCAACGTGAACGTGGACTGGGCGATGGCGCTGCTGCCGGGGTTGGACTCGAAACCCTTCAGGTGCGGTGCGAGGCCCTCGACGAGCCCCTGCCGGGCCGCGGCGATCTGCGTCTCGTCGGTGGTGTTCGGGTCGACGCCGTTCGCCGCGAACCAGATGCACATCACCTCCCAGGGGTCCTCCAGGATCGAGGTGTTCCCGGATGCCTCCTTCTGGGCGGCGTCGAGGAAGTCGGCCCAGGAGGTCAGCGGTCGCGTGATGACGGTGTTGTCGTAGACGAAACCCGTCGTCCCCCAGTCCTTCGGGACGGAGTGCGCGTTGTCGGGGTCCCAACTGCGCCCGAGGTAGGCGGGGTCGAGGTTGCCGTAGTTCGTCAGCCGGGAGTGGTCGATCTCCTGGATCAGGCCGTTCTGGGCCATCTGCGGGACGAACAGCCCGGTCGGGACGACGATGTCGTACCCGCTGGCCCCGTTCGCGGCGACGAGCTTGGCGATCATCTCCTCGTTCGAGGCGTAGC
The DNA here is from genome assembly GCF_041320705.1 of Kineococcus mangrovi. Lineage (NCBI taxonomy): Bacteria > Bacillati > Actinomycetota > Actinomycetes > Kineosporiales > Kineosporiaceae > Kineococcus > Kineococcus mangrovi. Next base: position 326,555 of record NZ_JBGGTQ010000002.1, read on the forward strand.
TGTCGACCTGCAGCCTGGGCCCCGTCGCCTGGAAGGCCGTGAGGTTGTCCGGGTCGTCGTAGTCGGCCCAGCTGTAGACGTTCAGGCTGTCCTCGACCTCGCCGTCGGGCGCCGCGGCCGACCCGCTCGTGCTCCCGCCGCACGCGGCGAGCGCGGTGGTGGAGGCGAGGGCGGCCAGCACGCTGCGGCGCCGGGTGAGGGCCCGGTCGATCCGGCCGGCGGTGGTGGCGGGGGCGAGGACGCGGGGCTGGTCGGTCACGGGGGACTCCCGGGGGTGGGGGACGGTTCGGTGGGGGTCACGACGGGAAGACGTGGACGTTCTCGGGGACGAAGTCGCACCACACCTCGGCGCCGACCTCGCTCGTGCCCGGGCCCGTGCCGCCGCGCGGGGCACGGGCCAGCAGCTCGACGCCGGAGGACGTCACGACGACGCGCTGCACGACGTCGCCGAGGTGGGCGACACCGGCCAGGCGCCCGCGGACGCGGTTGGCGGCGCCGGTCGGTTCGACCGTGGTGACCTGCACCGCCTCGGGACGCACGGCGGCCAGCACGGAGGAACCGCCCGCCAGGTCCGTGGCCCGGGTGGCGAGCGTGCCGTCGGGGCAGCGGACCACCCCGGGCTGCACGAGGTGGCCGGGCAGGAAGTTCTGCTTGCCGATGAACCCGGCGACGAACGCGCTGGCCGGTTCGGCGTAGACCTCCTCGGGCACCCCGAACTGCTGGACCCGGCCGTCGAGCATGACCGCGATGCGGTCGCTCATCGACAGCGCCTCCTCCTGGTCGTGGGTGACGAAGACGAAGGTGGTGCCCAGACCGGTCTGGAGCAGTTTCAGCTCGACCTGCATCTCCTCGCGCAGCTTGCGGTCCAGGGCGGAGAGGGGTTCGTCGAGCAGCAGGACCTGAGGGCGGTTGACCAGGGCGCGGGCGAGCGCGACGCGTTGCTGCTGACCACCGGAGAGGACGCCCGGGGACCGCTGCGCGAAGGCGCTCATGCGCACCATCTCCAGGGCCTCCCCCACCCGGCGGCCGATCTCCCGGGCCTCGACCCGTCGGCGCCGCACCCCCTTCTGCCGCAGGCCGTAGGCGACGTTCTCGGCCACCGTCATGTGCGGGAACAGCGCGTAGGCCTGGAAGACCGTGTTGACGGGACGCCGGTGCGGCGGCAGGCCGAGGACGGACGTGCCGTCGATGGCCAGGTCGCCCTCGTCGGGTTGCTCGAACCCCGCGAGCATCCGCAGCAGCGTCGTCTTGCCGCAGCCGCTGGGGCCCAGCAGGGAGAGGAACTCCCCGGAGCGCACGTGCAGGTCGACCCGGTCGACGGCCGTCGCCGCCCCGAAGCGCTTGACGACGCCGGTGATGTCGACCGAGCCACCGCCGGTGGGGGAGGACGTGTCGGGGGCGGGCACGACCACGGCCGGGTGCTGGTCGATCCGGCTCACCGCGCCGCCCCCGTCAGGTCCGCCGAGGGGTTCGAGGCGGCCGAGGAGTCGTGGACGGGGTTCCCGGCGACGAACGTCAGGTCGGTCCGCACCTCGTGCAGGTCGCGGGGGTCCAGGGAGAACGGGTCCACACAGGCGACGGTGAGGTCGGCGACGGCACCGGGGGTGATCGTGCCGGCGTCGTCGTGGCGGTTGATCCAGGCCGAACCGGCGGTGTACGCGTGCAGCGCCTCGGTCAGGGTCAACGCCTGCTCGGGCAGGAACGGCGGGGCCTCCTCCCCGGGCGGGGTGCGGTTCACCGCGACGTGGACCGCCTGCCAGGGGTCCGGCGTGGACACCGGCCAGTCCGAGCCCATGACGAGGCGGGCGCCGGTCCGCAGCAACCCCCCGAAGGGGTACTGCCAGGAGTTCCGCTCCGGCCCCAGCAGGGGTGTGGTCAACGCGGTCATCTGCTCCTCCTCGCAGGCCCACAGCGCCTGGGCGTTGGCGGTGACGTCGAGCGCGGCGAACCGGGGCACGTCGTCGGGGTGGACGACCTGCAGGTGCGCCAGGTGGTGGCGGCCGCCCCGGGCGGCGGGGGACCGCCGGGCCGCGGCCACGGCGTCCAGGGCGTCCCGCACGGCGCGGTCGCCGATGACGTGGACGTGGACGTCGAACCCCGCGGCGTCCAGGGCGGGCACGACGGCCAGCAGCAGGTCCCGGTCGAGGTGGGACAGACCCGTCCCGCCCGAGCTGCACCCGCAGCCGTCGAGGTAGGGGCTCAGCATGGACGCGGTGCGGTTCTCCGCCACGCCGTCGAGCATGATCTTGACGCTCGTGGTCCGGAACCGGTCCGACCCGGCGGCGGCCACCCGGTCGCGGTGCGCGACGAACCCGGCCACCACCTCCTCGACCTCCTCGACCCTCCGGCCGCGCGGCCACCACAGGGCTCCCACGACGCGGGCGGTGAGGGTGCCGGCGGCCGCGGCCCGCTGGTAGACGGGCGTGGTGTCGGAGTGCCCGGCGTAGGCGCCGACGATGGCGTCCTGCCAGCCGGTGACGCCCACGGAGTGCAGGTACCGCTGGCCCTCGGCGAGCCCGGCCGCGAGGTCGTCCTCGGTGACCGGGGGGAGCAGGCGGCTGACGAGACCCATCGCACCCTCGTGCAGCGTGCCCGACGGGGTGCCGTCGGCGTCGCGCTCGACCCGGCCGTCGACCGGGTCGGGGGTCCGCGCGTCGACACCGGCCAGTTCCAGCGCCCGGCTGTTGGCCCAGGCGCCGTGGTGGTCGCGGTTGAGCAGGAAGGCCGGCCGGTCGGGCACGACCCGGTCGAGGTCCTCCCGCCGGGGGGTGCCGCCGGGGAAGTCGGCCATCGACCACCCCCCGCCGGTGATCCACTCCCCGGGGTGAGCGGCCGCGTGCGCGGCGACCTCCTCCAGCGCGGCCCGCGCGCCGTGGACCTCGCTGAGGTCGCAGCCCAGTCGCTCCAGACCGCCCATCACGGGGTGGACGTGGGCGTCGGTGAACCCGGGCAGCACCAGCCGGCCGGCGAGGTCCACCGTGCGGGTGCCCGGACCCGCCCAGCCCCGGACGTCGGCGTCGGTCCCGACCGCGCTCACTCGGCCACCGGCGACGGCCACCGCGGTCGCGCTCGGGTGCGGTCCGGAGCCGGTGAAGACCCGCCCGGAGTGCAGGACGAGGTCCGCAGTACCGCTCATGGCATCGGAAGGTACAAGCAGATCGCCTCCGGAACAACGGATTCGGTGTTTCGATCGTGTTGCCGCCGCGCGTTTCCCCCGCGGTCGCCCCCGTCGCGGTTCAGTGCGCGGTGAGCCGGGCCAGGACGCCCGACAGGGGTGTCGGCCGCCCCAGGCCGTTCTCGGCGGCGTCGGCCGCCCGCGCCACCAGCAGGCCGGCGTTGACGCCGAGCCACCGCAGCGGTTCCGGTTCCCAGCGCGGCGGGACGTGCCCGAACCACGGCAGCCGCAGGAGTTCGGAGTCGCGCCCCGTGATGCTGGCCGCCAGGGTCCGGCCCGCCAGGTTCGCGGTGCCCACGCCGTCCCCGACGTAGCCGCCGGCGCTGCCGAGGCCGGTCGCCGGGTCGTGCCGCACGCAGGCGTGCCAGTCGCGGGCGATGCCGAGCGGTCCGCCCCAGGCGTGGGTGAACCGGGCTCCGGCGACGGCGGGGAACATGTCCCGCAGGGTGGCCCTGAGCTTGCCGAACACCGCCTCGTCCCGGTCGAACCCCGGCCGGATCGAGGACCCGAAGTGGTAGGGCGCACCGCGACCGCCGAAGGCGAGGCGGTCGTCGGCCGTGCGCTGGCCGTAGACGACGACGTGCCGGTGGTCGGAGAACGTCTCCCCGCCCTCCAGGCCGACCTGGTCCCAGAAGCGCGCCGGGAGGGGTTCGGTGGCGACCATGAGCGAGTAGACCGGGACGACCTCGCGCGTGCCCGTGGTCGCCGTCCACGCCTCGGTGGCCCGCACGACGTGCCGGGCCCGGACCGTGCCGCGGTCGGTGCGGACCCGGCCGGCCTCGACCTGCGTGGCGCGGGTGCCCTCGACGACGCGGCCGCCGCGCCGCTCCACCGCCGCGGCCAGCCCGCGCGCCAGGCGCAGCGGGTGGATGCGCGCGCAGTCCGGCGCGTACGTGGCGCCGAGGGCGCGCGTCATGCCGACGGTCTTGCGGGTCTGCTCGGCGTCCAGCAACCGCAGCCGCTCCGGGGACCCCGCGCGCTCGTCGGCCGCGACCTCGGCCGCGGCCCGGGCCAGCTGGGGCCCGCTGCGCGCCACGACGACGGTGCCCCCGCGGCGGAAGTGGCACTCGATGCCCTCGGCGCGCACGACGCGTTCGACCTCGTCGATCGTAGCGCGCATGGCCTCCCGCATCGCGCGGGCCGCGACGGGACCGTGCTCGGCGGCCAGGGCGTTCTCCCCCTGGGGCAGCAGCGCCGAGCACCAGCCGCCGTTGCGGCCGCTGGCCCCGAACCCGACCCGCTCGGCCTCGACGACCAGGACGGAGGCTCCCGGGTCGTGCTCCAGGACGTGGTACGCCGTCCACAACCCGGTGTACCCGGCGCCGACGACGCAGACGTCGACCTCGGTGTCGCCGTCGAGGGGTTCGCGGGCCGGCTCCGGGGGTGCGGTGTCGGCCCACAGGGAACGCACGGGCCGGGGTCGCGCCGTCACAGCAGTCGACCCGCCTCGACGAGCACCGACCGCAGCCGCTGCTCGATGTCGTCGAAGTCGGCGGGACCGATCACCAGCGGCGGCGCGAGCTGGATCACGGGGTCGCCACGGTCGTCGGCGCGGCAGTACAGCCCGGCCTCCCACAGGGCCGGGGAGAGGAAACCCCGCAGCAGGCGCTCGGACTCGGCCTCGTCGAACGTCTCCCGCGTGGTCTGGTCCTTCACCAGCTCGATGCCGTAGAAGAACCCCGCGCCGCGCACGTCACCGACGATCGGCAGGTCGAGCAGACGTTCCAGCGCCCGCCGGAACAGCGGGGCGTTCTCGTGGACGTGCTGGACGAGCCCCTCGCGTTCGAAGAAGTCGAGGTTGGCCATCGCCACGGCCGCCGAGACGGGGTGGCCGCCGAACGTGTACCCGTGCGCGAACACCTCCCCCGGACCGCGGAACGGTTCGAAGAGGCGCTGGGAGGCGATGACCGCGCCGAGCGGGGAGTACCCGCTGGTGAGCCCCTTGGCGCAGGTGATGACGTCGGGGACGTAGTCGAAGTCCTTGCAGGCGAACAGCTCTCCGATGCGTCCGAAGGCGCAGATCGTCTCGTCGGAGACGAGCAGGACGTCGAACTCGTCGCAGATCTCGCGCAACCGCTCGAAGTAGCCCGGTGGCGGCGGGAAGCAGCCACCGGCGTTCTGGACGGGTTCGACGAAGACCGCGGCCACGGTGTCCGGCCCCTCGAACTCGATGGCCTCCCCCACCCGGTCGGCGGCCCAGCGACCGAACGCCTTGGGGTCCTCCCGCAGGTGTGCGGGGGCGCGGTAGGAGTTGGTGCTGGGCACCCGGGAGGTCCCGGGCACCAGCGGTTCGAAGTCGGCCTTCACCCCGGGGATGCCCGTGATGGACAAGGCCCCGTGCGTGGTGCCGTGGTAGGCGGTGGAACGGCTGACGACCTTGTGCTTGCCCGGTTTGCCGACGCGCTTGAAGTAGGCCTTGGCGAGCTTCCAGGCCGTCTCGACGGCCTCGCTGCCGCTCGTGGTGAAGAAGACGCGGTCCAGGTCCCCGGGCGCCTCGTGGGCGAGGCGTTCGGCCAGGTCGATCGCGGCGGGGTGGGCGTAGGACCACAGCGGGAAGAACCCCAGGGTGGAGGCCTGCCGGGCGGCGGCCTGCGCCAGTTCGGTGCGGCCGTGGCCGACCTGGACGGTGAACAGGCCGGCGAGCCCGTCGAGGTACTCCCGGCCGTGGGAGTCCCAGATGCGGGCGCCCTCGCCGCGGACGATGACGGGGACGTCGGCACCGGCGTCGAAGGGCGCGTGCCGCGTGAAGTGCATCCACAGGTGCTCGCGGGCGGCCACGGAACGGTCCGTGCCGCGCGGCGTGGTCGCGGGGAGGCTGGACATGCGCCGGACACTAGACCGGCCGGTACAGCTCCACAAGGGATTCCGTCGCCCGATTCCCGTCCTGCCGCGGAAAAGTCAGCGAGTGCCCCAGTTGTAGAGCTGTTTGCGCAGGCTCAGGTACACGAACGTTTCGGTGGCGACGACACCGGGGACGGCGCGCACCTTGGCGTTGATGATCTCCAGGAGACCGTCGTCGTCCTCGCAGACGGCCTCGACGATCACGTCGAACGACCCGGCCGTCATGACGACGTAGTCGATCTCGGGGATCTCGGCGAGCCGGTCGGCCACGACGCGGGTGTCCCCCTCGGCGCGGATGCCGATCATGGCCTGGCGGGCGAAGCCCACCTGGACGGGGTCGGTCACCGCGACGATCTGCATGACCCCGCTGTCCAGGAGGCGCTGCACCCGCTGCCGGACCGCGGCCTCCGACAACCCGACGGCCTTGCCGATCGCCGCGTAGGACATCCGGCCGTCCTCCTGCAGGACCTCGATGATCCGTTTGGAGAGGTCGTCCAGGGCGAGTGCGGGCTGTCGGTTCGGCACTCCCCGATGTTACGCGAAACCCCTTGTCCCGCCGGAGACGTCGCGGTACAACTCCACGGGTGCCGTTCCTCACCTCGAGTTCACCGGCCGTCGACGACTCCCTGCGGGCGGTCGCCAGCACCCCGTTCTGGCTGGACGACCCCGGCCGGCCCGCCCCCGAACCGCCCCTCATCACCGGCACCCGCGCCGACCTCGTCGTCGTGGGCGGCGGCTTCACGGGGTTGTGGACGGCGTTGCGCGCCAAGGAGCGCGACCCCGGCCGCGACGTGCTGCTGCTGGAGGGGGCCTGGGTGGGCTGGGCCGCCTCGGGCCGCAACGGCGGTTTCGTCGACGCGAGCCTGACCCACGGCCGCAGCAACGGGGAACTGCACCTGCCGGCGGAGGTCGACCGGCTCGACGCGCTCGGCCTGGCGAACCTCGACGGGCTGCAGGCCGACGCGGCCCGGTACGGCTGGGACTGCGACTTCGAGCGCACCGGCGGGTTGTCGGTGGCGACCGAGGCGTACCAGGTCGACCAGCTGCGCGCCGCACCCGGGTTCCTCGACGCGGCGGCCGTGCGCAGGGAGGTCGACTCCCCGACCTACCTGGCGGGGGCCTGGACGCGCGACGACACCGCCCTGGTGAACCCCGCCCGGCTGTGCTGGGAGCTGAAGCGGACCTGCCTCGAGCTCGGCGTGCGGATCGCGGAGCACACCGCGGTGCGGGGGATCTCCTCGACCTCGCGCGAGGTGGTGCTGCACACCGCCGGCGGTGACGTGCACGCGCGACGGGTCGCTCTGGGCACCAACGTCTTCCCCTCGCTGCTGCAGCGGTACCGGTGGCACACCATCCCCGTCTACGACTACGCCCTCGTCACCGAACCGCTGTCCGGGGAGCAGCTCGCGGCGATCGGGTGGCGGAACCGGCAGGGCGTCGGGGACCTGGGGAACCGCTTCCACTACTACCGGCGGACGGCCGACGACCGCGTCCTGTTCGGCGGGTACGACGCCGTGTACCACTACGGGCGACGGCTGTCGGCCGGGTACGACCAGAACCCGGCCTCGTTCCGCACGCTCGCCGCGCACTTCCAGCACACGTTCCCGCAGCTGCAGGACGTGCGGTTCACCCACGCCTGGGGCGGGGCCATCGACACCTGCACGCGGTTCTTCCCGTTCTTCGGCACCGGCCACGGCGGCCGGGTCGCGCACGTGGCCGGGTACACCGGGCTGGGGGTCGGGATGACGCGCTTCGCGGCCGACGTCCTGCTGGACCTGCTGGCGCGCGAGGAGGACGGCCCCACGGAACTCACCGAGCTGGACCTCGTCCGGACCCCGCCGGTGCCGTTCCCCCCCGAACCCCTGGCGTGGGGCGGGGTGGGGGTGACGACCCGGTCCCTCGACCACGCCGACCGGCACGAGGGGCGGCGCAACGTCTGGTTGCGGACGCTGGACCGGCTGGGCCTGGGGTTCGACTCCTGACGCACCGTCCCGGGCTCGGACGAGCCCGGGACGGGCGGGTCACGGGGCGGGTCAGGAGTCGAGGTTCGCCATGACGTGCTTGACGCGGGTGTAGTCCTCGAACCCGTACATCGACAGGTCCTTGCCGTACCCGGACTGCTTGAACCCGCCGTGGGGCATCTCGGCGACGAGCGGGATGTGGGTGTTGATCCACACGCACCCGAAGTCGAGGGCCGCGGACATCCGCATGGCCCGGCCGAAGTCCTTCGTCCAGACGCTGGAGGCCAGGCCGTACTTCGTCCCGTTGGCCCAGCGCAGCGCCTCGTCCTCGTCGCTGAAGCGCTGGACGGTGATGACGGGGCCGAAGACCTCGTTCTGCACGATCTCGTCGTCCTGCCGCAGACCCGAGACGACGGTGGGCTCGTAGTAGAACCCGTCGGACAGGGAGCCCGCGCCGCGCGCACCCCCCGCACCGAGCACGGCGTGGTCGGGCAGCCGGTCGACGAAACCGGACACCTGCCGCAGCTGGTTCGGGTTGTTCACCGGGCCCACGGCGGTGTCGGGGTCGTCCGGCAGGCCGATGCGCGTGGACCGGGCCTGCTCGGCCAGCGCGGCGACGAAGTCGTCGTGGACGCGCGGCGCGGCCAGCACCCGGGTCGCGGCCGTGCAGTCCTGGCCGGCGTTGAAGTACCCGGCACCGGCGATCGCCTCGGCGGCCGCCTCGACGTCGGCGTCGTCGAAGACCACCACGGGGGCCTTGCCGCCCAGTTCCAGGTGGACGCGCTTGAGGTCGTGCGAGGCAGCCTCGGCCACCTGCGTGCCCGCGCGGATCGACCCCGTGATCGCAACCAGCCCCGGGGTCGGGTCCTGCACGAGCGCGCGTCCGGTGTCGCGGTCACCGCAGACGACGTTGAGGACACCCGGGGGCAGGACCTCGTTCGCCACCTGCGCCAGCAGGACCGTCGACGCGGGGGTCGTGTCGGACGGCTTGAGCACGATCGTGTTCCCCGCCGCGAGCGCCGGGCCGATCTTCCAGACCGCCATCATCAGCGGGTAGTTCCACGGCGTCACCTGGCCGACGACCCCGATGGGTTCGCGCCGGACCCAGGAGGTGTGCCCGGCGAGGTACTCCCCCGCGGCCCGCCCCTCCAGGACGCGGGCGGCGCCGGCGAAGAACCGGATGTGGTCGACGGCGGGCGGCAGTTCCTCGCTGCGGGTGAGGCCGACGGGTTTGCCGGTGTTGCGGACCTCGGCGGCGACGAACTCCTCGGCGCGGGACTCGATCGCGTCGGCGAGGTCGAGCAGGAACTTCTGCCGCTCGGCCGGTGTCGTGCGGCCCCAGGAGGTGAACGCGGACGAGGCCGCGGCGTAGGCGGAGCGGACGTCCTGCTCCGAGGACAGCGGGGCCGTCGCGTAGGCGGTGCCGGTCGAGGGGTCGACGACGTCGGTGGTGCGACCGTCGGCCGCGGGGACGGTCTCGCCGCCGACGACGTTGGACAGGGTCTGCATCAGTTGGTCTTCCCTCCGGTGGTGCTGGGCTGGTGGTCGCCGGGGTGGCAGTGGCCCGCGGGGGCGGGCGCGTCCAGGGCGGGGTTGCGGTCGAAGAACCCCGAGGGCGTGAGCCGGAACGCGACGGCGTCCTGCGGCATGACGGGCCAGTCCTCGACGCGCGGGACGTGGTGGATGCCGAAGACGTGCCACAGGACGACGTCGGTGTCCTCCAGCGGTTCGTCGTCGGCGGTCCAGCGGGTCATGCCCTCGCCCCCGGCGCTCTGCGTGGGGTGGTCCCCGGCGGGCCACAGCTCGTCGTCGTGGTGGCGGGTGACCCACACGTCGTGCCCGATGACGGGGGCGCGCAGGAACTGCGGGGCGTCGGGGGCGAACAGGTGCGGGATCGCGTCGGGCGTCGTCAGCTTGTACGCCGTGGGGGTGCCCACCGCGTTGACGCGCCGGGTGCTCGCCACCTTCCAGACCCGCTGCTTGTGCCAGTCCACGTCGCGGCCGGCCTCCCGCTCGGACCGGACGGGCGTCGAGGTCGTCGTGAGCGCCAGGCCGTGCGGGTTGTCCGGCCCGGTCGGTGCGACGTGGGTGTCGACCTCGTGGACGGTGGTGCGCTGCCCGTCGACGTCGAGGTCGAGGCGGGCGACGAGGAAGTGCTGGTGGATCGGCGCGTAGGTGCGCTCGTCGACGAGGACACCCGTCGCGGGGGTGGGGGCGCCCTCGGGCAGCGGGGTCGTCACCATGATCCCCGTCGCGCGCACCTCGCACTCGATCGTGCCGTCGAGGTACAGCCGCCAGTAGACGAGGTACTCGTAGTTGGCGACGGTCGCGTGGAAGGAGACGACCATGCGCCGCGAGCGCCGCACCTGGGCGCCGGCGCGTTCGTCGACGTGCTTCCACAGGACGGCGTCGTCCTCCTCGTGCAGGCAGATCGCCTGCGGCACCGTGTAGGGCTCGCCGCGGGAGTCGGTGAGGACGGCGTCGACGTAGCGGATCTCGCCGAGGCAGTCGCAGCCGAGCTCCAGGGACGTCGTCATGTACCCCAGGCCCCACTCGCCGATGTCGTAGGCGGTGCGGCGACGGTGGTCGAAGGAGGCGTCGCGGTAGGGCACGACCATCTCCGCGAAGGACAGGCGGTACCCGATCTCGCGGCGTTCGGCACCGTCGTCCCACGCGAGCTGGTGCAGGACCAGGCCCTCGCGGTGGGTGAACCCGAGGCGGACCGACCAGTTCGCCCAGCACAGTTCCCCGTCCTGGCTGATCGTGAACGAGGGCCCGTCGGGCTGGGTGATGTCGAGGGCCCGCAGGTCGGTGCGGGCCGCGATCCCGGTCAGGGCCGGGTCGTACTCGCCCCGCGTCGGCGCGTCGGGGGCGGCGGGCGCTTCCTCGACGTCGAGCAGCTCGTAGGTGTTCATGTCGAGGACGAACTTCAGCCCGCTGACGGGGTGGGCGTAGGGGTTGCCGCCGGGCGTCTCGCGCCGCCAGACGTCGACCCAGCCCAGGCGCCGGTCGCGCCACTGCTGCGGCACGACGGCCGCCCCGAAGGTCCAGGTGTCCAGGAGCACGAGGTCCAGGTCCGTGATCCCGCGCGCCGCGAGCGCCTGCACGACACGGGGTTCGCGCTTGAGGGCCTGCTCGGCCTCGTGGAACTCGTCGAGCGTGAAGTTGGGCGTCACCCCCGGGAGGTGCTCGAAGCGTTCGACCGTCCCGGCGACGAGGTCGACGAGGACGTCGTGGGTGCGTCCGTCGGCGCGGTCCCAGACGATCGAGCGAGCCCGCCGCGGGACGTCGTCCCCCGGTCGCCACGCCAGCACGTCGGCCTTGGGCGGTTCGGCCAGGACGACGCCCGCGAAGCGCATGGAGGGGGCCAGCCGGCCGCTCCCCCGCAGCACCTCGACGTTGCGACCGAACTCCTCGGCGCTCAGCGGGACCAGCGGGTGCGCCGGCACGTCAGTCCTCCCCCGTCGGTGGGTTCCATCGGCTGATGGACGGCCAGTCTGACGGAGAGGTCGGCGACCGACAAGTGAGACGCGCGTTTCCGTCGCTCCACCCGCCTCCCACGACGGATTCCGCTACGGCGTCATCTGGCACTGCTAGGGTCGCCCGGTTTTGCCCCTCTCGACGTCAGGAGTCCCGATGGCCCGTGCCGACCACCCCCCGAGCTCACCGCACCCCGGCTCGGCCGCGCCCGGCCCCGTCTCCGGCAAGGGGCTGCAGCCCGGAGCGCTCGGGCTGTGGGGCAACACGGTCATCGGTCTCGGCGCGACCGCCCCCGTCTACAGCCTCGCCGCCACCCTCGGCTACGTCGTCCTCGCCGTCCACGACAAGGCGCCCGCGATGTTCCTCGTGGCGTTCGTGCCGATGCTGCTCGTCGCGGTCGCCTACCGCGAGCTCAACCGCGCGGCACCGGACTGCGGGACGACGTTCACCTGGGGCACCAAGGCGTTCGGGCCCTGGGTCGGCTGGATGGGCGGCTGGGGCGTGGCCGTCTCGGCGATCATCGTCCTCGCCAACGTCGCGGAGATCTCCGCCGTCTACACGCTGCGCTTCCTCGGACTGGACGCCGCGGCGCAGAACCCGGTCCTGCGGGTCGGCCTCGGGCTGGTCTTCATCGTCGCCATGACATGGGTCAGCTACCGCGGCATCACGATCTCCGAACGCCTCCAGAACGTCCTCATCGTCGTGCAGTTCGCCGTCCTCGGGGTCGTCTCCGTCGGCGCCCTGCACCTCGTCTACAGCGGCGGGGCCGGGGAGCAGGCCGTGCGGCCGACGTGGGACTGGTTCTCCCCGGCCGGGGTCAGCGGGTCGGCGCTCGCCGAGGCGGTCATCCTGTGCATCTTCATCTACTGGGGCTGGGACGCGTGCCTGGCCGTCACCGAGGAGACCCGCGACGCCGACCGCACCCCGGGCCGGGCGGCGTTGCTGGCGACCGTGATCCTCGTCGTGACCTACGTCCTGGTCGCCGTGGCGGTGCAGGCCTACGCCGGGTTCGGGACGACGGGGATCGGGCTGGGCAACCCCGAGAACGCCGACGACGTGCTGTCGACGCTCGGCGCCCCCGTCGGCGGTGCCGTGCTGTCCGGGCTGCTGCTGCTGACCGTCGCGATCTCGGCGGCGTCCTCGACGCAGACGACGATCCTGCCCACCGCCCGCGGCACGCTGGCGATGGCCGTGTACGGGGCGCTGCCGCAGCGGTTCGCGACGGTGCACCCGCGCTTCAAGACCCCCTCCTTCGGCACGCTCGTCATGGGCGCGGCGGCCGTGGCGTTCTACCTGGTGCTGAGCCTGGTGAGCCAGGACGCGTTGCAGGACTCGATCGCCTCGCTGGGTCTCGCGGTCGCGTTCTACTACGGCATCACGGCGTTCTCGTGCGTGTGGTTCTTCCGCCGGACGCTGACCCGCTCGGCGCGCGACCTGTTCCTGCGCGGGGTGTTCCCGGTGCTCGGCGGGCTCACGATGCTGTGGGCGTTCGTCCAGAGCAGCGTCGACATGCTCTCCCCCGACTACGGGTTCACGGTGTTCGGTCCGCTCGGCGGGGTGTTCGTCATCGGCGTCGGGATGCTGGCCCTCGGAGTCCCGCTGATGCTGCTGTGCGCCACCCGGCTGCGGGAGTTCTTCCGCGGCCGGACGCTCGACGCGCACACCCCCGTCCTGGTCCCCGACACCGGGGAGCCACCCGTCGGCGGGCTCTGAGGGCCCTCCGGGGCGGGCTCGTCAGGTGAGGACGCGCAGGAGGGCGAGGTCGGCGTCGAGGACGACGGCGCCACCGCGGGCGCCGGGTTCGAGGTGGCCGACGTCGGTGCGGCCGAGCAGCCGCGCCGGGGTCGCGGTGACGGCGTCGAGGGCGTCGGCGAACGCCAGCCCCGCCTCGGTCACGGCGAAGCGCAGCGCGCGGTCGAGGGTCAGGGTGCTGCCGGCGATGGACCCGCCCCCGGCGAGCCTGGCCACCCCGTCGGTGACGTCGACGTCGAGGTCGCCGAGGCGGTAGCGGCCGTCGGCCGCCCCCGTCGCGGCCATGGCGTCGGTGACCAGGGCGACGCGACCCCGGCCGGCGCGGTGGGCGGCGAGGGCGACGACGAGCGGGTGCAGGTGCACGCCGTCGGCGATGAGCTCGACGGTGACCCGGTCGTCGTCCAGGAGCGCGGGCACGGCCCCCGGTTCGCGGTGGTGCACCGGCGCCATGGCGTTGAACAGGTGCGTGGCCCACCGGGCCCCGGCGTCGACGGCGCGCCGGGCCGTGTCGGCGTCGGCACCCGTGTGGCCGATGGAGGCGGTGGCCCCGGCGGCCGCGACCTGCTGCACCGCAGCCAGTCCCCCGGGCAGCTCGGGGGCGATGGTCACCATCCGCACGAGGCCGGTGGACAGCAGCCGGTCGAGGTCGGCGGGGTCGGGATCGCGCAGCAGGCCCGGGGCGTGCGCGCCGCGGTGGTCCGGGCTCAGCCAGGGCCCTTCGAGGTGGACGCCGGCCAGCTCGCCGTCGGCGACGAGACCGGCGAGGGCGTCGAGGGTGGCGGCGAGCTCGTCGAGCGGGCTGGTCACGAGGCTCGCGACGAGCGTCGTCGTGCCGTGCGCGCGGTGGGTGGCGGCGACGGTGCGGGCCGCCGCGACGGCCTCGTCCCCGCGTCCGCCGAAGCTGGCGCCACCGCCGCCGTGGCAGTGCACGTCGACGAACCCGGGGACGACGTGCGCGCCCCGGACGGTCTCGTGGGCGGCGCCGGGACCGGTGGGCGCGGGCCCCGTCCCCACCTGCACGACCTCGCGGCCGTCCAGCAACGCCCAGCCGTCGGTCAGCACCCGCGCACCGGTGTGGACGGTTCCGCGCGCCAGGACGGTCATCGCGTCTCGGTGACCTTGCGCAGGCCGCGGGGCGCGTCCGGGTCCAGACCGCGGGCGACGGCCATCTCCAGGGCCAGGCGCTGCAGCGGCACGATCTGCACGACGGGTGCGAGCTCCTCGGGCATCCCGCCGGGCAGGGCGAGCCGGACGGTGGCGTCGGGGGCCAGACCCGCGGGGGCGACGGCGCACACGTCGGCGCCCCGGTCGCGCAACGCGTCGAGGACGGGCGCCATCGCGTCGCCGCCGCGGCCCTGCGGCACGACGGCGACGACGGGGCGGTCGGCGTCGACCATGGCGAGCGGGCCGTGCATGAGGTCGGCGGCCGAGAACGCCTGGGCCGACAGGTAGGACGTCTCCATGAGCTTCAGCGCGGCCTCGCGCGCCGTCGGGTAGGAGTACCCGCGGGCGGTGAGGACGAGCCGGTCGACGAACCGGTAGCGCGCGGCGACGTCGGGGACGTCGGTGGCGGACACGGCTTGCTCCAGGAACCCGGGCAGGGCCTGCGCGGGGGCGAGGTCACCGCCGCGCCAGGTCGTCGCGAGCAGCCACAGGGTCAGGAGCTGGGCGGTGTAGCTCTTGGTCGCGGCGACGGCCAGCTCGGGGCCGGCGTGCACGTCGAGGTGGTGCTCGGCGGCCTGCGCGAGCGCGGAGCCGGGGTTGTTGGTGACGGCGAGCGTGGTGGCGCCGGCGCGGCGGGCCGCGGCCGTCGACTCGACGAGGTCGGGCGAGCCGCCGGACTGGCTGATGCTGATCCACAGCACGCCCCGCAGGTCGGGCGTCGCCTCGTAGACGGTGAGCGTCGAGGTGGACGAGAGCCCGCAGGGCAGGCCGAGACCGATCTCGAGGAGGTACTTGGCGTAGAGCGCGGCGTGGTCGCTCGTGCCGCGGGCGGTCAGGAGCACCGCGCGCGGGGCCGCGTCGCGCAGGAGGCCGGCGACGCGGGCGACCTCCCCGCCCGCGGCGGTCAGGACCCGGTCGGCGACGGCGGGCTGCTCGGCGATCTCGGAACGGACGAGGTGACCACGGGCGGGGCTCACGGGGGCTCCAGACGGGGTGACGGGGACAGTCCTGAAGGAAGTTGACACAACCGTAGCGCCGGTTGAAAGTTCTCACCAGACCCCTGGACGGAGACCCGTGACCGCACCCGACCCCACCGCCCTGCGCGCGCACCTGCTCGCCGCCGTCCCCGCGGCGACGGCCTCCGGCGCCCGGGTGCTGACCGCGCTGCTGGAGGACCCGGCCGCGGCCGCCCAGCTCACCGTCACCGACCTCGCCGCGCGCACCGGGACGAGCGAGGCGACCGTCGTGCGCACGGCCCGGTCCCTGGGGTTCGCCGGGTACCCGCAGCTGCGGCTGGCCCTGGCCGCCTCCGGCACCGCCCCCGCACCGGCCGCGCTGCTCACCGAGTCCCCCGAGGACGCCCCCGACCTCGCCGGCGTCGTCGCCAGCCTGGCCGCCCTGGAGAGCGAGGCGCTGCACGCCACCGCCCGCACCCTCGACCTCGCCGCGCTGGGGGCGGCCGCCGACGCCGTCCACGGCGCGCGGGCCGTGGACTGCTGGGGCATCGGCGCCTCGGGGGTGCTGGCCGCCGACTTCGACCACAAGGCCGTCCGCGCCGGGCTGCTCACCCGGTTGCGGACGGAGGGGCACGCGGCGCTCGTGAGCTCGGAGACCCTCGGCCCGGACGACACCGCTGTCGTCGTCAGCCACTCCGGGCGCACCCCCGACGTCGTCGCCGCGGCCGGGCGCGCGCGGGACCGGGGGGCGAAGGTCGTCGCCGTGACGAGCTCGGCGGGCTCACCGCTGGCGGGGGCCGCCGACCACGTGCTCGTCGCCACCGGGCGCGAGACCGCCTACCGCGCGGGAGCGATGGCCAGCCGGGCCGCGACGGCGCTCGTCCTGGACTGCCTGTACGTCGCCGTCGTGCAGCGCCTCGGCGACCGGGCCGGGGACGCGTTGCAGCGCACCTACCGCGCGGTGGAGGACCCCCGCCCCGTCCAGGGCCGCCGAGCGCACCGGCGGTAGGCCCGGTCAGCCGGGTCGTGGGGGGAGGTCCCGGTCGTTCCCACGCGGCGTCGTGGAATCGCGCTGGACGACCCGGCACCCCAGCTCGACGGTCCCCGCCCCGGGGTTCCCCGCGATCGCCGCGGTCAAGCTCTGCGCCGCGCGCCGGCCCAGCGCCTCCAGCTGCATGTCCACGGTGCTCAGCGCGGGACGCGACTCGCCGGCGATGACCTCCCAGTTGTCGAAGCCGATCACCTGGACGTCCTCCGGGACCCGCAACCCCTCCTCCTGCAGGACGTCGAGCACCCCCCGGGCGATCTGGTCGGACCCGGCGAACACCGCGTCCAGCTCCCGGGTCTGCTCCAGCAGCAGTCTCGTCGCCCGTCGCCCCCAGCTCTCGGTCCACGACCCGAACCAGACCCCGTCCCCGACCAGTTCCAGACCTGCCTCGGCCAGCCGGTCGCGGGCGCCCCGGGCGCGGTCGTGGGAGGCGCCGTACCCCGGGTCACCGGTGATGTGGGCGATGCGGGTGCGGCCGCAGGCCAGCAGGTGGTCCACGGCCAGGCGTCCACCGGCGACGTTGTCGCAGACGATGGACAGGTCCGCCGCGTCCTGGGACGGGGAGTAGGCGTAGACGACCGGCACGGGCAGGTTCGGGCCCAGCGACCGGCGCGAGTCCGGCCGCGCGCCCACGACGATGAGGCCGTCGACCTGCCGCGACAGCAGGGCCCGCAGGTGGTGCTGCTCGCGGATGGCGTCGCCGCGGGCGTCGCACAGGAACAACGAGGTCCGATCGGCGCCGAAGGCGTCCTCGGCCCCCATGAGGATCGGCAGCGAGAAGCGCCCCTCCAGGTCGGAGGTCAGCAGGCCGACGGTCCCCGACCGCCCAGCGGACAGACCGCGGGCCATGGCGTTCGGGGAGAACGACAACCGCTCGGCCGCCGCCAGCACCCGCGCCCGGGTGCCGGGGTTGACGTCCGGCCGCCCGTTCAGGGCTTTCGAGGCCGTCGCCGTGGAGACCTCGGCCAGGCGCGCGACGTCTCGCAGGGTCACCGCACGTGACGGCTGGTCACGGCCCGCCGACACCCTCACCTCGTCCACGGGACCTTTGTACCCCGCACGAGGTCGCCCCCCGGGCGCAGGCGCAGCCGACCCCGCACGAGCACGCGGGCGGCATCGACCCCCGAGAAGCCCTTGACAGCCGGCCCGCTTCCCGCGACGCTTTCGAAAGCGGTTACGACGAGATTCGTCGGGACTGGCAGCGACGCAGCTCCAACCGTCCTCACCAGGCACGATGTCGCCGCGTCATCTTGACCGAAGACCGAAACACCGTTTCGACCGGCGACCGGCGCCGGGTCGAGGAACGTCTTGCTCGAGGAGGAGCACATGAGAGGCACCAAGCGCGGACCCCTGCGGGGGACGCTCGCCGCCGTGGCCGCGGCCACCCTGGTCGTGGGGCTCGCCGCCTGCGGCAGCGGGAGCGGCGGCGCAGGTGGCGGCGACCAGACCGCGTCCATCAGCGGCCCCTCCGGCAGCGACGACGGTGCGGACCTGACCCTGTGGACCCGCGCCCCGCTGGAGCTGCAGGCCAAAGCCCTGGTCGAGGCCTACAACGCCTCCCACGAGAACCACGTCGAACTGACGGTCGTCCCCAACGACGACTACGTCACGAAGGTGGGGGCGGCGGCCGGCAGCGGGGGCCTGCCGGACCTGTTCGCCGCCGACATCGTGTACACGCCGAACTGGACCTCCCAGGGCCTGTTCAAGGACATCACCTCGAACATCGACCAGCTCCCGTCGGCGGGCAGCATCAACGAGGGTCACCTCAAGGCGGGCACCTACGAGGGCAAGGAGTACGTCCTGCCCTTCGTCGAGGACCTCTCGGTCATGATGTGGAACAAGGAGCTCTACCGCGAAGCGGGTCTGGACCCGGACAAGGGGCCCACCACGCTGGCGGAGTTCAAGGAGCAGGCCGAAGCCGTCCAGAAGCTGGGCAAACCCGACACCTACGGCACCTACTTCGGCGGGAACTGCGGTGGCTGCACCGTGTTCACCTGGTTCC
This sequence comes from Kineococcus mangrovi, assembly GCF_041320705.1. Taxonomy (NCBI): domain Bacteria; kingdom Bacillati; phylum Actinomycetota; class Actinomycetes; order Kineosporiales; family Kineosporiaceae; genus Kineococcus; species Kineococcus mangrovi. The sequence continues at coordinate 344,934 of NZ_JBGGTQ010000002.1, forward strand.
CGATGATCTGGGCCAGCGGTCAGGACGTCCTGAACGACGACGGCACCCAGTCGCTGCTGAACAGCGACACCGCCAAGCAGGTCTACTCGACCTGGCACGACCTGCAGGCCGCGGGCGCCATCGCCCCCGGATCGCGCGACGAGACCGGGGCGACGTGGACGGGCGCCTTCCAGAAGGGCCAGATCGGGGTCATGCCCTACCCCGCCACCCTGCTGTCGACCGTCAGCAAGACCGTCGACGTCGGCGTCGCGCCCATCCCCGGGGTCGAGGGCGGCGGCTCCACCTTCGTCGGGGGTGACGGGATCGGGATCTCCAAGGACTCCGAGAAGGCCGACCAGGCCTGGAACTTCCTGTCCTGGCTGATGTCGGACGATGCCCAGGTCGGCGTCCTGGCAGCCAACGGCACCACCCCCTCGCGCACCGACCTGGCCCAGAACAAGTACACCGCCGACGACCCCCGACAGGCCACCATCAACGAGATCGCCGGTGCGGCCGACAGCAAGACCCCGTTCGCGCCGAACTTCCAGACGGCCTTCAACGCCACCGGCAGCCCGTGGATCACCCTGGTGCGCGACCAGGTCTACAGCGACGACCCCGGTGACCTCGACGCCCAGAACGAGGCGATCACGGCCGCCCTGGCCGACTGACCGACCGGACGCCACCTCCGTCGGCGGTCCCGCGAGCACCGCGGGACCGCCCGCGGGGGCACGGTCCGGCCCCGGGGAGCCCCCGAACTCCCACCACGACCACGAACCAGACGAGAGAGCCGCACCGTGGCAGTCAGCAGCCCGTCCTCCACCACCGTCCCCGCAGCCCGCACCTCCCGTCCGCAGCGCAAGGGGAAGTCCCTGACGGGTTGGGCCTACGCCGCACCCACCGCGTTGTTCGTCGGGCTGTTCTTCCTCGTCCCCACCCTGCTGGTCCTGCAGATGTCCGTCTCGGACTGGGGTCTGTTCACGGGCAACCGGGGTCTGAACGCACCGGAGAACTTCACCGCGGCGGTGCAGGCCCCGCTGTTCTGGCCGGCGGTCCGGTTCACGCTGCTCTACACGGTGATCACCACCGTCATCCTGCTGGCACTGGCCCTGGGGCTGGCGATGCTGGTGCAGGAGTCCACCCGGTGGAGCGCGGTGCTGCGCACGTCCTTCCTGCTCCCGAGCGCACTGGGGCTGGCGTCGGCGTCGCTGCTCTTCTACGCGCTGTACTCCCCGCAGGCCTCCCCCCTGCCGGGCCTGCTGTCGCTCGTGGGCATCGACATCGGGCGGATCTCCTTCCTGGGGACCCCGGGAGCAGCTCTCACCTCGACCGTGGTGCTCATCGTCTGGCGGTTCGCCGGCTTCTACATGCTGCTGCTGCTGGTCGGCCTGCAGGGGATCCCGGGCGAGGTCTACGAGGCCGCCCGCATGGACGGTGCGAAACCGCTGCAGATCTTCCGGCTCATCACCGTCCCGCTGCTGAGGTCATCCCTCGCGCTGTGCACCATCCTGTGCGTCACCGGCTCGCTGCTGGCCTTCGACCAGTTCTACATCCTGACCAAGGGGGGCCCGGACAACAGCACGGTGACCATCGTCCAGCTCGTCTACAACGCGGCCTTCCAGGGGCAGAACGACCTCGGACGCGCCGCCGCCCTGTCCATCATCGTCCTGGCCGCACTCGTCGTCCTGAACGTCCTGCAGTTCCGCGGTCTGCGCGGCAAGGAGAACTGACCATGCCTCAGAACAGCGCTCCCGCCACACCGATCGCCGAACTCGGCGTGCCGGCCCGGACGGACCTGCGTCCCTCGGGCCGCCGCACCGCCGCGGTGATGCCGCGGTACGTCCTCACCGGCGGGCTCGCCCTCGTGTTCCTCGCGCCCCTGCTGTGGGCGGCGGTCGCCTCGGTCAGCCCGCAGGGCGGGACGGCCCAGGCCGTCGGGTGGGGCTTCGGCAACTACGAGACGCTGGCGAACTACCAGGCGGGTCTGCTCCGGTACCTGTGGAACTCCTCGTACCTGTCGGTCCTCACCGTGGTCCTCACCCTCGTCGTCTCCACCCTGGGCGGTTACGCCTTCGCCGTCTACCAGTTCCCCGGCAAGAACGTCCTGTTCCTGGCCGTGCTGGCCATCCTCATGGTCCCGTACGCCACCCTGCTCATCCCCCTGTACGTCCTGCTGAACCAGATCGGCCTGCAGAACAGCCTGGTCGGCACCTCCCTGGTCATGACCATGTTCCAGCTCCCGTTCGCCACGTTCATGATGCGCATCGCCTTCGAGGCGGTGCCCCGCGAACTCCTCGAATCCGCTCTCGTGGACGGGTGCAACTCCTTCACGGCGCTGGTGCGGGTGCTGCTGCCGGCGGTCAAACCGGGGTTGATCACGGTGGGGCTGTTCGCCTTCCTCGCCGCCTGGAACGACTTCATCACCCCCCTCGTCCTCATCAGCGACTCCGACAAGCTCACGTTGCCCCTGGCCGTGGCGAACCTGCGCAGCCAGGTGATGGGCGTCGTCGACTACGGCGCCACCGAGGCCGGTGTCGTCGTCCTGGCCCTGCCCTGCGTCCTGCTCTTCCTGCTGCTCCAGCGCCACTACGTCGCCGGCTTCATGTCCGGAGCCCTCAAGGGGTGAGCAACCCCCCGGGACGGCCCCGGGTTCACGGACACCGAACGCACGAACGACCACGAGGACCACCATGACCACCACCTCCCCCGTCCCGGCCGCCGCCGACGCACCCGCGCAGCCCGCGGTGACCGTGACGTCCCGCCCCCTGCCCGTGACGGCCGTCCGCCTCGACGACCCGTTCTGGTCCCCCCGCGTCGAGGTGGTGCGCCGACGGACGATCCCGTTCCAGCGCCGGCAGATCGACCGCGTGGGCCACCTGCGGGCCCTCGCCGGGGCACCCGACCCCGGGGACGCGCCCCCGCACGTGTTCTGGGACAGCGACGTCGCGAAGTGGATCGAGGCCGCCAGCAACAGCCTCGCCGTCACGCCCGACGCCCGGCTCGAACGCGACGTCGACGAGGCCGTCGAGGTGCTGGCACGGGCCCAGCACCCCGACGGGTACCTCAACACGTACTTCACCGCCGCGGCGCCGGGCGAGCGGTTCACCGACCTGCGCGACGCCCACGAGCTGTACTGCGCCGGACACCTCATCGAGGCGGGGGTGGCTCACCACGCCGCGACGGGGAAGACGAGCCTGCTGGACGTCGTCCGCCGCTACGCCGACCTCATCGGGGAGGTCTTCGGCCCGGGGCCGGGGCAGCTGCGGGGGTACGACGGGCACGAGGAGGTCGAACTCGCCCTCGTCAAGCTCGCACGGGCCACCGGAGAGGACCGCTACCTCCGGCTGGCGAGCTACTTCGTGGACGAACGCGGCCGCGAGCCGTACTTCTTCGACGCCGAGACCGCGCGCCGGGGGACGGACGGGTGGTTCGGCGAGCACTTCTCCGGTCTGGACCACCCCGGCCGCACCCGCGAGTACCTGCAGGCCCACGCTCCCGTGCGCGAGCAGCACGAGGCGGTGGGGCACGCGGTCCGCGCCACGTACCTGTACAGCGCGATGGCCGACCTCGCGGCCGACACCGGGGACGGCACGCTGCTGGCCGCCTGCCGCCGCCTCTGGGACCACCTGGCCGCGACCCGCACCTACGTGACGGGCGGCCTGGGCAGTTCCCGCGTGAACGAGGGCTTCACCCGCGACTTCGACCTGCCGGCCGAGGACGCCTACGCCGAGACGTGCGCGGCGATCGGGCTGGTCATGTGGAGCCAGCGGATGCTCACCGTGGACCGCGACCGGCGCTACGCGGACACGATGGAGCGCGCGCTCTACAACGCCGTCCTGGCCGGGTTGTCCGCCGACGGGGAGCACTTCTTCTACGACAACCCGCTCGCCAGCCGGGGTGGGGTGCAGCGGCACGAGTGGTTCGAGGTGGCGTGCTGCCCCCCGAACATCGCCCGGCTCCTGACGTCCCTGGGCGGCTACGCCTTCGCCCAGGGCCGCGACGAGCTCGTCGTCCACCTGGCGCTGGGAGCCGCGGTCCGCTTCGAGACCAGCGCTGGTCCGGCGACCGTCGACGTGAGCACCGACGCCCCCTGGGGTGGGCGCACCCAGCTGCGGGTGACCGACTCGCCCGGCGGTGAGTTCACGCTCTCGCTGCGGGTCCCCGGCTGGGCCGAGGGCGGGCAGCTCACGGTCGACGGGCAGCGGTTCGACGTCGCGGACCTCCTCGGCCCGGACGGCTACGTGTCCCTCACCCGCGCCTGGCAGGTCGGCGCGGAGGTCGTCCTCGACCTGGACGTCGCGGTGCGCCGGTGGTGGGCCGACCCGAGGGTGACCGGGGAGGCCCAGCACGTGGCGGTGACCCGCGGCCCGTTGGTCTACGCGGCCGAGGAGGTCGACAACGGCCCCTCGCTCGTCGACCTGCGGCTCGACCGGTCGGCGCCGGCGCGCGTGGTCCAGGTCCCCGGGCTCCCCGACGTCCTCGGGGTGCGGTTGTCCGGTGGACGCGTCGAGCACGCCGGCGCCGGCCTGTACCGCACCGAACCTCCCCGGCGCGTCCCCGCCGACCTGCTGCTCGTGCCCTACTACGCGTGGGCCAACCGCGGCGCGGGCGAGATGCGGGTCTGGCTGGGCGACTCCGAGGACTGAGGCCGCCACCGACGACGGCCCGCAGGACCGGCCCGCCCGGGCGGTCCGACCCCGTTCGACCACGAGAGAGAAGACGTTCGATGACGAACCCCGCAGAACCCCTGTCCCCGGCGACCGGCCGGGGCGGTGCGCCGCTCCCGTCGGATCCGGGGGGATCCACCTCCCGCCGCTCGGTCCTGGCGACCATGCTGGCCGCCAGCGCAGCCGCGGCCCTGGGCCCGGGGGTGCTGGCCCCCTCGCGGGCGGCGGCGGCCACCCGCCCCCTGCAGTCCGCACGCTTCGACGTGGCCGTCGACGAGGCCACCGGCGGGGTGTTCCGGTTGGTGGACCCGCAGGACCCCTACCGGACCAACTACCTGCTGAACCCCGACAACCGCCCGAACTTCGTCGTCGACGACTCGCGCTGGCTCGGGGACATGGTCTTCAGCGTCAAGGGCGCCGGGGACTCCGCACCGCGGCCGGCGGTCACCGGTCTGTCCGACGACGTGCGGACCGTCACCTCCGACGCGGACGGCGTGACGGTGCGGTACGCGGGGACGGCGGCGAACCGCTTCGGGATCAGGGGTTTCACCCTGACCCAGCAGTACGCGCTGACCGGACCCGACCGCAGCCGGCTGAGCTGGACCTTCACGGTGACGAACACGTCCGGCGCACCGCTGGAGTTCCTCGACGTCGGCCTGCCGCTGCCCATGGACTCCTGGTGGGCCAGCGACCAGACCGCGATCTACGAGCAGAACGTCAGCAGGCACTCGTTCGTGGCCGAGGACGGGTCCTACCTCTACTGGCAGCGCCCGAACGGCGAGGCCCCCTACCTGGTGATGGTCCCGCAGGAGGGAACCAGGCTGGAGTTCAAGAACAAGGCCCGCTTCAAGGAGGGGCCCTTCGCGGAGAAGGACCCGGCGTGGGAGGGTCTCGTCGAGTACTACGTCCACTCCAAGGACATCCAGGTGGCCCGCGCGGCCTCCACCGCGGCGTACCTGCCGGCGACCTCGCTCGTCCTGGCCCCCGGGGCCTCCAAGACCTACGGGTTCACGTTCCGGTGGGCCGGCAGCTACCACGACCTGCGTGACGTCCTGTTCGACGCCGGCGTCGTCGACGTGGTGTCCCTGCCCGGCATGGTCGTCCCCACCGACCTCACCGCGACGCTGGCCGTCCGGGCCGCCGGGGGCATCACCTCCGTCGTGGGCGAGGCCGGCAAGGGCATCGCCGTCCGGGCGCAGGGCACGCGCAACGGGTACTCCCTCTACCAGCTCACGATGCCGACCCTGGGGGCGAACGACGTCACGGTCACCTACGCCGGGAACCGGACCTCCGTCCTGCAGTACTGGGCGATCGAACCGGTCGAGAAGGTGATCGCGGCGCGCACCGCGTTCCTGGCGGGCAAGCAGCAGGCCCGGACCGCCCGCGGGTACGACGGCGCCTACCTGCAGTGGGACATGTCGCGCCAGCGGCTCATCACCTGGGACGACTACCCCGGCGGTGGCTGGAAGCAGTGGATGGCCGGTGGGTCCGACGACCTCGGCCTGGGCCCGGCCGCGTTCCTCGCCCGCAAGAACGTCTCCGACCCGGTACCGTCGGAGATCGCCTCGGTGGACCGGTTCATCCAGCGGTTCCTGCACGGGTACCTGCAGGCCCGCACCGAGAACGGCCAGCGCACCTACCAGGTCTACCGGTGGTTCGACGGCCGGGACGGCACCCCCCAGGACCAGGGCGTGTGGCGGGCGTACAACTACGCCCACATCGCCAACACGTACTTCCACATGTACGAGGTGGCGACCACCTGGCCCGACCTGAAGACCGCGTTCGGCGCGCTGGACTACCTCGACATGGCCTTCCGCACCTGGGAGGCGATGTACACGAAGATCCCGCTGCCCACCCCCATCGGGGACGCCGCCCACGACCTCGGCCTCATGGGCGAGGGGACCTACCCCGAGCTCCTCGCCGCTCTGCGGTTCGAGGGGCGCACGGCGCAGGCAGCGACCCTGCAGGGCTTCCTCGACGCGAAGGCGAAGCGGCTGTTCGCCCAGAAGTACCCCTTCGCCTCCGAGGCCAGCATCGACACCACCGGTTTCGAGGCGAACTACACCCTGGCCAAGGCGTACGGCAACACAGAACTGGCGCGCAAGGTGCAGCGCGCCTCCCTGGCGTGCCGGGGCCTGCAACCGCTGTGGTACTTCTACGGGTCCGACAACCGCCACATGGGCGAGTCGTGGTGGAACCTCGGGTACGAGACGCAGATCGGCGCCTGGCAGCAGCAGGACTACCTGAGGAACTACGCCGCACCGGACGACCCGGACTTCGACGACATGGTCCGGTCGACCTACGGCGCCTACCTGGCGGGGTGGGCCAACGTGAACTCCGGCCAGATCAGCCCCGCCGAGGCGAACCGCGGGGCGGCCTCGTGGCAGTTCCAGAGCGAGAAGGGGCGGGCGAACTACGACTGGATCCCCATCCTGGACGGCTGGTGGGCCTGGTCCGGGGAGGCGGACCTCGGGTTCTGGGGTGGGGTCCGCACCGCGTCGACGACGGTCGTCGAGGACCGTGCGGTGGGGACGTACGCGTACGGCGGCGAGGTGAGGACGACGGGCGCGGGGGGCGAGTACGCGGTCGTGCCCCGCGACGGGGTCCGGCAGCGTCTCATCGTGCACCCCGCCCGGGGGCTGACCGTCGAGGTCAGCCGGGCCAAGTACTCCCGGGCGACGGTCTCGCGGGCCGCGGACCGGGTCGGCCTGACCGTGCAGGGCGTGGGCGGGGCGGCGAGCGCGCCGCGCATCGGCCTGGCCAACCTCGCCGCTGGGACCTACGACGTCTCCGTGGGCGGGTCCGCGGTGTCGGCGCAGCTCACCAGCGACGGCCGGGGCGCGGCGGTGGCGCTGGGCTCCACCGCGTCCGACGCCGCGGTGCTCGTCTCCCGGACCGGGAACGCTCCGGGCGAGCGGGAGGTCGGGCGTGACGGTGTCGTCTCGGCCACGTACACGGCGTCGTGGAACCGGGTGGGGGCGCTCAACGACGGGCTCGTGGCCGCGGGCGGTGCGACCGACCAGACGGCGCTGTGGGGCACGTACCGGCGCACCGGCCGGTCGGCGTCGGACACGTTGACCTGCACCTGGGGCGAGCCCGTCACGGTCGCCTCCTCCACCCTGGTCTTCTGGGCCGACGCGGCGCGGGGTTCCGGTGACGGGGTGGCACTGCCCGACTCCTGGCGGCTGGAGTTCCGCGACGCCTCGGGCTCCTGGCAGCCCGTCCAGCCGACCGGGGCGGCCGCCTACCCCGTCAACCCCGCCGGGGCCCGGAGCACGGTGACGTTCTCCCCGGTCTCGACCACGGCGCTGCGGGCGGTGCTCACGGCCAGTGCCGCCGCCGGCGGTTCCCGTTCGGCCGTGGCCGTCTCGGAGTGGTCGGTGTTCACGCCGGCGCCGGCGCAGCCCGTGCCCCCGACGCAGACCCGGCTCTACCAGCAGGTGAACTCCGGGAACCCCGTCCGCGCCAACGTCGGTCAGCCCGTGCAGGTGGTCGTGCAGTTCGGCAACCGCGGAGCGGGCGTGGTGGACGGGAACACCCTGGTGGAGACCTGCCGGCAGACGAACGCCGGCGCCGCAGGTGCCACGACGTTCTCCCTGGCTCCCGCGGAGGGGACGCAGCAGCAGATCGCCCGGCCCTACCCCGCCGGGCAGAACGCGAACCTGACGCTGGTCGGGACCCCGACCTCGCCGGGGCGCGCGGTCTTCGAGTGCACCTTGAGCGGCCAGGACCAGGCGGGCGCACCGGTCAGCGCCACGACCACGGTCACGGTCGACGTGGTGCGCTGAGGTGAGCGCCGGGGCGGCCCGCGACGGTGACGGGGCTCGGCCCCACCCCGGTGCGGGCCGTCCCGGCGCAGGCCTGGCCCCGGGCGCCGGTGCGCGGGTCCGGACGGCGCCCCCGGACGGTACCGGGACCGGCCGGAGCACCGGACCGGGGCGTGGCGGTCCACCGGGGACACGTCGTTCCCGGTGGGTGCTGGTGTGGGCGGCGACGCTGTTGCTGCAGGCGGCCACCCTCGCGCTGGCGCTGCGGCCCTGGTCGTGGTGAGGGGCGCCACCGCTCGCCACCCGGCCACCCGGCGCCCCTCGCCCGGGGAGGGGAGCCGGAACCGGCGGCCGCGCCTTGTGCGGCCGCCGCGACCCCGGGTTGACTGCGGGACGTGCTCATCGTCCTCTCCGGTCTGCCGGGCAGCGGCAAGACGTCCCTGGCCCGTGCGCTCGTCACCGCCGCGGGCGCCACCCACGTGCGCCTGGACACCGTCGAGCAGGCGCTCGTCGACGCCGGGACCGCGACCCACCCCGTGGGTCCCGTCGGCCACTACCTCGCCCGCGCCGTCGCCGGTGACCTGCTGCGGCAGGGGCACCTCGTCGTGGCCGACGGGGTGAACCCGCTACCGGTGACGCGCGAGCTGTGGTGGGCGGTGGCGCGCGCCGCGGGCCGGCCGTGGCTCGACGTCGAGGTGGTGTGCGGCGATCCGGCGCTGCACCGGCGGTGGGTGCAGGACCGGGTGGCCGACATCCCCGGGCACCCGGAGCCCACGTGGGCCGACGTGCAGAGCGTCGACTACGCGCCCTGGACGTCGGAGCGCGTGCGGGTCGACACGAGCACCACCTCAGCGGTGCAGGCCGCCGAGGTGGTCATGGCCCACGTGCGCGCTCAGTCCTCCCAGACGATCCCGACCTTGCCGCCGACGCCGGAGTCGGCGGTGGAGTAGGCCCGCGCCGCCTGCGCGAGCGGGAACCGGTGCGTCACGACCGTCTCGGGGTGCAACCCCCACCGCGCCAGGTTCTCCAGCAGCTCGCCCATGCGGACCGTCGAGGTCACCCACGACCCGTGCACGGTGAGCTGGCGGTGGATGAGCACCTCGCTGACGTCCACGGACAACTGCCCGCCCTCACCGACGAGCGCGACCCGGCCCCAGCGGCGGGTGTGCCGCAGCGCGGTGAGCTGACCCCGGCCGTTGCCCGAGCAGTCGACCGCGGCCTCGGCGCCGTCGCCGAGGGCGGCGTCCAGTTCCCCGTCCGTCCCCGCGAGCGCCTCGTCGACCGCGCCGAGCTCGAGGGCCAGCTCCCGGCGCTGCGGGCTGGGGTCGGTGCCGACGACGCGGGAGGCGCCCATCGCCTTGGCCAGCAGTCCCGCGGCGAGCCCGACCGGTCCGAGCCCGGTGACGAGCAACCGGTCCCGGCCGGAGACCGCGAGCCGGCACAGCGCCTCGTAGGCCGTCCCGAAACCGCAGGCGACGCACGCGCCGTCGAGGAACGTCAGCGCGTCGGGCAGGACGAGCAGGTCACGTTCCTCGGCGAGCAGCAGATCGGCGTGCCCTCCGTCGCGCTGCCAGCCGTAGGCGGCGCGAGCCGGTGCACTGCAACTGATCTGGTACCCGCGACGGCAGTCGTCGCACTGCCCGCAGCCGCTGATGTGGTAGATGACGACGCGGTCGCCGACACCGATCCGGTCCACCCCGGACCCGACGGCGACGACGCGGCCGGCGGGTTCGTGCCCGCCGACGACGCCCTGGTAGGCCTCCGGTCCCTCACCGAGGTGCTCGCGGTAGATGGCGCGCAGGTCCGACCCGCAGATCGTCGAGGCGCGCACCGCGACGACGACCTGGCCGTGGCCGGGGCTGGGGTCGGGGACCTCCCGCAGGTCGACCTCGCGGTTCCCGGGCAGAAACGCTGCGTGCACGGTGGGGCTCCTCATCGGGTGGTACGGGTGGTGCGGGTGGTCGCCGGACGACGGTGCCGAGCATGGCACGGGCCCCCGGGGAGGTCAGCGGACCGCGGCGAACAGGAGGCTGTCGCACCGCCGGCCGCGGACCACGACGTGCGAGCGCAGCAGACCCTCGCGCTGCATCCCGATCTTCTCCAGGACCCGCCGCGATCCGGTGTTCTCCGGGCGGCAGGTCGCCTCGACCCGCGCCAGGCCCGCCGGACCGAACGCGAACCCGAGGACGGCGGCGGCCGCTTCCGTCGTGGTGCCCCCGCCCCAGCGGTCCCGGCGCAGCACGTACCCCAGCTCGCCCCGGGCGTTCTCCGGGCTGGTCACCGTCAGCCCGACGGTCCCGACCAGTTCCCCGTCGAGGACCACCGCCCACGTCCAGGGGCCCCGCTCCCCGTCCCGCTGCGCCGCGCGGACGGCGTCGGCGACGAAGCGGCGGGTGTCCCCGGGCGAGTTGGGACCCCAGGTCACGTACCGGCAGACCTCCGGGTCGCCGGCGTACCGGTGCACGGCGGCCTCGTCGCCGGGGGCGAACGCCCGCAGCCGCAACCTCGCCGTCGTGAGCTCCTGCACGCCACCAGTGGACCGGCCGCCGGTGACCGGGTGCAACCGGCCGGGGCCCCCAGCGGTCGTGTGGGGCGAGGGCGGGGACGGTCCCGGCCCGATCGGGAGGTCATCGTGGAGACGTCCAGCACCGGGCCGGCGCCCGGACGGGCAAGACCGTGAGGGAGGTCGTGGTGGACGGAGCCGAAGCGTTCGAGGCGTTCTACCGCACCAGCTCACGACGCGTCCTGGGGCACGTGCACCTCTCCACCGGGGACTTCGCGGCGTCCGAGGACGCGGTCGCGGAGGCGTTCGCGCGGGCCTGGCAGCGCTGGTCGACCGTGAGCCGGGCCGACTCGCCCGAGGCGTGGGTGCGGACCGTGGCCCACCGCGTGGCGATCGGCCGGTGGCGCAGGCTGAGCAACCGGCTGGTCGCGCAGCGCCGGGCCCACGAGGACGCTCCGCTGCCGGGGCTGGGCCCCGACCACGTGGCGCTGGTCGCCGCCCTGCGGGAGCTGCCCGTGCGCCGACGGCAGGCGGTCGTCCTGCACCACCTCGCCGACCGGTCCGTCGCCGAGATCGCTGACGAGCTCGACGTGGCCGTCGGCACCGTGGAGGCGTGGCTGTCGCGGGGCCGCACGGCGATGCGCGAGCACCTGCAGGAGGACCCGAGACGAGGAGGGACGACGTGACGGGTGACGGGACGGGCGAGCGGATCGAGCGGGCCGCGCACGAGGCCGCGCAGGGGGCCCGGCTCCCCTCGGCCGCCGAGGTGGTGCGCCGGGGTGACCTGCGCCGCCGGCGGGCCCGGACGACGCGCGTCGCCGCAGTGGCGCTGGTCGTCGTGGCGGGGGGCGGGGGGTGGTGGCTGGCCCAGGACGGCCCGGACCGCGGGGTCCCGACGCTGCGGGCGGACGCCGGGTACGTCTCGACGGGTGCGGACGGGGCGCTGACGACCACCACCGACCCGGCCGGGGCCACCCGGTTCACGGTGACGGCCGGGGACGGCGCGGCGGAGTGGACCCCGGGCGGCTGAGGGACGGTTCCCGGGGCCCGGCCGGTGCGGCGATCAGCGTCCGCGGGCGGTTCGGGGGGACTCCACAGCGGAGGTCACGGCAGGGTCAGGACGACGGGGCCGTCGGCCGTCACGGCGACGGTGTGCTCCTCGTGCGCGCCGCGGCTGCCGTCGGCGCTGCGCATCGTCCAGCCGTCGGGGTCGGTGCGGTACTCCGGGTTCCCCCCGGCGGTGAACCAGGGTTCGATCGCGACGACGAGGCCGGGTTTCAGCGTCAGCCCCCGGCCGGCCCGCCCGTCGTTGGGGACGGAGGGGTCCTCGTGCATGGTGCGGCCGACGCCGTGCCCGCCGAACTCGGTGTTCACGCCGCAGCCGTGGGCGTGGCCGACGGCCCCGATGGCGGCCGAGACGTCCCCGACCTTGTTCCCGGGCACGGCTGCGGCGATGCCGGCGGCGAGCGCCTCGCGGGTGACGGCGACGAGGGATTCGTCCTCGGGCCTGGCCCTCCCGACGCTGAACGTGGTGGCGGAGTCCCCCGCCCAGCCGTCGAGGACCGCGCCGCAGTCGACGCTCAGCAGGTCGCCGTCCCGGAGGGCATAGGGCCCCGGGATGCCGTGCAGCACCGCGTCGTTCACGGAGGCGCAGATGACGCCGGGGAACGGGGAGTCGGCGAAGCGCGGCTGGTAGCCGAGGAACGGCGACGTCGCACCGGCTCCGAAGATCACTTCGCGCGCGACGGCGTCGAGCTCGTCGAGCCGCACGCCCACCGCGGCGGCCTCGCGCACGGCGACGAGGGCCTGGCCGACGACGCGGCCGGCGGCGCGCATGGCCTCGACCTCGCCCGGGGTCTTGAGTTCCACCACGAGAACCTCCTGGTAAAAGTATCCCGGTATTACTATCACGTCATGGTCCGTCCCCCGCTGCCCGACGAGGTGCGCGCCCGCGGCCGCCGCCTCGGCGAACTGCTCCGCGCCGCCCGCGGCGACCGCACGGTCCCCCAGGTGTCGGCGCTGTCCGGTGTCCCCGCCGAGACGCTGCGCAAGATCGAGGCCGGCCGGGTCCCGACGCCGGCGTTCTTCACCGTGGTGGCGCTCGCGGACGCGCTGGACCTGCCGCTCGCCGAGGTCGTGAAGCACTGCACCCCACCGGTTCCCGCCGCGGGTGGGCCGATCGTGGAGGGGGTCGCGTGAGCACGCTCCCCGACCTGCTGCCCGGGTTGCTGACGGACGAGGCCGCCCGGGACGCCGTCGCCACCGACCGCTCGGGCCACCGTCCCGCCACCCTCCCCCACGGGGTCGTGCGCGCCCGGGACGTCCAGGACGTCGTCGACACCCTGCGCTGGGCGAGCGCGCACCGCACCCCGGTCGTCACCCGGGGCGGTGGGTCCGGCCTGGCCGCCGGGGCGAGCGCGAGCGCCGGTGAGGTCGTCCTCGACCTGTCCGGCATGGACCGGATCGTGGACCTGCGCCCGCAGGACCAGGTCGCGGTCGTCGAACCGGGCGTGATCACCGCGCACCTGGACGCCGCCGCGGCCGAGCACGGGTTGTTCTACGCCCCGGACCCGGCGAGCGCCGCGTACTGCACGATCGGCGGCAACATCGCCACGAACGCGGGCGGCCTGCGCTGCGCGAAGTACGGCGTGACGCGCGAGGCCGTCCTCGGCCTCGACCTCGTGCTGGCCGACGGCCGCCGGGTCTCGACCGGCCGGCAGACGGTCAAGGGCGTCGCCGGGTACGACCTCACCGGGCTCGTGGTGGGGTCGGAGGGGACGCTGGCCGTCGTCGTCGGCGCCACGCTGCGGCTGCGCCCGAAACCCCTGGAGACGGCGACGCTCGCGGCGCACTTCGACGACGTCGTGGCCGCCGCGGCCGCCGCGGCCGCGATCACCGCCGCGCGACTGCAACCGTCCGTCCTCGAACTGGTCGACGCGGTGACGCTGGAGGCCGTCGACGCCGCCCGCGGGTCCTCGTTGCGCTCCCTGGGGGCCGCGGCGCTCGTCGTGCAGTGCGACGGCCGGGGCGCCCGGGCCGACATCGACGCCGTGGCCGAGGTCGTCGGCCCGTTCGCGTCGTCGTGGCGGGCGACCACCGACCCCGTCGAGGCCGAGGAGCTGCTCGCCGCCCGGCGCGCGGGGCTGCCGGCGCTGGAGGCCACCGGTGACGTGTTCATCGAGGACGTCGCGGTCCCCCGCTCCCAGCTCGCCGCCGCCGTCTCGGGCATCCAGGCGATCTCCGCGCGCACCGGGGTGCGGATCGCGACGATCGCGCACGCGGGCGACGGGAACCTGCACCCGATCGTCGTCGTCGAGCGCGGCGGCACCGTCACCGAGGGCCCGCCGTGGGACGCGGCGTGCGCGGTGTTCGACCTGGCGCTGGAGCTCGGCGGGACCCTCACGGGCGAGCACGGAGTGGGGCTGCTGAAGCGGACGTGGCTGGCCCGGGAGCTCGGCGAGGACTCCCTGGGGCTGCAGCGCGGCATCAAGGCGGTGTTCGACCCGCTCGGGATCCTCAACCCCGGGAAGGGGATCTGAGGGACCCCCCACGAGCATCGTCGGGACCCGGCCGGACGGGCGTCGGCGCCCGCTCCGGTCCCGACTCCGGACGGCGTCGTCCCGCTCCTGCCCGTCCGGGGCCTCACGGGTGGCACGCTGGCGGGAGCCCACCTCACCGGCTTTGCATGTTCATGCACTAGTGTGCATACTGTTCCGCATGTCCAAGGTGCTCACCTCCCTGCCCGCCGGCGAGCGCGTCGGCATCGCCTTCTCCGGCGGTCTCGACACCTCCGTCGCCGTCGCCTGGATGCGGGAGAAGGGCGCCGTGCCCTGCACCTACACCGCGGACATCGGCCAGTACGACGAACCCGACATCGCCTCCGTCCCCGGCCGCGCCGAGGCCTACGGGGCCGAGCTGGCCCGGCTCGTCGACTGCCGCGCCGCCCTCGTCGAGGAGGGTCTGGCCGCCCTGACCTGCGGCGCGTTCCACATCCGCTCCGGCGGCCGCGCCTACTTCAACACCACCCCGCTGGGCCGCGCCGTCACCGGCACGCTGCTCGTGCGCGCGATGCTCGAGGACGACGTCCAGATCTGGGGTGACGGCTCCACCTACAAGGGCAACGACATCGAGCGGTTCTACCGCTACGGCCTGCTGGCCAACCCGGCCCTGCGCATCTACAAGCCCTGGCTCGACGCGGAGTTCGTCACCGAGCTCGGCGGCCGCAAGGAGATGTCGGAGTGGCTGCAGGCCCGGGACCTGCCCTACCGGGCCAGCACCGAGAAGGCCTACTCCACCGACGCGAACATCTGGGGCGCCACCCACGAGGCCAAGCGCCTGGAGCACCTCGACGTCGGCGTGGAACTCGTCGAACCGATCATGGGCGTGCGGTTCTGGGACCCCGCGGTCGAGGTCGCCGCCGAGGACGTCACCGTCGAGTTCGAGCAGGGCCGCCCCGTGCGCATCAACGGCGCGTCCTTCGACAGCGCGGTCGACCTCGTCCTGGAGGCCAACGCCATCGGCGGCCGGCACGGCCTGGGCATGTCCGACCAGATCGAGAACCGCATCATCGAGGCCAAGTCGCGCGGCATCTACGAGGCTCCGGGCATGGCGCTGCTGCACGCGGCCTACGAGCGCCTCGTCAACGCGATCCACAACGAGGACACCGTCGCGAGCTACCACAACGAGGGCCGCCGGTTGGGTCGCCTCATGTACGAGGGCCGCTGGCTGGACCCGCAGTCGCTCATGCTGCGCGAGTCGCTGCAGCGCTGGGTCGGCAACGCCGTCACCGGGTCGGTCACGCTGCGCCTGCGGCGCGGGGAGGACTACTCGATCCTCGACACCTCCGGGCCGGCGTTCAGCTACCACCCGGACAAGCTGTCGATGGAACGCACCGAGGACTCCGCCTTCGGGCCCGTCGACCGCATCGGCCAGCTGACCATGCGCAACCTCGACATCGCCGACTCGCGGTCCAAGCTCGAGCAGTACGCGGGCCTGGGGATGGTGGGCAACGCCCAGGTCAGCCTCATCGGGGCGCTGGAAGCCGGTGGCGCGCAGGCCATCGCCTCGCGCGGGGAGAGCGCCGGGGACGAACTGCTCGACCGCGCGGCCATGGAGTTCGGCACCGACTGAGCCAGCGAGGCGGTCGGCTCGGACCCGCCCGCGTCAGCCGACGTGGGCGGGTTCGGCGTCGCACAGGCGGACGAGCTCGGCGAAGCTCGTGGGGAACACGGCGTGCGGGGTGCCCGCCGCGGCCCACACGACGTCGTAGCGCAGCAGGTCGACGTCGATCACGGTGCGCAGGTGGCGGGGGTGCCCCACGGGCGACACCCCGCCGACGGGCTGACCCGTCGCGGCCCGCACGGCGGGCGCCTTGGGCCGGGCGAGTTCGGAGACCCCCAGGGCCGCGGCCGTCGCGTCGACGTCGACGCGGTGAGCGCCGCTGGTCAGGACGAGCACCGGCTCGCCGTCGGCGAGGAACACCCGGCTGTCGGCGATGGCCCCGACGGGGCAACCGAGCGCCTGCGCGGCCTGGACCGCCGTCCGTGCGGAGGCGGTGAGCTCGACCACCTCCCCCTCGGCCCCGGCCTCGCGCAACGCGCGGGCCACGGCGACTGCGTTGCGGTGCACGGCGGCTCCTCCGTCCGGGGGTCGATCGCCGTCGCTCGTCGTCGTGGCCCCGGCCGGTCGGGATCGCGCTGCGCGGACCGGTCGAGACCGCTTCGACGCGGGACGATGCCCCGAGCTTGGCGAAGATGCGCGAGACGTGCACGCCGGCGTCCGGGGTCCAGGCCGATCCGGGGGGGGGGGACGGCCCACCCCCTACTCACCGAGCGTCACGTCGTAGAACCGAGCGTCAGGTCGGGTGGACCACGACGGTGGAGTCCGGCGCCACGCACCGCGACCGGCTGCGACCGGACCGGTGGCGGGCGAGCATGGAGCCGTGGCCGTCTGGAAGTCGTTCATGGACCTCGTGCACCTCATCGGCGCGCTCGGCTGCCTCGCGATGACGGGCGGGTTCGCCGCGCAGGGCGAGGCGGCGCGCGCGGTCTTCTACGGGCTGTGCACGATGGCGTTCGCCGTCGCCCTGGCACGGCGCTGGCCCGCCCACGGCGCCGGGACCGTCCGGCCCCCGGCCGTGGTCGACCTGCGCGAGCAGGCCCCGGTCCGCGTGGTCCACCCGTCCTGACGACCAGCCCGGCTCCCCCGCCCCGGACGGCTCGGTAGCGTCACGCCATGGCCACCACCACCGCCACCGCCGTCCTCGACGAGGCCCACGTCGGCCCGATGGACAACGTCGCCTACGTCGTGCAGTGCCGCAGCACCGGGCGCCGGCTCCTCGTCGACGCGGCGGCCGAACCCGAGACGCTGCTGGCGCTCGTCGAGGAGGCCCTCGACGTCGTCGTCACCACCCACCGCCACCACGACCACGTCGGCGCGCTCGCCGCCGTCGTCGAGGCCACCGGGGCGCGGACCGCCGCGGGCACCGAGGACGCCGACGAGCTGCCGCTGCCGGTGCAGCAGCGGCTCGAGCACGGTGACGTGCTGCGCGTCGGGGACGTGCTGCTCGAGGTCGTCCACCTGCGCGGCCACACGCCCGGGTCCGTCGCCCTGCTGCTGCGCGACCCCGACGGCCCCGACCACGTCTTCACGGGCGACTCGCTGTTCCCCGGCGGGGTGGGGAACACCTCCGGCGACCCCGCCAGGTTCACGCGACTGCTCACCGACGTGACGGAACGGCTGTTCGACGTCCTGACCGACGACACCGTCGTGCACCCCGGCCACGGCGCGCCCACGACGATCGGCGCCGAACGCCCCCACCTGGCGCAGTGGCGAGAACGCGGCTGGTGACCGCCCGGCACCCCTGCCCCCACCACCACCCCGGGAGTGGGAACCTGGGGGCATGGGACTGGGCGGCGGACCGGGCGAGTACGCCGACTACGAGTGGTTCCGCCTCGAGGACGTGCCCGCCGCGGAGGTGGTGCGACCGGGGCCGGACCCGCTGAGCGACGCCCTGCGCGAACTCGTCGCGGGTTACCCCGTGTGGGCCGGGCAGGGCGCCACCCGGGTCCTGCTCGTCGACCTCGACAACCTGCGCGCCGGCCCGGCGCGGTTGCGGGCCCGCCTGTCGGTCGTCCTCGACCTGGCCCGCCAGGCCGACCGCGTCGCCCTCGCCGGGCAGGTGGGCGCGGTCGCGCGGTCCCGGCCGTGGCTGGAGGAGTTCGCCGACCGGGCGCAGGCCGTGCCGGACGGGGCCGACGTCGCCGACCTGGCGCTGCTCGCCGCGGCCCGGAAGGTGCCGGACCCGGTGGAGTTCGTCGTCGTGAGCAACGACGGCATCTTCGCCGACCTCGCCGAGCGCGGTG
The DNA here is from genome assembly GCF_041320705.1 of Kineococcus mangrovi. Lineage (NCBI taxonomy): Bacteria > Bacillati > Actinomycetota > Actinomycetes > Kineosporiales > Kineosporiaceae > Kineococcus > Kineococcus mangrovi. The sequence continues at coordinate 363,211 of NZ_JBGGTQ010000002.1, forward strand.
ACCTCACGCTGCTGTCGCCGGGCACCAGCGCCCTGAGCGACCGCCTGCACGGGGAGGCCAGCCTGCTCGTCGACCTCGCCGCCCTCGAGACCGAGGCCGCCGCCGGCCTGGTGCGGCGCTGAGGCAGGCGCTGTGGCCCAGTTCAAGGTCTACGGCCGGGCCGACGTGCTGCGCCCCGCACGCGCAGGACTGTCCGACCTGCTGCACCGCGCCGCCGTGGAGGTCCTCGGCCTGCCGGAGGCGAAGCGCTTCCACCGGTTCTTCCCGATGGACCCCGAGGACTTCCCCACCCCCGAGGGCCGGACGCACCGGTACACGGTCGTCGAGGTCGTCATGTTCCCCGGCCGCAGCGTGGCGACGAAGAAGGCGTTCCTGCGGCGCCTGTTCGCCGACGCGCAGGCCCAGCTCGACCTGGACCCGGTGGACCTGGAGGTCGTGGTCCTGGAACCCCCGCGCCACGACTGGGGCATCCGCGGCCTGCCGGGCGACGAGCTCGACCTGACGTACCGCGTCGACGTCTGACCCGCGGGGTCAGTCCAGGGCCAGCCCACGCCGTTCGGGCAGCAGGAAGCTCGCCGACGCCGCCACGGCGAACGCGACGCCGAACACCACGAACACGAGGGGCCTCCCGCCGCCGTCGGACAGGAACGGCACCGACAGCGGCGCGAGGATCGAGGCGATCCGCCCGAACCCCGCCGCCGCGCCGGTGCCGCGCCCGCGGACGCTCGTCGGGTACACCTCGGGCGTCACGGCGTACAGCGCCCCCCACGCCCCGAGGTTGCAGAACGACAGGGCCATCCCCGCCGCGAGGATCGAGCCCGGGGTGTCGGCACCCGCGTAGGCGAGGGCCGAGACCGCCGAGCCCAGCAGGAACACCGACAGCGTCCGGCGCCGGCCCCACGTCTCGACGAGGATTGCCGCCACCGCGTACCCCGGCAGCTGGGCGAGGGTGATGAGGAGGGTGAACTCCAGGGACCGGACGAGGGTGAACCCGTCGTCCAGGAGCAGGCTCGGGATCCAGGTGAAGGCGCCGTAGTAGCTGAAGTTCACGAAGAACCACACGATCCACAACCCGGCCGTCCGGCGGCGCAGACCCCCCGACCAGATGCCCCGCCCCGCGACCGGGGGCGGGTCCGGCACCAGCGGGGCGTCCGAGGCCCGCCCCGCCGCCGCCTCGAACTCCCGGACGACCCGCGCAGCCTCCCCGGTCCGCCCCCGCGACAGCAGGAACCGCACGGACTCCGGCAACCCCCACCGCACGACCACGGCGTACAGCGCCGGAAGCGCACCCAGCGCGAGGGCCCACCGCCACCCGTCGTCGGAGGTGGGGACGAGCCAGAAACCCACGAGGGCGGCCAGCGTCCAGCCCACGGCCCAGAACGCCTCGAGCACCACGACGACCCGGCCGCGGATGCGGCGCGGGGCGAACTCGCTCACCAGCGTGGAGGCGACGGGCAGTTCGGCGCCGAGCCCGAGACCCACGAGGAACCGGAACACGAGCAGGGCCGCCAGCGACCAGGACAACGCGGCGGCGCCGGTGGCCAGGCCGTAGACGAGCAGCGTGAGGGCGAACACCTGCCGGCGGCCGATGCGGTCGGCCAGCAGACCACCGAGCGTCGCCCCGAGCGCCATCCCGGCGAACCCCACCGAGGCGATCCAGGACTGCTCGGTGGCGGTGAGGTTCCACTGCATCCTGAGCGCGAGGAGGACGTAGGCGACGAGACCGACGTCGAAGGCGTCGAGCGCCCAGCCCACCCCCGACCCCAGCAGCAGACGGCGGTGCCGGGAGGTGAACGGCAGCGCGTCGAGACGTTCGGAGACGGTGACGGGCTGGCTCACGCACCCGAGCCTAGATGGTGGCGACGGACCCGGAGTCGACGCGGTAGTTGCTGCCGTTGACGAAACTGGCCCGTTCGGAGGCCAGGAACGCGATGACCGCGGCGACCTCCTCCGGTTCCCCGCGCCGCTTCAGCTCCATGAACGGGCGTTCCTCGTCCAGGAAGCTGGTGATGGCTTCCTCGACGCTGACCCCGAGTTCGGAGGAGCGCTTCTCCATCATCTTGTCGGTCATCGGGGTGGAGATGAACGCCGGGGACACGGCGTTGACGAGGATCCCCTCACCGCCGTACGTCTTCGACAACCCCTTGACCAGGCTCAGCACCGCGGCCTTGGCCGCGCAGTACGGCAGTTCGTCGGAGTACGGCTGGACGGCGTCCTCGGAGGCGAGCAGGACGATCCGCCCCCAGCCCTTGCCGCGCATCCCGTCGAGGAACGTGCGGACCACCCGGACGGCGGAGAAGAAGTCGATCTCGAGGGTGGAGCGCCAGCCCTCCTCGTCGATCTCGTGGAAGAGCCCCTGAGCGCCGGTGACGCCCGCGGCGTGGACGAGGACGTCGGGGTCACCCACGCCCACGACGACCTCGCGGTGCAACCGGGCGACGTCGTCGGGGTCGGTCAGGTCCGCGGCGACGGCGAGGACGTCCCCGGGCAGCTTCGCCGCCGCCGCCTCCAGCGAGTCCGCGTCCACGTCGGTGATCGCGACCTTCGCGCCCTCCTCCAGGAGCAGACGCGCTGTGTGCCAACCGATACCGGAATCGCCGCCCGTGACCAGGGCGACGCGTCCCGCGAGTTCGAGATCCATGCCACTCACGCTAGGCACGGCTCAGCAGCACCGCGCGGCGAAACTCACCGGGGTGCGCGCCGCCACACCGACCGCGGGGTGACGGCCATGGCCGCGGCCAGCGCGCGCAAGGCCCCCGGCACCCACACCACCTCCCGACCCGCGGCCAGCCCGGCGGCCACGGCGTCGGCCACCTGGGCGGGCGTACTGGCGAGCGGCGCCGGCGACATCCCCGCCGTCATCCGGCCGACGACGAACCCCGGCCGGACGAGCAGCAGCCGGACCCCGCTGCCGTGGAGCGCGTCCGCGAGGCCGGAGGCGAACCCGTCCAGGCCGGCCTTGGCCGAGCCGTAGACGTAGTTCGCGCGCCGCACCCGGGCCCCGGCGATGGAGGAGAACACGACGAGCCGCCCACCGCGCAGGGGCCGCAACAGGCGCGCCAGGTGGGACACGACGCTGACCTGCGCGACGAAGTCGGTGTGCACGACGGCGAGGGCGTGCGCGACGTCGCGCTCGGCGCGGTCCTGGTCCCCGAGGACCCCGAACGCGACGACCACGTCCAGCGCACCGTGCCGGGCGACGAGGTCGGCGAGCAGCGGCCCGTGCGACGGCAGGTCGTCGGCGTCGAACTCCACCGTCTCGACGGTGGCGCCGAGGTCCTCCAACCGAGCGGTCTCGGCGGTCAGCTCACCGGACCGGCGTGCAGCCAGGACGACCGTCCGGGCGCCGGCGCGCACGAGCCGGTCGGCCACCTCGAGCCCGATCTCGCTGCGCCCGCCCAGCACCAGCACGGGGTCCACCCCGCGGTCCGCCGTCATCCGTGCCCCCCGTCCGAGGACCACGCCGTGCTGCCCGGTCCCGGGCCCAGCCTGCCCGAGACCGGCGCTGCACCGGGAGGCGGGTCAGCGCAGCCGGGTCGCCAGGTGCACCTTGCTCCCGTCCCGACTGCGGACGGCGCTGCTCCACCCGTCGCCCTCGCGCCGCGCGACGTGCCGGACGGTGGACGGCAGGTGCAGGGGGGATCCGAAGTCCACCTCGTACCGTGCGGCCCCGAGGGCCGGACCGCCCAGGTCGGCCAGGGCACGGGAGGCGGTCCACATGCCGTGCGCGATGGCCCGGCGGAACCCGAACGCGCGGGCGGTGAGCGGGGAGACGTGGACGGGGTTCAGGTCCCCGCTGACGGCGCCGTACCGGCGGCCGAGGTCGGCGGGGACGCGCCAGAGCGTCCCCTGGCCCGCCGGGGCGTCCAGCCGGGCGGCGTCGCGCGGGATCCCCGGCCAGTCCACGCCCCGGGCGAGGTACCGGCTCCGCCCGGTCCAGACGGGGGCCCGCTGTCCGGCGACGGTGAGCTCGGTGCGCAGCTCGACGGTCGCCCCGCGGCGGTGCGGGAGCATCCCGACCGCCCGCACGGACAGGTCGAACCGCTCGCCGACGCCGATCGCGCGCGTCTGCTCGAACTCCTGCTGCACGTGCAGGACGCCCACGACGGAGAAGGGGAACGGCTCGCGGACCATGAGGTCGACCTGGAGGCCGAAACCCGCGACCTGGGGGAACGGCAGCGGCACCTCGTCCCGGACGGGGAACCCCGTGAGGCGGCAGAACTCCGTCAGCCGGCCGGGGTCGAAGCGCTGGTCCCGCAGCACGACCCGGGTGCGGGGGAAGTCCAGCCGCCGGGTGGGCCGGTGCAGCAGGGACCGGGCGTAGAGCGCCGGGAAGGACGGTGGCGCGGTGAGTTCGCGGGTGTCCATCACGCCCCCAGGAGGTTCTGGCCGCACACGCGCAGCACCTGGCCGTCCACGCCCGCCGCGTCGGGCCGGGCCAGCCAGGCGATCGTCTCGGCGACGTCGACCGGCAGGCCGCCCTGCTGCAGGCTGGAGGTCCGCCGACCGAGTTCGCGCGGGACGGGCGGCATGGCGGCCGTCATCGGGGTCTCGATGAAACCGGGCGCCACGGCGTTGACGGCGAAACCCCGTTCGGACAGCGGACCGGCGAGCGCCTGGACGAGCCCGACCAGACCCGCCTTGCTCGTCGCGTAGTTCGTCTGCCCCTTGGCCCCGGCGATGCCGTTCATCGAGGACAGGCACACGAACCGCGCCCCCGGCGCCAGGGCCCCGGGGTGGTCCAGGAGGGCGGTGGTGAGGCGGATCGGCGCACCGAGGTTCACGGCGAGCACGGAACCCCAGGCGGCCTCGTCGAGGTTGACGAACGAGCGGTCACGGGTGATGCCGGCGTTGTGCACGACGACGTCGGCACCGTCGAACCGGTCGGCGAGGTGCTCGGCGAGCGTCCGCGGGGCGCTGTCGGCCGTGACGTCCAGGTGCAGCGTCGACCCGCCGACGCGGTTGGCGACGGTGGCGAGCTTCTGCCCGGAGGCGGCGATGTCGACGCAGACGACGTGGTGCCCGGACCGGGCCAGCACCTCGGCCGTGGCCGCGCCGATCCCCTGCGCCGCACCGGTGACGACGGCGACGCGGTGGTCCCGCACGGGGTGCGGCTCCCCGGGCCCGACGACGATCGGCTGACCGTCGACGTAGGCGGAACGGGCCGAGCAGAAGAACTCCACCGCGCTGCGCAGGGCGGACGTGGCCCCCTCGGCGACGCGCAGGAGGTTCACGGTCGTGCCGCCGCGGGCCTCCTTGGCGAGGCTGCGGACGAAACCCTCCAGTCCCTGCTGGACGGCGCGTCCCTCGGGGTCCGCCACGTCCGACGGGACGGCGGACAGCACGAGGACCCGGCCGCGGGTGCGCTTGAAGTCCGCAGCGGTGGCGAGGAGCCCGGCGAGCTGGTCGACGGTCCGCAGCCCGGACGCGTCGACGACCAGGGCCCCCGGGCTCCCGGTCCCCGCGTCGTCGAACTCCGCCCCGGCGGACCGCAGCGCGTCGCGGACGGCGTCGACGTGGGTGGCTCCGGTGAGCCCGGTGACGAGAGCGGGACCGGTCAGCAGGTCCTGCCCCTCCTCGTACCGGCGCAGGCGCGGAGGCCGCGGCAGGCCGGTGCGGGCCGCCAGGAACTTCCCGGGCCCGGTGCGGACGAAGGCGCCGTACGGGTCGCCGCCGCTCGCGCCGGCCATCAGGCTTCCACCAGCGCGACGATGCCCTGACCGCCCGCGGCGCAGACGGAGATGAGCGCCCGGCCACCGCCGCGCTCGTGCAGGAGCTTCGCGGTGGTCGCGAGCAGGCGGGCCCCCGTCGCCGCGAACGGGTGGCCGGTGGCCAGCGAGGACCCCGCCACGTTGAGCTTCTCGCGCGGGACGGCGCCCAGCCCCCTGTCCTCCCACGCGGAGAGCGTGGCGAGGACCGTCGAGGCGAACGCCTCGTGCACCTCCACGAGGTCGAGGTCACCCAGGCTCAGACCGTGCCGGGCGAGCAGGCGCGGGGCCGCCTCGACGGGGGCGGTGAGCAGACCCTCCCCGTGCACGTGGTCGACCGCCGCGGTCTCGGCGTCCAGCAGGTGGGCCAGGACGGGCAGCCGGCGCTGGGCGGCCCACTCGTCGGAGGCCAGCAGGACGGCGGCCGCGCCGTCGGTCAGCGGGGTGGAGTTGCCCGCCGTCATCGTCGCCTCGCCGTCCAGGTCGCGCCCGAACACCGGCTTCAGCGCGGCCAGCTTCTCCAGCGTGGTGTCCGGGCGCAGCAGGTCGTCCCGGCGGACCCCGAGGTAGGGCGTCAGCAGGTCGTCGAAGAACCCGCGCTCGTACGCGGCGGCGAGGTTGCGGTGGCTGGCCAGGGCCAGCTCGTCCTGCGCCTGGCGGGTCACGCCGGACGCCAGGGCGGTGCGCGCCGCGTGCTCGCCCATCGACAGCCCCGTGCGGGCCTCGGCGTTGCGCGGCGGGAGCGGGCGCAGCTGCCCCGGGCGCAGCTTCGCGACGGCCGCCAGCCGCTGCCCGGCGGTGCGGGCGCGGGACAGCTCCAGCAGCACGCGGCGCAGGCCGTCGTCGACGGCGATGGGCGCGTCGGACGCCGAGTCGGTGCCCCCGGCGATGCCCGCCTCGATCTGGCCGAGGGCGATCTTGTTGGCGACGAGGACGGCCGTCTCCAGGCCCGTCGCGCACGCCTGCTGGACGTCGTACGTCGGGGTGGCCGGGTCCAGGGCCGTCGAGAGGACGGCCTCGCGGGTGAGGTTGAGGTCGCGGCTGTGCTTGAGGACGGCCCCGGCGACGACCTCCCCCAGGCGCTCCCCGGCCAGGCCGTAGCGGGCGACGAGCCCGTCGAGGGCGGCCACGAGCAGGTCCTGCGCCGAGACGTGCGCGTACCGCCGTCCGGCGCGGACGAACGGTGTGCGGTTGCCTCCGACGATCGCGGCTCTGCGTGTCACGGGTCTCCCTGCGGTCCGAGTGGGCGAAGTCCTCCGAAGTTAACAGGTACTCCGGGTACCCGATACCCGGAGTGCGAGGTACCGTCGAGGAGTGGAGGTCATCGAGGACGGCACCGCCGTCGCAGCCGTCGCGACCGAGGACGGGCGCCGGACCCGCTGGGCCGAGCACCGCCGTCGCCGGCGCGAGGAGCTCGTGACCGCCGCCCTGCGGGCCATCACGGCCAAGGGGGCCGGGGTCGGGATGGACGAGGTCGCCGCCGCCGCCGGCACGAGCAAGACCGTCCTGTACCGCCACTTCGCGGACAAGGAGGACCTCTACCTCGCCGTCGCCGAGCGGGTGAACGCGCGCATCCTGCGCGAACTGTCCCGGGCCGTCGACAGCGCCGACGACCCCCGCGCCGGCCTCGTCGCGATCATCGGCGCCTACGTGCGGATGGTGGAGGCCGACCCGGAGGTCTACCGGTTCGTCGTCTCGCACCCCTTCCTCGAACGCCCCCTCACCACCGACCCCGTCCAGCGGATCTCCGGCACGATCGCCGCCGAGACCGCCCGCACCATCACCGCGCACCTGCGGGTGGGCGGCGCCCGCGGAGCCTCCGCGGACGTCCTGGCGCACGGGGTCATCGCGATGATCCGCACCGCCGCGGACCGGTGGATCTCCACCCCCGACCGCGTCCCCGCCGACACGCTCGTCGCCGATCTCACGCAACTCGCCTGGGGCGGCCTGCAGGCCGTCCTGACCCCGGAGGAGGTTCAGTGACCACCGTCGAACTGCCCGCAGGAACCCCCGTCGAGACCCCCGCCGCAGCGAGCGTCGCAGCACCGGCCGACCCGACCGCGCCGCTGGACACCGACGTGCTGCGCCGCCTGCTGGACGGCCGCTTCGCCGACGTCAAGGAGCAGTTCCGGGCCGAGGCGCCGGACCACCTGTTCAGCCCGTCGCACGACCTGACCACCGCCGAGCACCGTGACGTGACCCGCGCCCGGCTGCGCACGCTGGCCGAGCTGGGCGGTCACGAACTCGGGTTCTCCTCCCGGTACGGCGGTGGCGACAGCCCCGGTGGGCAGGTCGCCCAGTTCGAGATGCTCGGGTTCGGCGACGCCTCGCTCATGATCAAGTCCGGTGTCCAGTGGGGGTTGTTCGGCGGCGCCGTGCAGGCCCTGGGCACCGGGCGCCACCACGCCGAGCTCCTCGGCCCGCTGCTGCGCCTGGAACTGGTCGGCTGCTTCGGCATGACCGAGTCGGGGCACGGCTCGGACGTGTCCTCGATCGGCACGACCGCGACGTACGACCCGGCCACCCGCGAGTTCGTGGTGCACACCCCCGAGGAGTCCTGCCGCAAGGACTACATCGGCGGGGCGGCCGAGGACGCCGACGTCGCCGTCGTGTTCGCCCAGCTCCTCACCGGCGGCGAGGGGCGCGGCGTGCACGCCTTCGTCGTCCCGCTGCGCCGCGACGGGCAGGACCTGCCCGGGGTCTGGCGCGGTGACGACGGCCGGAAGATGGGGCTGAACGGCGTCGACAACGGCCGGCTCGCCTTCGACCACGTCCGCGTCCCCCGCGAGGCGCTGCTCAACCGGTACGCCGACGTCGCCGAGGACGGCACCTACTCCTCCCCCATCGCCAGCGCCAACTCCCGGTTCTTCACGATGCTCGGCGCCCTGGTCAAGGGCCGGGTCAGCGTCTCCGGCGGGGCGCAGTCGCAGACGAAGGTCGCCCTGGAGATCGCCCTGCGCTACGGCGCCGGGCGCAAGCAGTTCAAGACCCCCGGCGGGTCCGAGGAGGTCACCGTCCTGGACTACCTGGCGCACCAGCGCCGCCTGCTGGTCCCCCTCGCCACGACGTACGCCCTGTCGTTCGCGCAGGACGAGCTCATGGGCGAGATGGACGAGCTGCTGCGCGTCCAGCTCGCGGGCGAGGAGGCCGACTCCGCGCGCCAGCGCGCCTTCGAGGCGCACGCGGCCGCGATGAAGGTGGCCTCCACGTGGCACGCGACGCGGACGATCCAGACGTGCCGCGAGGCGTGCGGCGGCAACGGCTTCCTCGCCGACTCCCGGTTGCCGCTGCTGAAGGCGGACACCGACGTGTTCACCACGTTCGAGGGCGACAACACCGTCCTGCTGCAGCTCGTCGCGAAGGGCCTGCTGACGAGCTACGCCCAGCAGTTCTCCGACCTGGACACCCTGGGCATGGCCCGCTTCGCGACGAAGGACTTCATCTCCACCTACGCCGGGCGCAGCCCCGCGGCCTCGCTCGTCGCGGACGTCGTCGAAGCCGGCCGCGCCCCCGACGACCTGCACGACCGGGCGTGGCAGATCCGGATGCTCACCGACCGGGAACGGCACGTGGTGGAGTCGCTGGCCAAGCGCATGCGCAAGGCGCGCAGCAAGCCCGAGGGCGAGCGCTTCGCCGCCATCGACGACCTGCAGGACCACCTCCTGCTCGCCGGCCGGGCGCACACCGACCGCATCGTCGCCGAGGCGTTCGCCGCCGCGATCGCGCGGTGCGAGGACCCGGCCGTCGCGGCCCTGCTCTCCGACGTCTGCGACCTGCACGTGCTGGCGCTGCTGGAGGCCGAGAAGGGCTGGTACCTGGAGCACCGCCGCATGACCACGTTGCGCGCCAAGGCCATCACGAGCGCCGTCAACGCGCTGTGCCGCAAGCTGCGCCCGCGCACCGAGGAACTGCTCGCCGGGTTCGGGACGCCGCGGCACTGGCTGGGGTCGCGCCTGGTCGGCTGACCGGGGGGCGCGTGCCGGTGCTGCGGGCGCGCTGAGGACGTAGCCTGCGTCCGTGCACGGTGAGTACAAGGTCCCGGGCGGCAAGCTCGTCGTCGTCGACCTCGACGTCCGGGACGGCCGGCTCGCCGACGTCCGGCTGAGCGGGGACTTCTTCCTCGAACCCGACGACGCCCTGGAGTCGATCGACGCGGCCCTGACGGGGTTGCCGGCCGACGCGGAGGCGGCCGACGTCGCCGGCCGGGTCCGTTCGGCCCTGCCCCGCGGCGCGGTGCTCCTGGGGTTCACCCCCGAGGCCGTCGCGACGACGGTCCGCCGCGCCGTCGGCGGGGCCACCGGCTGGCTCGACCACGACTGGCGGTTCGTCCACACCGGTCCGCAGTCCCCGCTGACGCACATGGCCCTCGACGAGGTGCTGACGCGGGAGGTGGCCGCGGGCCGGCGCGGGCCGACCCTGCGGGTGTGGGAGTGGGCGAGCCCGGCCGTCGTCCTCGGCAGCTTCCAGTCCGTGCTCAACGAGGTGGACCGCGAGGCCGCCGACCGGCTCGGGGTCGAGGTCGTGCGCCGGGTCTCCGGGGGCGGGGCGATGTTCGTCGAACCCGGGAACACCATCACGTACTCGCTCTACGCACCGGGTTCCCTCGTCGAGGGCCTGAGCTTCACCGAGTCCTACGCGTTCCTCGACGACTGGGTGCTCGTCGCCCTCGGCGACCTGGGGGTCAGGGCCTGGTACCAGCCCATCAACGACATCACGACCGACCAGGGCAAGATCGCCGGGGCGGCGCAGAAGCGGCTCGGTGACGGGACCGTCCTGCACCACGTGACGATGTCCTACGACATCGACGCCGCGAAGATGCTGCAGGTCCTGCGGATCGGCCGGGAGAAGCTGTCGGGCAAGGGGCTGGCCAGCGCCGCCAAGCGCGTCGACCCCCTGCGCCGGCAGACGGGCCTGCCGCGCGAGGAGGTCATCGACTCGATGGTCGCGACGTTCCGCCGCCAGTACGGGCTGACCGACGGGCCGCTGACGGAGGCCGAGCTCGCCGCGGCGGGCGAGCTCGTGCGCACGAAGTTCGCGACGCCGGCGTGGACCGGCCGCATCCCCTGAGGTCAGCCTCCGGCCACCGTGAACGCGGCCCCCGTCAGCGCGCGCAAGGATTCGACGTCCTCCCCCTCGGCGACGTCGACGAGCACCAACCCGGCGTCGGTGACGTCGAACACCGCCCGGTCGGTGATGACGCGGTCCACGACGCCCTTCCCGGTCAACGGCAGGTCGCACTCCTGCACGAGCTTGGGCGACCCGTCGCGGGCGACGTGCTCCATGACGACGACGACGCGCGGGGTCCCGGCGACGAGGTCCATCGCCCCGCCCATGCCCTTGACCATCTTCCCCGGCACCTGCCAGTTCGCGAGGTCGCCGCACGCCGACACCTGCAGCGCACCGAGGACGGCGACGGCGACGTGGCCGCCACGGATCATCCCGAAGCTCGTCGCCGAGTCGAACACGCTGCCGCCCGGCAGGATCGTCACCGTCTGCTTGCCGGCGTTGACGAGGTCGGGGTCCTCCTCCCCCTCGTAGGGCCAGGGGCCCGTGCCGAGCAGGCCGTTCTCGCTCTGCAGCACGACGCGGACCCCGGGCGGCAGGTGGTTGGCCACCAGGGTGGGGATGCCGATGCCGAGGTTCACGTGGTCACCGTCGCGCAGCTCCGCGGCGGCGCGGGCGGCCATCTGCGCACGCGACCAGGTCACGTGCCCACCTCCTCGCGCCGGCGGACCGTGCGTTGCTCCACGGGTCTGTCGCGGTCGGTCCGCACGACCGACGTCACGAAGACCCCGGGGGTGTGGACGTCGTCGGGGTGCAGGAAACCCCCCTCGTCCAGGACGCGCTCGGCCTCGACGACCGTGACGGGTGCCGCGGTGGCGACCAGCGGGTTGAAGTTCCTGGCCGTGAGCCGGTAGCGCAGGTTCCCGGCGCGGTCGGCCGTCGCGGCGTGGACGAGCGCGAGGTCGGCGACGATCCCGCGCTCCTGCAGGTAGGTGCGACCGTCGAACTCCGCGGTCGGTTTCCCCTCGGCCACGGTCGTCCCGACGCCGGTGGGGGTGTAGAACGCGGGGATCCCGGCGCCGCCGGCGCGCAGCCGTTCGGCGAGGGTCCCCTGGGGCACGAACTCGACGTCGAGGTCACCGTCGAGGTAGCGCCGGGCGAACAGCTTGTTCTCGCCCACGTAGGAGGCGAGGACCTTGACCACCTGGTCGTTCTCCAGGAGAACGCCGAGGCCCTGTCCGTCCACCCCCATGTTGTTCGAGACGATCGTCAGGTCGCGGACCCCGGAGTCCCGCACGGCGTCGACGAGCGCGAACGGCACCCCGCACAACCCGAAACCGCCGACGGCGATCGTCATGCCGTCGCGCAGGACCCCGGCCAGCGCCTGCGCCGGGCTCTCCAGCAGCCTGCTCACGCCGCCCGCCCCCCGTTCCTCTCGCGCCGGCGCGACCGGGCACGGGCTCGGGGCACGACCGGCAGGTCCGTCAGGTCCGAGCCGGCGACCACCCTGTTCTCCACGCTCCCGATGCCCTCCACGTCCAGCCGCACGACGTTGCCCGGCCGCAGCGGCGGCGGGTCCTGGCGGCCCCGACGTCCCCACAGCTCGGCCAGGCACCCGCCGTTGCCGCAGGTCCCCGACCCCAGCACGTCACCGGGACGCACCCACGTCCCCCGGGAGGCGTAGGCGATCATCTCCTCGAACGTCCAGCCCGCGTTCGACAGCAGGTCGTGCCCGACCTGCTCCCCGTCGATCGAGGCCCGCAGCCGCAGGGCGAGGAAACCTTCCTCGTCGCGGAACCCCTCCAGCTCGTCGGGGGTGACGATCCACGGCCCGAGCGTCGTGGCCGAGTCCTTGCCCTTGGCCGGCCCGAGGTTGACCTTCATCTCGCGCCGCTGCAGGTCACGGGCCGACCAGTCGTTGAGGACGGTGTAGCCGAACACGTGCCGCGCGGCCCGTGCCGGGTCCACGTCGCGGCCGGCGGCGCCGACGACGACGGCGACCTCGAGCTCGAAGTCGAAGGCGGCGCACCCGGGCGGGACGGGGACGTCGTCGTGGGCGCCGACGAGCCCGTGCGGGTTCGTGAAGTAGAACGTCGGCGCCTGGTACCACTCGGGGGCCACCCCGCCCCCGGCGGCGCCGTCGACGCTGCGGACGACCCCCTCGACGTGCTCCTCGAAGGTGACGAAGTCGCGCACCGACGGCGGCTGGACGGGGGGCAGCAACCGGACGGAGGACACCGGGACGGCGTCGCTGGACCGCAACGCCCAGTCGGTCGCCTCCCGCGCCGCGCCGTGGTCCCCCCCGGCCAGGTCGACGACGGTCGTCGTGCCCCGCAACGCGTGCAGCACCTCGGCGCCGGGGTCGCCGGCGACGGCGGCCGTGACCTCGCGGCCCTGGAGGAGAGCCCGGGCGAACCTCACGCCGGCACCTCCACGAGAGCGGAGATGCGCCGCAGCAACCCCGGGACGTCGGCCTGCTCGCGCGGGGTGCGGTCGAGCATCCAGCGCCCGATCTGCACCGACGCGTCCACCACCTGGCGCGCCCGGTCCCGCCGTCGGTCGGCGTAGCGGACCAGGACGTCCTCGTCCCACACCGGGGCCTGCAGCAGCAGGTCGGCCAGGACGGCGGAGTCCTCCAGCGCCTGCGCGGCCCCCTGCGCGATGGTGGGCGGGCAGGAGTGCACGGCGTCCCCGACGAGCACCACGCGGCCGCGGTGCCAGGGCCCCTCGACGAGGTGGGTCTCGAAACGCGTGTAGTTCACGGGCGTGTCCGCGGTCAGGCTGTCCCGCAGCGCGTCCCAGGGCCCGTGGTAGGCCGAGGCGAGACCGCGCACGACCTCGACCTGCTCGGCGCGGGTGAGCCCGGAACGGTCCTGCACGTCCTCGACGAGGTAGGCGTAGACCGAGTCCGGCCCCGTCGGGCAGTACCCCGCGATGTGGCAGGGCCCCCCGTAGGTGAGGTCGGTGCGGACGACGTCGGCGGGCCGGGGCAGGCTCACCCGCCAGATGCCCATGCCCGTGCCCTCGGGTTCGGCGTCGATGCCGACGGTGCGGCGCGTCCACGAGCGGATCCCGTCGGCGCCGACGACGAGGTCGTACCGGCGGGCCGCAGCGTCGGAGAACGTCACGTCGACGCCGTCGGCGTCCTGCTCCAGCCCGGTCGCCGCGACCCCGAGGCGCAGCCTCGCCCCGGCCTCGACCGCGAGGTCGAGCACGATCCCCGCGAGGGCGGGCCGGGACATGCCCAGGGTCGCGGGCAGGTCCGGGCCACCCGTGCGGACGTCCGGCACCTCGGCCAGCAGCGTCCCGGCCGCGTCGGGGGCGCGCAGGCCCAGGGAGTCGAAGGCGAACCCGCGCGCCGACACCTCCGGCCAGGCCCCCAGGTCGCGCAGCACCCGCAGGGCGTTGCCCTGCAGGGTGATGCCGGACCCGGTGTCGGTCGTGCCGGGCCGGGCCTCGACGACCTCGACCTCCACCCCGGACCGGGCCAGCAGGACGGCCGCGGCGCAACCGGCGACGCCGGCCCCCACGACGAGGACGGAACGAACGGCGGGCGTCATCGCCCCACCTCCTCAGGATCGTCGGACTACTTCAGGGCCAGCGGGTTCAGGGGCGCACCGACCGCCCCCGTGACGGGCAGCGGGGCCGCGACGAGGAGGAACTCGTGCACGCCGTCCGCGGCGCAGTCGGCGGCGAGCTCCTCCAGCGCCCACATCTCCCCGACGAACAGACCCATGTTGGGGATCACCACCTGGTGCAGCGGCTGGAACGCCACGTCGAACTCGTTCGGTCGGACCTCGAAGCCCCACGTGTCCGTCGCCACGGCCGCGACGTCGTGCGCGTGCAGCCAGTCGGCCGTCCGGAACGACATCCCGGGGGCGGGTCCCCCGGCGTAGTCACCCCAGCCCTCGCGCAGCACGCGGCCGTACTGGCCGGTGCGGACCAGCAGCAGGTCCCCCGCCCCCACCTCGAGGCCCTGCGCGGCGCAGGTGGCGTCGAGGTGCTCGGGGGTGATCGCGAAACCGTCCGGGAGTTCCCCGCCCGTCCCGGCCGGGTCGTCCCCGAACAGCCGGCCGACGTCGAGCAGCACACCGCGGCCGGCGAAGTCGGCCGCGACCGTCTCGATCCCCGTCACCCCGTCACCGAGGGACGTCACGACGGCCCCCGCCCGGCGGCCGTTCCAGGCACGGCCGTGGTCGAAGATGTGCCCGAGCCCGTCCCACTGCGTCGAGCACTGCAGCGGCATCGCGACCACGTCGTCGGCGCCGCCGATGCCGTGCGGGAACCCCTGGACCCCCGCCTCGGCGTCGGTCCCCGTGTCCAGCATGGTGTGCACCGGGTTGGTGCGGCGACGCCAGCCCTTCTGCGGCCCGTCCACGGAGAACTGCTGGGCCAGGGAGAACACGCGCCCCCGCCGGACGAGTCCGGCCGCGGCGCGACGGTGCTCGTCCGTGATGAGGTTCAAGGTCCCCTTGACGTCGTCCTCGCCCCAGCGGCCCCAGTTCGAGACGCGGGTGACGGCCGCCGCCACCGCCCCCTCGGGGTCGGTGCGGTCCGGCGCCAGGGGTCCGGCCGTCACGACGTGCTCCCGCCGAGGCGTTCGGCGACCCAGTCGGCGATGAGGTCGGTGGCCACCGCCCCGTTGTCGACGCTGGAGTGCGCGGTGCCGCCCGTGCGGTCGGTGAACACCACGAGTTCACGGTCCGGGGAGTTCACGAGCTGCTCGTACGTGCGGTGCGCGTACCGCAGCGGGATCTGCCGGTCGTGCTCCCCGTGGGTGACGAGGAACGGGACGCGGATGCGGTCCAGGACCCCGTCGAGGTGCACGCGTTCGGCGACCTCGAAGAAGTCGTCGAGGTCCTCGGTGCCCCAGACCCACTGCACGTGGTCCCAGTAGTGCGGCACGGGCCGCTCACCCTCGCGCTCGCGGCGCGCCTTCTGCACCGCGCGCCAGTCGTGGTTGGCGCCCCAGGCCACGCCGAGGGCGAAGCGGGGTTCGAACGCGACCGCCCGTGGCGCGTAGTACCCGCCGAGGGAGACGCCGAGCAGGCCGACGCGGTCGGCGTCCACGTCCTCGCGCGCGGCGAGGAACTCGTAGACCGGGCTGGCCCAGCGCTCGGACTCCGGGACGGCGTGCAGGTCGTGCAACCGCAGCGCCTCCCCCGTGCCCGGCTGGTCCAGGGACAGCGTGGAGACCCCGCGGGCGGCGAGCTTGGCGCCCGGACCGGTGCGGTGGAGCATCTCCTTGGTCGAGTCCAGGCCGTTCACCATGACGAGCAGGGGTTTCGGGCCGTCACCGGGGGCCCGGGTCAGGATCCCCGACAGGACGGTCCCCTCGTAGGGGATCTCGACGCGTTCGGCGTTCTCCCGCGCCAGCTCGACGCCGCGGTCGAACGTCCGCCGGAACTTGGCGTACAGCGCGACGCGCGGGGCGTGCCCGGCGGCCTGCATGCGCTCGCCCGTGAGGAAGTAGGTCGCGGCACGACCCAGCTTCTGGCCCGCGGACAGCAGGCGGCCGGCGGCCTCGTCCTCGGCGGCCAGCTCGACGAGGGTGTCCCCCTGCGCCTCCCAGGCCGCCATGAGCTCGGCGGTGCCGGCGTCCTCGCCGCGGGAGGCGGCCTCCAGGAGCGGGCGGCAGACCGTGTCGACCTCACCGATGCGCGCCCCCATCTCCATGGCGAGGTTCACGGAGAGGTTCCACACGTAGTTCCCGGGGAAGTACTGGAACACGACGGCCCCCTCAGCCCTGGCCCTGGAGGGCGTACGGGTTCAGCAGCGCCTCCTCGGTGCCGGGCAGGACGCCCTCCTCCGTGGCGGTGGGGCGACCCGGGTCCGGCGGGAAGGACTCGGTCATCGACATCGGCATGGCGCCGTTGCGGTAGATGCTGTTCGACCCCATCGACGGCTTCCAGGTGTTCGGCTCCCAGTCCGGCACGTAGTTGCGGTAGCCGCCGGTGTTGAGCTCGACGCGCATGCCGCCGGGTTCGCGGAAGTACAGGAACGTCTGCTCCCCGACCCCGTGGATGGACGGGCCGTACTCGATGTCGACCCCGTTCTCCATGAGGACGTCCGCGGCCACGAGGAGCTCCTGGTGGCTGTCGGTCCAGAACGCGACGTGGTTGACGCGACCGCCGAGCTGGGAGGAGTCCAGCACGCAGCCGAGGTCGTGGGACTTCTCGTTCGTCGTGAGGACGCCGAACACCGTGACGGGCGCGTGGTCGAGCTCGGTGAACGCCATGGTGCGGAACCCGAGCACCTTCGAGTACCAGGCCGCGAAACCCTTGACGTCGGTGGCCGCGACGGTGACGTGGTCGAGGAACCGGGGCGCCGCGGCGTGCGAGGAGCGCTTCTCCGGACGGTCGGGGAACACCGAGACCAGCCCGGCCGGCGCCGAGTGCCTCGGGACGTCCCAGTAGACCTCCATGGTGTGGCCGTAGGGGCCCGTGAAGCGGAACGAGCGGCCGTGTCCCTGCCGCCCCTGCGACCAGGTGCCCTCGACGCCCTCGGCGGCCACGCGGCGCGCGACCTCCTCGACGGCGTCCTCGCTCGTGGTGCGCCAGGCCATCGTCAGCAGAGCCGGCTGCTCGCCCGGCGTCACGACGAGGCTGTACGGGTAGTGGTCGCCCCAGCAGCGCAGGTAGGCGCTGCCCTCGTCGTCGCGGTGGACCTCGCGCAGACCGAAACCCTTCTCGAAGAAGGTGACCGACGCGTCGACGTCGGGAGAGGAGATCTCCAGGTGGGCGAGGTGGGCCAGCAGGTTCGTCATCGAACGGTCCTCTCGAACGGTCATCTCTGGTGCGTCGTGGGCGGCGCGGGCGCCGGGGCCGTCCCGGAGGCGCTGCGTCGCGGCCTGGCAGCACTCTCCGCCACGCCGGAGGCATCAGGGAAGGTCGACTTGGCGATGCCGGTCATCACGTTCGTTGATGCCGTGCGGGCTGTCGGACCACGGCCAGCACCGCGGCCACGGCGAGCGCCGCGACGGCGACCGCCGCCAGGGCCGCCGGCAACCCACCCAGCACGTCCGCGAGCCCCAGGACGAGCAGCGGGCAGACGAACTCCCCGCCGAACAACGCCGAGGTCCACCAGCCCGTGGCCCGGCCGCGCTGCTCGGTCCCGACCCCTCCGAGGGCCCACGTCAGCAGCACCGGCAGGAGCAGGCCCGTGCCGGCCGACGCCACCGCCGCTCCCGCCAGCAGCGCGGGCACCGACCCCGCGAGCGCCACCCCGACGAGACCGGCGCCGGCCAGGGCGAAGGCCACGGGCAGCAGCGGACGTGAGCCCCGCTGCCGGTGCCGGGCCAGCCGGGCGAAGGACGCCGCCCCCACGCACGTGGCCACGGCGGCCGCCGCGCTCACCGCGCCGATCGTCGCGGTCGACTCCACCCCGATCCGGTCGAGGGCGAAGGAGAGCTCGACGACGGGGGTGTAGAACACGATCCCGCCCACGAACGTCACCAGCAGCGGGACGCGCAACCCCCGCAGGTCCAGCGGGGGCAGCGGACCGGACCGCACGGCGACGGGTTCGCGCAGCAGGACGGGCACCAGCACGGCGCCGAGGAACCCGACGGCGTACAGCCAGAACGGGGTGCGCCAGTCGTGCGCGGCCAGCGCCCCGCCCGCGGCGATGAACACGACGGCGGACAGGCTCGTCGCCACCGTCTGCAGAGCGAAGCAGCGGTTGCGCCGTTCCCCCTCGAACAGGTCGCCGATGAGCGTCGTGCAGCACGTCATGACACCGGCCTCCGCGATGCCGACGAGGGCGCGACTGGCCACGATCGCGGGCAGCAGGTCCAGCCAGAGCGGGGCCGTCCCGACGACGGCGTAGAGGACGAGCGAGGCGGTGAGCACCCGCACGCGCCCGACGCGGTCCACGACGCGACCGGCGACGGGGGCCAGCAGGGCGATCGCCAGGGCGGGGACCGTGAGCGTCAGCGGGACGAGCGCGTCGAGACCGGGTTGGCCGGCGAAGGCGCGGGCGATGCTCGGCTGCACCGGCGCGATGAGCACCGCACCGAGCACGGCCAGCGTGCTGAGGGCGACGAGCAGGGCGGCCTGCGGCGCCCCCGCGCGCGGGGGTCCGGCGGCGGGAGCGCGGCGGGAGAGGGACGTGGGAGAGGAACTGGACACGGGAACCTCCTGGGAGGGCCTGCTCCGTCGCAGGCGGTACCGGGAGTTTCGACGACCCGCTGCACCCCGGTACAGCGCGAATCGCTGAGGTTCCCCATCAGCGCGGTGGATGCCCCTCGACGTCGGGCAGCGTCGCGGCGGCCCGCCGGACGAGGTCGCGCAACCACGCGTGCTCGGGGTCGGCGGTGTACACGGGGTGCCACCACATCGCCTCGAGCAGCAGCCCGACGTCGACCGGCAGGGGCAGCGCCCGGACCCCGGAACCCGGGGGCAGCCGGTCGGCCAACCGCTGCTGCAGCAGGCCGAACCGCGCACTGCCGGCGACGAGGGCGGGGACGGTGAGGAAGTGCTCGGTGACGACCTGCACGTGGGGTTCGACGCCGAGCATGCGCATCTGCAGAGCGGCCGGGGTCGAGGCGACGGGCCCGTGGTAGGTCACGACCCAGGGCGTGGTGCGCAGCTGGTCGACGGTGAGCTCGTCGCCGACGTCGGGGTTCTCGGTGGCGACCAGGCACACCCAGCGGTCGCGGTGCAGGTCCTGGTGCGGCAGGTCGGTGAGGAAACCGTGCGGCAGCAGGAGCAGGTCCGCGTCGACGAGGACGCGTTCGGCGTCCTCCACGACGGGCGGGGTGTTGACGCTGAACCGCAGGCGCATCCGGGGTGCCTCGAGCGCGAGCAGGGCCGTCAACGGGCCACCCAGGACGGTCTCGGCGTAGTCGCTGCTGACGATGCGCAGGTCGCGCTCGGAGGAGGCCGGGTCGAAGTCGGGTTCGGCGCGGAACACCCGTTCGACGCCGGACAGCGCGACCCGCACCTGCTCGCGCAGCCGCACGGCCAACGGTGTCAGCTCGTGCTCGTTGCCGACGCGGGTCAGCAGCGGGTCGTCGAAGTGCCGCCGCAGCCGGGCCAGCGACGCCGACAGCGCGGGCTGGCTCAGCCCGAGCCGTTGCGCGGCGCGCGTGACGCTGCGCTCCTGCAGCAGCGCCTCCAGCGGCACGAGCAGGTTGAGGTCGAGCGAGCGCAGGTTCACCGCGGTGAGCGTAGGACCTGCACCACCACCCCGGCCGCACCTGCGCCGACCACGTGGACAGCACCGCGGCGGCGGAGCACACTCGGTGGATGGAGAAGGCCGTCGACCGCGGGATCCGCACGGGTGTCGTCCGCGACGCCGACCGGGTCGGGCGCGCCCTGCGGGTGACGACGCACCCCGAGGCGGGCCGGGTCGTCCTGTCCACCTGGCAGGACGCGACGTGCGTCTCCACCGTCCGCCTCGACCGCGCCGACGTCGTGGAACTGCTCACCGCCCTCGGAGCGGCGCTGCTCCCCCCGGAGCGCTGAGGTCCCGCCCCCGGACGTGCGCCGCCGTCCAGCAGGATGGCCCCGTGAGCAGTGCACCGCCCCCGCCGGCGCCGACCCCCCTGCGCGCGCTCCGGCGCCGCGTCACCGGCCCGATGAACCCGGCGCGGCTGACGATCGCGGGTTTCGCCCTGGCCGCGGCGCTGGGGACGGGTCTGCTGATGCTCCCGGAGGCCGCGCGCGACGGGCGGGGCACCGACGTGGTGACCGCCCTGTTCACGGCCGTCTCGGCGCTGTGCGTGACGGGGCTGGTCGTCGTCGACACGGCCGGGTTCTGGTCGGGGTTCGGGCAGGTGGTCGTCCTGGTGCTCATCCAGGTGGGCGGCTTCGGGATCATGGCGCTGGCCTCGCTGCTGGGTGTGCTCGTCGCGCGCCGCCTGGGTCTGCGAGGTCAGCTCGCCGCCGCCGCCGAGACCAAGACGCTGACCCCGGGGGACGTCCGCCTCATCCTGGTCGGGGTCGCCCGGACGAGCCTCGTGGTCGAGGCCGCCACCGCGGTGCTGCTGGCCGCCCGGTTCGCGACGGGGTACGGCGAGCCGCTGCCGAGGGCGCTGTGGCTGGGGGTCTTCCACTCGGTCTCGGCGTTCAACAACGCCGGTTTCGCGCTGTGGGGCGACAGCCTCACCCGGTTCGCCACCGACCCGTGGATCTGCCTGCCGATCACCGCCGCGGTGGTGGTCGGCGGTCTGGGGTTCCCCGTCCTGTTCGAGCTGCGCCGCCACCTGCGCCGGCCCTCGCGCTGGAGCCTGCACACCAAGCTCACGCTGCTGGGCTCGGCCGTGCTGCTCGTCGCGGGGCCGGTGATGGTGTGGCTCCTGGAGTGGCGCAACCCGGGCACCCTGGGGTCGTTGAGCGTGCCGGGCAAGCTGCTGGCCGGGTTCTTCCAGGGGGTCATGCCGCGCACGGCGGGTTTCAACAGCGTCGACATCGCGCAGATGAACAGCGGGACCTGGCTGGGCACGGACGTGCTGATGTTCATCGGCGGCGGCAGCGCCGGCACGGCCGGGGGCATCAAGGTGACGACCTTCGCCGTGCTGCTGCTCCTCATCGTCTCGGAGGTCCGCGGGGACGAGGACGCCACCGCCTTCGGCCGCACCCTGCCCCGCGGCCTGCACCGGCAGGCGCTGACGGTGGCGCTGCTGGGGGTGGGCGCCGTGGTCGCCTCCACGATGGCCCTCCTCACCACCACCCGCTTCTCCCTCGACCAGGTCCTGTACGAGGTGGTCTCCGCGTTCGCCACCGTGGGCCTGTCCACGGGGATCACCGCGCAGCTGCCGACCGGGGGCCAGCTGCTGCTGGTCGCCCTCATGTTCCTGGGCCGCACCGGGACGATCACGCTGGCGACGGCCCTGGCCCTGCGCAGCAGGCCGCGGCTCTACCAGCTGCCGGCGGAACGGGCGATCGTCGGCTGAGCACGTCGGGCACCGCGGGCCCGGTGCACCGTGAGCGTGGCGAGCAGGGCGAGCGCCGAGGTGGTGGACGCACCCACGAGGCCCGACAGCGCGCTGTGCAGCGGGGTCGAGACGTCGAAGCGGCTCGTCGTCCCGGCGGCGGCCCCGTCGATGAGCGCGCGGACGAGGCGCCACCGGGTCAGGTGGTCCTCGGAGCCGTCGGTCCGGTCGTGGCCCGTGCGCTCCCCCGGGGGCGGCAGCCCCTCCCGGGCGCAGGACTCGATGTCGGCACGCCCCGCGGGACGAGCGCCGGTGACGTGGCGCTGTGGGCCGCGGGCTCAGCCGACCGTCACCACGGGACGGCACCGTTGCGGTCGCGGAACTGACCCGTCGGGCCGTCCGGGCCGATGGAGGCGAGTTCGACGATCGCGTCCGTCCCCTCCGTCACGGTCTGCGTGCCGCTGCGCCCGTTGAAGTCGGTCGCCGTGTACCCGGGGTCGACGGCGTTGAACTTCACGTCCGGCAACGCCTTGGCGAACTGCAGCGTGAGCATCGTCAGCGCCGACTTCGAGGACGTGTAGAGCGGGGCGACCACGCTCGACTCCACGCGGTCGGGGTCGTGGGTGGCGGCGAAGGACCCGAGCCCGCTGGAGACGTTGACGACGACGGGGTTCTGCGAGGTCCGCAGCAGCGGCAGGAACGCGTTCGTCACGCGCAGCGGTCCGACGACGTTCGTCTCGTAGACGGCCTGCGCGTCGGCGGCGGTCAGGTCCTCGGCCGGCGTGGTCGGGCCGGAGATCCCGGCGTTGTTGACCAGGACGTCGATCGTGCCCTCGTGCGCGGCGACGTCGGCCGCCGCGGAGGCGACGGACGCGTCGTCGGTGACGTCGATCTGGACGAACCGGGCGCCGAGCGCCTCGGCGGCGACCCGGCCGCGCTCGGGGTCGCGCGCGCCGATCAGGACGGTGTGGCCGGCTTCGAGGAGCCGCCGCGCGGTCTCGTAGCCGAGCGACTTGTTGGCTCCGGTGATGAACGTGGTGGTCATGGGCACACCCTGCACCCCCGGCCCGACGACCGTGCCAGCCCCCCGCGAGGCGGGGTGGACGGGGGGAGGACCCGGGCGACCTCGGCGGCGCGAGGGGCTCGCCGACCACGTCGTCCGGCGGGAGCGGGGTCGCGCGGAACACCCCTCGACCCAGGTCGTCGCGGCCTGGGCCCGGGAACCGTCGACCCGTCCCCGTTCGGGCAGGAACGCGGTGCGGCGCAGCCCCTGCACGGGGCCCGCGGCGGTTCCTGCCGGCTCCGGGGCGCGGACGACGGCGCCGGACCCCGGGCAGCGGCGGCGCGAGCGCGCGCCGGGGCGCCGGTCGGGTCAGCAGCACCCCGCCTCGTCCCCTATGCTGGACGGGCTTCGGCAGCAGTGCCCGAGCGCCACGCCCCCATCGTTTAGTGGCCTAGGACGCCGCCCTTTCAAGGCGGTAGCACGGGTTCGAATCCCGTTGGGGGTACGAGCCGGTCTCGGCCCGGGAGGTGGTCACGACCACCGCCGCGGATCGGGTAAGGTCTTCTCAGCAAGCGCACGACAGCAACACCCAGCACAACAAGCAAGGTCTCTCTGAGGCCCCGTAGCGCAGTTGGTTAGCGCGCCGCCCTGTCACGGCGGAGGTCGCGGGTTCGAGTCCCGTCGGGGTCGCTCGTCGTGCCGGTTCGTCCGGCCCGGCACGGCCAGGTAGCTCAGTTGGTAGAGCGTCCGACTGAAAATCGGAAGGTCAGCGGTTCGACCCCGCTCCTGGCCACCTGGAACAGCTTCCCGAAGGGCCCCGGTGCACCGCACCGGGGCCCTTCGTCGTGCCGGGCGGACGGCGTCTACCCTCCTGGCGTGCCTGCGACCTCCTCGATCCCCAGCCCCGTCGTCCTCGCCCCCGCCGTCCTGGGCGGGTACGCCCTCGGCCGCGCGACGGGGAACCGGAAGCTGGCCGGGGCGGCGCTCGCGGCCGGGCTCGGCGTCGTCGTCCCCCGCTGGGCGGCCGTCTCGCCCGTGCTGGCCGCCGCCCTGGCCGCCGGTGCGGTCGGTCTCGTCGGGGCGTCGCACCCGCTGTCGCGGCGGACCGGGCCCTGGCCCGCCGTGCTCACCACGACCGCGGCGGCCGCCGCCCTCGCGGCGGCCGGCGACCGGCTCACGGCGCGCTGACCCTCACCGCTGCGTCGCGGTGAGGTCGCGCACCTGCGCGTAGCGCTCCCGCACGGCCGGCGTCGGGTCGGCCTCGAAGGTCTCCGCCGGACCCAGCGTCCACTCCGGCGGCGCGTCCCCCCCGGCGAGCACCCACGCCGCCTGCCGGGCCGCGCCGTCGGCGACGTACTCCCCGGGGGCGGGCACGACGACCGGACGGCCCAGGACGGCCGGGGCCAGGACGCGCACGGCCTCCGAGCGCGCCCCGCCGCCGACGAGGACCACCCGGCCGATCGCGCAGCCCTGCGCCTCCAGGGCGTCCAGACCGTCCGCGAGCCCGCACAGCAGCCCCTCCACGGTCGCGCGGGCGAGGTGGGCGGGCGTCGACGTCGCCAGCGTGAGCCCGTGCAGCGCGCCCGTGGCGTCGGGCCGGACGGGGGTGCGTTCGCCCTCCAGGTACGGCACGAGGACGAGCCCGCCGCTGCCGGCGGGTGCCGACAGGGCGAGGCGGGACAGCTCGGCGTGGTCCACCCCGAGCACCCGCGCCGCCGCGTCGAGGACGCGCGCCGCGTTGAGGGTGCAGACGAGCGGCAGGTAGCGGCCGGTCGCGTCGGCGAAGCCGGCGACGAGCCCGCTGGGGTCGTGCGTCGGGGCCTCGCTGACGACGCTGACGACCCCCGAGGTCCCGATGGACACGACGACGTCGCCGACCTGCGCGCCGACCCCGAGCGCGGCGGCCATGTTGTCCCCGGTCCCCGGCCCCAGGCGCGCCCCGCGGGACAGGGCCGAAGCGCTGTCACCGGCGGCCTGCGCCGGCCCCAGGACGTCCGGCAGGGACGGCACCGCGCCGAACGCGCGCTCCAGCAGGTCCGTCCGGTAGGTGCCGTCGGCCGGGGAGAAGTAGCCCGTCCCGCTGGCGTCGCCGCGGTCGGTGACCAGGCGCGCGGCGCCCCCGCCGGCGAGGCGGTGCGTCAGCCAGTCGTGCGGGAGGCAGACCGCGGCGGTGCGGCCGACGGCGTCCGGTTCGTGCTCGGCGATCCACCGCAGCTTCGTGATCGTCAGGGACGCGACGAGGACGCTGCCGACCTGCTCGGCCCACGCGCCCGGTCCGCCCAGCTCGGCGGTGAGGTCCGCGGCCGCGGCCGCGGACCTCCCGTCGTTCCACAGCAGGGCCGGCCGGACGACCTCACCGGCCTCGTCGAGCAGGACGGCGCCGTGCTGCTGGGCCCCGACCGCCAGCGCGTCCACGTCGTCGAGGCCACCGGCGTCGGCGACGGCGGTCTCGAGCGCCCGCCACCAGTGCGCGGGGTCGACCTCGGTCCCGTCCGGGTGGGCGGCACGCCCGGACCGCAGCAGCTCCCCCGTCGCCGCGTCCCGCACGACGACCTTGCACGACTGGGTCGAGGAGTCGATCCCGGCCACCACACCCGCACCTTCGCTGGTCATGGGCCCACCCAACACCATCGCGGCGCGGCGCCGGAGCGGGCCCGAACCGTCCCCGTGGGCCGTCCGGGCTGCCACGTCGCGACCGGGATGCCGGAACCTCTGCAGAACATGTACCGTTGGGGGCACGGAGAGATGACAGCTGCTCCGGGGTCAGCACAGACTGCCCCGGCCGACGCGCGAGGGGGTCGACGCCATGGGGCGCGGCCGTCAGAAGGCCAAGCAGACGAAGGTCGCTCGGGAGCTGAAGTACTTCAGTCCCGACACCGACTACAACGCTCTGCAACGTGAGCTTCACGGGCCCGACCCGTACCGCCAGACGGGGCGCGACACCGCCCCCGAGGCGCCGGAGTCTGACGTGGAAGACGACGACTCGGACGACAACCCCGAGAACTGGTCGAAGTACACCGCCACGGACGACTACGACGACTGGACGTCCAAGCGCCGGGCTTGACCGGGCGCACGGAAGACCAGGTCGCGCAGTAGCTCGCGGCACCGCACGAGGCGTGGCGATCCCCCGGACCTCACCAGCCCTGGTGGGAACCCCGGAGGACCGTCACGCCTCCTGCGATCCCCTTGCCGTTGCTCGCGCCGTCCTCCGCGGTCCGCTGCCGGACCTCACCGCACACCCACGCCGGGATGCCGGCCTGCTCGACGGTGTCGACGACGGCCTGCGCCTGCTCGGCGGACACCACGGCGATCATGCCCACCCCCAGGTTCAGGGTGCGCTCCAGGTCGTCGGTCGGCACCCGCCCGAGGTCGCGGACGACCGAGAACACCGCGCCCGGGGTCCACGTCGAGCGGTCGACCTCGGCGGTCACGTCGGCGGGCAGGCAGCGCGCCAGGTTCGCGGCCAGACCGCCGCCGGTGACGTGGCTCATGGCGTGCACCCCGCCGGTGGCCAGCGTCGCGAGCGCGGGCTGGGCGTAGATGCGGGTCGGGACCAGCAGCTCCTCGCCCAGGGTGCGGCCGAACTCCTCCACGTGCCGGTCGTAGGCCCAGCCGGCGTCGGCGACGACGCGCCGCACGAGGGAGTAGCCGTTGGAGTGCAGCCCGGAGGAGGCCATCGCCACGAGCACGTCCCCGGCGCGGACCTTCTCGGCGCCGAGCAGCTCGTCGGCCTCGACGACCCCCGTGACGGCACCGGCCACGTCGTACTCGTCCGCGCCCAGCAGCCCCGGGTGCTCGGCGGTCTCGCCGCCGACGAGGGCGACCCCGGCCTCCTCGCAGGCGCGCGCGATGCCCGCGACGATCGCGGCCATCCGCTCGGGCACGACGCGGCCGCAGGCGATGTAGTCCGTCATGAACAGCGGCGCCGCGCCGCAGACGACGACGTCGTCGACGACCATCCCGACGAGGTCGGCGCCGATGGTGTCGTGCACGTCGAGCGCCTGGGCGACGGCGACCTTCGTCCCGACGCCGTCGGTGCTCGTCGCGAGCAGCGGCCGGCGGTAGTCCTTCACCGCGGACACGTCGTAGAGCCCGGCGAACCCGCCGAACCCGCCGACGACCTGCGGGCCCTGCGTGCGGGCGACGGACGCCTTCATGAGCTCGACGGCGCGGTCGCCCGCGACGACGTCGACGCCCGCGGAGGCGTAGGTCGTTCCACTCACTGCTGGGCTCCCTCGGGGACGTCGTGCTGGTGCCGGGTGACGGCGGTGATCGGGAGGCGCGGCTTGTCCATCGAGCGCTCACCGAGCCGGTCGAGGTCGTTGAGCGGAACGGGGTACTCCCCCGTGAAGCACGCCGAGCACAACCGGTCGGCGGGCTGCTCGGACGCGGCGATCATGCCCTCGGCCGAGATGTAGCCCAGGGAGTCCGCGCCGATGCTCTGGGCGATGTCCTCGACGCTCAGGCCGTTGGCGATGAGCTCGGCGCGGGTGGCGAAGTCGATGCCGTAGAAGCACGGCCACTTCACGGGCGGGGAGGAGATCCGGACGTGGATCTCGGCGGCACCGGCCTCGCGCAGCATCCGGATGAGGGCGCGCTGGGTGTTGCCGCGCACGATCGAGTCGTCGACGACGACGAGCCGCTTGCCCGCGACGACGTGCTTGAGCGGGTTGAGCTTGAGCCGGATGCCGAGCTGGCGGATCGTCTGGCTGGGCTGGATGAACGTCCGGCCCACGTAGGAGTTCTTCACCATCCCCTGGCCGTAGGGGATGCCGGACTCCTCGGCGTAGCCGATGGCCGCGGGCGTGCCGGACTCCGGGGTGGGGATGACCAGGTCGGCCTCGACGGGGTGCTCGCGGGCCAGGACCCTGCCCATCTCCACGCGCGACTCCTGGACGACCTTGCCGTTGATGGAGGTGTCCGGGCGGGCCAGGTAGACGTACTCGAAGACGCAGCCCTTGGGCGCGGCCTCCGCGAAGCGGGTGCTGCGCAGACCGTCCGCGTCGATCGCGATGAGTTCGCCGGGCTCGATCTCGCGGACGAAGCTCGCCCCGCAGATGTCGAGCGCGGGCGTCTCGGAGGCGACGACCCAGCCGCGGTCCAGCCGGCCCAGGACGAGCGGGCGGATGCCCTGCGGGTCGCGGGCGGCGTAGAGGGTGTGCTCGTCCATGAAGACGAGGGAGAACGCGCCCTGCACGTGCGGCAGGACCTCGGCGGCCGTCGCCTCGAGGGTGTGGTCGGGGTCGCCGGCGAAGAGGGCCGTGAGGATCGCGGTGTCCGTGGTGTTCCCGCGGGCGATCTCGCTGGGCGAGGGGCGACCGCGCAGCGGCGGCTGCGGGGCGCTGGGGTAGCGCTCGGCGAGCATGTCCCGCAGCGCGAACTGGTTCGTCAGGTTGCCGTTGTGGGCGAGCGCGACCGTGCCGCCGGCGGTGTCGCCGAGCGTGGGCTGCGCGTTCTGCCAGCCGCCGCCACCGGTCGTGGAGTAGCGGGCGTGCCCGACGGCGATGTGCCCCTGCAGGGACTCCAGCGCCGACTCGTCGAAGACCTGGGACACCAGCCCGGTGTCCTTGAAGACGAGGATCTGCTCGCCGTTGCTCACGGCGATGCCGGCCGCCTCCTGGCCCCGGTGCTGCAGGGCGTAGAGGCCGTAGAAGGTGAGCTTGGAGACTTCCTCGCCCGGCGCCCAGACCCCGAAGACGCCGCACGCGTCCTGGGGTCCCTTCTCGCCGGGGAGCAGGTCGTGGTTCAGACGTCCGTCACCGCGGGCCACGACCCGAGTGTGTCACACCCCCGAGCGCTTGCCGCTCCGCCGACGGGGTTCGGCCCGGGTCCCGGTGCGCCGGTCGACGAGGACCGCGACGAGCGCACCGAGCAGGACGAGGACCAGCCCGAGGGAGCAGAACAGGTAGCCGAAGAGGGCCTGCTGGGAGTACCCGTCCGAGGGCGGCGTGGTGATCGCGATGGCGCCGGAGACGACGAACGCGACCACCAGGCCCGTCAGCCCGAAGGACCGGAACCGGGGCGCCCGACGGCGCGTGACCTGCACGAACGCCGTCCCCTCGCGCTCGACCTCCCCCTGGGGGGCGTCGGGGGTCGGGTCCTGCGTCGGCTCGCTCACGGGAGAACGCTACGGGCTCAGGCGGGCTCCGGCGGCACGAGGGGCAGCAGCTCACCCAGGTCGGTCCGCTGGCCGCTGGCCTGGACCCGTCCGCCGGCGCGGGCCTCGGCGAAGCTCAGCCGCCCGGTGGCCAGCGCGATCCAGGTGGGCCCGTCCATCTCGACGACCGCCGGCGGGGTGCCGCGGGTGTGCCGGGGGCCCGCGACGACCTGGACGGCCGCGAACGGGGGCACCCGCACCTCGACGCTGCCGCCCGGGTAGCGGGCCGCCAGTTCCTCCAGCCCGTACCGGACGGCGGTCGCGAGGAGGGGACGCGGCGGCTTCCCGCCCCCGTCGAGGACCCGGGTCACCTCCCGGACGGCGGCCAGGCCCTCGGCGGGATCGGTGCGTCGACGCGGGGGCACGGGCTCATGCTCGCACCCGTCCGGTGGCGCGCAGCGCGAGCGCCACCGCACCGAGGAGGGCGAGCACGACCCCGGCCAGGACGGGCACCGAGACGGCGAACGCGACCCCGGCGCTCGAGCTGACCCCGACCGCGAGCGCCGGGACGGCCATCCCGAGGTAGCCGGCCAGGAACACCCCGGCCGTGGCCTCCCCGCGCGCTCCGGCCGGGGCCAGGGCGACGGCCGTCGCGAGGGCCCCCTTGAGCAGGGCCCCCACCCCGGCGCCGGCGACGACACCGCCGCCGACGAACAGCGCGACGGAGCCGGCGAGGACCCCCGCGCCCAGGACGACGACCCCCGTCGCGGTGAGGACGAGGCCGAGCCGGAGCTGGTGGTCGGGGTGCAGGTGGGTCAGGAGGACCTGGCTGACCGCGGCGGCCGCGAAGACGGCGGAGGCCGTCGCCCCGCCGGGGACGGGACCGGCGTGCCCGAGGGTGGACAGGACCGACGGCGCCAGCGCGCTGAACAGGCCCAGGACGGCGAACAGCCCGAAGGCGGCGAGGGCGGCGGCGAGGTAGCGACCGCGGGCCTGCGGCGGGACGGCGACGCGCTGGGCGCGGTAGGGCCGGTGCTCGGCGCGGACGTCGGCGGGCACGGTCTCCGGAACGGTCCGCACGGCGACGGTCAGGACGACGAGCAGACCGAGGAAGAGCAGGTGCGGGACGCGCAGCGGGTCGCCGAGGTGCCCGACGAGGAACCCCGCGAGCAGGGAGCCGAGCCCGAGGCCGCCGAGGTTGGCGGCCGTGGCGACGACCGCGGCCGTCCCCGGACGCGTCGAGGCGCTCCGGCCGTGCAGCTCGGCGAGCCAGGCCGTCGCGGTCGGGGTGAGCGCGCCGACCGCGAGACCAGTCAGGACGCGGGCCACGACGAGCACGACGACGTCCGGGGTCAGGGCCAGGAGCAGGGCCGCGACCGCTTCGAGCGCGAGCGCCGGCACGAGGACGCGGCGCCGGCCGAGGTGGTCGGACAGGTGCCCGACGGCGAACAGGCTGACCGCGACACCGGCCGCGTAGACGGCGAAGGCGACGGTGACCACGACGGTCGGCAGCCCGTCGCGCTCGCGGTACAGCGCCCACAGCGGGGTGGGGACGGTGGCGAAGGCCATGGCCGTCGTGAAGGCGGCGGCGACGAGGAGGAAGCCCGCGCCGTGCCGGCGCGGGGACGGGACGTGCCGGGGTGCGGTCGTGCTCGCGGTGGTGGTCACGGGAGCTGCAACCCCGGGGGGAGGTGGTCCTTCCGTCCCATCGGTGGCCGGTGGGACCATCCATCGGGAAGACCGGTGGGAGGGGTCGTGGACCTGACGCAGCTGGAGACGTTCCTCGCCGTCGCCGAGGCGGGGACCATCAGCGCGGCGGGGCGGCGGTCGGGGTCGGCGCAGTCGACCGTCAGCACCGTCCTGCGCGCGCTGGAGGACGACCTCGGGGTCACCCTGTTCACCCGCACGTCGCGGCGGGCCGTGCTGACCGACGCCGGGCGGGCGCTGCTGCCGGAGGCGCGTCGGCTGCTGGCGGGGGCGGCGGAGGCGCGGACGGTGGTCCGGGAGGCCGAGGCGGGACCCGCCGGCCCGCTGACGGTCGGCGTCGTCACGACGATGCACCCCGTCGACCTGCCCTCGCTGCTGAGCACGTTCACCACGGCCCACCCGCGGGTGTCGGTGTCGATGCGCGTGGTGGCGGACGGGTCGCGGGGGTTGCTGCGCGGGCTCGTCGACGGCGAGCTGGACGTCGCGTTCCTGTCCTGGCCGTTCCGGCCACCGGCCAGCGTCGAGCTGCGACCCCTCGTGCGGGCCCCGTTCCGGCTGCTCGTGCCGCCCGCCCACCCGGCGCCGGCGGACCGGCCGGTGGCGCTCGCGGACCTGGCCGGGGAGCGCTGGGTGGACGGCCCGCCGGGGTTCGGCAACCGGCTGCTCGTCGACGCGGCCTTCGACCGCGTCGGGGCACGGCGGACGGTCGCGGTGGAGGTGCCGGACGTCTCGACGTTCGGCAGCTACGTGGCGGCGGGGCTGGGGATCGCGTTCGTCCCCGGGACGGTGCCCGTGCCGCCGGGGGTGCGGGAGCTGGTGCTGACCGAACCACCCCCGCAGTGGTCGCTCGCGCTCGCGACGCGGCGCGCCACCCCGGAGCGGCCGGTGCGCCGCGCCGTCGACGCGTTCGTGGCGCAGGTGCGGCTCAGCGCCCGGGGGCGCCGGCCCCCGCCGTGACGCGGGCGCTCGCGGCTCACCGCTCCCGGCGGTAGAACGGCAGGGCGACCACCTCGACCGGCAGCTCGGTCCCCCGCACGTCCACACCCAGGCGCGTGCCGGGCTCGGCCAGCTCGGCGTCGACGTACGCCATGGCGACGGGGTGCCCGAGGGTGGGCGAGAGGGCGCCGCTGGTCACCTCCCCGACCCCCCGGCCGGCCGCGACGACGGCGTACCCCGCCCGGGGCGCCCGGCGGCCCTCGCCGCGCAGCCCCACCAGGACCCGCGCGAGCGGCTCCTGCGCCGACCGCTGCAACGCCGCCAGGCCCACCGCGCCGGGCTCCTTGTCGAGGACGACGACGCGACCCAGCCCGGCCGCGAAGGGGGTGACGTCCCGGCTGAGCTCGTGCCCGTAGAGGGGCATCCCGGCCTCCAGGCGCAGGGTGTCGCGGCAGGCCAGCCCGGCCGGGACCCCCCCGTGCTCACGGGTCGCGGCGAGCAGGGCGTCCCACACCCGGCGGGTGCGCTCGACGGGGACGAACACCTCGAAGCCGTCCTCCCCGGTGTAGCCGGTGCGCGCCAGCAGGACCTCGACGCCGGCCAGCACGGCGCCGACCGAGCGGTAGTAGCGCAGCGTCGCCAGGTCGACGCCCGCCGAGGGGTCCAGGAGCGGGGCGACGATCGCCACCGACGCCGGTCCCTGCACCGCGACCAGGCCCCAGCGGGCCGTCTCGTCCGCGACGTGGGCCTCGAAGGGGCGGACCCGGTCGGCCAGGGCGACGACGACGGGCTCGACGTTGGCGGCGTTGGCCACGACGAGGAACTCCTCCTCGCCGAGGCGGTACGTCACGAGGTCGTCGACGATGCCGCCGTCGTGGTCGACGACCATCCCGTAGGCGGCCCGGCCGACCGCCATCGTCGAGGGGCGGCCCACGAGGGCGGCGTCCAGCGCGCGGGCGGCCTCGGGGCCGGTGACGCGGATCTCGCCCATGTGCGAGAGGTCGAAGAGCCCGGCGCTGGAGCGCACGGCCTTGTGCTCGGCGAGGTCGGAGGCGTAGCGCAGCGGCATCGACCAGCCGGCGAAGTCGGTGAAGGACGCGCCCAGCTCGGCGTGCGCGGCCGCCAGCGGGCTCGCGGCGGGCGTGGTCTCGGAGGTGGTGCTCGTGCTCACGGGGTTCCTCTCGTCACGGCCGCGCGTCGCGACCGGGCTGGACCCCCTCTGTCGCGGAACCTGAGAGCTTCACCGTCACCCGCTGCGTGGTGACGGTTTTCCCCGTGGGTGAGGACCTGCGCGGTCCTGCTTTCCAGAGCGGCCTGCCCGTGGCGGTACGTGGACCTGAGAGGTTCCGGGGTGGTTGCTCCTTCGGTGCCCACCGCGGACGGCGGGGCTCTCCCGCCGGGGCGGAGCGGCCGAGTGTTCAGTTGTCCCGCACAGCGTGGCACACCCCGGGACCCGGTGCCCCGGGTGTTCACCGGCAGGAGTTCAGGTAGGTCAGGGTGCGGGTCGCGACGGGCAGGGGCGTGTCGAACGAGGCCAGCGGGTACATGTCCTGCTCGACGATCGCGAACAGGTCGCGCCCCAGACCCTCCAGCGCGGTGAGGACGGGGGGCATGGCGGGCACGCCCCGCGGCGGTTCCACCATGACGCCGAGGGCGACGGCCTCGCCGAAGGGCAGGTCCTGCGCCTTCACCCTCGCGACGACCGCCGGGTCGACCTGCTTGAGGTGGACGTAGGCGATGCGGTCCGGGTGGTCGGCGATGATCTTGAGGCTGTCCCCGCCGGAGTAGGCGACGTGGCCGGTGTCGAGGCACAGCTTGACGACGTCGGGGTCGGTGATCTGCAGGAACCGGTCGACCTCGGCGTGGGTGTCGATGTGGGTGTCGGCGTGGGAGTGGACCGCGACCTGCAGCCCGTACCCGTCGCGGACGTCCCGGCCGAGGCGGTCCATCCCGGCGGCCAGCCGCGCCCACCCCTGCGCGTCGAGCTCGCGGGGTTCGATCTGCTCGCCGGTGGTGTCGCTGCGCCACTGGCCGGGGATGACGACGAGGTGCGTGCCGCCGAGGGCCTGCGTGAGCTTCGCGACCTGCTCGACCTGGGCCCACGCCTCGTCGTAGTGGTCGGGGCGGTGCAGCGCGGCGAAGATCGTGCCGGCGGAGACCTTCAGGCGCCGCTCCTCGAGCTCGTCGGACAGTTCCGCCGGGTCGGTCGGCAGGTACCCGTACGGGCCGAGCTCGATCCACTCGTACCCGGCCTCGACGACCTCGTCGAGGAACCGGGACGCGGGGGTCTGCCGTTCGTCGTCTGCGAACCAGACGCCCCAGGAGTCGGGGGCGGTGCCGATGGTGATGGGTCGGGCCATGGGGGACCTCACGTCCTCGTGCGGGTGCGGTGGGGTGGTCGGGTCAGACGAGGGGGCGCTGGCGCGCCTTGTGCCCCTCGTACCAGGTGCGGGCCGTGCGGGTGGAGTCCAGGTGCGAGACCTCCGAGACCGGGACGTCCCACCAGCCGCCGCCGTCGGGCGCCTCGGAGTACAGGTCGGTCTCGACGTGCACGACGGTCGACTCGCTCGACGCCTTGGCCTCCCGCAGCGCTTCGACGAGTTCCTCGCGCGTGCCCGCGCGTACCGCGCGCACCCCCAGGCTCGCGGCGTTCGCGGCGAGGTCGACGGGCAGCTCGTCGCCCTCCAGCCGACCCTCGGGGGTCCGCCGCCGGTACTTCGTGCCGTACCGCTGGGACCCGTGCTGCTCCGACAGGGCGCCGATCGAGGCGAACCCGTGGTTCTGCAGGATGACGACGATGAGCTTGACGCCCTCCTGCACCGCGGTGACGAGTTCGGTCGGCATCATGAGGTACGACCCGTCCCCGACGGTGACGAACACGTCCCGGTCGGGGGCCGCGAGCTTCACCCCGATCGCCCCCGGGATCTCGTAGCCCATGCAGGAGTAGCCGTACTCCACGTGGTACTGCTTCGGGTCGCGGCTGCGCCACATGCAGTGCAGGTCCCCGGGCAGCGAACCCGCGGCGCACACCACGACGTCGCGGTCCTCGGCCACCTCGTCGACCGCGCCGACGACCTCGGCCTGCGCCAGCAGACCCGTGCGCTCGCCGATCCCGGAACGGAAGAAGGAGTCGACGACCCCGTCCCACTCGCGGTTCAGGCGTGCCGCCCGCTCGCGGTAGGCGTCCGGCGTGGAGAAGTCCGCGAGGGCGGCGGTGAACGCCTCCAGCGCGACCTTCGCGTCGGCCTGCACCGGGACACCGGCGTGCTTGACGGCGTCCAGGGCCGCGACGTTGACGTTGACGAACCTCACGTCGGGGTTCTGGAACGCCGTGCGCGAGGCCGTCGTGAAGTCGGAGTACCGCGTCCCGACACCGATGACGACGTCGGCCTCGGCGGCGATCTCGTTGGCCCCCGTCGTGCCGGTGGAACCGATCGCGCCGAGGCAGAGCGGGTGGTCGTAGCGGATCGCGCCCTTGCCGGCCTGGGACACCCCGACGGGGATGCCGGTCGTCTCCACGAACTCCTTCAGCGCCTCGGTGGCCCGGGAGTACACGACCCCGCCGCCGGCGACGAGCAGCGGCGCCTTCGCCGAGCGGACGAGGGCGACGGCCTCGTCGATCGCCACCTGCTCGGGCACGGGCCGGGCGATGCGCCAGGTCCGCTCGCGGAACAGCTCGACGGGGAACTCCCACGCCTCGGCCTGCAGGTCCTCCGGCAGGCAGATCGTCGCCGCGCCCGTCTCGGCGGGGTCGGTCAGCACGCGCATCGCGCCCAGCAGCGCCGACGCCAGCTGCTCGGGCCGCCAGACGCGGTCGAAGAACTTCGACAACGGGCGGAACGCGTCGTTGACCGACACGTCGTAGCCGTGGGGCTGCTCCAGCTCCTGCAGCACCGGGGAGGCGACGCGCGTGGCGAACACGTCGCTGGGCAGCAGCAGCACCGGGATGCGGTTGACCGTCGCCAGCGCGGCGCCCGTCAGCATGTTCGTCGACCC
The DNA here is from genome assembly GCF_041320705.1 of Kineococcus mangrovi. NCBI lineage: Bacteria > Bacillati > Actinomycetota > Actinomycetes > Kineosporiales > Kineosporiaceae > Kineococcus > Kineococcus mangrovi. The sequence goes on from NZ_JBGGTQ010000002.1 coordinate 398,535, forward strand.
CGGGCCGACCGACGCCGTCACGGCGAGCGTCTGCAACCGGTCCTGCTGACGGGCGTACCCGACGGCCGCGTGGACCATCGCCTGCTCGTTGCGGCCGGTCATGTAGGGGACCTGGGACGGCGCCGTCCAGTCGTCGCCGAGGGCGCCCTCCTGCGCTTCCAGCAGGGCCTGCCCGACCCCGGCCACGTTGCCGTGCCCGAAGATGCCGAACACCCCGCCGAAGAACGGCCGGCGCTCGCCGTCGCGCTCGGAGAACTGGGCCTGGAGGAAGCGGACGACGGCCTGGGAGACCGTCAACCGGACCGTCGGCACGGCGGGGTTCGCAGGGACTGCGCTCATCGGGTTTCTCCCAGTTCTCGGGCGGTGCCCGGTGCGGTCACTTCGGGGCGGAGTAGAACGGTAGCCGCGGGTCGACGCGCTGCCCGTCCCAGGTCGAGCGCACCCAGCCGTGGGCGGGGTCGTCGCAGATCTTCCAGGCCCGCTCGTCCTCGGGGCCGGCCATGACGTTGAGGTAGTACATGTCGTAGGCGGGCGAGGCGATCGACGGACCGTGCCAGCCGTGCGGGATGAGCACCACGTCGCCGGAGCGCACCTCCTCCAGCACGTCGATCGGCCGGTCCGGGTCCTGCTCGTCGCCGTAGACCTGCTGGATCCCCACCCCGCCGGGCACGGTGGGGACACCGTCCGGGGCCAGGGCGCGGAACCGGTAGTAGTAGATCTCCTCCAGCTCGCTCTCGACCTCGCTGCTGCGGTCGTGCCGGTGCGGCGGGTAGGAGGACCAGTTCCCGCCCGGGGTCAGGACCTCGCAGGCGATGAGCTTGTCGGTCTCGAACGCCGCGGGGGTCGCGAAGTTGTTGACCTGCCGGCTGGCCTGCCCGGCGCCGCGCAGTTCCACGGGGACACCGGCCGCCGGGCCGTACCGGGCGGGCAGGCGGCGACGCGCCCGGGCCCCCGGGAACGAGAACACGCCGCCGGCGGCGCTGTGGATCGTCAGCTCGCTGTCGCGGCCGACGTAGGCGAAGTCCGTCACACCGTCGAAGACGCTCCCGCGCCCCGCGAGCTGGAACTCCTGCCCCTCGGCGCGCACGGTGCAGGCGCCCGACAGCGGCAGGACGAGCAGCTCGTCCTCCCCCGTCGCGACGGTGCGCGAGGCGCCGGGCGCCAGGGTCAGGACGCGCAGGCCGGAGTACCCCCAGCCCGCGGACTCGGGGGTGACGACGAGGTCGAAACCGTCGCCCGTCGACGACCCCGCGGGGAGGTGGAGGTTCTGGTCGCTCACGTGACTCCTCACCGCACCAGGGAGACGGCGGTCTTCACGGCCGACTCCACGTCGCCGTCGGGCGGGTACAGCAGCGTCCGCCCGACGGTGAGCCCACGCACCGACGGCAGCGCCAGCGCCTTGCGCCACGTCGCGAACGTCTCCTCCGGGGACGTCGTCGGGTCCCCGCCGAGCAGCAGCGTCGGGAACGTCGTGGACTCCATGACGCGTTCCATGTCGTCGACGACCGGGATCTTCAGCCACGTGTACGCCGTCGTGCGACCCAGCGCCTGCGCGACGTTCACGGACTTCACGACGCCCTCGGCCGACAGGTCGTGCACGACCTTGCCGCCCTCGCGGCGGGACCAGAACGGCTCGATCATCGCCACGAGCCCGCGGGCGGCGAGCTCGCTGATCGCGTCGGCCGAGGCCGTCAGCGTCGGCAGCGTGCCGGGGTCGTCGAGGGCGATGCGGGTGAGGAACTTCCCGCCGTCGAGGTTCATGTCCGCGATCGCGGCCGCATCGTACCCCGTGAACCGGTCGTCGAGCTCGAAGCTGGCGCCCTGCAGCCCGCCGCGGTTCATGGAGCCGAAGACGACCTTGCCCTCCAGGGCCCCCAGGAGGGTGAGGTCCTCGATGACGTCGGCGGACCCGAGCAACCCGTCGACACCGGGGACGGCGAGCGCCACCCGCAGGCGTTCGAGCAGTTCGGTGCGGTCGGCCATCGCCATCGGGTTCGACCCCACGGCGTTGGCGCCGCGGGCGGGGTGGTCGGCGGCGATGACCATGAGCCGGCCGTCGGAGCCGAGCAGCGGGCGGCGGCGGCGGGCGCGGGACAGTTCCCGGACGCGACCGGGGTTCCGGGCGCGGATCTCGGCGACCTCGGCGAGGTCGCGGGCGAACCGCTGGTCAGGCACGGGACGCGACCTCCTCCAGCAGGGCCTCCACCTCGGCGGTCGTCGGCATGGCGGTGGAGCACTCGCGGCGGGTGGCCACGATGGCACCGGCGGCGTTGGCGAACCGCAGGACCCGTTCGAGTTCCCAGCCCGACAGCAGCCCGTGCACGAGGGCACCCCCGAAACCGTCGCCGGCGCCGAGGCCGTTGACGACCGCCACCGGCGTCGGCGGGACCTCGACGACCTCCAGGCCGCCCGCGCCGCGGGTCATGCCGAGGACGCCCCGGGGTCCCTGCTTGACGATCGCGACCTCCACACCGGCCTCGAGCAGCGCCTCGGCGGCGCGGCGCGGTTCGCTCTCGCCGACGGCGACCTCGCACTCCTCGCGGTTGCCGACGGCGACCGTGACGTGCTGCAGGGCCTGGCGGACCTGTTCGGCGGCGGCCGCCGGGGACTCCCAGAACATGGGCCGGTAGTCGAGGTCCAGGACGGTGAACCGTCGGCGCCGCCGCGCCCGCCAGGCCGCGAAGTGGGCGCCGCGGCTGGGTTCTTCCGACAGGCCGGTGACCGTCGCCCAGAACACCCCGGCGGAGCCGATGGCGTCCAGGTCGAGCTCCTCGGCGCGGATCTGCAGGTCCGGCGCCGTCGGCTGGCGGTAGAACAGCAGCGGGAAGTGGTCCGGCGGGTACATCTCGCAGAAGGCCAGCGGGGTGTTCAGGCCCTCGACCCCGGAGACGAACCGGTCCGAGACCCCGAACGCCGTCAGCGCCCGGTGGACGAACGTGCCGAAGGCGTCGTGGCCGGTGCGGGTGACGACGGCGGCGGACCGGCCGTGCCGGGCGGCGGCCACGGCGACGTTCGTCGCGCTGCCGCCCAGGTACTTGCCGAAGGTCTCGACGTCCTCCAGACCCACCCCGTCCTGCAGCGGGTACAGGTCGACCCCGACCCTGCCCATGGTCACCACGTCCAGCGCGGCCGTGCTGCTCACGCGAGGTCCTCCCCCAGTCCGGTGGTCTGCTGCGCCGACCCGGGCCGCGGCGGCGCGGTGGCTGGTCGCAGCCTGCTCCGCCGAGCGTCACCCTGTCAAGATTTGTCAGGACAAACGTACCTCCTGACGTGCAGACCTCCACCCGGCTACGATGCCGGTGCGGCGGTGCGTCGACGTGGTCGGCACGCCCCATCGACCCCAGGAGCGCGATGTGAACGACCTGTTCGTCGACCTCGACCGGTCGAGCCCCGTCCCGCTGTACTTCCAGGTGGCGCGGCAGATCGAGCAGGCCATCGAGCACGGCAAGCTGCCGCCGGGGTCCCGGCTCGAGAACGAGATCCACCTCGCCGACCAGCTGGGGTTGTCCCGCCCGACCATGCGCCGCGCGATCCAGCAGCTCGTCGACAAGGGCCTGCTCGTGCGCAAGCGCGGTGTCGGGACGCAGGTCGTGCACGGCCAGGTGACGCGGCCGGTCGAGCTGACGAGCCTGCACGACGACCTCGCGCGCTCGGGGCAGTCGCCCTCGACGCAGGTCCTGCTGCACGAGATCTGCGGCGCCCCCGACGAGGTGGCCGCCGCGCTGGCCACCGGCCCGGGCACCCCGGTCCTGCACCTGCGCCGGCTGCGGCTGTCCGGCGGCGAACCGCTGGCCCTGCTGGAGAACTGGCTGCCGGCCCCCTACACGGACCTGTCCGGTGAGGCCCTGGGCGAACGCGGCATGTACCAGCTGCTGCGCAGCCGCGGGGTGGGGATGCGGGTGGCGCGCCAGCGCATCGGGGCCCGCCGCGGCAGCGGTGAGGAGTGCACGCTGCTCGACGAACCCCGCGGCGCCCCCCTGCTGACGATGCAGCGGACCACGCACGACGACTCCGGTCGCGTCGTGGAGCACGGCCGGCACGTCTACCGCGCCAGCCGGTACGCGTTCGAGGTCACGCTCGTCGACCGCTGAGGTCCACCGCCCCCCTCCGGCAGGACGGTCGCGTGGGCGACGACGCCCTGCCCGTCGGGGTCGTCGGGGTCGTCGGGTCGGTCGCGGTCTCCGGCCCGCCGCGGGCCGAGGACCACGCGCTCGTCGTGGAAGTGCTCACGCCGTTCCGCACCACCCCCTAGGTTCGGGTCGTGGCGGTGGGAGCGGGGGACGTGCGGGAACCGGTCGAGGAGGTGGGCCCCGACCACGGCGGGCGGGTCCCGCTGCGGTTGCGGGTGGCGTCCCGGGTCCTGGCCGTCGCCGCGCTCGCCCTCCCCCTGCTGGGCGTCGCCGTGGCCGTGCACGTCCTCACCGGCGGCGTCGACGCGCAGTACTTCACCGGCTACGAGTACGACGGCGACGGCAACGAGGTCTCGGCCACGACGAGCGCCACCCTGGCGCAGCGCTGGCAGGCCCTCGACTACCTCGTCCCCCCGGACCACGTGCTCCTGGGCCCGGCGGCCGTGGTGCTGCTGCTGGCCGGACTGCACCTGAGCGGCCGGGGGCGTCCCGCGCTGTCCCCGGGCACCCGCCTCCTCGCCGCGGCGGCCGCGACCTCGTCGGCCCTGTACGCGGTCGGGGGCGGGGTCGTCCCGCTCGTCCTGCGCCAGGGCACCACCGCGGACGAGCAGGGGTTCGGCGGGCCACCCCCCTTCGTGCTGCTGGTGGGGCCTGCCGGCGTGGTCGTCTTCCTGGCCGCCGCCTGCGTGGTGGCCGGGGTGCTCCTGCTCCTCCCGAGGACCCCGCAGGAGGAGCAGGAACCGTGGTCGCCACCGCCCGCCGCGCAGGAGCCCCCCGTCGCGCCGCCACCCGACCCCGCGCCGGAGCCGGTCTCGGACCCGCCCCCCGTCCCGCAGGACGCGCCGCCACCCCCGGCGGTCCCGCGGCTGCGGGAGGAGGACCGCGCGTGGTACCGGCGGCCGGCGCCGTGACGGGCCCCCCGTCCCCGTGGTGGTTCCGCGTCGTCGCGGTGGCGGCGGCCGCGCCGCTGCTGGTCGCCGCGACCGTCACCGCGGTCGTGTTCCAGGACGACGAGGGGGTCTACAGCACGACGGGGGTCCCGGCCACGACGGTCCTGCGGTGGCAGGACCGGTGGCAGGCGGTGCAGAGCTTCGACCACTGGCAGGCGGTGCCGGCCTCCGGGTGGCCGGTCGTGCTGACCGCGGTGGCGTTCCTGGCCCTGGCGCTCGCGGCCGTCCGCGGCCGGCCGGCCCGGCTGGCTCCGCCCGAGAGCCGCGCCGTCGTGACGTGGTTCGCCCTCGGGTGCGGCGCCTGGGCCCTCGGGACGGCCGTGCTGACCACGTGCGCGCAGGTCGCGGGCCCGCCGGGACCGGACGCCGACCCCGGTGGGGGCACCCTCCTGCTGCTGCAGGGGGTCGTCGACGGCGGGCTGGCCCTGTTCGCGGCGGCGGTGGCGGCCGCGACCGTCCTGTGGTGCGGCCGCCGGGACCCCGACGAGCGGGCCGTGGAGGTCCTGGACGAGGACGCGCGCCCCGCGTGAGGACGTGCCCGGACGCCCGACCCGGGGGCTCGGGGGCTCGGGGACTCGGGGACTCGGGGACTCGGGCCGGTCAGGCGAGCACGGCGGCCCGGACGACGTCGGGGTCCACCTCGTACCGGGCGCCGAACCCGGCGTCGGGGACCGCGAGGCGCCGGGCCGACAGGTGCACGTCGGTGACGCCCGTGCGCGCCACGAGGTCCCGGACGCGCGCCGGGCGCACTCCCCCGCCCGCCGTGACGGTCAGGCGCCCCGCGGCCGCGGTGACCGTCCGGGCGAGCCGGTCGGTCCCGTCGTGCGCGCAGGCGGCGCCCCCGGAGGTCAGGACGCGGTCGACGCCGGCCGCCACCAGCGCCTCGACGTTGCCCTCGACGTCCGGGTGCACGTCGAAACCGCGGTGCGCGGTGAGGTCCGCGCTCCCCGCGACCTCGCGCACCGCCTGCAGCGCAGCGAGGTCGAACCGCCCGTCCGGCAGCAGCGGCCCGACGACGAGACCCGCCGCCCCGAGGGCCAGGACGGACCGCGCGTCCGCCAGGACCGCGGCGAGGTCGTCCTCGTCGTGGACGAAGCCACCGGGCCGGGGCCGCAGCAGGACGTGGACGCCGAGGGGGCCGGCGGCCGCGACGACCCGTTCCACGAGGCCCGGCGAGGGGGTCAGCCCGCCCACCTCGAGCCCGACGGACAGTTCGAGGCGGTGGGCCCCCGCCGCGCGGGCGGCGCGCGCCCCGGCGGGGTCGGTGACGGCGATCTCGACGGTCGGCACGAGCACAGCCTGCCGTGCCGGGGCCGCCGGGACCGCCCCGGCTCAGCCGAAGTAGCTGCCGCCGGCCAGGTCCGCGGCGAGCGTCGGTCCGCTGGGCCGCCAGTCGAGCAGGGCGCGCGTCCGCTCGCTCGTCGCGGACAGGTCCAGGCCGAAGAAGGACCCGATCCAGCCCAGTTCCTCCACGGCGCGGGCCGGGTCGACCGCGTCGACGGGCAGCCCGAGCCCGCGGCCGACGGCGGTGGCGATGTCCCGGGTGGGGACGCCCTCCTCGGCGGCGACGTGCAGCACGCTGCCCGCCGGGGCCCCCTCGACCGCGAGGCGGACGGCCCGGGCGGCGTCGGTGACGTGGACCGCGGCCCACCGGTGGCCGCCGTCCCCGACGTGGCCCGAGGCGCCGCGGGCCCGGGCCGCGGCGACGAGGGCGGCCACGAACCCGTGGTCCCCCGTGCCGTGGACGGTGGGCGCGAAGCGGGCGGCGAGGGCGCGGACCCCGCGCTCGGCGAAGTCGAGGGCGAGGCGTTCGGACCCACCGCGGACCGAGACCGGTCCGACCGCCGGGTTGACGTCGGTCTCGACGACCGGGCGCCGGACCCCGAACCCGGCGACCCCGGAGGCGATCAGCAACGGCCGGTCCGAGCCGGCGAGGACCTCCCCGATCGTCTGCACCGCAGCGCGTTCGGCGGCGTTGCTGACCTCGGGGTGGGCGAAGTCGTGCTTGTTGGCGAGGTGGACGGTGCCGTCGGTCGACTCCGCGCCGCGCCGCAGCGCGTCGAGGTCGTCGAGGTCACCGCGCAGGACCTCGGCACCCTTGGCGGCGAGCGCCGCGGCGGAGTCGTCGGAGCGGGCGAGGCCGAGGACCCGGTGGCCGTGGGCGAGGAGCTCGTCGACGGTGTGGGAGCCGATCCAGCCGGATGCACCGGTGGTGAAGACGCGCACGGGGGAACCTCCAACAGTGATGTCAGGACGTGACATCACAGTAGCGTCGATGTCAGGATCTGTCATCACCTAGGATGGTCCCGTGACGAGGTGGGCACCGGGAGCACGCGAGCGGCTGCAGACCGCCGCCCTCGACCTCTTCGTCGAGCAGGGCTACGACGAGACGACCGTCTCCCAGATCGCCGCCCGCGCCGGCGTCACCGACCGCACGTTCTTCCGCCACTTCACCGACAAGCGCGAGTCCCTCTTCACCGGGAGCGAGGTGCTCGTGACGCTCTTCACCGGCGCCGTCGAACGGTCGACGGCGACCGACCCGGTGGACCTGGCCGCCGCCGCGCTCGCCGCGGTGACGGAGTTCTTCCCCGAGGAACGCCGCACGTGGTCCCGGCGGCGGACCGCCGTCGTCCTGGCGAACCCCGCCCTCGCCGAGCGCGAGCAGCTCAAGATGGTGACGATCGCCCAGGCCCTCGCACGGGCGCTGCGCGAACGAGGTCTCCCCGACCCGGCCGCCACCCTGCTCGGGCGGTCCACGGTCACGGTGTTCCAGGTCGCCTTCGACCGGTGGCTCACCGAGGACGAGGACCGCCCGATGGCGGACCTGCTGCAGGACACCCTGTCCGCGTTGCGGGCCACGCTCGCCCCGCGGGGCTGACCCGCGCGGGAGGGGTTCCCCTCCCGCGCGGGTCGTGGCCGGCCGGGGTTCAGCCGAAGTGGCGCGGCAGCGTGGCGGTGTGCGCCTCGCGCAGCTCGGCGACGGGCACGGAGAACCGGCCCTGGACGTCGAGCGCGGCCTGCCCGTCGTCCCCGGTGTCGGTGACGCCGATGCGCAGGTGCGCCAGGCCCCGGGCGGTGCACATGTCGGTGAACCGCACCTCCTCCTCGCGCGGCACGGACACGATCGCCCGGCCCGCCGACTCGGAGAACAGCGCCGTGAACGCGTCGATCCCGTCGCGGTCGAGGAGTTCGTCCAGCCCGACCCGCACGCCCACGCCGTGGCGCAGCACCGACTCCACGAGGGCCTGCGCGAGACCGCCGTCCGACAGGTCGTGCGCCGCGTCGACGAGGCCGTCGCGCGAGCACTGCACGAGCACGTCGGCGAGCAGTTTCTCGTGCTGCAGGTCCAGCGCCGGGGGCAGACCCCCGAGGTGGCCGTGCTCGGCCCACGCCCACTCCGAGCCGCCGAGCTCCTCGCGCGTGGTCCCGAGCAGGAAGACGCCCTGCCCGGCCTCCCGCCACCCGGACGGGGTGCGACGGCGGACGTCGTCCAGGACACCGAGGACGCCGATGACCGGTGTCGGCAGCACGGCGGAGTCCAGCCCGTCGTCGCCGGTCTGGTTGTAGAGCGAGACGTTCCCGCCGGTGACGGGGACGCCGAGCTCCTCGCAGGCCAGGGCCAGGCCCTGCACGGCCTCGGCGAACTGCCACATGACGCCGGGGTCCTCGGGCGAGCCGAAGTTCAGGCAGTCGGTCACGGCGAGGGGTTTCGCCCCCGCCGCGGCGACGTTGCGGTACGCCTCGGCCAGCGACAGCGCGGCCCCCGTGCGCGGGTCGAGCCGGGCGAACCGGCCGTTGCCGTCCAGGGACAGCGCGACCCCGAGGTTCGTCTCCTCGTCCACGCGCACGACACCCGCGTCGTCGGGGGTCGCCAGCGCCGTCCCGCCCATGACGTACCGGTCGTACTGGTCGGTGACCCAGGCGCGCGAGGACAGGTTCGGCGAGCCGGCCATCCGCAGCAGGGTCGCCCGCAGCTCCTCGTCCGTCCCCGGCCGCGCCAGGCGGTCCGGGGTGTCGGCCTGCAGCGCGTCCTGGGACTCCGGACGCGCGTACGGGCGCTGGTACACCGGGCCGTCGTGGGCGACCGTGCGCGGCGGGACGTCGACGACCGTCTCGCCGTGCCACTGCACGACGAGGTGCTCGCCGTCGGTGACCTCACCGAGCACGGCGGCCTCGACGTCCCACTTCGCGGTGACCGCGAGGAACGCCTCGACGTTGCCCGGCGTGACGACGGCCATCATGCGTTCCTGCGACTCGCTCATGAGGATCTCCTCGGGCGAGAGCGAAGGGTCGCGCAGCGGGACGCGGTCGAGGTGGATGAGCATGCCGCCGTCACCGGCCGAGGCCAGTTCACTGGTGGCGCAGGACAACCCGGCACCGCCGAGGTCCTGGATGCCCTCGACGAGACCGGCGTGGAACAGCTCCAGGCAGCACTCGATGAGCACCTTCTCCTGGAACGGGTCCCCCACCTGCACGGCCGGCCGCTTCGAGGGACCGGTCGCGTCGAACGTCTCGCTGGCCAGCACCGAGACCCCGCCGATGCCGTCGCCGCCCGTGCGGGCCCCGAACAGCACGACGAGGTTCCCGACCCCGCGGGCGTTCGCCAGGTGCAGGTCCTCGTGCTTCAGCGCACCGACGCACAACGCGTTGACGAGCGGGTTGCCCTGGTACGTCGGGTCGAACACGACCTCGCCGCCGATGTTCGGCAGGCCGATGCAGTTGCCGTACCCGCCGACGCCGGAGACGACCCCGGGCACGACGCGGGCGGTGTCGGGGTGGTCGATCGCCCCGAACCGCAGCGAGTCCATCACCGCGATCGGCCGGGCACCCATCGCCATGATGTCGCGGATGATCCCGCCGACACCGGTGGCCGCGCCCTGGTAGGGCTCGATGTAGCTGGGGTGGTTGTGCGACTCCACCTTGAACGTCACGGCCCAGCCCTGGCCGATGTCGACGACGCCGGCGTTCTCGCCGATCCCCACCATGAGGTGCTCGGTCATGGCCTCGGTGACGTGGTCGCCGAAGGTGCGCAGGTGGACCTTGGAGCTCTTGTAGGAGCAGTGCTCGCTCCACATGACCGAGTACATGGCCAGCTCGGCGCCCGTGGGGCGGCGGTCGAGGATCTCGCGGATCCGCTCGTACTCGTCGGCCTTCAGGCCCAGCTCGGACCACGGCTGCGGGTGGTCAGGGGTGCCCGCGGCGCGGGTGACGGTGTCCAGCGCGGTGCTCACGCGATCGCCTCCAGACCGGCGCTCAGCACGGAGGTGAACAGGCCCAGACCGTCCAGCCCGGGACCGAACAGCTCCTCCACGGCGTGCTCGGGGTGCGGCATGAGGCCGACCACGTTGCCGCGGTCGTTGCTGATCCCGGCGATGTCGCGCAGCGAGCCGTTCGGGTTGCCGTCCAGGTAGCGGAAGACCACCCGGCCCTCGCCCTCGAGCCGGTCCAGCGTCGCGGTGTCGGCGACGAACCCGCCCTCGCCGTTCTTCAGCGGGACGGTGATCTCCTGGCCCGCGGTGAAGGACGACGTCCACGCCGTGCCCGTCCGCTCGACCCGCAGGCGCTGGTCCTTGCAGACGAACTTCTGGTGGTCGTTGCGCACGAGCGCGCCGGGCAGCAGGTGCGACTCGCACAGCACCTGGAACCCGTTGCAGATGCCGAGCACGGGCATCCCGCCCCCGGCCGCGCGCACGACCTCGGTCATGACGGGGGCGAAGCGGGCGATGGCGCCGCAGCGCAGGTAGTCGCCGTAGGAGAAGCCCCCGGGCAGCACGACCGCGTCGACGCCGCGCAGGTCGGCGTCCGCGTGCCACAGCGCGACGGCCTCACCGCCCGCGAGCGTCACCGCGCGGCGGGCGTCACCGTCGTCGAGGGAGCCGGGGAAGGTGACCACGCCGACCTTCACGCCGTGGCCCCCGCAGCGGCGTCGTCGGCCTCGCGGACGCTGACGACGTCCTCGACGACCGGGTTGGACAGCAGGGTCTCGGCGGCCCTGCGCGCCTGCTCCAGGACCTCGGGCGTGACATCGCCCGCGACCTCCAGCTCGAACCGCTTGCCCTGGCGGACACCGGTGAACTGGTCGAACCCCAGGCGTGGGAGGGCGCCGACGACGGCCTTCCCCTGCGGGTCGAGGATCTCGGGTTTCGGCATGACGTCGATGACGACGCGGCCCATGCGCGGCGCTCCTTCGGGGAGGGGGATCGGCGACCCCCAGGCTACCGCCGCTCAAGGTGGCGCCCGTCCGTGCCGAGGGGGGGACGTGGAGACCGCCTCGACCCCACCCCGGGGACCGCGCCGACCCAGCACCTCGGTGCTGCTGGACGGCGGGGTCTTCGTGCTGGGCCTGGCCGTGCTCGCAGGGGTCCTGCACGCCTGGTGGAGCGCCGGGGCCGACCCGCGCCTGACCACCGCGCTCGCGCTCAGCCTGCCCCTGGGCTGGGTCCTGACGCGCTTCCCGCTCATGGTCACCGGCGTCGCCTCGGGCATCCACGTGCCCTTCTCGCCCGTCGTCCTCTTCTACCTGCTCGTCGTGCACCGCCCGCGGGTGGCCCTGGCGGCCTGGGTCCTGACGGCGCTGCCCGCCTACTTCGTGGACCGGCGCCCCTGGCAGAGCCGGGTCTTCAACACCGGGTCCTCGATCCTGTCCGGCCTGCTGGCCACGCTCGTCGTCGGCTCCCTCGCACCCGCGCAGCCGGTCGACCCGCGGATGCTGCTCGCGGTGCTGGCCGGGGCGGGGACCTACTACGCGACGGACACGGTGCTGTCGGCCGTCTCGATCGCGGTGGAGCGACGGCGCACGCTGGTCTCCGAGCTCGTCGAACCCGGAGCCCTCGTCGGCGGCGGCCTGTTCCTGCTGGTCGCGGCGCTCGGCTACCTCGCCGGTGCCGTCCGGCAGGAGATGCCGGAGTGGGTCGCGGCGCTCACGCTGCTGCCGAGCATGGCCGTCGTCGTGGCGGCCTGGGCGTGGCGGCGGGCCCACCAGAGCCGGCGGCAGCAGCGGTCCCTGTTCGAGGCGGCCGTCCGGATCCACGCCGCCACCACGGTCGAGGAGCTGCTGCGGGCCGTCGAGGCGCACGGCACCTCCCTGGTCTCCAGCGGGAGCCTCGAGGTGCGCTCGCGCCCGCCCGCGGAACCGGAGATCGGCTGCGAGCTCGGCGACGACCCCCGCCGCTGGCTCGTCGCCGCCAGGCCCACGAGCCGGCACGCCGAGCAGTTCGACGCGGTGGCGCTCGCGTCCCTGGGTTCCCTGACCTCGGCCGCGCTGCTGCGCGTGCGGCTGGCCGCCGAGACCGAGCGCCTCGCCCTCGTCGACCCCCTCACCGGGCTGGCCAACCGCCGCGCGTTCACGACGCACCTGGAGCGGGGCCTGGCCGACGGGGCCGTCGTCGCGGTGCTCTTCGTCGACCTCGACGGGTTCAAGGCCGTCAACGACACCCTCGGGCACGCCGCGGGGGACGAGCTGCTCGCCGAGAGCGCCCGCCGGTTGCGGCGCGCCGCGGGGGTGGACGGGTTCGTCGCCCGCCTCGGCGGCGACGAGTTCGCCGTCGTCCTGCCCGACCTGTTCCCCGGCGCGGCCGACGACACCGCGGAGGCCGTCGTCCAGACCCTGCGGCTGCCGTTCCTGCTCGAGGCCGGGCCCGCGACGATCAGCGCGAGCGTCGGCGTCACCGCGTCCGCACCGGGCGACGACGCCGACGCGCTGCTGTCCCGGGCCGACGCGGCCATGTACGTCGCGAAGAGAGCTGGTGGAGGTCGCAGCGTCCTCGGCGTGTGAGGGTCCCGGACCGGGCAGCCTCGGAGCGTGCCCCGCCCCCGTCCCCGCCGCCGCGCCGTGCTCGCCGGAGCCGGCGCCGTCGTCCTCGCCGGCGCCGGTGCGCTGGCCCTGGAGGACCCGCTGCGCTCCTCCCTCCTGCCCGCGGTGCGCCGCCGGCTCGGCGTCGGGCAGGTCGACGCCGCCGTGCCCGACGCCGGGGCCACCGGCCCCGTGTTCGCGACGTTCGCCTCCGCCGCCCGCGGGCGGGACGTCACGTGGGGCTGGGCCGCGCCACCGGGGCACGACCCGTCGGGGTTGCCGGTCCTGCTGACCCTGCACGGCCGCGCCGCCGACGCGCGCGCCGCGTTCACCCAGCTGGGGGTGCACGAGTTCCTGGCCGCCCACGTCGCCGCCGGCGGGACGCCGCTGGCGGTGGTGAGCGTCGACGGCGGCTCGGCGTACTGGCACCCCCGGACCGACGGGGACGACCCGCTCGCGATGCTCTCCGGCGAGCTGTGGCCGCGGCTGTCCGCCGCGGGGTTCGACCTGTCGCGGTGGGCCGTGGCCGGCTGGTCCATGGGCGGGTTCGGCGCGCTGCTGCTGACCCGCGAGACCGTCGCCGGCCGGTTCGCACCGGGCGGCACCCTCGTCGCGGCCGCCGCGGGCAGCCCCGCCCTCTTCGCCTCCCCCGGCGCCACCTCCCCCGGGTCGTTCGACGGCCCCGGCGACTGGCACCGGTACGGCGACCTCGTCACGGACCCGGGCACCGGGGACGTGGCGCTGTCGGTCTCGTGCGGGCGGGACGACCCGTTCCGCGAGCAGACGCAGCGCTACCGGGACGCCTGCCGTCCCGCACCGGCGGGCGGGATCGGCGACGGCGCCCACACGACCGGCTACTGGCGCAGCCTCGTGCCCGGCTGGCTGCAGCTCGCCGGGGCCGGGCTCACGACCTGAGCCGGGCCTCGCCGCGCAGGTCCTCGAGCTCGCCCAGGTCGTCGAGCGCCGCGCTCAGCGCCGTGACCCGGTCGCGGCCCGCCGCGCCCCGCGCCGCGAGCACCCCCTCGGCCAGGACCGCGGCGGCCGTCATGGCGGCGGCGTAGCTGTCGAAGGCGCCGGGCCCCTCGACCGGGACCTCGAACCGGTGCGCCACGGGGACCGCGGGCGGGCCGGCGGCGGGGTCGGTGAACAGGACGGCCGGCACCCCCTGCGCGTGCGCCAGCCGCAGGGCGGCGGCCGCGTGCGGGGTCCGGCGGCGGAAGGCCACGAGCACGACCACGTCCCGCGCCCCCAGGCCGGTGAACTCCTCGGCCACCGTCTGCCCCGGCTGGGGCGCGAGCGCCACGTCGGGGCGCGCCTGCAGCAGCTGCTCGCGCAGGTGCAGGGCCACCGGGAAGCTGTTGCGCCAGCCCGCGACGAGGACGCGACGGGCCCGGGCCACCAGCCGCGCGCACGCGGTCAGGTCGGCGCGGGCCAGCGCCTCGCCCGTGCGGGCCAGGTTCGCCGCGTCGTGCTCGACGTGCAGCGCCACCGGCCCCGCCGCGCTCGGGGGCAGCCCCCCCGTGGGGACGCCGCGCGCCCGCGCCGACCGCGCAGCCGTCCGCGCCTGGGCGAAGGAGCCGAACCCGAGCCGCCGCACGAAGCGGCTCACCGACGCCTTGGAGGCCCCGGCCGCGTCGGCGAGCTCGGTCGTCGTCCACGCCGCGAGGTCGTCGTCGGCCCGTTCCAGCAGCAGCTGGGCGATCCGGCGCTCGACGGGGCTGAGGTCGGGCCAGGACCGCTCGATGCGCTCGCGGACGCCGTCGTCCCCGGCCTCAGCCGGCACTGCGGGTCCGCGCCACGTCGAGGACGGCCGCCTCGAAGGCGTCGAGCCCCACCGCCACGTCGGCGAGCGTCACGCGTTCGTCCGGGGCGTGGCTCACCCCGTCCTCGCACCGCACGAAGATCATCGCCACCGGTGTCACGGCGGCGAGGGCCATGGCGTCGTGCCCGGCGCGCGACCACAGCCGCAGCGGTGCGGTGTCACCCGTGGCGGCGATGCCCGCGGTCACCGACCGCTGCAGCGCCTCGTCGCAGTAGACACCCCGCGCGGAGTGCACCTCGGTGAGTTCCAGCGTCAGACCCCTTGCGGCGCAGTCCTCCTCGGCGGACGACCGGATCGCCTCGACGAGGGCGTCCCGGTCGGCGTCGTGCTCGTCGCGCACGTCGAGGGAGAACTCGACGTGCCCGGGCACGACGTTCACCCCGCCGGGGAACGCCTGCAGCCGGCCGACGGTGGCGATGCCGTCGCGCTCGCGGGCCAGCCGCTCCACGGCCAGCACCACCTCGCAGGCCCCGACGAGGGCGTCCCGGCGGCGCGGGTACGGGGTCCCGCCGGCGTGCCGGGCCTCGCCCACGACGCGGCCGGTGAAGCGCCGGGCGCCCGCGATGGAGGTGACGACCCCGAGCGCGCGGTCGGCGGCCTCCAGGTGCGGGCCCTGCTCGATGTGCAGTTCGAGGTACCCGAGGAGGTCCTCGGGCCGTCGCGCGGCCTCACCGATCCGCGCCGGGTCCAGGCCGAACGCCTCGGCGGCCTCGCGGACGGTCGTCCCGGCCGCGTCGGCGCGGTCCCACCACTCCTCGCGCCACGTCCCGGCCACGGCCGAGCTGCCCATGAGCGCGGTCGCGAACCGGGCGCCCTCCTCGTCGGAGAACGCCACGACCTCGACGGCGAACGGGAGGGCCGCGGCCCGGGGCCGCAGGCGGTGCACCACCTCGACCGCGGACAGGACGCCGAGGATCCCGTCGTAGCGGCCGGCGTCGGGCACGGTGTCGAGGTGGGAGCCGAGGACGAGGGCGGGCAGCCCCGGTTCCCGCCCCTCGAGGCGGCCCCAGAGGTTCCCCGCCTGGTCGGTGCGGGTCCGCAGCCCGGCCTGCGCCATCCAGGCCGCGACGACCTCGTTGACCCGGGCGTGCTCGGGCGACAGGTGCACCCGCTCGATGCCGTCCGGGGAGGCGGACACCGCCGCCAGCTCGTCGCAGCGGTCCAGGACGCGCCGGGCGTCCGCCTCGCCGCCGGCGGAGGTCACGCGTAGACCTCCTGCGCCGCAGCGCACCCCGCCCCGGCCTCGACCCGGGCGCCGTGGCGGCGCAGCACCTGCTCCAGAGCGGCGAGGGTCACGAGGACGGCGTCCTTGCGGGCGTTGTAGCCCATCGACCCGATCCGCCAGACCCGGCCGGCCAGGGGCCCGAAGCTCGTGCCGATCTCGATGCCGTAGTCGTGCAGGAGCTCGGCGCGGACGGCCTCGCCGTCGACGCCGGCGGGGATCTCCACGGCCACGACGTTGTGCATCTTGTGCGCGACGTCGCCGAAGACCTCCAGGCCCAGGGCCCGGACGCCGGCGAGCACGGCCTCCCCGTGCAGGCGGTGCCGGGCGATGGCCGCGTCCAGCCCCTCCTCCAGCAGGAGCCGGGCGCACTCGCGCGCGCCGTAGAGCATCGTCGTGGCCTCGGTGTGGTGGTTCAGGCGCTTCTCGCCCCAGTAGTCCAGGACCATCCCGAGGTCGAAGTAGTTCGAGCGGATCCGCACGGGCGCGGGGGCGGCGTCCTCGTCCTCGGAGCGCAACCCGGCCTCGACGCTGCGGCGGCCGTCGACGACGGCCACGGCCCGCGGCGACAGCGACAGCGGGGCGCTGCCGGACGGCCCGCCGAGGCACTTCTGCAGACCCGCGGTGGCCGCGTCGATCTCCCACGCGTCCATCTCGAAGGCGTTGCCGCCCACGGAGGCCGTGCAGTCGACGTAGAGCAGGGCGCCGTGCCGGTGGCAGACCTCCCCCACCCCTTCCAGCGGCTGGTTCATCGTCGTCGAGGTGTCGCCCTGGACCATCGCGACCAGGTGCGGCCGGACCTCGCGGACGGCCTGCTCGATCGCCTCGAGCGTGAACACCTCGCCCCACGGGACCTCGCGGACGTGCACCTCGGCACCGCACCGTTCGGCGATCTCGCGCAGGAGGTGGCCGAAGCGGCCGAACACGGGGACGAGGACGCGGTCGCCGGGGTGGACGAGCGAGACGAGCGCCGCCTCGATGCCGGCGCGGCTCGTGCCGTCGACCAGGAGCGTCGCCTCGTTGCGGGTGCGGAACACCTCGCGGTACAGCGCCTGCGTCTCGTTCATGTAGGCCGTCATGGCCGGGTCGTACTGCCCGACGAGCTGGGCGGACATGGCCCGCAGGACCCGCGGGTCGACCGTGATGGGGCCCGGACCCATGAGGAGGCGGGGCGGCGGGGCCACCGGGGCCCCCACGGCCGTCCGCAGCAGCGCCTCGTCCACCGTCGTCGTCACCTGCACACCCACCTCACGAACCGTCTGTTCCACGAGAGGGATTCTATGCAACGATCGTTCCACCGCGCCAGACCCCCGGGAGGTCCGCTTGACCGTCCACCTGCTCCCCTCGACGCCCGGCACCGTCCGCTGGGGCGACCTGCCCCGCGCCGGGGACCGTTCCGTCCTGACGGTCGACCCCGGTGACGTGGTCGTCGTCGACACCGTCAGCCACGAGGGGATCCTGGAGGACCAGGGCCGGGACCCGCTGGCGTTCTTCACCGCCCGCGGCATCGCGGCCGACGCCGTCCTGCCCGACGCGGTCGAGATCGCGCGCACGGTCGAGCACGACCCGCTGCGGCAGGGCCCGCACGTCGTGACCGGCCCCGTCCACGTGCGCGGCGCCCGCCCCGGCGACGTGCTGTCGGTGACGGTCGAGGAGCTCGTCCTGCGCGCCGACTTCGGGGTGGTCAGCAACCGGCACGGCCGCGGCGCCCTGCCCGGGGAGTTCCCCCGCGACGGGCAGGACGTCGTCTCGGTGCTCGCCCGCGTCGAGACCGACCCGCGGACCGGCGCCCGCTGCGGGGCGATGCCCGTCGCCGCGGGGTCGCGGGCCCGGGTCCGGTTCCCGCTGCGCCCCTTCCTCGGCCTGGTCGGGGTCGGCACCCCCGGGCCCGAGCACCTGCACTCGGTCCCCCCGGGGATGCACGGCGGGAACCTCGACGTGTCCGTCCTCGGCGCCGGGTCGACGCTCCACCTGCCGGTGCAGGTGGAGGGCGCCCTGTTCCACGCCGGGGACCCGCACTACGCCCAGGGCGACGGCGAGGTCGCGCTGACGGCGTTCGAGGCCCCGCTGCGCGCCCGGCTCCGCCTCGACCTCGTGCCCGAGGCCGCCGTCCGCGTCCGCGACGTGCTGTGGGGGGAGACCCCGGAGTTCCTCGTGCCGATCGGTCTCGACGTCGACCTCGACGAGGCCGCGCGGCGCGCCGTCCGCACCGCCGTCGCGCTGCTCGCCGACCTCGGGATGGACCCGGCCCACGCCCTCGCGTACCTGTCCGCCGCCGGCGACTTCGCCGTCTCCCAGGTCGTCGACCGCGTCAGCGGGGTGCACGGCCTGATCCGCAAGGCCGACCTCGCCGACCTCACCGGCTGACCCACCGCACCGGCTGACCGACCGGGGGCCTGCGGGGGATCTGCGGGGACGCCGGGACGCCCCGACCCGCGGGTGCGGGCCGGGGCGTCCCGGTGGTGCGGGGTCCTCAGCGCAGGTCGAAGCGGTCCAGCTCCATGACCTTCTGCCACGCCGCGGCGAAGTGCCGCACGAACAGCTCCTTCGCGTCGTCGGCCGAGTAGACCTCGACGATCCCGCGCAGGATGGAGTTCGAGTTGAACACCAGGTCGACGGCCGTGGCCGTGCGGACGACGTCGCCGTCCGCGCCCAGGCCCTCGTAGACCCCCTCGGTGTCCGTGGCGGTCCGCCACTGCACGCCCAGGTCCAGCAGGTTCTTGAAGAAGTCCTGGGACAGCACGCCCGGGGTGTCGGTGAACACCCCGTGCTGCACGCCGCCGGTGTTCGCGCCGAGCACGCGCAGGCCGCCGACGAGGACGGTCATCTCCTTCGCGGTCAGGTCGAGCATGGCGGCGCGGTCGAGCAGCAGGGTCTCCGGCTGCAGCTTGCTGCCGGGCTTGACCCAGTTGCGGAACCCGTCGGCCCGCGGCTCCAGCCAGCGGAAGTTCGCGACGTCCGTCTGCTCCTGGGAGGCGTCGGTGCGACCGGGCGAGAACGGCACGGTGATCGAGACGCCGGCGTCGGCCGCCGCCTTCTCCACCGCGGCGGTCCCGCCGAGGACGACGAGGTCGGCGAGGGAGACCTTCGCACCCGTCGCCCCCTCGAACTCGCCCTTGACGCGCTCGAGCACCGGCAGCACGTCACGCACGCCCTCGTTGACGGCCCAGCCGATCTGCGGGTCCAGGCGCAGCCGGGCGCCGTTGGCGCCGCCGCGCTTGTCGGTGCTGCGGAAGGACGCCGCCGACGACCACGCGGTGTGGACGAGCTGGGAGACGCTCAGCCCGCAGGACAGCAGGCGCTGCTTGAGGTCGGCGATCTCCGCCTCGCCCACGAGCTCGTGGTCGACGGCCGGCGTCGGGTCCTGCCACACGAGTTCCTCGGCGGGGACGTCCGGACCCAGGTAGCGGCTGCGCGGACCCATGTCGCGGTGCAGGAGCTTGAACCAGGCACGGGCGTACTGGTCGGCGAAGTACGCGTGGTCGGCGTGGAACCGCTTGGCGATCTCGTGGTAGGCGGGGTCGGCCATGAGCGCGAGGTCGCTCGTGAGCATCATCGGGGCGTTGCGCTTGCCCTCGATGTGCGCGTCCGGCACGAGGTCACCGGCCGCGGGGTCCTTGGGCTTCCACTGCTTCGCGCCGGCGGGGCTCGTCGTGAGTTCCCACTCGTGGGCGAACATCGTGTCGAAGTAGGTGTTGTCCCACTGCGTCGGCGTGGGCGTCCAGGCGCCCTCGAGACCGCTGGTGATGGCGTCGGCACCCTTGCCGGTGCCGTGCTGGTTCTTCCAGCCGAGGCCGTTGCCGTGGACCGGGCACCCCTCCGGCTCCGGGCCGACGAGGGCGGCGTCCCCGGCACCGTGGGTCTTGCCGAACGTGTGACCCCCGGCGACGAGGGCGACGGTCTCCTCGTCGTTCATGCCCATGCGGCCGAACGTGACGCGGATGTCGTGCGCGGAGCCCAGCGGGTCGGGCTGACCCTTGGGGCCCTCGGGGTTGACGTAGATCAGGCCCATGGTGACGGCGGCGAGGTCGCCCTCGTCGAGGTCGAGGGGGTTCTCGTCGGCGTAGCGCTCGTCACCGAGCCAGGTGTCCTCCGGCCCCCAGAACACCTCGGTGGGCTGCCAGGTGTCGGCGCGGCCGAAGGCGAACCCGAAGGTCTTCAGGCCCATGTCGTCGTGCGCCACGTTCCCGGCCAGGACCAGCAGGTCCGCCCAGGAGATCTTGCGGCCGTACTTCTGCTTGACCGGCAGCAGCAGGCGGCGGGCCTTGTCGAGGTTGGCGTTGTCGGGCCAGCTGTTCAGCGGCGCGAAGCGCTGACCGCCCTCGCCGCCACCACCGCGGCCGTCGGCGATGCGGTAGGTGCCGGCGGCGTGCCAGGACATGCGGATGAACAGCGGGCCGTAGTGGCCCCAGTCGGCCGGCCACCAGTCCTGCGAGGTGTGCATGACCTCGGCGACGTCCCGCTTCAGGGCCTCGACGTCGAGCGTGGCAAACTCCGCGGCGTAGTCGAAGTCCTCGCCGAGGGGGTCGGAGTCCCGCGACGGCTTGTTCAGGACCGACAGGTCGACCTGGTTCGGCCACCAGTCCTGGACGGTGCGGGGCCGGCCGTTCGTGGACGGCTCCGGCGCCGGGATCACCGGGTTCTCGCTCTCGGTGGTGGACGCGGTCTGCGCCTTGTCCTGGGCCTTGTCTCGGGCGTTGTCGAGCTCGGTCACGTCACGCTTCTCTCTGCTGGAGGACGACCGGGGTCTGGGGGGTCGGTGGACGGGTCGGTGGTGAGGACCGGGGCCGTCGCGCAGGACCGGCACCGGCCCCAGTAGATGACCTCGGCCTCGTCGACGTCGAAACCGTCGAAGACGGGGGGCGTGAGGCACGGCGCCTGCGCCGTGGCGCAGTCGACGTCGGTGATGTCCCCGCACACCCGGCACACCAGGTGGTGGTGGTTGTCGTGGACCCGCGCCTCGTAGCGCGCCACCGAACCCTGCGGCTGGATGCGCCGCACCAGGCCGTGGTCGGTCAGGACGCGCAGGACGTCGTAGACCGCCTGGTGCGAGACCCCTTCGACGCGCGCGCGGGCGGCCCCGATCAGCGCCTCGGTGTCCCCGTGCGGCAGGGCGTGCACGGCGTCGAGGACGGCCAGGCGCGGACGGGTGACCCGCAGACCCGCGGCGCGCAGCACGCGCTCGAGGTCCGGGGTGGTGGGCACGGCGCCATCCTGACCGCTGGACTTGAACGAGTCAAGACCAGGTGGTCCGCCGGTCACCCGGTCCTGCCCCACCGTCAGACCTGCCCCACCGTCAGACCAGCCGCATCGCCTCGGTGAGCGTCGCGCGCAGGATCTGCTCCATCTCGTCGAACTCCGCCTGCCCGCAGGTCAGCGGCGGCGCGACCTGGATGACGGGCTCGCCGCGGTCGTCGGGGCGGCAGTACAGACCGTTGCGGAACAGCGCCCCGGGCAGGAACTGCTTGATGAGCGTCTCGCGCTCGGCCGGCCCGAAGGTCTCCTTCGTCGCCTTGTCCTTGACGAGCTCGAGCGCCCAGAAGTACCCGTCGCCGCGGACGTCGCCGACGATGTCGAGGTCGAGCAGCCTGCGCATCGTGTCCCCCAGCGCCTGCTCGTTGTCCAGGACGTTCTGGTTGAGGCCCTCGCGCTCGAAGACGTCGAGGTTGGCCAGGGAGACCGCGGCCGAGACGGGGTGCCCGGCGAACGTGTAGCCGTGCGGGAAGAAGTTCTTGCCCTGCAGGAACGGTTCCATGATGCGGTCGGTCGCGATCATCGCGCCGATGGGGCCGTACCCGGAACTCATGCCCTTGGCGCACGTGATGATGTCGGGCTGGTAGCCGAACTTCTCCGCGGCGAACATCGTCCCGTGCCGGCCGAAGCCGCAGATGACCTCGTCGGAGACGAGCAGCACGTCGTGCCGGTCGCAGATCTCCCGCACCCGCTGGAAGTACCCGGGGGGCGGGGTGAAGCAGCCCCCGGAGTTCTGGACGGGTTCGAGCACGACGGCCGCGACCGTGTCGGGCCCCTCGAAGAGGATGGCCTCCTCGATCCGGTCGGCGGCCCAGCGCCCGAACTCGACCGGGTCGGTCGGTGCGCCCATGCGCTCGGCGCGGTAGATGTTCGTGTTCGGCACCCGGAACCCCCCCGGGGTGAGGGGTTCGAACGCCTGCTTCATGGCCGGCAGCCCCGTGATCGCGAGCGCCCCCTGCGGGGTCCCGTGGTAGGCGGTGGCGCGCGAGATGACCTTGTGCTTCATCGGCCTGCCGGTGAGCTTGAAGAACTGCTTGGCCACCTTCCAGGCGCTCTCGACGGCCTCACCGCCCCCGGTGGTGAAGAACACCCGGTTCAGGTCGCCGGGGGCGTACCCGGCGATGCGGTCGGCCAGTTCCACCGCGGGTTCGGTGGCGTAGCCCCAGACGGGAAAGAACGCGAGCCGGCGGGCCTGCTCCGCCATGACCTCGGCGAGCTCCTCGCGCCCGTGCCCGACCTGGACGACGAACAGCCCGGAGAGGCCGTCGAGCACCTCGTGCCCCCGGTCGTCCCAGATGCGGGCCCCCTCGCCCCGCACGATGACGGGCGCCGGCGTGTCCTGGTAGGCGCCCATCCGGGCGAAGTGCATCCACAGGTGGTCGCGGGCGGCCTCGGTGAGCCCGGAGGCCCCCGCGCCCACCACGGTCTGCTCGGTCACGGTCATGTCCGGTCCTCCTCGGCTGCCGGTCCGCCTGGCGGCGCTCCCCGGCGGGACGGGTGTCCCGCCGATCCTCCCACCCTGGCCCTCGACACCGGCCCGGACCAGCGACGGAACGTCGGCGCCCGCCGCTCGGCTCCGACGGTCCGTCGTAGGCTCTCCGGGTGCTCACCGTGGCCGACGTCCTCGCCCTGCCCGTGCTCGCGGCCGGTGAGCCGCAGGTGCGCACCGGCCGGGACCGGCTCGACGTCCCGGTGCGCTGGGTCCACGTCACCGAGCAGGTCGACGTCGCCGGTCTGCTCGGTGGCGGGGAACTGCTCCTGACCACCGGGATGGGCTGGGCCGCCGGCGACTTCGACGTCGCGGCCTACGTCGCCTCCCTCGTCGAGGCCGGGGTCGTCGGTGTCGTCGTGGAGCTGACCGAGCACCTGGGCCAGGTGCCGCCGGAGCTGGTCCACGCGGCCCGCGCGGCGCAGCTGCCCCTCGTCGAGCTGCACCGCGTGGTCCGGTTCGTCGAGGTGACCGAGCAGGTGCACGGGCGGCTGCTGCACGACCAGTACGACCGGCTGCGGTTCGCCGACCGGGTGCACGCGACGTTCGCGTCCCTCGGCGTCGTCGGGACGCGGGTGGAGGAGGTGCTGGACCGCGCGGCCGGGCTGCTGGGCGGGCCCGTCGTGCTCGAGGACCTCGCGCACCGCGTCGTCGCGCACGTGGCGGGGCCGGTGGGGACGGCGGAGCTGCTGGTGGACTGGTCCCGGCGCTCCCGGCGCGACCCGGGGTCGCAGGGGTGGGTCGTCGTCCCGGCCGGTCCCCCCGGCGACCGCTGGGGCCGGCTCGTCGCCCCCGGCCCGCGCGCGGCGCCCGACCCGCTGCTCGTGCTCGACCGCGCCGCCGAGGCGCTCACCGTGGTGCGCCTCATCGCCGGTGGCCCGCCCGAGGGGGAGG
Organism: Kineococcus mangrovi; assembly: GCF_041320705.1. NCBI lineage: Bacteria > Bacillati > Actinomycetota > Actinomycetes > Kineosporiales > Kineosporiaceae > Kineococcus > Kineococcus mangrovi. The sequence continues at coordinate 422,087 of NZ_JBGGTQ010000002.1, forward strand.
ACCTGGCCCGGCGGGCCCACGACGACCTGGTCCGCGACCTGCTGCGGGCGCGCCGGGACGACGAACCGGCGCTGCGGCAACGGTTGCGGGCCCTCGGCCTGAGCCCCCGGACGGGGTTCGCGGCAGCCGCCGTCGTCGGCGCGGACCGCCGCGAGGTCTCGGCGGCGCTCGCCCGGACGCGGTCGGCGGGGCTGACGGGGACGGTCGGGCGCGGTGAGGACCCCACCGGGAGCGTCGTCGGGGTCCTGCTCGTGGGCTCGGCCCGCGTGGTCACCGCCGCGCTGGACCGGCTCGCCGCGGCCCTGCCGGGCGCGGCGACGCTCGGGGCCGCCGAACCGGTCACCGAGCTGCACGCCACCCGCGAGGGGCTGGAGGAGGCCCGGCACGTGGCGCAGGTCGCCGCCGCGGCCCCGCGCCGCGCGCCCGGTCGCGTCCACCGGACCGCCGACCTCGGGGTGCGGGGGCTGGTGTGGCGGCTGCGCGGGGACGCCCGGCTGGCGGCCTTCGCCGAGGCCCAGCTCGCGCCGCTGTTCGAGACGCCCGAGGACCTGGGGCTGCTCGCGGACTACCTGCAGGTCAACGGGTCCATGACGCGGCTCGCCGGACGGCTGCACCTGTCGCGCCCCGCCGCGTACGGCCGGGTGGACCGGCTCACCCGACGGCTGGGCCGGGACCTGGAGGACCCCGAGGTGCGCCTCGGGTTGCACCTGGCGCTGCTCAGCGCGCCGGCACCGCCACCCCCGCGCGCGCACCGGGGCGGGTGAGCAGCTCCCCGGCCGGCACCTGCGGGTCGACCTCCGCACCGCGGCGCCACGTCGAGCGGACGACACCGCTGAGCGTCCGGCCCGCGTACGGGGAGACGGGGTTGCGGTGCTGCAGGGCGGCCGGGTCCACGACCCACGTCGCGTCCGGGGCGAAGACCGCGAGGTCGGCGACGCAGCCGGCGGCGAGCCGGCCGCGGTCGGCCAGTCCCACGAGGTCGGCCGTCGCCGTCGCCATCCACCCGACGACGGTGGCCAGCGGGACGCCGCGCGCCCGGGCCGCGGTCCAGACGACGGGCAACCCGAGCTGGACCGAGGCGATGCCGCCCCACGCCGCGCCGAAGTCCCCCTCGTCGAGCCGCTTCAGCTCCGCCGTGCACGGCGAGTGGTCCGACACGACGCAGTCGACGGTGCCGTCGAGCAGCCCGCGCCACAGGGCGTCCTGCTCGGCGCGGTCCCGGATCGGCGGGCAGCACTTGAACGTCGTGTCGCCGTCGGGCACCTCCTCGGCGGCCAGGGCGAGGTAGTGCGGGCACGTCTCGACGGTGATCCGGGTGCCGACGGCCTTCGCGGCGCGGACCTCGGCCAGCCCGGCCGCGGACGACAGGTGCACGACGTGCACCCGGGCCCCGGCGGTCGCCGCGGCCTCGGCGACCGCCCGGACCGCCGACGCCTCCGCCGACGGGGGCCGGGAGGCCACGAACTCCGCGAACGAGGGACCGCCCTCGTGGGGGGTCAGGCCGTCGCCGTCCTCGGCGTGGACGAGGAGCAGCCCGTCGATGCGCGCGAGCTCGGCGAGCGCGGCCCGCAGGCCCGCGGCGTCCAGCGGCGCGAACTCCGGGACCCCGGAGTCGAGCAGGAAGCACTTCACCCCGAACACCCCGGCGTCGTGCAGCGGGGCGAGCTGGTCGGCGTTGCCGGGGACGGCACCGCCCCAGAACCCCACGTCGACGACGCACTGCCCCTGCGCCGCGGCGCGCTTGACCGCCAGGGCGTCCGGGTCGACGGTGGCGGGGACGCTGTTGAGGGGCATGTCGACGATCGTCGTGACCCCGCCGGCCGCGGCGGCCCGCGTCGCGGACGCGAAACCCTCCCACTCCGTCCGGCCGGGTTCGTTGACGTGGACGTGCGGGTCCACGAGCCCGGGCAGCAGCACCTCGTCGGCCCCCAGGACGACCTCGCGGGCCGCGGGGGAACCCCAGTCGTGGTCCCGGTCCCGCACGGCGACGATCCGGCCGGCCGCGACCCCCAGCGAGGCCGCCCGTTCGGTCCCGTCCACCACGGCGCGGTCGGCCCGCACCACGAGCTCCACCACCTGATCAGTCACCCGTTCCACCTTCCTGGAGATCGCGCACGGCGCGCCACACCCGGTCCGCCGACATCGGCAGTTCGTGGAACCGTACGCCGACCGCGTCCCGCACCGCGTTCGCCAGCGCCGCGGCGACCGGGTTGTACGGCGCCTCGCTCATCGACTTCGCCCCGAGCGGCCCGACGACGTCGTAGGTGTCGGCGAACAGCACCTCGGTGTCGGGGACGTCGTCGGAGCGCGGCACGTAGTACTCGCGCAGCGAACCGGTCGGGCTGGACCCGTCGGCGTCGAGGCGCACCTCCTCGAACAGGGCCGACCCGATCGCCTGCGCGACCCCGCCCTCGACCTGCCCGCGCAGCTGGCCGGGGTTGAGCACGGTGCCCGCGTCGACGGCCTGCACCGAGCGCAGGACCCGCACCAGCCCGGTGCCGGGTTCGACGGCGACGCGGAACCCCTGGACGGTGAACGCGACCGAGCGGACGGCCGCGTCGTCCCCGGCCTCGGCGCTGGGGGCGGTCCCGCCGCGGCGCAGCGCCTCGGCGTGGACGTCGGCGAGGTCGACGTGCGCGTCCCCGGCGACGGCCCGGCCCGGGCGCAGGTCCACGTCCGCGACCGGGACGCCCAGGAGTTCGGCGGCGAGCGCGCGCACCTGCCCGGCCACGTCGAGGCACGCGAGGTGCAGGGCCTTGCCCGCGACCACGGACCCCGCCGACCCGAAGGCGCCCGTGTCGTGCCGGACGGCGTCGGTGTCGCTCTGGTGCAGGTGGGTGCGCTCGAGGCTCGACCCCAGGGCCGTCACCGCGAGCTGGTGGTGGACGGTGGTGGTGCCGTTGCCGAACTCCGCCGTCCCCACCCGCAGGTCCCAGTCGCCGTCGGCGCGCAGCGCGACGCCGGCGTCGGCGAAGTGCCCCCGCGGCGGGGTCGTGGCGATCATCGCGACCGCCACCCCCTCCCCCGTCCGCCAGTGCGGGCCGGGCGGGGGTTGCCCGGCGTCCCGGGCGAGCGCGTCCTGGACGAGGTCGAGGCACTGGTCCAGACCGTAGCTGCCGTAGCGCAACCCGTCGTCGCCCTCGGCCCCGTCCGCGGGCAGCGACGTCGCGACGAACGGGTCGCCCGGCACGACGACGTTCCGGCGGCGCACCTCGAACGGGTCCACCCCCAGTTCCCGGGCGAGGTCGTCGAGCGCGGACTCGAGCGCGAACACCACCTGACCGAGGCCGTACCCGCGGAACGCGCCGGAGGGCACGGTGTGCGTGTAGACGGCCCGGGCGTCGACGCGCTTGTTCTCGCAGCGGTACGTCGCCAGGGTCTCGTGGCAGGCGTGGAACATGACGCCCGGGGAGTGGTTGCCGTAGGCGCCCGCGTCGGACAGGACGTCCACGGCCAGCGCCGTGAGGGTCCCGTCGCGGCGCGCCCCCAGGCGCACCCCCACCCGGAAGGGGTGCCGGGTCGGCAGGTGCCGCAACGTGTCCTCGCGCGTGGTCTCGTGGACGACGGGCCGGCCCAGCCGCAGCACCGCGAGGCCGACGAGGTCCTCGACGAGCATCTCCTGCTTGCCCCCGAAACCCCCGCCGACGCGAGCCGCGAACACCCGCACGCGATCGCGGTCCAGCCCCAGGACGCGGGCGAGCTCGTCCCGGACGAGGAACGGCACCTGCGTGCTGCTGCGGACGACGAGCCGGCCGTCCTCGTCGGGCCAGCCGACCGCCGCGTGGGTCTCCAGCGCGACGTGCGAGACGCGCTGGGTGCGCCACGTCCCGGACACCGTGACGTCGGCCGCGGCCAGGGCGGTCTCGACGTCCCCGACGCCGCCGTGCAGTTCGGCGACGAGGTTGCGCTGCGGGTCGGCGATGCGCGACGCCGCCGCGTCCTTGTCACCGTGCACCAGCGGGGCGCCGGGTTCCTGCGCGCTCACCGGGTCCAGCACCGCGGGCAGTTCCTCGTACTCCACGACGAGGCGGCGCACCCCCTCCTCGGCCGTGGCGAGGTCGTCGGCGACGACGGCGGCCACGCGCTGCCCGTGGTACCGCAGCACCGGGTCCAGGACGAGGGTGTCGTCGGGGTCGTCGAGGCGGTTCTCGTGCCGGCCGGTGGAGAACAGCGTCGCGGGGACGTCCTCGTGGGTGAGGACAAGCCGCACGCCCGGGAGGGAACGCGCCGCCGTGGCGTCGACGCCGATCACCCGGGCGTGCGCGTGCGGGCTGCGCAGGAGGGCCAGGTGCAGGGCGCCGGGGGGCGGGTCGTCGAGGGTGAAGGGTTCGACGCCGGAGACGACGCGGCGGGCCGCCGGCGCCGCGACGGTGCGCCCGACCGACCCCGTCGCCTCCGCCGGGTCCTGCGTCGTGCCCGAGACCGCCTCGCGGATCGAGCGGTAGCCGGTGCACCGGCACAGGTTGCCCTTGAGGTGCTCGTCGAGGTCGGCGCGCTGGTCCGCGGTGAGCGCCGAGGCCGTCACGACCATCCCGGCCGTGCAGAACCCGCACTGGAACCCCGCGGCGTCGACGAACCGCTGCTGCACCTCGCTGAGCCGGCCGGGGGTCCCGAGCCCGGCGACGGTCGTGACCTCGCGCCCGGCCGCCCGCAGCGCCGGGTAGAGGCAGGAGTGCACGGGGGCGGCGTCGAGCAGGACGGTGCACGCGCCGCAGTCGCCGGAGTCGCAGCCCTTCTTGACCTCGACGTGGGTGCTCTCGCGCAGCAGGGTGCGCAGGCACTGCCCGGGCCGCGGGTCGACCTCGCGCGCGGTCCCGTTGACGGTGAGCTTCACGACAGTTCCTCCACCGCTTCGGCCGCGAACCGCAGCGTCGTCGCGCGCCGCCAGTCCGGCGCGCCGTGGACGTCGTCGAACCAGCGGCCGGCGACGACCTCCTCGACGTCGGCGGCCACCTGCGCCGGAGGGGGGACCTCGCGGTAGCGCAGCACGTGCGGCCGCGGGGTGGACGCCGTGACGGCGAGGACGAGACCCCCGTCGGGGTCCCGGCGGCCGACGACGAGCGTCGCCGAGCGGCCGAGCCGGGCCAGGGAGGCCCGGCGGAACGCGGTGGTCCCGCGCAGCGCCGCGGCCGGCAGGTGCAGCGAGCGCAGCACCTCACCCGGCGCGAGCGCGGTCGTGCGGTCGCCCGTCACGAACTCCTGCACCGGCAGCCGCCGCACCCCGCCGTCGGCGGCCCACAGCTCGGCGACCCCGTCCAGGGCCACGGCGAGGGAGGTCACGGCCCCGGCGGGCAGCGCGGCGCACACGTTCCCGCCGACCGTGGCGACCGAGCGCACCTTGAACGAGGCGAGCAGGGCGCGCACGCACTGCCGCACCAGGGGCTTCGCCACCCACTCGGGACGCCAGGGCACGGACTCCAGCTCCCCCACGGGGCACGTCGCGGCGAGCTCGATCCCGGCGTCGGAGACGGTGGACGGTTCCCAGCCCAGCGTCGTGAGGTCGACGAGGGTGCGCAGGTGCGGTTGCGGGACGGAGAACAACCACGTCCCGCCGGCGACGACGGCCGTCGCCGGGTTCCCGTCGTGGGCGCGCCGCAGGGCGGCGGCGTCGGTGACGGGCAGGAACTCCGTCACGGTGTTCAGGTCCACGGTGGCACCCCTCAGTAGTCGACCCGCCCGGTGCTCGCGAGCCAGGCGTCGAAGGGGGCGGGCGAGCCCGCGTTCCGCTGCTGCTGCACGGGCACGGACCACTCGGTGCGCGGGGTCTCGAACAACTCGTAGAACGCGCGGTCGTCGAAACCGCCGCGCGCGGCGTCGTCCCGGTCCGCGGCGTAGAGCACGCGGTCGACCCGCGCCCACAACGAGGACGCCAGGCACATGGGGCACGGTTCGCAGCTGGAGTACAGCGTCGCCCCCGCGAGGCTGAACGTCCCCAGGCCCGCGCAGGCCGCCCGGATCGCCTGCACCTCGGCGTGGGCGGTGGGGTCGTTCTGCGCCGTCACGCGGTTCACGCCGGTCGCGACGACGATCCCGTCGCGGACGACAACGGCACCGAACGGGCCGCCACCGGCGGCCACGTTCTCCACGGCCAGCCGGACGGCGAGGTCGAGGTGGTCCGCGTCGGTGCCGGCGCGCCGGTCCTGCACCGGCACGGCGTTCACCGTTCCCACGCCAGCGGTGCGGCCGGGGCGGTGTCGTCCGCGACGACGGCCTGGATGAGGCCGTAGGGCCGGTCGTCGGCGTGGAACACCTCGCCGGCGTTCTCGACGCCGAACCGCTGGAGGTCGTAGAGGAAGTGGTGCTTGTTCGGGGCGGCGAGGCGCACCTCGATGACGCCCGGGACGCTCTCGACGGCCGCTTTCCCCATGTGCCACAACGTCTGCTGCAGGGCCAGGGAGTGCACCGTCGCGAACTGCCCGACGAGGACGGCGCGCACCGCGTCGTAGGCCGCGTCGAAGTCGAAGCCGTCGGCCAGGCAGGTCGCGTCGTAGCGCCACTGCGCGACGAGCGAGGTGGCCATGACGCGGTCCTGCGTGGGTTCCAGCGTCGTGTACCCGTCGACGAGGAAGTCCTTGAACTCCGAGCCGGTGGACTTCAGCAGGGTCAGGTCCTTCAACCCGGCGACGACGTGGGTCTCGCGGTCGGGACCGTCGCCGGCGACGGTGACGGCCGCGGTCCGCACCTCGCCCCCGGCGCGCACCCAGGTGTGGTCGTGCTCGCGGCCGGAGACCGTGGCGCGTTCCCAGCGGTAGGAGTCCACGTCGATCCGCGCCCCGGTGACGGGTCCGGTCTCCTCGATGAAGTGCCGGGCCAGGTCGAGCGCGTAGGACTCGACGGCGACGATCCCCTTCGCCATCCCCTGCCCGGCCGGTCCCTCCTTGGCGAACGCGTAGATCGTGTTCTTCTGCGAGTCGGTCGGCAGGACCTTGCTCTGGTCGCCGGTGAGGTAGGCGTCGGCGAAGTCGCCGCGCAGCGTCGAGGTGACGTTGAGGTCGACGATCTCGTGCCGGGGGGTGTCGCGCTGGAACCGCACGACGCGGTTCTCCGCCTTCCCGTACTGGTGACCCGCCAGGACGACGGCCATGTTCTCAGCTCCCTCGGTAGGTGGAGTAGGCGAAGGGGGACAGCAGGAGGGGGACGTGCAGGTGCTCCCGTCCCGCGGTGACGGTGAACGCGACCACCACTTCGGGGTGGAACGTCTCGCGCCCGGCCGCGGCGAACCACTCCCCCGTGGCGAACCGGAGCCGGTACGTCCCGGGGGCGAGGTCCTCGGCGAGGCGGGCGCGGCCGTCGTCGTCCGTCCGGCCGGAGGCGGCCGGTGCCCCGTCGGCGTCCGTCACGTCGAGCCCGATCCCGGCGGCGGGGGTTCCCGTGACGGCGTCCAGGACGTGCGTGGACAGGCTGGTCACGGGGTCTGCTCCAGCAGGCGGCGCAGACGGAGGTCGGTGATGGCGGCCAGCTCCCGGCGCAGCACCCGCCGCTCGGCCGCCGGGTCGTTGTCCAGCCGCGTCTCGAGCAGGTCGAGGAGCTCGGTGGCGCTGCGGCCGGAGGCGAACACCAGGTACACGTGCCCGAACCGCTCCTCGTACCGGCGGTTCCCCTCGGCGAGGCGGCGCAGGACGTCCTCGTCGGCCGCCAGCGCCCCGGCCTGCTCGCGCCGGGAGGTGGCGCTGTCGCTGCGCTCCCCGATGCGGGGGTGCGCGGCGAGGGCGACCTCCACGTCCTCCTCGGGCGTCACCGCGAGTTCGCGGGCCGCGGTCTCCCGCAACGCCTCGACCGACCCGAACGGGCGCGCGGCGGTGAGCCGCGCGGCCCAGGCGGGTGCGTCGCAGCAGGTGCGCAGGAGTTCCTCGCACCGCGGGGCGTCGAGCGCCTCGAGTTCCGTGAGCTGCACTGTCGTCCCGTCGTCGTGGTTCCGGTGTGCTGTGCTGGGCCCGTGCTCGTGACGGGGGTGGTGCTGGCGGCCGGGGCGGGCCGGCGGATGGGGACGCCCAAGGGGTTGCTGCGCCGACCGGACGGGACGTCCTGGGCGGCAGCGGCTGCGGGCCTGCTGACGGGGGCGGGGTGCTCCCCGGTGCTCGTCACCGTGGGCGCGCAGGCCGACCGCGTCCGCGCCACGCTCCCGCCCGGGGTGCGGGCGGTCGAGGTCCCCGACTGGTCGCGCGGGCCGGGCGCCGGGGTGGCGCGGGCGCTGGCCGACCCGGCCGTCCGGGCCGCCGACGCCGTGCTCCTGCTGCTCGTCGACCTGCCGCACGTCGACCTCGCCGGGGTGCGGACGGTGCTCATGCACGCCCACGCGGGCGCGCTCGTGCGGGCGGTGGACCGCGGCCGGCCGGGACACCCGGTCCTGCTGGGGCGCGAGCACCTGGACACCGCGGCCGCGGCCTGCGCGGGCGGTTCCGGGTTGCGGGGGTTCCTGGCCGGCGCGGAGGTCCTGGAGGTGCCCGTCGGGGGTTCCGCCGACGACGTGGACGTACCGGGGGACCTGCCGCGGGACCTGCCCTGAACCCGCGCTCACGCGCAGACCTCCGCAGCCGCCGCGACCACCGCGTCGAACTGCTCGTGGTGGATGCGCCCGCGGGTGTCGCGCAACGGCCGCCCCGTCCCCCCGCCGCGGACGGCGACGACCTCCGCGGCGATGGACACGGCGGTCTCCTCCGGGGTGCGGGCCCCGAGGTCCAGGCCGACGGGTGAGCGGAGCCGCGCCAGGTCGGCCGCGGTGAGCCCCGCCTCCCGCAGCCGCTCCAGCCGGTCGGCGTGGGTGCGGCGCGAGCCCATCGCCCCCACGACCCCGGCCGGACCGGGCAGGGCGACCTGCAGCAGGGGGACGTCGAACTTCGGGTCGTGGGTCAGGACGGTGAGCACCGTCGAGGCGTCGACCGTGGTCCGCTGCAGGTAGCGGTGCGGCCAGTCGACGACGACCTCGTGGGCGTCCGGGAACCGGGCCGCGGTGGTGAACGCCGGCCGCGCGTCGCAGACGGTGACGTGGAACCCGAGGAACGCCGCGACGCGGCTCAGGGCCGCGGCGACGTCGACCGCGCCGAACACGATCCAGCGCGGCGCGGGGGCGAACACCTCCACGAGCACCTCGAGGTCGTCGGCGCGCCGGTCGCCGTCCGCACCGAGGCGGAGGACACCCGAGGACCCGGCGGCCAGCCGGCCGCGGACCGCGTCGACGACCGCGGCGTCCAGCCGTCCCGACCCCAGGGAGCCGTCGTGGCGCAGTTCCTCGACCACGACCCGGCGGGTGCTCCCGGGGGTCAGCGCGGTCGCGACGGCGACCGGGCGCTGCTCGTCCACCGCCGCGAGCACCGTCCGCAGGACGTCCTCGTCGGCGAGCGCGACGCGCACCTCGATCGTCCCGCCGCACGTCAGGCCGGGGGCGAAGGGGTCGTCCTGCGCCGTGCCGTACCGGGCCTGCCGGGGGCGGCCGTCGGCCAGCACCTCGCAGGCGAGCTCGTGGACGGCGGACTCCACGCACCCCCCGGAGACGCTGCCGAGCACCTCGCCCGGTGTGCCGTCCGGCGCCTGCACGAGCGCCAGGCACGCCCCCGCCGCCCGCGGGGCCGACCCGTCGGTGCGCACGACCGTCGCGACGGCCACCCGCCGCCCCCGCCGCAGCCGGTCGTGCACCGCGCGCAGGACGGCCAGACCCTCAGCCACGCCCGCGCGCCGATCCGGCCGCCGGGCCCCACGTCGCGAGCACGATCGTCTCGACGATGCTCACCAGCGTGTAGAGCAGGATCGACGTGAACGTGACGACGACCACGATCGACCAGACGAGGTTGTACTGCACCTGGCTGTTGGCGCGGAAGATCTCCGCACCCATCCCGGTGCCGGAGAACAGCCACTCGTAGAGCATCGCCCCGATGACGGCCCCGGGGACGGAGATGCGCAGGGCCGCGAAGAGGTTCGGCAGCGCGCTGGGGATCGCCACCTTGCGCAGCGCCGTCCACCGGGTGCCGCCGTTGACCCGGACGACGTCGATCGCCTGCGGGGAGGCCGAGCGCAACCCGGTGGCGGCGTTGACGAGCACGGGGAAGAACACGACGATCCCCCCGATCGCGGCCTGACCGCCCAGGCCCCGGCCGAAGAGGATCCCGATGAGCGGGGCCATCGCGACGAGCGGCACGGAACGCAGCAGCATCGCCAGCGGCATGAACACGAACTCCAGCGGCCGGACGACCGTGAAGACCGCGGCCACCGCGACGGCGGCGACGACCCCCGTGACGAAACCCGTCACGGAGTCGGTGAGGGTGATGAGCAGGGCGTCGAGGATCGCGGCCCGGTTCTCGGCGGCCTTCGGGACGCTCACGAGGTACTCGTAGACGTCCAGGGGTCGTTTGCCGACGAACGCGTCGACGTCGAACAGCCGCAGCAGGGCGTACCAGGCCAGGACGAGCACGACGGTCGAGACGAGCAGGGTCAGGACCGAGGCGCCGACGCGCCGTCCGACTGCGGCCGCCAGCGACGCCCGGCTGCGGTTCTCGTGCACCTCGGGGGCAGGGCGGGTGGAGGTCGAGGCGGTCGAGGTGGTGGTGGCCATCAGAGGTCTCCTCCCCGCGCACCGGTCGCCGACCACGGGGTCAGGACCCGCGCGACGAGGCCGATGAGCAGGTACCCGGCGCCGGCGACGGCGCCGCTGAGCAGGGCCAGGCCCCAGATCTGGGCGTACTGCAGGTTCGTCTGGGCGGCGACGATCATGATGCCGAGGCCGGAGTCGACGCCCCCGAAGTACTCCCCCAGCACGGCGCCGAGGAAGGACGCCGGAGCGGCGAGCTTGAGGGCCGCGAAGACGTTCGGCAGGGCGGCGGTGAGACGCACCTTGACCAGCGCCGTCCACTTCGTGCCGCCGTAGGCGCGCACGACGTCCAGAGCCGACGGGTCCGCGGCCCGCAGACCGAGCAGGCACCCGACGACGGAGGTGAACACGACGCTCATGGCCGCGAGGAACACTGACGTGATGCGCGAACCGGGCGGGGACACGATGAGGACGATGGGCCCGATCGCCGTGAGCGGGATGCAGTAGGAGATGACGGCGACCTGGTTCGCGGCCCCCTCCAGCGGCGGGACGAGCAGGACGACGACGGCGATGCCGATCGCCACGAGGTTGCCCCACACCCAGCCCTGCGCGGCCGAGGCGGTGGTGATCGAGATGTTGTCCCAGTAGGTGGCGAACCCGTTCTCGTGCAGCTGCTGCACCACCGCCCACGGAGTGGGGACGATGCCGCCGCTGGAGAAGAAGAGGCCGACGACGCTCCACACCGCCAGGACGACCACCGCCCCGATGACGCCCCCGGCCCACGGGGGCAGGTCGCCCAGGGACCGCGCGCGGGCACGGGCGGGTGCGGCGGCGCCGGCCTGCCCGGCGGTCCGTTCGGGAGCGGACGTGCCGGCCATCAGTCCTCCTCCCCGGGACCCTGCGCCCCCACCCGCCCGCCGCCGAAGAGGATCTCCGAGAGCCGGTCGTGGTAGGCGTGGAACTCCGGCGTGCGCATCATCTCCGGCGTCCGGGGCCGGGGCAGGTCGATCTCGACGACCTCGACGACCCGGCCCGGACGCGGGCTCATGACGGCGACGACGTCGGACAGGAAGATCGCCTCACCGATGCCGTGGGTCACCATGAGCGTCGTGGCGGGCTTCTCCGTCCAGATGCGCAGCAGTTCGACGTTCAGCCGCTGGCGGGTCATGTCGTCCAGGGCCCCGAACGGTTCGTCGAGCAGCATGACGCTCGGCTGGACGACCAGGCACCGCGCGATGGACACGCGCTGGCGCATCCCGCCGGACAGCTGCGCCGGTTTGGCCTTCTCGAAACCCCTCAGACCCACGAGGCCGATGAGGTCGTCGACCAGGCCCGGTTCCGGTCGCACCCCGGCGACCTCCAGGGGTAGCCGGATGTTCTGCGCGACCGTCCGCCACGGCAGCAGCGCGGAGTCCTGGAAGGCGACCCCCAGCTCGTGCCCGCGCTGCAGCTCACGGGTGGTCTGGCCGTTGACGAGGGCCTGACCACCCGTGGGCGCCTCCAGCCCGGCGAGGATCCGCAGGATCGTCGACTTGCCGCACCCGGACGGGCCCAGCAGGGACAGGAACGCGTCCTTGCGGGTGCCCAGGTCCGTCTTCTCCAGGGCGAGCACGCTCTTGCGGCCCAGGTCGAACCGCTTGGTCAACCCCTGCAGGTTGAAGCCGGTGGCCGCCTCCGGGTGGCGCCCGGGATCGGTGGTCGCGGCCAGCGGGCCGGCGACCCGGGACGTGGACACCGACGGCAGCGGCGGGGCGGCCAGGTCGGTCGGGGGTTCCTGGGACACGGGTCAGCCTTCCGGGATCGGGACGAGGTGGAGGTTCAGCCGGTGATCAGGTCCGGGTTCTCCTCGTAGACCTCCTGCAGGAGCGACAGGTCGAACAGGTCGTCGGCCTCGATGGTGGTCCCCATCTGCGAGAGGGCCTCGACGTTCTGCTCGACCAGCTCGTCGGTCATGGTGAACAGGCCGTTGGCCCTCGTGTCGTCGGAGACGATGAGCGTGTTCTGCGCCTCCGCCTCCTTGGTCTGCTCCTCCAGGTCGAGGTTCTGGTCCTTGCCGTAGGTGTTCACGGCGAGCTCGGCCGATTCCTGCGGGCTGGCGACGGCGTCGGTCCAGCCGCGGATCTCGGCCACCAGGAAGGCCTTGAGGTAGTCGCGCTGGTCGTCGATGGTCGACTGCAGGACGGTGAAGGTCTCGGCCACGACGGGCAGGCCGTTGTCGGCGAACCCGAGGGTGACGGGGACGATGGGCTGCCCGTCGATCTGCCGGGCGGCCAGCAGGATCGGCTCGTTGGTGAGGTAGGCCATGAAGGCGTCGACCTCGCGCGAGACGACGACGGACGGGTCGTACTGCACGGGGACGATCTCGAAGGAGGACTTGTCGATCCCGTTGGCCTGGCAGAACCCGTCGAAGATCGTCTCGTTCCCGCCGGTCTGGATCCCGATCTTCTTGCCGGCCAGGTCGGCGGTGGTGCGGACGGGCTTGCCCTGCTCCATCGAGACGAGGCAGAACGGGTTCTTCTGGAAAGTCGTCCCGATGATCTTCAGCGGTGCCTGCTCGTTGACGATCGCGGGGCCGGTCAGGGTCGGGGACGACAGCCCGACGTGGGCCTTGCGCGAGAGGACCATGGCCTCGGCGGCCGTCCCGGCGCTGCCGCCGGCGAGGAGGTTGACGTTCGAGAACCCGGCGTCGGTGTAGTAGCCCTTGCTGTCGGCGAAGTACTCGCCCGCGAACTCGATGTTCTTGATCCACGACAGCTGGATCGTCAGCTCGCCGAGGCCGTCGGAACCACCGGAGGCCGAACCGGTCGAGGACCCGGTGTCGCCGTCACCGCAGGCCGCGAGCGAACCGAGGCCGGCCGCGCCCAGGAGGCCGAGACCGGTGCCCCGCAGGAACGCGCGGCGCTGCAGGGCGGCGGCCAGACCGGCGGGACGCGGGCGAGGAGGGAGGTTCATGCGCGGCTCCGGGGAGTGAGAGCCCGACGTCACGTGCTGCGGACGGACGGGCGACGGGTGCGGGGGCCGCCGTCGGAGGCGGCCTGCCCAGGTACTGAAGCACCCGTGCGCGGCGCTCTCGTCACATCCGTGTGAACCCCGTGTTACGAGACCGGCCGCGTGTGACGTTCGTGTGACGTGGCCGGCGGGAGGTCACGGAACCGCGCGCGGCCGTGGTCTCATGTGAACCACTCGGTTCAACGGAGGGAGTTCCACCGTGCGCACGATGCACCTGGGGGTCTTCGAGGTGGCCGCGCCGCAGGTCGGCGGGACCCTCTCGTGGTCGCACCCCTACAGCGGTTCCGAACGGCACCGTGAGCAGCAGCACTGGATCGACGTGGCCCGGCTGCTGGAGGCGGCGGGCTTCGACTTCCTGTTCTTCGCCGACGGTTACGGCTACCCGACCATCGGTGGCGACCTGCCCGAGGTGGCCGCCCGGGGCGGGCTGAACTTCTCCGGCCTGGACCCGATGTTCCTCATCCCCACCCTCGCCCACCACACCTCCCGGCTGGGGTTCGTCGTGACGAGTTCCACCGGGGTGGACCACCCCGTCGCCACGGCCCGCCGCTTCGCGACGCTCGACCACCTCACCGGTGGGCGCGTCGGCTGGAACGTCGTCACCGGCGCCTCGCAGGACACCGTCGCCGCGTTGTTCGGCCACGAGCGGATGACGGCCCACGACACCCGCTACGAGATCGCCCGCGAGTACGTCGACCTCTGCCTGCAGCTGTGGGAGGGCTGCTGGGAGGACGGCGCCCTCGTGGAGGACAAGGAGTCCGGCGTCTTCGCCGACCGCGACCGGCTGCACCGGGTCGAGCACGTGGGCAGGCACTTCCGCTCGTCGGGGTTCTTCACGGTGCCGCCGTCCCCGCAGCGCACGCCGGTGCTGTTCCAGGCCGGGACCTCCACGGCCGGGCGGGAGTTCGCCGCCGGGCAGGCCGAGTGCGTTTTCCTGCAGGGCACGACCCTGCCGCACGCCGCGGCCAACGTCGCCGACATCCGCGCCCGCGCCGCCGCGCACGGCCGGGACCCGGAGTCCGTGAAGGTCCTCGTGGGGGCGACCGTGACGGTGGGCGCGACGCACGAGGAGGCGCTGGCCCGTCGCGCCGAGTTCGAGGCGATGCAGACCGACGAGGTCGCCGCCGTCATCTACGCCGGGAACACCGGGATCGACCTCACGGCCCTGGACCCCGACCGGCCCCTCTCGCAGGTGCTGGAGGGCGGCGGGGACGGCAGGGTCGGGCAGATGGGTCAGAGCAACATCGACCGGTTCCGCCGGGCGGACGGCAGCTGGCCGCTGGTGCGGGAGGTGCTGGCGGAGCTGCGGGGCCGCGGGACCCGGGGTTTCACGATCGTGGGGGACCCGGTGGAGGTGGCCGACCAGCTCGAGGAGGTCATGGACGTCACCGGCGTCGACGGGTTCCTCCTGGAGGCGATCTTCTCCCCCGGAGACCACGCCCTGTTCTGCGACCTCGTCGTGCCCGAGCTGCGGCGGCGTGGGCGGTTGCCGGCCGAACCCGACCGCGCCCGGGGCACCGGGTCGCTGCGCGAACGCCTCGGCGCCGCCTCGCCGCGCCTGGCCGCCGACCACCCGGGCAGCGCTCACGTCCGGGTGCCCACCTCCGCGTGATCGAGGGCGCGGGCGCAGAACGCGTCCAGCGCCTGGCGTTGCACCCGTTCCACGGTGCGCAGGTCCTGGGTGAGGATGAGGGTCATCTGCAGCCCGCGCCACAGAGCCACCAGTTCCGTGGCCAGCCCCTCGGCGGCCGCGTGCGGCAGGCCCTCCCGGCGCAACCGCGCGGCCGCCGGCCGGTGCCACTCGGCGATGTCCCCCATCAGCTCGGAGTACCCGGGCTGGCGCGTGACCTGCCCGAACACCTCGAAGAACAACCGCAGGAACGGCAGGTTGCGCGGGGCGGCGATCTCGTCCCAGACGGCCTGCAGGTCCGTCCGCAGCGCCCCGGTGCCGTGCTCCAGGCCGGACCACGCGTTCTCGAACCCCGGGAAGTGGTCGCGGGCGACGGCCTGCAGGGCCTCCCCCACGAGCTGCTCGCGGCTGCCGAAGTAGTACAACAGCATCCGGTTGTTCGACCCGGCCGCGCGGGCCAGCCCGCGCAGGGTCGAGGACGTCACCCCGTGGGCGAGCAGGTGCGCGGCCACCAGGTGCAGCAACCGTTCCCGTTCGCTCACCACCCCAGACTAGCCACAGGAGAGAACGCCGTGCGCGACCTCGCGACCCTGCCCAAGGCCCACCTGCACCTGCACCTCGAAGGGGCGATGCGACCGGGGACGCTGGCGGAGTTCGCCCGCGAGGCCGGCGAGCCCGCACCCCCCGTCCGCGGCTACACGACGTTCCCCGAGTTCGTGCAGGCGTACGACGGAGCCGTCGCCTTCGTGCGCACCCGCGACCAGCTCGCCCGCGTGATCCGCGAGGTGGTCCAGGACGCCGCGGCGTCGGGTGCGGTGTGGATCGAGGCCCAAGCCAACCCGATGTTCTACGTCCCGCAGTTCGGCACCCCCGAGGAGGTGACGGAGTTCATGGTCCGCACCGGCCGCGAGGAGGCCGACCGGCTGGGCATCGGGTTCGGGCTCATGCTCGTCGCGATCCGGAACCTGCCGCCGGCCGACGCCGAATCGCTGGCGCAGCTCGCGGCGGGTTTCGCCGGCCGCGGGGTCGTCTCCTTCGGGCTCGCCGCCGACGAGGCGCTGTTCGGCCCCGCGCCCTTCGCGCGCGCCTTCGCCCTCGCCCGGGAGGCCGGACTCGTGGCCGCCCCGCACGCCGGGGAGCTGCGCGGCCCCGACAGCGTCCGCGAGGCGCTGGACCTGCTGGGGGCGCGGCGGATCCAGCACGGCGTCCGCGCCGTGGAGGACCGCGAGCTCGTGCGGCGGCTGGCGGACGAGGGCACCGTCCTGGACGTCTGCCCGTCCTCGAACGTCGCGCTGTGGGTCGTCCCCGAGATGGGGGCGCACCCGTTGCCGGCGTTGCTGGAGGCGGGGGTCCGGTGCTCCCTCAACGGGGACGACCCGCTGTTGTTCGGGCCCGGCCTGCTCGAGGAGTACGAGACCGCCCGGACGGCGCTGGGCCTGAGCGACGAGCAGCTCGCCGCCGTCGCGCGCGCCTCGCTGGCAGGGGCCGCCGCGCCCGCGGAGTTCGTCAGCGCGCAGCTGGCCGCGGTCGACGCCTGGCTGTCCTGAAACCCGCGCCCACGTCCGGGGCCGCCGGTTCGGCCCGCCCCCGCACCCTGGCCGCGAGGTGCCCGTGGTGCTCGCGAGCGGCGGCGAGGAGGCCGTCGGCGTCCCGCGCCGCGAAGGCGGCGAGCATCCGCTCGTGGTCGTCGTGCAACCGGTCCGCCTCGTCCGCGTCGAGGTCCTCCATGGGCCGGTAGGGCTCGGTGAGGTCCCAGACGCGCGCGAACACCCCGAGCAGGCGCGGCATGGCCGAGGGGCGGGTGAGCGCGTCGTGGAAGGCGCGACTCTGCCGGTGGTACCCGCGGTCGTCGCCGGCCGCGGCCGCCGCGCCCAGGGCGTCGTGCGCGGCCCGCGCCGCGGCCACGTCGTCCGGCCCCCCGGCGCTCACCGCGACCCGCAGGGCGGCCAGCTCGAGGCTGCCGCGCACCTCGACGAGCTCGGCGAGCTCGCCCGGTGCCAGGCGCGCCACGGTGTAGCCGCGGCGGGGCAGGTGGTCGACGAGCCCCTCGCCCACGAGCGTCATGAGCGCCTCCCGGACGGGGATGCGGCTGACGTCGTGGGCCGCGGCGAGGACGTCCAGCTCCAGGACGGCACCGGGGGCCACGAGTCCGGAGACGATGTCCCGTCGGATGGCGTCCAACACCGGTCGTGTCACCCCGTGATGGTGCCAGGGCCCGTCAACCGAAGGGCCAGCCCCGCAGCTCCTTGGGCCGCGGGGCGGCGTAGCTGCGGGCCTTCGAGGTCGACAGGCCGAGCGCCACGAGGGACTCGGCCAGCCGGGCGGCCGCCGCGACCCCGTCGACCACGGGCACCTCGAGCTCGGCGCTCAGGGCCGCGTGCAGCCCGGACATCCCCGCGCACCCCAGGACGACGACCTCGGCCCCCTCCTCGACGAGGCGCGCGGCCTCCTCGGTGAAGGCCTTGGCCGTCAGTCCCGGATCGGTCTCGAGCTCGAGCACGGGCAGGTCCACGCTGCGCACACCGCTGCACCGCCCGGCCAGTCCGGCGAGCAGCAGCCGGTCGTGGATGGCCGGTACCGCCCGGTCCAGGCTCGTGACGACGCCGAACGTGCGCCCCAGGAGGCAGGCCGTGTGCGCGGCGGCCTCGGTGATGTCGACGACGGGGACGGTCAGGACGTCCTGCAGCGCGTCGCGACCCACCTCCCCGAACCCCGCGTGCACGACCGCGTCGAACGGCCCGTCGTACGTCTGGACGGCGTCCAGCACCCCGACCGCCGACAGGTGGCTCTCGTAGTTCGACTCCACCGACGCCGGCCCGAACCGGGGCGTCAGCGGGACCACCGTCGTCCCCGGCGACACCGCGGCGCGCGCCGCGGCCGCGATGACGTCGGTGACGGACCGGGTGGTGTTGACGTTGACGACGAGCAGGGTCGTCATCGGACCCGGGAGGCCGTCGGAGCCTGCGTGGGGATGGAGTTCTTCAGGGCGATGTACAACCCGAACGCCAGTCCGGCCCCGATGAACCAGCTGAAGCTCGCGGCGGTGGCGTTGGTGAAGAACACCACGCAGATCGCGACGAGCGCCGCGACCGCCGTCACCCCGACCGCGACCGGGTTCCAGCCCTTGACGTAGTGGTAGGCCCCGGACGGGTCCATCGTGAACAGGTCGTCCACCCGGACCTGCTGCTTCTTCACGATGTAGTGGTCGGCGATGAGCACGCCGTAGAGGGGGCCGATGAAGGCGCCCAGGGTGTCGAGCGTGTAGTGGATCGTCTCCGGGGAGTTGTAGAGGTTCCACGGCGTGATGAGCACCGACCCGACGGCCGCGATCATCCCGCCGGTGCGCCAGCTGATCCGCTGCGGCGCGACGTGCGAGAAGTCGAAGGCGGGGGAGACGAAGTTCGCGACGATGTTGATGCCGATGGTGGCCACCGTGAAGGTGAGGCAGCCCAGGACGGCGACGGTGATGCTGTCGAGGCGGTAGACCGTCTCCACCGGGTCGGTGATGAGTTCGCCGTAGACCGGGACGGTGGCCGAGGCCGTGACGACGCACAGGACCGCGAAGACGAGGAAGTTCACCGGCAGGCCGAGGAAGTTCCCCTTGCGGACCGCGGCCATCGAGCGGCCGTAGCGGGCGAAGTCGCCGTAGTTCAGCATCGGCCCGGAGAAGTACGACACGACGAGCGCGACGGCCGAGACCATCACGCCGAGGGCGCCCAGCCCCGTGTGGTCGACCGACCCCAGGTTCAGCGAGACGCTGGAGAACCCGCCGGCCTCGTTGACCAGGTAGGCGGCGAGGGCGAACATCACGACGTAGACGGCGGGACCGCAGAAGTCGATGAACTTGCGGATGGCGTCCATCCCGCGCCAGAACACCAGGGCCTGCAGGACCCACATCGTCCCGAAGGCGGCCCAGCCCAGCGCGGACAGGCCGAGGAACCCGTGCTCGGTCACCTGGGCGTACGTCGCCCAGCCGGGTTCGATCTTCAGGGCGAGCAGGACGAGCGCGTTCGAGGCGAGGAACGTCTGGATGCCGTACCAGGCGACGGCGATGAGCCCGCGGATGACAGCGGGGACGTTGGCCCCCACGACCCCGAAGGCCACCCGGGACACGACCGGGTAGGGGACCCCCGTCTCCTGGCTGGGCCGGGCGACGAGGTTGCACAGGACGAAGACGATGACGATGCCGACCAGGAGCGCGACCAGCACCTGCCAGGCGGCCAGGCCCAGGGCGAACAGGCTGCCCGCGGTGACGTAGCCGCCGAGGCTGTGCACGTCGGACATCCAGAACGCGAAGAAGTTGTAGGGCTTCCAGTTCTGGTTCTTCAGCGGCGCGAGGTCGGAGTTCGTCAGACGGGTGTGGTACCCGTCCTTGATGAGCCCCTCCCCCGCGGCGTGCGAGACGGCGCTGAGGTCCGTCCCGGTGCGGGCGACTTCGGTCATGGCGGCTCCTGCTCCTCGTGCCTGCCGGGGACACCGGCGAGGGCCGGTGCGCCGACCACGCTAGGCACCTCAGGTTTCACGGTTGTTTCCCCGGCGATATATCTGACGTGGCCCCGGGTGTCGCGCCCGACCCGGCGCGAGTAGGTTCGGCGACCATGCGGATCACGCACTACGGCCACTCGTGCCTGCTCGTGGAGACCGGCGCCGCCCGGGTGCTGCTCGACCCGGGCACGTTCAGCCACGGCTTCGAGGAGCTCGAGGGTCTCGACGCCGTCGTCGTCACCCACTCCCACCCCGACCACGTCGACGTCGAACGGCTGCCGGCGCTGCTGGAGGCCAACGACGGGGCCGTGCTGCGCGCCGAACCGGCCACCGCCACCTCCCTCACGGAGTCCGGCATCGAGGTGGCCCCCCTGCACGCGGGCGAGTCGGTCGAGGTGGCGGGAGTGCGCATCACCGGTGCCGGCGGACGGCACGCCGTCATCCACGCCGACGTCCCGCGCATCGGCAACGTCGGCGTCCTCCTCGCGACCGAGGGCGAGCCGACGCTGTTCCACCCGGGCGACTCCTACGAGGCCGTGCCCGCGGGCGTCGACGTCCTGGCCGTGCCGCTCAGCGCACCGTGGGCGGCTCTGAAGGAGACGGTCGACTTCGTCCGCGCCGTCGGGGCCTCGGCGGGTCTCGTCATCCACGACGGGCTGCTGGCCGCCCCCGGCCGGGCGGTCTACGGCAACCAGGTGCGGGCCCTCGGCGGGCTCGACGTGCGCGAGAGCGAGGGGACGACCCCGCTGGAGTTCTAGTGCTGCAGCACGTCGGGCAGCACGTGGCGCAGCCGTGGCCACCCGCCGGTCGCGGTCCGGTCCCGCAGCCACCGCCGTCGGGTGACCCCCGGACAGCCGGAGCGTTCGGCCGGCACCCGGCCCCGGGTGCGGCCGGTGACCACGACGCGGTCGATGCCGACTCCTGGACGCTCCCGGACCCGCAGCGGGACGAGCCGCGAGGCACGGATCCAGCACGGTCACCCGGGCGCCACGTGACCAGGTCGTCGGCCACGACGGGGCCCTCCGTCAGGGCACCACGAACGCGCTCCCAGACCTTCACAGCGTGTTCCACGGCACTTCTCGCCGATGAGGCGGACCCGCCACCTGCTTCCTGCCACGACCTGCGCCCTCGCCGCCCTGGGCACCAGACCCCCTCCGCAGCGACGGACACGATCGCGACCGGTGGTTCGCCGACCCGCGAGAGATCGGGGCTAGGCGTCGACGCCCGACACGGTGACGGCCGTGTCCACCAGCCGGCGGACGCCCGCAGCCGTCCCGTGACCGGGCCAGGCGAGGACGACCGTGAGCGGAGCGGCGTCCATCACGGTGACGACGCCGACACCGCGGCCGACACCGTCGACGAGCGTCGGGGCGGACCGCGCGCAGGACCGCGGGACGATGGCGGCCGTCCGCCCCAGGGCGACGAGCTGCGCCAGTTGGACCTGGTCCCGCACGAGGGGTCCCGGCCCGTGCGGGACGGTGCCGTCCGGGCTCCGCCAGCGGGGCGGGGGCAGGTCCGGCAGGGCGGCGACCTCCGCCAGGGTCACCGCCTCCCGCGCGGTGAGCGGGTGCCGGGCCGGCAGCAAGGCCACGAGATCCTCGGAACCGACGACGACGTGGTCCAGGCCGGCCGCCCCGTCGAGCGGCAGGTGCAGCAGGGCGACGTCGGCCCGCCCGTCCCGCAACGCCGGTTCGGAATCGCCGAACTCCGTCAGCAGCAGGTCGACCGGGGACGCCCCCGCCGTGGCCGCGTGCGCGTCGAGCAGCCTGCCGAGCAGCTCCGTCGCCACCCCGGCCTTGACCGCCAGGACGACCGCACCCGGGCGTTCGACGGCACGGCGGGTGCGGCGTTCCGCGGCGTCGACCGCGTCGAGGGCCGCGCGCGACTCGCGCAGGAACACCTCCCCGGGCGTCGTGAGCTCGACCCCCCGCGGGGTCCGCACCAGCAGGTCGGCCCCGAGGCGGCGTTCCATGAGCTGCAGCGCGCGGGACAACGGCGGTTGGGCGATCCCGAGGCGCTGCGCCGCACGACCGATGTTGCCCTCCTCGGCCACGGCGACGAAGTAACGCATCTCCCGTTCCTCCACGTCGCGCAGCGTACGTCCGCACCGTCCATACCCGGCGGGTGCGCCCGGGCACCCGATCGGTGTTGGACGCCCGGACCGCGGCCCGGTGACGATCACCGCATGACACGTGGGACGGCGCTCGTGACGGGCGCGAACAAGGGCATCGGTCGCGAGACGGCTGCGGCGCTCGGCCGGGCAGGTTTCCGGGTGGGGGTGGGTTCGCGCGACCCCGGCCTCGGCGCCGAGGCCGTCGACCAGCTGCGGGGCGAGGGGATCGACGCGTTCCTCGTCCCGCTCGACGTGTCGGACGACGCGAGCGTCACTGCTGCAGCGGCGGGCTGGACGGGTGGGCTGGACGTCCTGGTGAACAACGCCGGGACCTCCGCGGGAGCGTTGGAACGGCCGAGCGCGACGTCCGTGGAACGGGTGCGGACGGTCTTCGAGACCAACGTCATCGGCGTGCTGCGGGCGACGAACGCGTTCCTCCCCCTGCTGCTGCGGTCCGCGGCCCCCCGCGTCGTCAACGTCACCTCGAGCATGGGTTCACTGACCCTGCAGCACGACGAGCTGCCGGGCTCGGGGCCGGTGGACGGGGCCTACGGGCCCTCGAAGACCGCCCTCAACGCCCTGACGCTGCAGTACGCCCGCGAGCTGGCCAGGACCCCGGTCCTCGTCAACGCGGTGTGCCCCGGGTACACGGCCACCGAGTTCACCGGGTTCTCCGGGGCCCGCACCCCCGCACAGGCCGCGGCGGTGGTCGTGCGCCTGGCGACCGTCGGCCACGACGGCCCCCGCGGCGGGTTCTTCGACGAGTCCGGCGCCCTGCCCTGGTGAGGGTCGGGCGCCGAGCGCGGTGAGCAGTTCCCGGGGGTCGAGGACGACGCCGACGCGGGCGGTGCCGGCCGGGCCGACGTGCATCCGGTCCACGACCGGGAACGGCTCGATGCCCGGCAGCCGGGTCCGCACCGAGAACCAGGTGACGGCCTCGTCCCCGCTGTTCGAGGTCCGGGTGGTCGAGGCGGACGCGCAGACCCTGCTGACCCGGCTGCGGTGCGGCGGGCCCGGGCGGAGGTGGAGGCGAACCCGCCCCTCCTGCTCGCGGCGCTGGCCCGCGAGGGGCACGGGGTGGCGGTGGTCCCGCCCTCCGCCACGGCGCTCGTCGAGGGCGTGCGCGCGCTGCGGATCGTCCGCCCCACCCCGGCCGGCCGGGTCGGCGTGGTGCGGCGCCGGTCCGACCCCTCCCCCGCCCTGCGGGCGTTCACCGCGCCGGTCCGCGGTACCCACCCCTGGTCGAGGGGCTCCCGGGCGGCAGGATGTCCCGGTGCTGACCAGCCCCGCCCTGTTCCTCGCCGAGATCCGCCCCGGCGGCGCCACGACGTTCGCCCAGGTCGACCCGTCGGCCCCGCACGTGCGGGTCGACGACCTCGGGGTGACGCGCGGGGACGGGATCTTCGAGTCGGTGGCCGTCGTCGACGGGAACCCGCAGAGCCTGCGGCACCACCTGGACCGGTTCGCCCGCTCCGCCGCGCTGCTGGACCTGCCGGCACCGGACACCGCCGTCTGGGCGCGGGCCGTCGCGGACGCCGCCGCGGCGCACCCGCCGGCCCCGGAACTGCTGGCCAAGCTCGTCCTGACCCGCGGCGTGGAGGGCGGGGACGCACCGACCGGGTGGGTGCACGTGTTCCCGGCCCACGACTACGGCTCCCAGCGGACGGCCGGGATCGACGTGCTGGTGCTGGAACGCGCCTACCCCAGCGACGTCGTGACGCGGGCGCCGTGGCTGCTGCAGGGGGCCAAGACGTTGTCGTACGCCCTGAACACCGCCTCGCTGCGGTACGCCCGGGCGCACGGCGCGGACGACGTGGTGTTCGTCTCCGCCGGCGGTGACGTCCTGGAGGGCCCGAACTCGACCGTCCTCGCCCGGTTCGCCGACCGGTGGGTCACCCCGCCCCCCGAGCTCGGGATCCTCGACGGCACCACGGTCGGGCGGGCGTTCGCCTGGGCCGCGGACCGGGGCGACGGGACGGAGGTCGCGCGCCTGCGCGTGGACGACCTCCGCGTCGCCGACGCGGTGTGGCTGCTGTCCAGCGGCCGGCAGTCCGCTCCCGTCCGCAGCCTCGACGGTGTGCCGCGACCGACCGACGCCGCCCTGCAGGCCGAGCTGCTGCACCACCTGCTCACCGTCCACGACTGACGCCGGCGGGCGGGGGGCTCCGGCGCAGGGCTCCGGCGCCGATCCTTGCCTCCCGCCGAACATCAGTGTTCCGCACTGTCAGGTTTACTGTTACCTTCACCGTCGTCCGGCACCCTTCGACGTGGAAGGTCCCCATGGCAGACACCGCGGTCCCCTCCGACAGCAGCACCGGCACCTACCGCCTCACCCCCCGCACCCTCGTCGCCGCCGCCGGCGGCATCTTCGTCGCCCAGGTGGCGCTGGCGATGCCCGCCGTGCTCAACGGCCTGTTCCAGCAGGACCTCGGCACGAGCGCGTCCCAGCTGACCTGGATCTCCGACGCGTACTTCGTGCCCGTCGCGCTGTTCACGCTCGCCTTCGGCGTGCTGGGCGACCTGCACGGCCGCCGCCGGCTGCTGCTGGCCGGCGCCGCGGTGCTCGCCGTCGGCGAGGTCGTCGGCATGCTCACCCCGACCACCGGCGACCAGGGCCTGCGCGTGGGCTGGCTGCTCACCGGCCAGGTGCTCTGCGGTCTCGGCGCCGCGGCGATCATGCCGACGTCGCTGGCCATGGTGGCCGCCGGCACCCACACCGCCCGGGAACGCAGCCGTGCGATCGGGGTGTGGGCCGCGGCCCTGGCGACGGGCAGTTTCGTCTCCCCCGTCGTCGGCGGGTTCCTCGCGCAGTTCACCTTCCGGGGTTCGGCGACCGGCAGCTGGCGGTGGGCGTTCCTGGCCGCGGCCGTCCTCGCCGTCGTGAGCCTCGTCCTGACCGCGCTGCTCGCGGAGGAGTCGAGCTCGCCCGAGGGGCGGTCGATGGACTGGCCGGGGCAGGCCGCGATCTCCGTCGCCCTGTTCTGCCTGCTGTTCGGGACCATCCAGGGTTCCTCGATCGGCTGGGGCAGCCCCCTCGTGGTCGGCCCCTACGTCGTGTCCGTCGCCGCGTTCGCGGCCTTCGTCCGCATCGAGCGCCGGTCGCCGTCGCCGCTGGTGCGGCTCGACCTGTTCGCCGGGCGGAGCTTCTCGCTGACCGCGGTGGCGACCGTCGTCGGCATGTTCGGGTACCTGGGCTGCGCCTACACCTCGAGCATCCGGCTCTCGGCCATCCAGGGCTTCTCACCCCTGACGACGTCCGTCGTCTTCGTGCTGCTCAACGGTTCGACCCTCGTCCTCGCCCGTCCGGTCTCCCAGCTCATGGAACGCTGGGGGGCGCGCTGGACCATGGTGACCGGGTTCGGGCTCATGGCCGTCGGCTGCTTCTGGGCGGCCGCGGTCCCGGCGTCGACGATGTCCGTCGCGCTCATCGCCGTACCGGTGGCGGTCGTGGGCCTCGGGTTCGCCCTCGCCCTCAACGCCGTCTCCGCCGCCGCCGTCGACGCCGCCCCGCCGCACCTGGCCGGGATGGCCGGTGGCACCGCCAGCCTGCTGCGCGACTTCGGGTTCACCCTCGGCCCGGCGGTCATCGGGTCCATCGCCCTGTCCCGCGCCGCGGACACCATCGCCACCCGGCTCGCCTCGGACGACTCGCTGCGCCGGGCCCTGGACACCTTCGCCGCCGCGCCCGCCGGCGCCTCGGGCGAGCAGCGCGCCGCCCTCGAGGAAGCCGTCGGCGCCGTCGAGTCCGGGCCGCTGGGCGCGAACGCCGTCCCGGGCTCGATCGTGGTCGACGGGAACACCGTCCCGTTCAACCCGCTCAAGGACGTGGCCTTCGCGGCCCTCGACCAGGCCTACTCGTTCGGCTACGTCGTGTGCGGGGTCGCGACCCTCGTCGCCGCGGTGATCGCCGTCCTCGCCGTCAGCACCCGCACCGAACCCGCCGAGCCGCTCCAGCCCGCCCGGTGACGGACGTCCCGTCACCACGGCCGGCGGGGGCGGGTCCGCCGGCCGGCTGGCAGCCCTGGCCGGCGGACCCTGCCCCCGGGGGGACCGGTGGCTACAGCCCGTAGGTCTCCAGCAACCGCAGCCACACCTCGCTGACCGTCGGGTAGCTCGGGACGGCGTGCCACAACCGCTCCAGCGGGACCTCGCCGACGACCGCCACCGTCGCGGCGTGCAGGAGCTCGGCGACGTCCTGGCCGACGAACGTCACGCCGACGACCACCCGGCGCTGCTCGTCGACGACCATCCGCGCCCTGCCGGTGTAGCCGTCGGCCACGAGGGAGGCGCCGGCGACGTTCCCGAGGTCGTAGTCGACGACCGCCACGTCCATCCCGGCCTCGCGCGCCTGCGCGGCGGTCAGCCCGACCTGGGCGACCTCGGGGTCGCTGAACACCACCTGCGGGACGGCGTGGTGGTCGGCCGTCGCCGTGTACTTCGACCAGGCCGGCGTCTGGACGGGGCCGGCGGCGCGGGCCGCGATGACGTCGCCGGTGACGCGGGCGGCGTACTTGCCCTGGTGGGTGAGCTTGGCGCGCCCGGAGACGTCACCGGTGGCGTACAGCCAGGACCCCTCGACGCCCGCGACGAGACCGGTGTCGTCGACCTGCAGGGACCCGCCGTCCTCGAGCCCGACGGTCTCCAGCCCGATGCCGGAGGTCGCGGGCCGCCGGCCGGTCGCGACGAGGAACTCGTCGGCCTCGAGGACCGAGGAGTCGGACAGCTCCACGCGCACCGACCCGTCGCGGGTGAGGCGGGTGGGCGAGACCCCGAGCCGCACGTCGACGCCGTCGGCGCGCAGGGCCTCGGCGACGAGCTCGCCCGCGAAGTCCTCCTGACCACCCAGCAGCCCGCTGCGCGCGAGCAGCGTGACGGTCGAGCCGAGGCGGGCCCACGCCTGCGCGAGCTCCACCCCGACGACGCCCCCGCCGAGGACGACGAGCCGGCCGGGCACCTCGCGCGCGCTCGTGGCCTCCCGCGACGTCCACGGCGAGGCGTCGGCCAGCCCCGTCACGTCCGGCAGCACGGGCACCGACCCGGTCGCGAGGACGACGGCCTGCCGCGCGGTGAGGACGGTCCTCGCCCCGTCGGTCCCGGTGACCTCGACGCGGCGCGGCCCGGTCAGCCGGCCCTCCCCGCGCAGCAGCGTCAGCCCCGCCGAGTCCAGCCACTGCGCCTGCGAGGAGTCGTCCCAGCCGCTGGTGAACGACGTGCGGCGTTCGAGCACCCGCGCCGCGTCCAGGCCGCCGGTGACGGCCTGGGCCGCACCGGGCAACCGCCGGGCGGCGGCCAGGGCGTGCCCGGACCGCAGCAGCGCCTTGCTGGGCATGCACGCCCAGTACGAGCACTCGCCCCCGACGAGCTCCTTCTCGACGACCACCACGTCCAGCCCCGCGCGGCCCGCGCGGTCGGCGACGTTCTCGCCCACCGGCCCCGCCCCGAGGACGACGACGTCGACCTCCCGCGCCTGCACGCCCTGCTGCGTCCCGTCCTGTTCGTCTGCCACGCCCCGGACGCTACGGCCAGGAACGCGGTGGGGCGAGGGGGGCGGGGGTGTGGTGTGATCGACGCGTGGGTCGACGCACGGTGGAGTTCAACGCCTCTCCCCGCCCGACGCTGGGCGTGGAGTGGGAGATGGTGCTGGTGGACCGCCGCTCGCGCGACGTCGCGTCCCGCGCCGCGGAGGTCCTGGAGGCGGTGGAGCGGGAGGAGTCCGCGACCGGGCCGCGGGTGACCAAGGAACTGCTCCGGAACACCCTCGAGGTCGTGACCGGGGTCTGCGACACCGTCGCCGAGGTCACCGACGACCTGCGGCAGACCCTCGGCGCCGTCCGCCGCGTCACCGACCCGCTGGGCCTGGACCTGATGTGCTCGGGCACCCACCCCTTCGCGCGCTGGGACGAGCAGCTCGTCACCCCGGACGAGCGGTACGCCGAGCTGCTGGAACGCACGCAGTGGTGGGGACGGCAGATGCTCATCTGGGGCGTGCACGTCCACGTCGGCGTGAACTCGGTCCACAAGGTGCTGCCGATCCTCAACACCCTGCTGAACCACTACCCGCACCTGCAGGCGCTCTCGGCGAGTTCGCCCTATTGGACGGGTTTCGACACCGGCTACGCCAGCAACCGGGCGCAGGTGTTCCAGCAGCTGCCGACGGCCGGTCTGCCGTTCCAGTTCGGGGCCTGGGGGGAGTTCGAGCAGTACGTCGACGACATGCTCGTCACGGGCGTCATCGACGGCCTGTCCGACGTGCGCTGGGACATCCGCCCCTCCCCCCACCTCGGCACGATCGAGGTCCGGGTGTGCGACGGGACCCCGACGCTGCGGGAGCTGCGCGGTCTGGTCGCCTTCGTCCACGCCCTCGTGGTGCACCTCGACGACCGGCTCGAAGCCGGGGAGCAGCTGCCGACCATGCCGCCGTGGCACGTCCAGGAGAACAAGTGGCGCGCCGCGCGCTACGGCCTGGACGCCGAGGTCATCGTCGACGCCGCCGGCCGCGAACGCCTCGTCACCGACGACCTCGACGACTGGCTGAACCGCCTCGAACCCGTCGCCCGCCGCCTGGACTGCGCCGACGAGCTGGCCCTCGTGGCGGAGATCCCCCGGCGGGGCGCGAGCTACCAGCGCCAGCGCGCGACGTACGAGGCCGCCTGCGCCCGGGGTGCGGACAAACCCCTCTGCGACGTGGTCGACTCCCTCGTCGCGGAACTGCGCGAGGTCTGACCCGGCCGGGTCGAGCCGGCGGGGACCGGTGATCAGGCCAGGGCGTCCTGCACCGTGGTGCTCGCCAACCCGTGCGCCGTGGCGACCTCGGGGCTGACGAGGTCGCCCGCGTGGGTCGACAGCCCGTGGGCGAGGGCGGCGTCGGCGGCGAGCGCGGCCCGCCAGCCGGAGTTCGCCAGCTTCACGACGTAGGGCAGGGTCGCGTTCGTCAAGGCGTACGTCGAGGTGTGCGGGACGGCACCGGGCATGTTCGCGACGCAGTAGAACACCGACCCGTGGACGGTGAACGTCGGGTCGTCGTGCGTGGTGGGCCGGGAGTCCTCGAAGCAGCCGCCCTGGTCGATGGCGATGTCGACGAGGACCGACCCCGGCCGCATCTGCGCGACGAGCTCGTTGCCGACGAGCTTGGGCGCGCGAGCGCCCGGGACGAGGACGGCACCGATGACGAGGTCGGCGCTGCGGACGGCGCGCTGGAGCTCGTAGGAGTTCGAGACGATGGTGCGCACCGCACCGCCGAACCGGGCGTCGACCTCCCGCAGCTTGGGGATCGACAGGTCCAGGACGGTCACCTCGGCGCCCATGCCGAGCGCGATCTGGGCGGCGTTCTGCCCCGAGACACCGGCCCCGACGACGACGACGTCGGCGCCGCGGACGCCGGGGACGCCCCCCATGAGGACCCCGCGACCACCGGCGGCGCGCATCAGGGAGTAGGCGCCGACCTGCGGGGCCAGGCGACCGGCGACCTCGCTCATGGGGGCCAGCAGCGGCAGCGAACGGTCGGGCAGCTGGACGGTCTCGTACGCGATGGCCGTCGTGCCGGAGGCCAGGAGGGCGTCGGTGCACTCGCGGGAGGCGGCGAGGTGCAGGTACGTGAACAGGACCTGGTCCCGGCGCAGGCGGTGGTGCTCGGAGGCGATCGGTTCCTTCACCTTGAGCAGCAGGTCGGCGGCACCCCACACCTCCTCGACGTCGTCGACGACCTTGGCGCCGGCGGCCTCGTACTCGGCGTCGGGCAGCGCGCTCCCGGTGCCGGCGCCCGCCTGGACGAGGACCTCGTGCCCGTGCCCGACGAGCTCGTGCACGCCGGCCGGGGTCAGGGCGACGCGGTACTCGCGGTTCTTCACCTCGGTGGGGACGCCGATGCGCATGGTGCTCACTCCTCGTGGACGCGGGCCATCTCCGTCCAGCGTGAACACGGTTCGAGACCAGGGCAAGGAGATCGCAGGAGATTCGTGCCAAGCTGGCTGCGTGGAAGATCCTTCGCCGGAGACCTCGGGTGGTCCGGTCCAGCCGAAGAAGCTGCGCCGGGTCGTGGACCCCGTCGACCGGGAGATCCTGCACGTCCTGGCCGAGGACGCCCGCACCACCAACGCCGCGCTCGCCCAGCGCGTCGGCATCGCGGCCTCGACGTGCCTGCTGCGGGTGCGCGCCCTGCGCGAGTCGGGGGTCATCCGGGGTTTCCACGCGGACGTGGACCCGGCCGCCCTCGGCCTGGACCTGCAGGCGATGATCGCCGTCAAGCTCGCGGGCCACGCCCGCGGCAGCATGGGCCCGTTCGTGGCGCGGATGCGGCGGCAGCCGGAGGTGCTCGACGTGTACTTCGTCGCCGGTGCGGACGACTACCTGCTGCACGTGGCCGTCGAGAGCACCGCGGCGCTGCGCGACTTCGTCGCCGAGCACCTGTCCCGCGACCCCGACGTCGGCCTCACCGAGACGAGCCTGATCTTCGAGCACACCCGCGCCGCCGGCCGCTCCTGACGCCTCCGCCTCCGCGGCGTCCCGTCAGGGGGGGCTGACGACGCAGGACGTCGCGCCGGGGGGCGGCAGGGGGGCTCCCACGAGGGGGCCGGGCGCGCCCTCGGGCGGGCAGACGGCGTCGACGACGAGCAGGCCGTAGCGGCGCCAGGCCTCGGGCGACTCCTCCCGCGTCCGGTCGGCGATGGAGCCGATCATGGAGGTGACGGCCGGGACGTCGTCGCCGGTGAACCCTTCCCGCACGGCGTTCTCGGCCCGGGCGCGGTCGACGATGCCGTCGACGAGGTGCTGCAGGGTGGCGCGCAGGTCGGCGGTCTCGGTGGTGTGCGGGGCGGCGCGCAGGACGGCGCTCGACAGCGCGCGGTCGCTCGCCCGCAGCTCCATGGCCCCGAGCAGGTAGTCGCGCAGCGCGTCGCGGCCCGTGGGCCGGCGGCCGGCGGTCTCGGCGAGATCGACGAGGGCCTCGAACTTGTCGGCGAGCAGACCCGCGAGCAGCGCGTCCTTGTCGGGGAAGCGCCGGTAGACGGTGCCGACCCCCACCCCGGCGGCCTCGGCCACGTCGTGCAGCGTCACGTCGAGCCCGCGCTCGGCGAACAGGCGGCGGGCGGCGTCGACGACGAGGGCGCGGTTGCGGACGGCGTCGGCGCGCAACGGGCGGACGGCGGTCGTGCTCACGACGTCCAGGGTACGCCGGACCGGGAACAAGTGGACGCACGGTGTCCGTTTGTGTGTACGCTACTGGAAGTGGACGCACCGCGTCCGCTTCGGTCGGCTCGATCCACCCGCCGGCACCTCGACCCCTGGAGGACCCGTGAGCTCCGCCCCCTCCGCCCGGCCCGCCCCGGCCGCCGCAGCACCGGCACCTCCCGCAGCGACCCGCCACCCCCAGCACCGCGCCGCGCGCGAGCACCGCTGGCTGGTGCTGGCGGTCATCGGCATCGCCCAGCTCGCCGTCGTGCTCGACGCGACGATCGTCAACATCGCCCTCCCCTCGGCGCAGCAGCAGCTGGGTTTCGCCGACGACCAGCGGCAGTGGATCGTCACCGCCTACTCCCTCGCGTTCGGGTCCCTGCTGCTGCTCGGCGGCCGCCTCGGCGACCTGTTCGGGCGCAAGAACCTGTTCGTCGTCGGGCTCGTCGGGTTCGCGGCGGCCTCCGTCGTCGGCGGGCTGGCCCAGGACTTCTCCCAGCTCGTCGCGGCCCGGGCCCTGCAGGGCGTCTTCGGCGCGCTCCTGGCCCCCTCCGCCCTCGCGCTGCTCACCACGACGTTCACCGAACCGGCCGAACGCGCCCGCGCCTTCGGGGTGTTCGGCGCCATCGCGGGGTCCGGCGCGGCGACGGGCGTGCTGCTCGGGGGCGTGCTGACGGAGTACACCTCGTGGCGCTGGTGCCTGTACGTGAACGTCGTGTTCGCCGTCCTCGGCGTCGCCGGGGCTGCGCTGTTCATGCCGAACCCGGCCCGCGGCCCCCGTCCGCGCCTGGACCTCGTCGGGACCGCCACCATCACGCTGGGCCTCGTCGGCATCGTCTACGGGTTCTCCTCCGCCGAGACCGACGGCTGGTCGGACCCCGTGACCATCGCCTCGCTGGCGGCCGGTGCCGTGCTCGTCGCCCTGTTCGTCCTCGTCGAGTCGCGGGTGTCGCACCCGCTGCTGCCCCTGCGGGTCGTCCGCGACCGCGACCGCGGCGGCGCCCTCACCGCGATCGGCCTCGTCGGCGTCGCGATGTTCGGGATCTTCCTGTTCCTGACCTACTACCTCACCCAGACCCTGGGTTTCTCCTCCCTCGAGACCGGGTTGTCGTTCCTGCCCATGCCGCTGTCGATCATGGCCGCGGCCACGCAGATCACCCCGCGCCTGCTGCCGCGGGTGGGGCCGAAGGTGCTGCTGCGCAGCGGGGGTCTGGTGGCCGCGACCGGGATCCTGCTGTTCCTGCGCACCGACGTCGACAGCACCTGGGCCGGCACCGTCCTGCCCGCTCTCGTCGTGACCGGCCTGGGCATGGGACTGACGATCTCCTCGGCCATGAACACCGCCACGAGCGGGGTGGCGCGCGAGGACGCCGGCGCGGCGAGCGCGAGCGTCAACACGTTCCAGCAGATCGGCGGCTCGATCGGCACCGCGCTGCTGTCCACGGTGTTCGCGAGTTCCATGCGCAACGCCGGGGGGACCCCCGCCGACGCCGTGCTGCACGGGTACCACGTCGCGTTCGCCGGTGGCGCCCTCGCGGTGCTGCTCGTCGCCGTGGTCTCGGCGACCCTCGTCAACCGGCACTCCGTGCGGCAGGCGCGCCTGGCCGGGTTCGCCGCGGTCCCCGCGCCCGGCACCGCGCACTGACACCTGCGCCGAGGTGCCCCGGCCGGAGAACTCCTCAGGACCCCGCGGCGAGGATCCGGTCGACGTCGTCGAGGACACGGCGCCCGCCGAGCGGCCCGACCCCGGAGACCCAGTACGAGGTGTCGACGACGTGCACCGCGCCGAACGCGGCCGGGTTCCCCGCGACGAGGGCCGGCACGGCGGCGGGGTCGTCCAGGGACCCCGGGTCGGCCGGGACGAACAGGTGGTCGGCCGCGGCGTCGGGAACGCGCTCGGCGGACAGGTCCACCTGGATCCCGCCGTCCCAGTCGCGTTCGGGCAGGCGCAGCCCGGCGCACTCCAGCGCGCTGCCGGCGAACGAGGTCGGGCCGTAGAGGCTGAACGTGCCGCCGTCCCGGGGGCGCAGCAGGTTCGCCGTCACCGTCCCGTCGAGGTCGTGCTCCCGCGCCACCTCGGCGCAGCGGTCCTGGAAGCCGTCGAGCAGTTCCGCGGCGCGGTCGGCCTGCCCGAGGGCCTGCCCCACGAGGCGGACGTTGTCCTGCCAGGGGTCGGACTGCGAGGCCATGAACACGGTGGGGGCGATGCGGCTCAGCGCGTCGTAGAGCCGGCCGTGCCGGGTCTCGGTGCCCAGCACGAGGTCCGGGCGCAGCGCCGCGATGGCTTCCAGGTCCGGTTCCGGGACGGTGCCGACGGACCGCACCGCGTCGCCGACGCCCAGGTAGGCGGGCACCCCCGTGACGTTGCTCGCCACGGCCGCCCCCACGGGTGTCGTCCCCAGCGCGACGGCGGTGTCGAGCTGGACGGGTTCGAGGACCACGACGCGCTGCGGCGCGGCCGGGACGCGCGTCTGCCCGCGCGCGTGCTCGACGACCCGTTCTGCGGCCGCCGTGCCGGTGCCGGGAGCGGGGGCGGTCGTCGACGCCGAGCACCCCGCGAGGAGCAGGGCGGCGGACAGCGCGAGGGCGGACAGGGCGGGGGAAGGACCAGATCGACGCACGGCCGGTGAGCCTAGCCTGACCTAACCATCAGGAGAACGCGCGGGCCACCACCGGCAGGACGGCGGTCATCGCGAGGGCGTTGAGGACCATCGCCGCGCTGGACCAGCCCCCCGCCGCGTCGGACTCGGCCAGCGCCCGCGACGTCCCGATCCCGTGCGAGACCACGCCGATCGCGAACCCCCGGGCCCGGGGGTCGCGGACCCGCACCCGGTCCAGCAGCCACGGTCCGACCGTCGCGCCGAGCACCCCCGAGACGAGGGTGAGCACGACGGCCAGGGTGGTGTTCGCCCCGATCGTCACCCCCAGGGTCAGCGCCACCGGGGTCGTCACCGACCGCGGCAGCGTCGTCAGGACGAGGTCGTCCGGCGCCCCGCACAGCTCCAGGGCGGCCACCGTGACGGCCACGCTGACCGCCCCGGTCGTGCAGAGGGTGAGGAGCACGGCGCCGCGGTCGGCGAGCAGCGCCCGCCCCGAGCGCAGCAGCGGCAGGGCGAGGGCCACCGTGGCGGGCCCGAGCAGGAGGGTGAGCACCGAGACCGACGCCAGGTACTCCTCGTAGCCGATCCCCAGGACCTCCAGCGCGACCGCCACCAGCACCATCGCCACCAGCACCGGCGCGAGCAGCGCGGGCCGCCCCAGCCGCCGGTGCAGCTCCCCCGCCCCGAGGTAGGCGACGAGGGTGAGGAACAGGCCGAAACCGGGGGCGTGCACGACCGCGCTCACGCCGACGCCCTGCGGCGCAGCAACGCCTGCAGGACGGTCCCCGCGACGACGAGCCCCGCCGCGAAGGACCCGACGACGGCCAGCAGCAGCGGCCCGGCGTTCTGCACGAGGGTGGACAGCTGCGTCAACGCGCCCACCCCGGGCGGCACGAAGAGCAGTTGCAGGTGCTTCAGCAGCGGCGCCCCCGCGGGTTCGGCGCGCACCGCGACCCCGCGCCACCGCGCCCCGAGCACCAGGAGGGCCGCGAGGCCGACGACGGCACCCGGGACGGGCAGGCCGGTGAGGTCGACGAGCAGGGTGCCGGCCAGTTGCAGGCCCAGGAGGAGGGCCAGACCGGCCAGGACGGCCGGGACGTGACCGGCCCAGCCGTGGACCGGCGCCGGCTGCGGTGTCGAGTTCCCGGGCACCGGCCCAGGGTGCCAGCCGCCGCCGCGGCCGGCGCACGGCTCAGCGCGCGCGCTCCCGCTCGAGCAGGTCCAGCAGCGCCGGCGGGACGAGCGCCCGCCGCACCTGCCGGCCGCCCTCGGCGACGAGGGTCAGCGGGCAGTCGACGCCGAGGCGCTGCACCTCGGCCGCGACCGAGCGCGGGAGGACCTCCCCCGGCGTCAGCGCGAACAGCTGGTCGCGGCGCCCGCGCGGCAACCGGTCCCACCACGTGAGCAGGGTCGCGGCGACCGTGTCGAGCTCGCCGAACCCGGCCCCGGGTGCGGGGGCGGGGGACCAGGGTTCGGGGGCCGGCAGCGACATGCGCGGAAGTGTCCTCCCCCGCAGCGCCGACCGCCTCCCGGCCCTCGGCCGTCCGGGTGGTGGCTCCCGGGGGACGGCGGCGCAGCACCCCCTGACCCGCACGGCGGCGTGCGGACCCCGCCGGCGGGGTCAGCCGGTGAACGAGCGCCCGGTGAGGCGTTCGTACGCCTCCACGTAGCGCGACCGCGTCCTCTCGACGACGTCGGCGGGCAGTTCCGGCGGCACCTCGGCCCCGGCGCGGTCCCACCCCGACGCCGGTGACGTCAGCCAGTCGCGCACGAACTGCTTGTCGAAGCTGGGCTGGGCACGGCCCGGTTCCCACGTCTCGGCGGGCCAGAACCGCGAGGAGTCCGGCGTCAGGACCTCGTCGCCGAGCACCGTCACCCCGTCGGCGCGACCGAACTCCAGCTTGGTGTCGGCCAGGACGATCCCGCGGTCGCGGGCGATCGACTCGGCCCGCCGGTACACCGCGAGGGTGAGCTCGCGCAGCCCGGCCGCGGCGTCGGCGCCGACGGTCGCCGCGACCTGCTCGAACGTGACGTTCTCGTCGTGCTCGCCCAGCTCGGCCTTCGTGGCCGGGGTGAACACCGGCTCGTCCAGCCGCGAACCGTCGACGAGGCCGGGGGGCAGCGGCACCCCGCACACCGAGGAGCTGCGGCGGTACTCCACGAGGCCGGACCCCGTCAGGTACCCCCGGGCGACGCACTCGACGGGGAACATCTCCAGCCGCCGGCAGACCATCGCCCGGCCCGCCACGGCGGCCGGGACGTCGGTGGAGACGACGTGGTGCGGCACGAGGTCGGTCAGCTGCTCGAACCACCACAGCGACAGGGCGGTCAGCACCTTGCCCTTGTCGGGGATCGGGGTGGGCAGGACGTGGTCGTAGGCGGAGATCCGGTCGCTGGCGACGACGAGGACCGTCCCGTCCCCGGCCCGGTCCGAACCCTCCGCCGGTTCGTACAGGTCGCGGACCTTCCCGGAGTAGCGGTGGGTCCAGCCCGCCAGCTCCACGGCGTTCACGCCCCCACCCCCGGCACGGTCCCGTTCGCCGCGGCCAGGGCGATGTCGCGGCGGAACCGGCCGCCGTCGAGGTCGAGCAGCTCGACGGCCTCGTAGGCGCTGGCGCGGGCGGCGTGCAGGTCGGCGCCGGTCCCCACGACCGACAGCACCCGGCCACCGGAACTCACGACGCCCGTCCCGTCGGCGGCGGGGGAGGTCCCGGCGTGCAGGACGGCGGCCCCGCCGACGGCCTCGGCGGCGTCCAGGCCGCGCACCGTGCCGCCGGTGACGGGCGCCTCGGGGTAGCCGGGGGCGGCGAGGACGACGGTGACGGCCGACTCCTCGCGCCAGCGCAGGTCGGGCTGGGTGTCGAGGGTGCCGGTGGCGCAGGCGTGCAGGACGGTGCCCAGCGGCGTGGCCAGCCGGGCCAGGACGACCTGCGTCTCGGGGTCGCCGAAACGGGCGTTGAACTCGATGACGCGGGTGCCGCGCGAGGTCAGCGCGAGCCCGCAGTACAGGACGCCGGAGAACGGGGTGCCGCGGCGGGCCATCTCCACGACGACGGGCCGGGCGATGCGCTCGACGACCTCCTCGGCCAGACCGGCGGGCGCCCACGGCAGCGGGCAGTAGGCCCCCATGCCGCCGGTGTTCGGGCCCCGGTCCCCGTCGAGGGCGCGCTTGAAGTCCTGCGCCGGGGCCAGCGCGACCACCGAGGTGCCGTCGGTGAGGCAGAAGACGCTGACCTCCGGGCCGTCGAGGAACTCCTCCACGACGACGGGCCCGTGCGCCAGGCACGCCCGGGCGTGCTCGAGCGCGGCCTCGCGGTCGGAGGTGACGACGACGCCCTTGCCCGCGGCCAGGCCGTCGTCCTTGACGACGTGCGGGGCGCCGAACGCGTCGAGGGCGGCGGCGACCTCCTCCAGCGTCGTGCACAGGTGCGCCATCGCCGTCGGCACCCCGGCCGCGGCCATCACCTCCTTGGCGAAGGCCTTGGAGCCCTCCAGCCGGGCCGCCTGCGCCGACGGCCCGAAGACCGGGACCCCGGCGGCGCGGACCGCGTCGGCGACCCCGGCCACCAGCGGGGCCTCCGGCCCCACGACGACGAGGTCGGCCCCGAGCCGGAGCGCGAGCGCCGCGACGGCGTCGGGGTCGGTCGCGTCGAGGGGTTCGACGGGGGCGACGAGCGCGGTGCCGGCGTTGCCCGGCGCCGCGACGACGCGGTCGACCCCCGGGTCGTCGAGCAGGGCGCGGACGAGGGCGTGCTCACGGGCACCGGAGCCGATGACGAGGACCTCCACGGGCACCGAGGGTAGAGGCTGCGCGTGGTGCTCCCCGCCGCACGGGCGTGGCGGGTGCGGCAGGATCGGGCCGTGCCCCGCACGATCCCCTTCGCGCTCAGCGCCCGCCGCCGGGTCCGCACGGGCTGGCAGCGCTGGCAGGGCTCGTGGTGGCAGATCATGCAGTGCGGTCTGGGGGCCGGTGTCGCCTGGCTCCTGGCGCGGGCGCTGTGGGACCAGAGCTACCCCGTCTTCGCGTGCGTCGCCGTCGTCGTCTGCCTCGGCGTGCAGAACAACCAGCGGTTGCGGCGGGTCGGCGAGCTGGGCGTCGGGGTGACCATCGGGGTCGTCTTCGGCACGCTCATCGTGCACCTGATCGGTCGCGGTCCCCTGCAGATCACCGGGATCGTGGTGGCCGCCATGTTCGTCGCCCGGTTCCTGGACTCCGGGATCCTGCTCGTCAACCAGGCGGCGCTGCAGGCGTGCTTCATCGTGGCCTACCCGCCGACGCCGGGCAGCACGGGCGGGGCCCGGTGGCTGGACGCCATGACCGGTGTCGTCGTCGCCCTCGCGGTGGCCGCCCTGCTGCCGCCGGACCCGCGGCGGGACGTGCGCGGTCGTTCGCGCGCCTACGCCGGGCAGCTGGCCGACCTGCTCGAGGACGCGGCCGGGGCCCTGCGGGAGCGGGACGCGACCGCGGCCGAGCAGGTGCTGTCCCGCGCGCGCGGGACGCAGACCGAGCTCGACGGCTGGTCGCAGTCGGTCACGGCCGGCTGGGAGGTGCACCGGTTGTCCCCGCTGCGACGCCGGGGGCGCGTCGAGATCGTCCAGCAGCGCAAGCTGCAGGCCGGGATGGACCGCGCGACCCGCAACCTGCGCGTGGCGCTGCGCCGCGTGAGCACGGCCCTGGAGTACGACGAGCAGCTGCCGGACTCCCTCGCGGGGGCGCTGGAGCAGCTCGCGGCCGCGGTGCGCTCGACGGGTCAGCCGCCCTACCCGGGCGAGACGCTGCCGCCGTCGGTGGCGGGTCTGCAGGAGCTGGCGGTGACCCTGGGACCCCGGACGCTGGGGGCGCAGTCGCTGTCGGCGACGGTGGTGGTGGCGCAGCTGCGGTCGACGGTGGTGGACCTGCTGCAGGCGCAGGGCGTGGGGGCGGCCGAGGCGCACCGCCTCCTGCCGCACTGACCGGCGCGGTCGGGGATGATGGGGACCATGAACGCTCCCGCCGCGCACTCCCCCGCTGCGATCGAAGCCAGGCACCCCGTCGAGGCCGGTGGACCGGTCTGCGGGTACGCCCGCGCGATCGCCGTCCTCGTCCTGGCCCTGGGGGTCCTCGGCGCCGTCCCGGGGATCACGTCGAACTACTCGCAGATGGGTTTCTACTACTCCGAGGCCGACCTGTTCGGGCTGTTCCGCACCTCGGCCGTCGTCATCGGCCTGCAGGTCCTGTTCGGCCTCACGGTCCTGGCCTTCTCGGGGTCGCCGCGCCAGGCGCACAAGGTCGTCACCTGGGTCGCGCTGGCCTACCTGTCCGCGGGGCTGGGCGGGGCCGGTCTCGTGGTGAACGCCTCGCGCACCGACCTGCCCGTCAACGTGGCGAGCAACTGGCTGCACCTGGGCCTGTTCGTCGTGATCCTGGCCGGTGCGTGGCGGACGCGGCGCAAGCACGTCGAGGAGCTGGGCGTCTTCTGAGCCCCGTCCCCCGGTTCGACGCGGTCGTCCTCGACCTCGACGGCACGCTGTTCGACCACCGCGGCGCCTCGCGCGCCGCGGTGGACGACTGGGTCCGGGCGAGCGGCCTGGCCCCGGCGCCGCACCTGCACGCCGCCTGGCACGACGCCGAGGACCGCCACCACCGCGCCTGGCGCGACGGCCTGGTGTCCCACGAGGAGCACCGCCGCCGCCGGCTGCGGGAGTTCCTGCCCCTGCTGGGCCGCCCGGTCGGCGACGACGCCGCCCTGGACCTGGAGTTCCACGAGGAGTACCTCGCGCGGTACCGCCTGCACTGGAGCGGGTTCGACGACGTCGAGGACGCCCTGAGCGCCGTCGCGGCGGCCGGTCTGCGCCTCGCCCTCTTGACCAACGGCGTGCCCGAGCAGCAGCACGCCAAGCTCGCGGCCCTCGGCCTGGCCGGCCGGGTCGGTCCCGTGCTGACCGCGGGTGAGCTGGGTCTGGCCAAACCCCGAGCCGAGGTGTTCCACGCCGCGTGCGCGGCCGTCGGCGCCGACCCCGCCCGCACGCTGCACGTCGGCGACGACCACCCCGTCGACGTGGTCGGGGCCCGCGCGGCGGGGTTGCGGGCCGTGCACCTGGACCGGCACGGCGAGGGGCCGGTGGGCGAGCCGGAGCGGATCGCGTCGCTGCGCGAGCTGGCGGCGCTGCTGCGGTGACGAGGCGCGGGGGTCGGCCGTGCCGGCCGTGCCGGTCTTGCCGGCCTTCCCGGCTCACAGCGGCAGGTCGTGGTAGTCCTCCGTCTGCACCAGCGTGAAACCCACCGACGTGTACAGCCCGAGGGCGCGGTCGTTGTCGACCGCGACCTCCAGGTGCACCGACGTCGCCCCGTCGGCGAAGAACCGCCGGCTCACCCGGCGCAGCACGTCCCGGCCGATCCCGCGCCCCTGGGAACCCGGCGCGACCGCGAACCCGTAGACCCCGCCGGAACTGCCGTCCCGCTGCCGCCGCACCGTCCCGACGACGGCACCGTCGTGCTCGACGACCAGCGTCCCGCCCCCGGCCAGCCCCGCCCGCAGGTGGGTGGGTGCCTGCCCGAACGCCGCGGTGAGGAGTTCTGCGAGCACGTCGAGGTCGCCGGCCGTCGCCGGGCGCAGCGTCGTCCGCGGGTCCTCGTCACCGGGCGGGGGCGGTGCGTCCAGGCGCAGCGCGTGCTCGGAGTGCTCCACCGGGGCGCCGCGGCGCCGGGCCAGGCGGTGCCCCGCCGCGCTGGGACGAGGGACGATGAGCAACGCCCGGGTGAAACCGCGGTCGCGGCAGACCGGCACGGCCGCGTCCAGCAGGGCCGTACCGATCCCCCGGCCCCGCGCGGCGGGGTCGACCATCCCCACCAGTTCGACGGTGCGCCCGTCCCAGGAGTCGAACCCGACGTAGCCGACGACCCGCCCGCCCTGCTGCGGGTCGGACCACAGCAGGTCCGTCGTGGGCCCGGCGCCGGGGTCGGTCGAACGGGCGCGCAGCTGCTCCCACTCGATCTTCAGGCGGCCGCCGTCGGCGGCGACGACGCGGCGCTCCAGGTCGGCGACGGCGCGCAGGTCGTCGTCGGACAGGTGGGTCCGGGGGTGCAGCACCTGGCCAGTCGACCGGCGAGCACCCCTCGTGGTCAACGGCTTTGCGCCCCGGCGCCGCGTCCACAGCGCCCGGGAAGCGGCTCGCCCCCACCGGGCGCGTTCCCTACCATCGACGGCGATGGAGAGCGAACCCACCGTCCTGTCCCGCCGGGGCGAGACGATCACCCTGGACGCCGAGCACGTCGGCGACGTGCACCGGCACAGCGCCTTCTCCCTGTGGGACGACGCCGACGCCCCCGAGGACCCCGACCCCCGCACCCAGGTGCGGGCCGCCGGCGAGCCCGTCCCGGTGCGGCGCGCGGACCTCGACGACGTGACCCGGGCCGAGACCGAGGCGCTGACGACGCTGGCGGGTGCCGTGGACCACGCGTGCCTGGAGCGGTTGCTGCCGCAGGCGGAGGTGGAGGACGTCGCCCCCGGGGCGTTCGCGGACTGGCTCGTCACGGTGGTGCAGGCGGTGAGCGAGGCGACGGCCGGGGTGCACAGCCCCTCGGCCTACCTGGACGCGGAACTGCGCCGGTACGCCGGGCTGCGCCTCATCGGTGGCCGTCGCCGCACGGTCGACGCGCAGTGGTGCGAGGCGGACGTCCACTTCACCTCCCGGCGCGAACGTCCCTGGTACGCGGTCGTCGCGGACGAGCAGCTCGTGGGTCTGCGCGGGTACCTGCAGGTGAGCTTGACGTCCGTGGACTTCGGCACCGAGGAGTTCCTCACGGCGTCGGCGGTGTTCGGGTACTCCCCGCGGATCAGCCTGCACCCGGGCCGCGTGCGGATCGCCCGCGTCCGCGCCTGAACCACCGCCGGGACCCGCGGGCCCGGCGGTTCCGCCACCCGCCAGAGTTGGTTAGCCTGTCCTCATACCGATCGAGGGGTTGTGGGATGAGCACGGTGACGGACGAGCAGGCGGACGGGCGCGCGGACGGCGCGCGGGTCGAGCGCCGGGAGGCCGCGCGGGCCTCGTACACCCTGTTCCGGGTCCGGGTCGCAGCGGTCGAACGCCTCAGCACCAGTTTCGTCCGGCTGACGATGACCTCGCCGGACCTGGCGCGCTTCGGCGCCGGGGGGTACGACCAGCGCTTCAAGGTCCTCCTCCCCACCCACCCCGTCGAGGACCACGAGCTGCCCGCGGACGACTGGTACACGTGGTGGCGCGAGCTGCCCGAGGACACCCGGCCCGTCATGCGGACCTACACGGTGCGCGCCTTCCGGCCCGCGACGGCGACCGCGGACGCGCAGATCGACGTGGACTTCGTCCTGCACGGGGTCGGGGACGGGGTGGGTCACGCGGGTCCGGCGTCGCGGTGGGCCGCGGGCGCGGCCGTGGGCGACGAGGTCGTCCTCGTCGGGCCGGACGCGCCCGGGACGGGACGGATGTGGGGGGTGGAGTGGGCCCCGCCCGCCGGGGCCCGGACGCTGCTGCTGGCCGGTGACGAGACGGCGGTCCCGGCCGTCGCGGCCGTGCTGGAGCAGCTGCCGGCCGGGGTCAAGGTGACGGCGCTGCTGGAGGTCCCGGACGCCGGCGACCTGCTCGACCTGCGCTG
Source organism: Kineococcus mangrovi (assembly GCF_041320705.1). Taxonomy (NCBI): domain Bacteria; kingdom Bacillati; phylum Actinomycetota; class Actinomycetes; order Kineosporiales; family Kineosporiaceae; genus Kineococcus; species Kineococcus mangrovi. The sequence continues at coordinate 464,225 of NZ_JBGGTQ010000002.1, forward strand.
CGCCGCCGACCTCACCGTGGAGTGGTTGCCCCGCAACGGGGTGCACGCCCACGGCGAGCTGCTGCAGCAGCGCGTCCACGAGGTCGCCACGTCCCTGGTCGACGAGGTCCGGGCCCAGGACGGGGCGGAGGAGGCCGGGGAGGACGAGGACGGGATCCTCTGGGACGTCCCCGAGACCGCCGAGGCCGCGGGCCCGGGGTGCCTGTACGCGTGGTTGGCCGGGGAGTCCGGTGTCGTCAAGGCGCTGCGGCGACACCTCGTCCGCGAGGTCGGGGTGCCGCGGTCCTCGGTGGCCTTCATGGGGTACTGGCGCGCGGGGCGCGCCGAGGGTGAGTGAGGAGCAGACCGTGCAGAACCCCTCCGAGCGCGAGGCCGGACGGCCCAGCGGTGGTCGCCGGCAACGACGCGGTGTCGTCCAGCGCGTCGAGCAGCTGACCCCCGAGATGGTCCGCGTCGTCCTCGGCGGTGACGACCTCGCCGACTTCGGTGTCGAGCAGGCCGACTCCTACGTCAAGCTCGTCTTCCCCCTCCCCGGCATCACCTACCCCGAACCGTTCGACGTGGCCGCGGTCCGCGCGGAACGCCCGCGCGAGGAGTGGCCCGCGCAGCGCACCTACACGGTCCGCGCGGTCTCCGGGGGCGAGGTGACGATCGACTTCGTCGTCCACGGCGACGAGGGGATCGCCGGGCCCTGGGCCGCCGCCGCCCAGCCCGGGGACGGGGTGTGGCTCACGGGGCCGGGCGGGGCGTACACGCCGTCGGCCGACGCACCGTGGCACCTGCTGGTCGGCGACGCGAGCGCCCTGCCGGCGATCTCCGCGTCGCTGGAACGGGTCCCGGCGGGGGCGACCGCGGTCGCCGTCGTCGAGGTGCACTCCCCCGCCGAGGAACTGCCGCTGACCTGCCCGGGTGACCTGCGCCTGCACTGGGTCCACCGCGCCGCGCCGGACCCCGAGGCGCTCGTGGGGTTCCTGCGCGGCCTCGACCTGCCCGCGGGAGCGCCGCACGCCTTCGTCCACGGCGAGGCCGACACCGTCCGCGCCGTGCGGCGGTGGGCGCGCACCGACCTCGGGGTGACACGTGAACTGCTGTCCGCCTCCGGGTACTGGCGGCGGGGCCGGACCGAGGACGGGTGGCGCGCCGAGAAGCGCGACTGGGTCGCCGCGACCGAGACGGACGACGCGGGCGCGGGCGTGTGACCGGGGGCGACCGGTAGCAGGGCCGCCGCTTCAGCCGGCGCAGGACGGTGGTCGCGGTAGCCAGGTCGGTGGAGGACCGCACGACCGCTCCGCCGCGCTCGGTGGTGCGGCGCAGCGCGCCGAACCCCTCGAACCAGGCGTGGGTGCGCTCCACCGGTCACCGCTCGCCGACCTGGAGCGGGGCCTCGCCGGACGGGGCGTTTCGCGCCGCGTTCGCCGGGTCCGCCGGTGGTGGTGCAGCGCAGAGAACTCCACCATCACCGGGGCCCGTGTCCGCGCCGGCTCGTGACACGCCGGCCCCTCCAGTCGCCGGGTGCTGACCCGTCGTGACACACCTGCTGCCGGTCGCTCTACCCTCCGGGGATGACCGACGGCCGTCCCCCCCTTCCCCCCTTCGACCGCGACGCGGCCCTGGCCAAGGTGCAGGCCGCCGAGGACGCGTGGAACTCGCGGGACCCGCAGCGGGTGTCGCTGGCGTACACACCGGACTCGGTGTGGCGCAACCGGGACGAGTTCCTAACGGGCCGGGACGAGATCGTCGCCTTCCTCACCCGGAAGTGGGAGCGGGAACTCGACTACGTCCTGCGCAAGGCGTTGTGGGCGTTCACCGACGACCGCATCGCCGTCCGGTTCCAGTACGAGTGGCACGACGCCGACGGGCAGTGGTTCCGCAGCCACGGCAACGAGCTGTGGGAGTTCGCCCCCGACGGCCTCATGCGCCGCCGGGAAGCCAGCGTCAACGACGTCGCCATCGCCGAGGGCGGGCGCCGGTTCTCCGGCCCGCGCACGGACGCCGAGCGGAGCGAGGACCTGCCGCTGCGCTGACGGGGTTCACGCGCGCAGCAGCGCCTCGCACACCTCGACGAGCGCGGCGCGCAGCGGGTCGGCCCGCTGCGCGAACCCGCGCTGGGCGCGGGCGTACTCCGCCTTGCCCTCGGCCGTCTCGATCGCGACCGGGGTCAGGCCCGTCGAGGACACGTCGTACGGCGAGGCCCGCATGTCCAGGACGCGCACGTCCCGGGCGAGTTCGAAGCAGTCCAGCAGCAGTTCCCCCGGCACGGCCGGGGACAGCTTCATCGCCCACCGGTACAGGTCCATCGTCGCGTGCAGGCAGCCCGGCTGCTCCTGCGCCGCCTGGTCCGACCGCGTGGGCTGCAGCTCGTTGAGCGGCACGGCGGTGGGGGTGAAGAACCGGAACGCGTCGTGGTGGCTGCAGCGGATGCGGTGCGACTCCACGACCGCGTCGGTGCCCGCGTGGCCCAGGCGAAGCGGCAGGCCGGCGTGGCGCACCTCCTCGGGCCGGGCGCGGTGCACCATCGCCCACTCGTGCAGCCCGAAGCAGGCCAGCTGCGGCGACCGGCCGCGGGTGGCGACGAGCACGTCGCGGGCGAGCTGGACGGTGGCCCGCCGCCGCGCCCCCAGACCGGCCGCGTCGACCCGCACCCCGCCGGGGACGGCGACGTAGTTCGCCCAGTCGGCGCGTTCGTCGGCCCCGGCGAGGACGACGCCGACGCCGGGGTGCCAGCGCAGCAGCTTGCCGGGGGCCCAGGAGTAGTAGGTGTAGAGGAAGTCCTCCACGGGGTGCGCCTCGCCGCGGGCGCGACGGGCGGCCGCGTCCCCGGTCAGCGCGGCAGCCCGGTCGGCGTGCCGGCGCTCGCGCTCGCGCCAGTGCGCGGGGCTCAGGAGGCTGACGGGGTCCGCGGGCCCGTCGACGTCGCCGGTCCCCCGCACGCCCCGGCCGTCGAGCACGACATCCGCTTCCACCGGGTCCACCGTACCGAGGGCCGCCGGCGCCCCGCACCCCTCGCCCCGCACCCCTCGTCCCGCACCCCTCGTCCCGCACCCCTCGTCCCGGGCTCGCGGCGGGGTGACCGATGCTGACCCGAGGCCCCCGGGCCTCGGCGCTCCCGCCCGTGCGCCGCCCGACGCGCGGAAGGACCACCCGAGCTGAGCACCGAACCCCCCGACCGTCCCGCGGTGCGACCGGGCCCGGTCCTGGCCGCGCTGCTGGCCGCGACGTTCATGGCCACGGTCGACACCTCGATCGTCAACGTCGCCCTGCCCACGCTCGCCCGCGACCTCGACGCCTCCGCCTCGGACACCGTCTGGGTGACGACCGCGTTCCTGCTCGCGGCCGGCTGCTGCATCCCCGCGACGGCCGCGCTGGGCGACCGGGTCGGACGCCGCCGGTTGTTCCTGCTCGGCGTGCCGCTGTTCACGCTCGCCTCCGTCGCGTGCGCGGCGGCCCCGACGTTGGAGCTGCTCATCGCGGCGCGCGTCGTGCAGGGCACGGCGTCCTCGCTCGTGCTGGCCGTCCCCATCCCCGTGTTCCGGCGGGTGGTCCCCCCCGAGCGCCTGGGCAGCGTGCTGGGGCTGAACGCCATGACCGTGGCCCTGGGCACCTCGGCGGGCCCGGCGCTCGGCGGTCTCCTGCTGAGCGTGGCTCCCTGGCCGTGGCTGTTCCTCGTCAACGTGCCCGTCGGCGCGGTGGCGACGTTCCTGGGGTGGCGGTTCCTGCCGAGCGCGCCCGGCCGCGGGACGCGCTTCGACCTGCGCGGGTCGCTGCTCGTGGCCGCGGCCATCGCCGCGTTCCTGCTGGGGGTGCGGGGCCTGGGGGCCGCCTCGACGCTGCCGCTGTCGATCGCGCTGCTGCTCGTGGCGCTCGTGCTCGCCGCGCTGTTCGTGCGCGCCGAGCGCGCGACCGCGGAACCGGTGATCCCCCCGGGGCTGTTCACCCGGCCGTTCTCCCTGGCCGTCGTCACCGCGTCGTGCTCGTTCTTCGGCCAGGCGACCGCGTTCGTGGCGCTGCCGTTCCTGTTCCAGGTCTCCCTGGGCGACAGCGCGCTGCGGTCGGCGCTGCTGTTCACGCCGTGGCCGGCGGTCATCGTCGTGGTGGCGCCGCTGGCGGGCCGGGCGGCCGACCGGGTCTCCCCCACCCTGCTGGCGTTCGCCGGGCTCAGCGTGCTGGCCGGGGGTCTGGTCTCCCTCGCCCTGCTGCCCCCCGACGCCTCGACCCTCGACGTGCTCGTCCGGACCGGGGTCTGCGGGCTGGGGTTCGCCGTGTTCCAGTCCCCCAACAACCGGGACATGATGTCCGCGGCGCCGCTGCGGCACGCCGCCTCCGCCGCCGGGGTCCTGAACCTCAACCGGACGGTCTCGCAGTCCACCGGGTCCGGCGCCGTGAGCGTGGTGTTCGTCGCGACCGGCCTCGCCGCGGGGTCGGCCGCCTCGCACGCCGACGCCGTGACGAGCGTGCTGCTCCTCGGCGCCGGGGTCGTGGCCGTCGGGGCCGTGCTGGCGGCGCTGCGCTCGCGACCGACCGGCCCCCGGGTCTGACCCCGTGGGCCGGCCCGGGCGCCGGGGCGTCAGACCGTGAAGGCCGCCACCAGCCGGTTCAGGTCGGCCGCGACGTGCGACACCTCCCCCGCCGTGGTCGCGGTGTGACCGGCGCTGGCGGTGGTCTGCTCGGCCGCCGCGGCGATCCCGCCGACGGCGGACGCGATCTGCCGGCTGCCCGCGGACACCTCGGTGACGTTGCGCACCATCTCGGCCGTCGTGGCCGACTGCTCCTCCACCGCGGCCGCGATGGTGGACTGCAGGCCGTCGATGCGGGCGATGACCTCGCCGATCTGCCCGATGGCCTCGGCCGCGGCGTGCGCGTCGGCCTGGGTCGCCGCCACGCGGGTGGTGATGTCCTCGGTCGCCCGGGCGGTCTGCTGGGCCAGCTCCTTGACCTCCCCGGCCACGACGGCGAACCCCTTGCCCATCTCCCCGGCCCGGGCGGCCTCGATGGTGGCGTTCAGAGCCAGCAGGTTGGTCTGCTCGGCGATCGTGGTGATGAGCTTGACGACGTCGCCGATCTCCCGGCTCGAGGCGGACAGCCGGCCCAGCGTGGCGTGGGCGGTGTCGGCGGTGACCACGGCCGAGGCGGCCACGGCCGAGGCGTCGGCGGTCGAGGTGGCGATCTCGCGGATCGCCGCGCTCATCTGCTCCCCGGCAGCCGCCACGGTGGTGATGTTGGTCGAGATCTCCTCGGTGGCGTCGGCGACCTGCGTGGACTGCCCGGCCGCCTGCTGCGCGCCGGAGGACAGGTGCGTGGCGACCGCCGTCAGCTCCTCCGAGGACGACGACAGCGTCGCGGCGTTGGCGCTGACCTCGCGCATCAGCCCGGCCAGCCGCTCGACGGAGGTGTTGGTGGCCTGGGCCATCTGTCCCAGCTCGCACGTCGAGAGCACCCGGACGCGCTGGTCCAGGCGCCCCTCGGCCAGGCCCTTGATGACCGGCACCACGAGCGAGAGCGGCACGGCGATGCTCTTGCCCAGCAGCACCGCGATGCCCGCCGCGAGCAGCAGCGCGGCCGCGCTCAGACCGATGAGGAGCGCCAGGGCCTGGTGGTAGGCCCGCTCGCCGGCGTCGGCGCTCGCCGCGCCCGCGGCCGCCTCGCCGTCGACCAGGGTCGCCAGGTCGGCGGAGACCGCGTCGCTCAGCGGGACGGTGGTCGTGGGGCGGGCGGCGGTGAACCCGGCGGTGTCACCGGCCAGCGCGAACCGCGAGAGCGTTTCGCGCGCCGAGCGCCAGGCCGCCAGGTGCTCCTCGAAGGCCGACCGCTGCGCGGCGGTGGAGCCGGGGCCGGAGGCGAGGTAGGCCTGCCACGCCTCGTCCACGACGCGGTCGTCGGCGGCGGTCTGCTCCTGCACCTGCGCCCGCGCGGCGTCGTCGGCGGCCAGGGCCAGGTCGGGCAGGTCCTTGTTGGACTGCTTGAACGCGGTGCCCACCCGGCCCAGGGCGTTGGCCGAGGCCACGGTCGAGGAGTGCATGTCGTGCAGGCGGTGCTGCGCGCCGCCCAGCTGCACCGCACCGATCGCACCGACGGCCACGAGGAGCACGCAGACGACGGCGAAGCCGCTCAGCATCCGGGGGACGATGCGCATGTCGCAGAAGAACCTGACCAGGGGCATGTTCTAGAAATCGGCAACCGGCGCCCGGACCTTCGCCCACCGGGGGGGGCCGAACGGAGAACGGTTCGACGACCGCCCCCGTCCCGGGCGGTCCGGCACGTCCGCTACAGATGGGGCATGGGGCAGGACCGAGCACGACCGTGGCTGCGCAGCACCTCCACCGGGTACCGGAGACCGCCGGTCCGCGCGGTGCAGGAGGCCGGGCAGGGTCCCGAGGGCCTCGTCGGGTTCGTGCTGGCCGCCGTGCTGGTCGGGGCCCTGACGGGCCTGACGGCCGCCACGTTCCGCCTCGCCCTGACCGGGGCGGGTGGCTGGCGCGACCGGCTCACCGACCTGGCCCGCGGTCACGGCGCCCTGGGCCTGCTGCTGCTCGTCGGCGGCGGGGCGGTGTGCACCGCCGCCGCCGCAGCCCTCGTGCGCCGGGTCGAACCGCACGCCGAGGGCAGCGGCATCCCCCACGTGGAGGCCGTCGTCGAGGGGCGTGCCGGGCCCGGGCGGTTCCGCATCCTGCCCGTGAAGTACGCCGGGGGGCTGCTGGCCATCGGCGGCGGCGGACTGGCCCTGGGCCGCGAAGGGCCCTCCGTGCAGATGGGCAGCTCGGTGGCCGTCCTCGTGTCCTCGGTCCTGCGGCGCTCGCGGGCCGACCTGCGGCTGCTGGTGGCCGCCGGTGCCGCGGCGGGGCTGGCCACCGCCTTCAACGCGCCCATCGCGGGGGGCGTGTTCGTCCTGGAGGAACTGCTGAAGTCCTTCCACCCGCGGGCCACGATCGCCACCCTCGTCGCCTCCGCCTCCGGCTTCGCGGTCGCCGCCCCGCTGGTGGGGGCGGCGCCCGACTTCCACGTCCCGCCCCTGGCGGACCCGCGGCTGTCCGGTGCCCCGTGGGTGCTGGCCGTGGGGGTGCTCACGGGCCTGCTCGGCGTCCTCTACAACCGCGCCGTCCTGACCGGCCTGCACCACGTCGACACGAGCCGCCGGCCCGCCGAGGTCCGGGCCGCGGTGATCGGCGCCGTCGTCGGCGTGGTCGCGTGGTGCGGGCCGCAGCTCGTCGGCGGCGGGGACGAGCTCACGCAGCAGGCCCTGCTGGGGCAGGGTGCCGTGCCCGTCCTGCTCGGGGTGCTGGCGCTGCGGTTCGCCCTCGGCGTGCTGTCCTACGCCGCCCTGACGCCGGGCGGGCTGTTCGCGCCCATGCTCGTGCTGGGGTCGCAGTGCGGCCTCGTCGTCGGCCTGGTGGCGGTCCAGGTGGCGCCGGGCAGCGCCCCCGAACCGGCGGCGCTCGCCCTCGTCGGGCTGGCCGCGTTCTTCACCGCCACCGTCCACGCCCCCGTCACCGGCCTCGTGCTCGCGACCGAGCTGACCGGCAGCACCAACCAGCTGTTCCCCATGCTCGGCGCCTGCGCCGTCGCGATGCTGGTGGCGGTCGTCCTGCGGTCCCGGCCGATCTACGACCTGCTCACCGACCGGGCCACGGCGCGCGCGGTGGCCTGACCGGGCACGCCGGGCGCAGGGGGTCCGCGTCGCGGGTCACGTCGCGGGTCGCGTCGCGGGTCACTCGGGCGAGACGGGCTCCCGCTCCGGGACGGGCAGCGGGTCGGCCCGCCACCGCCGGGGCCGGCGCAGCCGCACCCCGCGGGGGTTGCCGGCGATGATCGGCAGCAGCCAGTGCGCGGAGCGGTCCGCGTCCACCATGACGGCCCGGACGAACAGGCTCAGCGGCACTGCGAGCAGCGCCCCCACCGCCCCGAGGGCGAAGCCCCACACCACGACGGACAGGAACGTCAGCGTCGTCGACAACCCGACGGCGCCCCCGACGATGCTGGGCTGGACCAGCCCCTGGATGACGACGTTGAGGACGGTGTAGGCGACCACCACCGCCAGGGCGTTCTCCGGCCCGTTCGCCAGCAGCGCCAGGAGCGCCGGCGGCGCCAGCCCGAGGAAGAACCCGATGTTCGCGACGTAGTTCGTCAGGAAGGACCACAGCCCCCACAGCAGCGGCAGCGGGACCGCGAGCCAGGACAGGACGCCCACGTCGAGGACGGCCACGACGGCGCCGAAGACGGTCGAGACGACGATGAAGCGCCGGGTGCCGGCCGCGAACCCGACGAGGGCCGAGACGATGTCGGGGTGCGTCCACGTCGCCTGGGCCAGCAGGCGCGGGAACACCGCCGCGTCCAGGGCGAGGAAGAACATGAGGAACAGCAGGAAACCCAGGGTGGACAGACCGGACCCGACCTGCATGAGGGCCGTCTCGGCCAGCCCCACGACGCGGCCGGTGTCCACCGAGGCCAGGGCCTGGGAGATCTGGGACTGACCGATGCCCACCTGCTGGAGCAGGCGCAGACCGTCGATCTGCAGCTGCGCGAACCGCGGGGCGTAGCCGGGCAGGGTGGCGGCCAGCTGGTAGACCGACCAGGCGGCTGCCGCCCCGGCTCCCAGGAGGACCCCGTACAGCAGCAGCAGGACCACGACGTGGCCGACCCAGCCGGGCAGCCACCGCACGCGCTGCAACCGCGTCCGCACGGGGTGCACCACGACCACCAGGACGAGGGCCAGCACCACCGGCCCCAGGACGCTCGCGAACGCCCGCAGGCCCGCGACGACCGCGACGATCGCCGCCAGGCCCACGAGCAGCGTGACTCCGCGGGGCCAGCGGGTCGGCCCCGCGCGTCCCGACAGGTCCACCACGTGCTCTGGAACGCTCATCGACGACCCCGCTCCCCACGGCACCCCGGAGTCCGCCGGCGGCGGTTCCGCGACCATGGTGCCGTCGCCGGACCGCGGCGCACCCCCGTTGGCGGGGTGAGCGGGGTCAGACGTCGATCTCGACGTCCCCCAGCGGCCGGCTGCAGCAGATGAGCACCTTGCCCGCGGCGATCTCGCGGGGCCGGATGCCGCCGTTGTGCTGCATGTCCACCTCCCCGGACAGCAGCACCGTCTTGCAGGTGCCGCACATCCCCTGGCTGCACGAGCTCGGCGGCGACACGCCGGCCCGGAACGCGGCGTCGAGGATGAACTCGCCGGGGGCGCAGGGGAAGGTGCGGCCCGACTTCGCCATCGAGACCGTGAACGTGTCCGTCTCGGCCGGGGAGGGGACCTCCGCGGTGAACGACTCCATCCCGACCGGGTCGGTCTCGACGAGGGCCGCCTTCGGCAGCGACTCGAACACGTAGGTCTCCTCGTGGTGGTGGGTGAGGTCGAACCCCACCTCGCCGAGGATGTCCCGGACCGAGGCCATGTAGCCCTCGGGCCCGCAGACGAACACCTCCCGCTCGCCCAGGTCGGGGGCGATCTCCTGCAGCACCTCGCGGGTCAGCCGCCCCTTCCACCCCCACCACTCCTGACCGGGACTGTCGTGGCTGCACACCTGCACGACGTTCACCGTCGGGAACTGGGTGGGCATCCCGAGCAGCTCGGGCCGGAAGATGATGTCGGCCGGGCTGTGCGCGGAGTGGACGAACACCACGTCGACGTCGGAGCCGAGGTCGACGAGCGTGCGGGCCATCGACATCAGCGGGGTGACCCCCGAGCCCGCGGACAGGAACAGGTACTTGTTCGCCGGGTGGTGGACCATGCTGAACGCCCCCAGCGGGGGGGCCGCCGTGACGCGGTCCCCCACGGCCAGGTTGTCGTGCAGCCAGTTCGAGACGAGCCCACCGGGTTTGCGCTTGACCGTGATCGCCAGCCGGTGCGGCCGGGTCGGCGGGGAGGAGATCGTGTACGAGCGCTCCACGTGCCGGCCGTCGAGGTCCAGGTGCAGGGTGATGAACTGACCCGGGTCGAAGTGGAAGACGTGGGGGCCGGCGGGCTCGAACCAGAACGTCTTGACGTCGTGGGTGATCTCGCGGACGCCGCCGCAGACCAGCTCGGCGAGGTCGACGTCATCGCCCCAGGCCGTGATCTCCCCGGGGTGCGGGACGCCCTGGGTGTCCGTGATCGTCACGCGATCGCCTCGCGCAGCCGCGTCACGTACCAGTTCACGAAGGCCTCGACGTCGTCCTCCACCATCGAGTACGGACCGGGGACGTACCCGGGGTTGGTGCACCCCACCTGGGTCCCGGCCACCAGGGCCCGGTCCTGGTCGTTCGTCGCCCGCCACACCATCGTCAGGGCGTCGAGGTCGTAGTCGACGCCCTCGACCGCGTCCGGGTGCACCAGCCACGTCGTGCGCAGCGTGCTCGTCCCCGTCGAGGTCGGCAGCACGGAGAACACCACGGCGTGGTCGGACAGCAGGTGGAACCACGAGTTCGGCTGCATGTGCAGCGAGAGGTCCCCGAACGCGGCGTCCTTGACCGACCCCAGGAGCTTGGAGCACACCGCACCCCCGTTGGGGGCGAAGGACTTGCCCTCCCCGTCCAGCGGGAGGTGGGAGAGCTGGAACCCGACCTGACGGGTGTCCAGCTCGCGGTGGTCGCGCACCGGCAGGCCGTGGTCGGCCCGCACCTTGGCCAGCGCGTCACCGGCCTTGACGTAGCGGTCGTACAGCGGCTTCAGACGCGGCGTGATGTCCTCGGCCTCGTAGGCGAAGAGCGGGAAGTAGGCGGTGATGAGCTCCGGGTGCCCGTCGCAGTGGTAGCACTCGCGGTTGTTCTCCATGACGAGCTTCCAGTTGCCGGCCTCGGGCAGGTCGTACGTCACGGCGACCTTGGCCTTGTCGAGCTCGTAGGGGCGCAGGTGCGGCTCGATCACCTCGGCCACCGCGTCGAAGTCCTCGGGGGCGTCCTGGGCGAGGCAGATGAAGACCAGACCGGCGAGGTTGCGCACGTGCACCGAGCGCAGCGAGAAGCACGACTTGTCGAACGTCGGGGGCTGGGACTCGGCGAACATCAGCTTGCCGTCCACCCCGTAGGTCCACCGGTGGTAGGGGCACACGATGTTCCCGACGGAGCCCTGCCGCTCCGGCAGCAACCGGGAACCGCGGTGGCGGCACACGTTGTGGAACGCCTGCACCTGCTCGTCGTCGTCGCGGACGAGGATCACCGACCAGGCACCGACCTCGACCGTCACGAAGTCCCCGGGCTCGGGGATCTCGGCCGCCGCCGCCACGAAGATCCAGTTCTGCCCGAAGACGACGTCCAGGTCGCGTTCGTACACCTCCTGCGAGGTGTAGAAGGGCGCTTCCAGGCTCTGGCCCGGCACGCGCCGGCGCACCAGGTCGTCGACGTCCTCCCGGACTTCCCGGGCCTGGTGGGGACCGCCGGGGGCGACGGTGTGAGCGGTCATGCTGCGCTCCCTCTCGGGGGGGGGGTGATCGTGGGCGGGGTGTTCCGCATCACGGAACCGGTGCCTCATCGCGGAACGAGTCTGGAACCCCGGGGAAGGCCGTGTCAAGCACGACGCGAACCGTGGTTCCGGGACGAGCGGATCGGCTGGAACCGACGCTCCCCCAAAGGGTTGCGCCGCCGCGCCGGACCCGTTGGGAGACGGCGCGACGACCCGCGCCACGCCGCGGGGCGCGGGGCGGGTCGTCGTGGTCGGAGGGGTCCTCAGTCGTCGACGGGCACCTCCAGGGCCTCCCGCCGCGTCACCCGCAGGCCCTCGACGGTGGCGGGCGGTTCCACCACCTCCACCCGCACCGGGCCGGCGCTCACCGGGCGCATCAGGCGGTCGGAGCGGATGTCCCTGGTGATGGCCACGCAGAGGGCGACCATCACGACGAGGAACGGCGTCGCCGCGATGATCGTGACGTTCTGCAGGGCCTGCAGCCCGCCGGCGTACAGCAGCACCACGGCCACCGCACCGGTCAGGACACCCCACAGCGCGGTGAGCCAGCGCCGGGGCTCGTCGTCGCCGTGGCTGGACAGGGACGCCATGACGATGCTGGCGGCGTCCGCGCCCGAGACGAAGAAGATGGCCACGAGCGCGACGACCAGGACGGAGGTCACCCCCGCCCAGGGGAACTGGGCCAGCAGCGTGAACATCTGGGTGTTCTGGTCCGGGCTGGCCAGGACGTCCAGCGCGCCGGTGAGCTGCTCGTGGATGGCGGTGCCCCCGAAGACGGAGAACCACAGCAGGGAGACGACCGTCGGGATGAGCATGACGCCGACGACGAACTCGCGGATGGTCCGCCCGCGGGAGATCTTGGCCAGGAAGGCGCCGACGAAGGGCGTCCAGGAGATCCACCACGCCCAGTAGAAGATGGTCCAGCCGGACAGCCACTCACCCCCGCCGTAGGCCCCGGTGCGCACGGACATCTCCGGCAGGGAGGCCAGGTAGTTCCCGGCCGCGTTCGGGATGAGGTCGAGGATGAAGATGGTCGGCCCCACGACGAACAGGAACAGCAGGAGCAGGCCCGCGAGGACCATGTTCGTGTTCGACAGGATCTTCACACCGCGCTCGATGCCGCTGATCGCCGACACGACGAAGCACAGGGTGAGCACCGCGATGATGCCGACCTGCCAGGCGGTGCCGCTGCCGGCACCGAACACCCGCGACAACCCGCCGTTGATCTGCGCGGCCCCCAGCCCGAGGCTCACCGCCGACCCGAAGATGGTCGCGAAGATCGCCAGCACGTCGATGGCCCGGGCCGCGCCGGCCCCGCGGGGGCCGCGCAGCAGGGGCGCGAACGCCGCGGAGAAGCCCCCCGAGCGGCCCTTGCGGTAGCTGGAGTAGGCCAGCGCCAGACCGACCACCGCGTAGATCGCCCAGGGGTGCAGACCCCAGTGGAACAGGGCGTAGTCCATGGCCTCGCCCGCGGCCGCGTCGGTGCCGGGCTCGATGCCCGCCTCCGGCGGGGTCATGAGGTGGGTCACCGGTTCGGTCACGCCGTAGAACATCAGGCCGATGCCCATGCCGGCCGAGAACATCATGGCGATCCAGGACGCCCGGGAGTGCTCGGGCCGCTCGTCGTCGGCCCCGAGGCGGATGCGGCCGACCCGGCTGAAGGCCAGGACGAGGGCGAAGACCACGAAACCGGTCGCCCCGAGGACGAACGCCCACCCGAGGTTGGTGGTGATCCAGGACAACGCCGTGCCGGTGCTCGCGAACAGCCGGTCGGGGAAGGCGACCCCGACCACCAGGAGCACCGCCACGACCGCCAGGGACACGACCAGCACGGGGACGTCCAGCGGCCGTCCCCGTCTGCTCTCCACACGCTCTTCGTCGATCTCTTCGTGGATCACGAGAGGTCCTCTCCGGAAAAGGGTGCCCAGCACCCGGCAAGTGGGAGTGACGCCAGGGCAACGTAGTGCGGCTGTTGCGCTGTGCGCAACGAGTTCACGAGAACGCAACACACCGGGAACACCGGCGGAACACCCGGCGACCGCGGCAGCCGTCCCTGCTGCGCGTCGCGCGCAGCCCGGTGGCAGCATCCGGGGGAGGCCGGACCGGAGGAGGACGAGGGACGATGACTGCCAGGACGCGGGTCGTGGTGTGCGCGACGACGGACCTGCCCCCGGGGGAGGTGGTGCGCGTGGACCGCGCCGAGCTGGCCGCAGCGGTGTCCGTGTTCAACGTCGACGGCGAGCTCTTCGCCATCGACGACACGTGCACCCACGCCGACGAGTCGCTGGCCGAGGGCTGGGTCGAGGACTGCGCCGTCGAGTGCCCCCGGCACGCCTCCGCCTTCGACCTGCGCACCGGCGTGCCGTCGAGCCCGCCGGCCCTCACCCCGGTCCGGACGCACCTGGTCGAGGTCGTCGACGGTCAGGTCGTCGTGGAGGTGGGGACACCCCGGCCGGCGTGAGGACGGCGCCGCCGCGCGGACGTGAGCGGGCATGACACCTCCGACGGAGCGGACGAGCGGGTGCGGCACTCGGTACCTCAACTGATATACCAGTGGCAAGACTACGAACGCCCGTGCACACCGTCAAGGGGGCGCCGGTAGCCTCGACCCCGGTGTACCGGGAAGTCTGGTCGGCGGTCTCCCCGGCGACCCTTCCCGCTGTCGATCCCGGAAGGCCGCCGTGTCCAACTCCTCTCGCCCCGTCTTCTCCCGCGGCTCCTGGCCCGAGGCCCAGCGCATCGCCGAGGTGCTCCGCAGGGAGACCGTCGGCGGCGCGCTGCTCGTCGTCGGCACCGTCGTGGCGCTCGTGTGGGCCAACTCGCCCTTCTCCGACGCCTACGCCGGGCTGCGGGACACGGTGGTCGGGCCGCACGCGCTGCACCTGGACCTGACGCTCGGGGAGTGGGCGGCCGACGGGCTGCTGGCCATCTTCTTCTTCATCGCCGGCCTCGAGCTCAAGCGCGAGTTCGTCGCCGGTGACCTGCGCGACCCGCGCCGGGCGATGGTGCCCGTGCTGGCCGCCGTCGGCGGGATGGCCGTCCCGGCGGTCGTGTTCACCCTCGTCAACCTCGGCGGCGGGGACGCCGTGCGCGGCTGGGCGATCCCCACCGCCACCGACATCGCCTTCGCGGTCGCCGTGCTGGCCGTCATCAGCACGCACCTGCCGACGGCCCTGCGGACCTTCCTGCTCACCCTCGCCGTCGTCGACGACCTGCTGGCCATCACGATCATCGCCATCTTCTACACCGACCAGCTCTCGCTCCCGCCGCTGCTCGGCGCCCTGGCCGTCATCGCCGTGTTCGGCGTGCTGGTCCAGCGCCGGGTGCGCACGTGGTGGCTGCTCATCCCGCTGGCGGTCGTCGCCTGGGCGCTCATGCACGCCTCGGGCGTGCACGCCACGGTCGCCGGCGTCCTCCTGGGCTTCACCGTCCCCGTCATCCGCTCCCGGGCCGCCGGCGGACCCGACGCCGGACCCGGCCTGGCCGAGCACTTCGAGCACCGCTGGCGTCCCCTCTCGGCCGGGTTCGCGGTACCGGTCTTCGCCTTCTTCTCCGCCGGTGTCACCGTCGGCGGCTTCTCGGGCCTGGTGGACTCCCTGCACGACCGCGTGGCCCTGGGCATCGTGGCCGGGCTCGTGGTGGGCAAGACCGTCGGCATCCTCGGGTCGACCGCCCTGGTGAGCCGCTTCACCAACGCCCGGCTCGACGGCTCGCTGTCGTGGTGGGACGTCTTCGGCGCCTCCCTGCTGGGCGGCATCGGGTTCACCGTCTCGCTGCTGATCGGCGAGCTGGCCTTCGGCGCCGGCAGCGTGCGCGACGAGCACGTCAAGGTGGGCGTCCTCACCGGCTCGCTGCTCGCGGCCGCGCTGGCCACCGTCGTCCTGCGCCTGCGCAACCGCACCTACCGCAAGCTGTACGAGCAGGAGCAGCTCGACGACGACGGCGACGGCATCCCGGACGTCTACCAGCGCTTCAACGACTGACCCGCCGGAGGGCCCTCAGGCGCGCCAGCCGAGCGCTGCCGAGGCCTGCTCGGCGGCCGCCACCACGGCCGCGGTGACCTCCCCGAGCCGGTCGGCCGTGAGGCGGTAGGACGGCCCGGACACGCTGATCGCGGCCACGACCTCACCGTCGGGCCCGCGCACGGGGGCGGCGACGGCGTTCAAGCCCACTTCGAGCTCCTCGCTCGTCGCGGCGGAACCGTCGACGGCGATCTTGTCGAGAGCCTCCTCGAGGTCCCGGCGGCGCGTCGTGGTCGCCGCGGTGAAGCGGCGCAGCCGCCCGGCGGTCCCCGCGGCCCGCACCGGCGGGCAGAACGCCATGAGGACCTTGCCGCTGGCGGTGGCGTGCAGCGGGGTGCGCTCCCCGATCCAGTTGTGCGCCACCACCGACGAGGAGCCACGGACCTGGTCGACGTTGAGCGCCGAGTCGCCGTCGGCGAGGGCGACGTTCACCGTCTCCCCCGTCGTGACGGCGAGCTCCTCGCAGGCCGGGCGGGCACGGCGGGTGACATCGAGCCGGTCGGCCACCGCCCCGGCCAGCCGGACGACGGCCATGCCGAGGCGGTACTTGCCCCGGTCGCCGACCTGCTCGACCAGCCCGCGGGACTCGAGGGCGGTGACCAGGCGGAAGGCCGTCGACTTGTGGACCTCGAGCCGTTGCGCGATCTCGGTCACGCCCCCCTCGCCGAGCTCGGCCAGGACCTCCAGGACCGTCACCGCCCGGTCGACCGACTGCACCGGGGAGGTGCGGGAGTCGCGGGTCTCGCTCATGGCGCCATCGTCGCAAAGACCTGCCCGCGCGGTGCCGGGCGGGTGAGGCCCACCTCACGGACGTCTGCCCTCGGACTGGTGTACCAGACGTCGCGTAGGCTGGGCCCGTGAGCGCGCTGACGACCCAGGAAGCTGCCACCACACCGCCGTCGCTGGCGGACGTGGCCTACGAACGTCTGCGGGACCGGCTGGTCGTGCTCGACATCCGCCCCGGTGAACCCCTCAACGACGACCTGCTGGCCAAGGAGTTCGGCGTCGGGCGCACCCCCGTCCGCGAAGCCCTCAAACGTCTGGAGGTGGACCGCCTCGTCGTCGCCTACCCCCGGCGCGGGACCTTCGCCACGACCGTCGACATGACCGACCTGGGGTACATCTCCGAGGTGCGCCGGGCCCTGGAACCGGTGGCCGCGGCCGCCGCCGCCCGCCGGGCCGGCCTCGCGGAGCGCGAGGAGATGCGGACCCTGGCCCGCACCGTGGCGGCCCTGCGCACCGCCGCCGACGGCGGGGACCTGACCCGGCGCGAACTCATGCGCCACGACGTCGAGGTGCACCGCAGCATCTACCGGCACAGCCAGAACCCGTACCTGGAGGACGTCCTCGTCCGGCTCGACAACCTCGCCACCCGCATCTGGTGCCTCGTGCTGGACCGCCTGCCCACCTTCGCCGGTCACGTCGGGGAGCACGTCGCCCTGCTCGAGGCCATCGTCGCGGGCGACGCCGACCTCGCCGCCGACCTCGCCCGGGCCCACGTCACGGGCTTCGAGGAGTCCGTGCGCCAGGTCCTGTGACGGTGCCCGGAGCCGCGCCCGCCGGGCCCGGTGCCCAGGTGTCCTCCCACGCGGTGGGCACATTGCCTGCCGGTGAGGGCGGGCGATGCGTCAGGATGTCGTCCGTGCGCCGCCTCGACTCCATCGATGCCCGGATCCTCCTCGCGCTGGACGAGGACCCCCGCGCGACCGTGCTGGGCCTGTCGCGCCTGCTCGGCCTGGCCCGCGGCACCGTCCAGGCCCACCTGGAACGGCTGGAGTCCGACGGCGTGCTGCACCGGTTCTCGCGGCGGCTGGCACCCGCGGCCCTCGGGTTCTCGGTCTCCGCCTTCGTCATGATCGAGATCCACCAGGGCCAGCAGGAGGACACCCTGCAGCGGCTGCGCGAGACCCCCGAGGTGCTCGAGGTGCACGGCATCACCGGCGACGGCGACCTCATGTGCCGCATCGTGGCCCGCGACGCCGACGACCTGTACCGCGTCGGCCAGGAGGTCCTGTCCATCCCCGGGGTCGTCCGGACGCGGACGTCCCTGGCCATGCGCGAACTGGTCCCCTACCGGGTCGACCCCCTGCTCAGCGACCTCGCCGACTGACGCTCCCGCCACCGCGCCCCCGGCGGGACGGTCACCCTCGACGGGTACGGCAGAATCGGGCACGTGTTGCGCTGGCTGACCTCAGGTGAATCGCACGGCCCCGCGCTGGCGGGCATCCTCGAAGGCCTCCCCGCCGGGGTCGAGGTCGACGGCGCGCAGATCCGCCGGGCCCTCGCCCGTCGCCGCCTCGGCCACGGCCGCGGGGCCCGGATGAACTTCGAGCAGGACGAGCTCGAGGTCATCGGCGGCGTCCGGCACGGGCGCACCCAGGGCGGGCCGATCGCCCTGCGCATCGGCAACAGCGAGTGGCCCCGCTGGCAGGAGGTCATGGCCGCCGACCCGGCCGACGCCGACGGCCGCCGCTACGACGAGCCCGGCCGCATCCCCGCCCGCGGGCGCGCGGCGGCGCTGACCCGCCCGCGCCCCGGGCACGCGGACCTGACCGGCATGCAGAAGTACGGCTTCCCCGACGCCCGCCCCGTCCTCGAGCGCGCCTCGGCCCGCGAGACCGCGACGCGCGTCGCGCTCGGCGAGGTGGCCCGCGCCTTCCTGGCCCAGACGGTCGGCGCCGAGGTGATCTCGCACGTCGTGTCCATCGGCACCCAGGCGGTCCCCGAGGGCACCGTCCCGGCCCGCGGGCAGCGCGACGCGATCGACGCCGACCCGGTCCGCTGCGCCGACCCGGGGGCCAGCGCCCGGATGGTCGCCGAGATCGACACCGCCCACGGCGAGGGCGACACCCTCGGCGGCGTGGTCGAGGTCGTCGTGCACGACCTGCCGCCGGGTCTGGGGTCCTACGTGCACTGGGACCGCAAGCTCGACGCGCGCCTGGCCGCGGCCCTCATGGGCATCCAGGCCATCAAGGGCGTCGAGGTCGGCGACGGTTTCGAGACCGCCCGCCGCCGCGGTTCGGCGGCCCACGACGAGATCGAGCGCGTCGACGGCGGCGAGGGCACCGACGGTTTCACCGTCCGCCGGCGCACCGACCGCGCGGGCGGCCTGGAGGGCGGCATGACGAACGGTGAGGTCCTGCGGGTCCGGGCCGCCATGAAACCCATCTCGACGGTCCCGCGCGCCCTCGACACCGTGGACACCGCCTCCGGCGGCGCGGCCCAGGCGATCGCGCAGCGTTCGGACGTGTGCGCGGTCCCGGCCGCGGGGGTGGTGGCCGAGGCCATGGTCGCGCTCGTGCTGGCCGACGCCGTCGTGGAGAAGTTCGGCGGCGACAACGTCGAGCAGGTCCGCGCGAACGTCCGCAGCTACCTCGACTCCCTCCCGGTCAAGGTCGCCCCGACCTCCTGAGGAGCCGGTCCCCCGCCGGTCCTCCGCCGGTCCTCACTGCAGCGCGGCGGTCAGGCGCATGACGTTGTCGAGGTAGCGCTGCCGGTACGGGCGGCGCGACCACTCCTGCGACGTCAGTTCGACCGACCGCGCGCGGTAGTCGTCGACGACCGCGGCGAGGTCGGCGACGAACTGCGGTTCGAGGCCGAGCAGGGAGACCTCGTGGTCGAGGTTGAACGAGCGGATGTCCATGTTGCTGGACCCGATGACGGCCCGTTCGCCGTCCACGACGAGCACCTTGGCGTGCAGGACGGCGGGCGCGGGCAGCCGGTGGATGCGCACCCCGGCGCGCAGCAGCGCGGAGTAGTACGACCGCTGCGCGTGGTGGACCATGAACTGGTCGGCCTTCTCCGAGACGAACAGCTCCACCCGGACCCCGCGGTAGGACGCCGTCGTGATGGCCTGCTCCAGACCCTCGTCGGGGACGAAGTAGGGGCTGACGATCGACACCGTCCGCGTCGCGGCGTGGATGAGCGCGCAGAACATCCGCAGGTTCGGCTCCGTCGGGTAGCCCGGCCCCGAGGGGACCACCTGGAACGCCCCGCTGGAACCGCCGGGTGCGCTCTCCTCGACCGCGGAGGCCACCTCGGTGAGGACCTCGCTGGTCTCGGCGTACCAGTCGGTCGCGAACACCTCCTCCACCGACTGCACGACCGCGCCGGTGAGCTCGACGTTGAGGTCGACCCAGCGCCGGCCCGCGCGGACGTGCCGGGGTTTGAGGTAACCGGGGTCGACGAGGTTCTGCGACCCCACGAACGCGGTGCGCCGGTCCACCACGACGAGCTTGCGGTGGTTGCGCAGGTCCGGCCGGCGCCAGCGGCGGCGCAGCGGGTCGATGGGCATCGTGCGGTGCCACTCGACCCCGTCGGCGCTCAGCCGCTCGTTCATCCGCGCGTGCCCGGGGTACCCGCGCGCGCCGAGGTGGTCGTAGAGGAACCGCACGCGCACGCCCCGCGCCACCGCGCGGCGCAGCGCGTCGAAGAAGGGTTCCGTCGTCGGGTCCAGCGCGGCGACGTAGAACTCGACGTGCACGGTGCGCTCGGCGCGGTCGACGGCCCGGACGAGGGCGGGCACGAACTCGTCCTCGGCCAGCAGCCTCCGGTGGTCCCCCACGACGCACGGCAGGTACGTCAACCGGCGGTTCAGCTCCAGCAGGGTGCGCAGGTGCTCGTCGACGACGACGCCCTCGGGCACGGCCGGCAGGTCCACGACGCTGTCGGCGATGACCTGGTTCGCCAGCTGCTGCACGTGGTGTCGTCGCCCCGTGACGTGGGGGCTGCCCAGGAGCAGGAACAGCGGCAGCCCGACGACGGGCAGGAAGAGGATGAGCAGGAGCCAGGCCGAGGACGACCCCGGCCGCCGGTCCTCCGGCACCGTGCCGATGGCCCACACCTTCACGGCGTAGTCGACGACGACGAGCAGCTCGCTGAGGAGCGCGACCCAGCTCACCGCCGGCTCACGCGCGCGACCCCCTGCGCGGCAGCAGGGACCGGCGACCCGTCTCCAGCAGCATCCGGCGCAGGTCCTCGTCGGGGATGTCCCGGCAGGACGCGTCGCCGAGCGGGCCGACGAGGCCGGACAGGAAGAACACGACCGCGACGCGGCGCTCGGCGTCGGCGTCGGGACCGGCGAGGAGTTCCCGCATCCGGTCCCCGATCTCGCGCATCCGGGGGTAGTTCTCCTGCAGGTGCGCGATGACCGGGTCGACCGCGGCGACCACGTACAGGCGCCGGACGTCGACGATGAGGTCGACGAGGCCTTCGAGCAGGACCTCCACCTGGGCTCGGCGACCGCGCCGGGCGCGCGCCGCCTCGAGGACTTCGAACAGGCGGTCGATGAACGGGGCCACGACACCGACGACGAGGTCGTCCTTCGTCCGGTAGTGGTAGTAGACGGCCGCCTTCGTGACCCCGACCTCGTCGGCGATCATCTGCAGCGACGTCCCGCTGACCCCGTGCTCGGTGAACAGCCGCAGCGCGGCCTCGTGCAGGCGCTGACGCCCCGGCCCGGCGGACCGGGCCTCACCGGCCGTCCTCGTCATGGGTCTCCTCGCTCGCGCGTGCGGGCCGCGTGGGAGCACTGTACCCAGGGCCCCGGTGAACACCCGCGCTACGACTTCCGGCGGATGCCGGACCACCCCTGGACTAGCCGATCGACTAGCACCGAAACGTTGGCGACCGGCGGGGCGCCGGGGTACCGTCGACTAGCCGAACAGCAAGTTCCCTCGTCGCCGCCGGAGCCGACGGACCTCTCGACGCCCCCTCCCCCGTCGCCCTGCGAAGGAGCCCGCCCGATGGCCACGCTGCTCTACCGACTCGGGCGGTTCAGCGCCCGGCGCCACTGGCTGGTGCTGGCCACCTGGGCCGTGATCGTGGCCGCGCTGGCGAGCCTGGCGTTCGGCCTGAAGCAGACGGCGGCGCAGGACACCAGCTTCTCGATCCCGGGCACCCAGGCCAGCGACGGTCTGGACCTGCTGGAGGAGAAGTTCTCGGCCGGGGCGAACAACGCCACCGCGACGGTCGTGTTCCAGGCCCCGCAGGGCGAGACGCTCACCGCCGCGAACGCGACCGTCGTCCAGGACGTGCTGAACGACGTCCGCGGCCTGGACGGGATCGCGTCGGTGAGCGACCCGTTCGCCCAGCAGCAGCCGATGGTGTCGCAGGACGGGCGCATCGCCGCCGCCACGGTCACGTTCGACGGCACCGTGGGCGACGTCACCAGCGCGCAGGCCGACGCGCTCGAGAACGCCGCCGACCGGACGGTGGACGGGGTCCGCGTCGAGGTCACCTCCCAGGTGCAGCGCACCGAGGCCGGTCACACGAGCGAGGCCATCGGGGTCGCCGTCGCCGCCCTCGTCCTGGTCCTGACCTACGGCTCGCTCGCGGCGGCGGGGGCGAACCTGCTGACCGCCGGGCTCGGGGTCGGCGCGGGGTACCTCGGCATCATGGCCCTCGGCAAGGTCGTCTCGCTGTCCACGACGACGCCCGCCCTCGCCGGGATGCTCGGCCTGGCCGTCGGCATCGACTACGCCCTGTTCGTCTTCGCCCGCACCCGCACCGAGCTGCGGCGCGGGGAGGAGCTGGACCGGGCCATCGCCAAGGCCACCGGGACCGCGGGCACGGCGGTCGTCTTCGCCGGCACCACCGTCGTCATCGCCCTCGTCGGGCTGTCGGTCGTCAACATCCCCTTCCTCACCCAGATGGGTCTGGCCGCCGCCGCGACGGTCGCCGTCGCCGTGCTCGTCGCCCTCACCGCCGTCCCCGCCTTCCTCAAGGTCCTCGGCCTGCGCGTGCTGCCGAAGAAGGAACGCGGCCGCGACCGCGCCGGGCTGCGGGCCGTCGCCGACAGCGACGACCACGCCACCACGGACCTCGCCGGCCCAGGGTTCCTCGGCCGGTGGGCACGCGGGGTCACGGCCCACCCCGTGGTCGCCCTCCTGCTCGCCGTCCTGGCCGTCGGGGCGATCGCGATCCCGGTCGCCTCGATGCGCACCGCGCTGCCCTCGGCCGAGAACGCCGACCCGGCCACGTCGCAGCGCCAGGCGTACGACCTGCTCGTCGAGGGCTTCGGGCCGGGCTCGCAGGCCACGCTCGTCGTCCTGGTGAACGGCACCGACCCCGCCGACGTCGCCGCCGCGGCCGGGCAGGTGGCGGGCGAGGTGCAGGGCCTGCCGGACGTGGCCGCGGTCACCCCCGCGCTCCCCTCCCAGGACGGCACCGCGCAGCTCATCACCGTCGTCCCCGCCTCCGGTCCGACCGACGAGCGCACGAGCGACCTGGTCCGCGCCATCAGGTCCGCGACGTCCGACACGGCCGGCGCGGAGGTCCTGGTCACCGGTCAGACGGCCCTCGACATCGACGTGACGGACGCCCTCAACGACGCCCTGCCCGTCTACATCGCCATCATCGTCGTGCTCGCGCTGTTCCTGCTGATCATGCTGTTCCGGTCGCTGGCGGTGCCGCTGCTGGCGACGGTCGGGTTCCTGCTGTCCCTCGGCGCCTCGCTCGGCTCGGTCGTGGCGATCTACCAGTGGGGCTGGCTGTCCGACGTCTTCCAGGTCGCCCAGCCCGGTCCGCTGCTGAGCTTCATGCCCGTCCTCGTCGTCGGGATCCTCTTCGGGCTCGCGATGGACTACCAGATGTTCCTCGTCTCGGCGATCCACGAGCAGCACGCCCACGGCCGCAGCCCGAAGGACGCGGTGCTGGCGGGGTTCCGCCGGTCGGCGCCCGTCGTCGTGGCGGCCGCGCTCATCATGTCCGGCGTCTTCGTCGGGTTCGCCACCAGCGGGGACCAGGTCATCGGCTCGATCGGCATGGCGCTGACGGTCGGGGTCCTCGCCGACGCCCTCGTCGTGCGCATGGTCATCATGCCCGCCGCCCTCACCCTCCTGGGCCGGGCCGCGTGGTGGATGCCGCGCTGGATGGGCCGGCTGGTGCCGAACGTGGACGCCGAGGGACGCGGGCTGGAAGCCCTGCTGGCCCGTGAGGGTGGGCAGGGCACCCCGGCAGCCCCCGCCGCGACGTCCGCCGAGGTCCCCGCCCCGCGCGAGGAGCGCCGCCACCCCGAGGGCACCCCCGACGGACCGCCGGCGGGCCTGCCCGCCGAGCAGCGCGTCGAGCGCGTCCTGGGCGACCTGCCGCTGGGCGTGGTGGGTCTCGTGACCGACTCCACCGGGCGCCCCCTGGAAGGTGCCGCGCTCACCGTCACCGACCACTCCGGACGGCAGCTGGCGCGGGCGTCGGCCGACGAGGTCGGGTTCTTCTGCCTGCCGCTGGAAGCCGGCGGGACGTTCGTCCTCATCGTCGCCGCGGCCGACGCCCGGCCCGTCGCGCACCTCGTCCCCGTCGCGGGCAGGGCCGTGCGCCACGACGTGCGCCTCGTCGGCAGCGCGGCCCTGCACGGGGTGCTGCGCAGCGCGGACGGTCCGGTCGCCGGGGCGGTGCTGACGCTGCTGGACGTCCAGGGCGCCGTCGTCGCCACCACCCGGACCGACGAGGAGGGCGCCTACCGCATCGCCGACCTCGTCGCCGGCAGCTACGTCCTCAGCGTGCTGTCGTCGGCGTTCCGGCCCGTCGCTCAGAACCTCGCGGTCGACCACGGCCGCGACGTCGAGCTCGACGTGACCCTGAGCGCCGGGGGTCGCCTCGTGGGGACGGTGGACACCGAGGACGGCACGCCCGTCGCCGAGGCGTCCGTCACGGTCGTCGACGAGAGCGGTGCGGTGGTGGACACCGCCACGACCGACGTCGACGGCACCTTCGCCTTCGACGACCTCACCCGCGGGCGGTACACCCTCACCGCGGCCGGCTTCCCGCCGGTGGCCACGCCGGTCGAGGTCCCCGACGGGAGCCACCGGGAGGTCGAGGTGCGGCTGGGGCAGGCCGCCCAGCACGACCCCGACGAGGTCACCCGCCCCTGAGCGCGGTGGCCCCGCGCCGCCGCGGACGAGGTGCCGGGACCCCGGACCCCGTCGAACGGGTGATCGACGCCCACCGCGACGGCGCACGAACCCCGTGGTCGTGTCTCACGACACCGGTGGCAGTTCCGCACCACGACACCGGTGACGCTCCCAGCGGTCCTGGAGGTGACGCCTCCCGGCCCTCGAGACGTCAGCGGTTCGCACGTGCTGCCTCGACGTCACGGTCGCGGACGTCATGGTCGTGTCGATGGCCGCGCTGTCGCGCTCATGTCGATGGCCGCGCTGTCGCGCTCATGCCGATCTGCGGATGGTCGACGTGCCAGCGACCAAGCCGAGCTGTATCAGCGAAGGAGGCGTAGCCGATGCAGACGAACGAGCACGAGCATCGTCGCCGCACCCGAGGCGACGACAGCAGTCACCAGCCACCGCCACGCACCCCAAGGACCACTGCCCCCATCGGTCGCATCAGCCAATTCGATGCTCTGGACCAGCCAGCGTCCTGCGGCCACCACCGCCACGGTCCACAGCACCAGGCCCAGCGGTGACCATCGATGCGTCTTCACCATCAGCGCCACAGGGGCCGTCAGAGCGACCAGAGCAACAGCCATCGGCGCCAGGCCGGTCAAGACCTCCCACAGGACCACCAAGGCAGCATGGCGAACGAGTAGGTCGTCCGGACCCCTTCAGCAGGACGAGCACAACATCCACCACTGCCGTCGAGGCCGGCTAACGACCTCACGATCATCCCGCCGTCCGCGCGAACCCCAGCACCTCGGGGAAGCGCGCCGTTGCTCCTGACCGTGGCGCCCTCGCCGCGAGCTCTCCGCGACTCAGCCGGCGCGGTAGTCGTAGGTGTTCGACTCCATGCGCTCTGACACCTGGATCACGAACTGGTCCGTCGTCACGAGCGTGTCGTGTCGGGCTCCAGCGGTGGCCATGGCGATGCGGTCGCCGAGCGAGAGTCGCCCGACCTTGCGGCCCGCATCGAGCTCGGCCTGCCGAGCGCCCTTCTCCGCATGGAGGACCTCCGCGATGTGCGCGGCCTCTGCGAGGCCGAACGGGACGATGCGGATCCCCGCACTGCTCAGGTCGTCGCCGACGCTGCGGGCTTCTTCGTCCAGTCCGAACTTCCGACTGAGGACCGTCGCGACCTCGACCACGGTGGGGACCGCGACGTTGACGCTGGTCACGTCGACGGTCGCGAACACGTCGTCGATGCGAGCGCGACTGTCAGACGTCTCCTGCGCGTCCGGATCGAGCCAGGACAAGACGGCGCACGCGTCGAGCAGCAGCGGTGTTCCCAGCGGGGAGCTGGCGATGACGGCGTGAGGGTCCTCGCTCACTCGACGCCCTTCTCGGCGAGGGCATCCGTTTCTTCACCGTGGTACTCGGCCCACGCCTGCTGGGCGGACACGCCGCCACCCTTGCGTCGGTACTTCGCACGAACACGGGCCTGCATGGCGGCGCGGGTCTCGAAGACGATGCGGCCAGGACCTTCGGCGTGCGGGATCAGTTCGGAGCCCTCGGTGATACCTGCCGCAGCGAGGACCTCTGCGGGCACGACTGTTCGCCGCTTGGAGTCGATCTTCAGTGCCTGCACGCTCATGAACCCACCATACGCCCGTTGGTGGGACGCTTCCTAGATCGTCCCACTTGATGCGGTCGCTCGCGTCGCCGTTTCACCCCGGCAGCGACAAGACCAGGCATCTTCACGGTCATCCCGCGGTGCGCGCGGCGCACGGTCATCGCGCGGTGCGCGTGATCGCCAGCGGCCGGCGACGTCACGCACATCGCGAGAGGCGGAAGGTCGCCAACCGTGACGGCCCCTCGGCCACGGGGCCCCGAGCCGTACCAGCACAACCTCCGATCCACCGCTACTCGTTCTTGACCGATCGTTCATTCATAGTCAAGATGGGGCTGTGGCCCGACCCCGTGCTTTCGACGTACCCGCCGCGATCACCGCCGCCGGCGAGGTCTTCGCGCGCCTGGGCTACTCAGCTACCTCCATCGACGACCTGGTCAACGCCCTGGGCCTGCATCGCGGCAGCCTCTACCAGGCCTTCGGCAGCAAACGCGGCCTCTTCCTGGCCGCGCTGCACCAGGCGGTGCACGACGAACTCCCCCAAGCCGGCGCCAACGTCGCCGCCCATCCCGACACCTGCGCCAAGGAGCTGATCGAAGGACCCGCCCTCGACCTCCTCCTCGTGGGCGCACTAGAACTCGCCCCCAGCGACGCAGAAATCCGCGACCTCGTCGCCACCGCGTGCACCGACCTCGACCAGCACTTCACCCCTCGCGACGGCCCCCCGGCCGCGGAGTTGCTGGGTCGGCGCCTGCTGCGACGAGCTCAGCTCGACTCTTTCGTCCCCCACTGACCTGACCCGTCACACCTGAAAGGCCACGCCATGGCTCGCGTCCAGATCGCCGGCGACCACCTCCGCGTCCAACTGCGCGGCATGAGCAAGGTGTGGGCCATGAAGTCACGCCTGGAGATCCCCTTGACCAGCGTGCGCGGCGCGACCATCGACCCCGACGTCGTGCGCGAACCCAAGGGCGTGAGGTCCCCCGGTCTGCACATCCCCGGGGTCGCCGCCGTCGGCACCTTCCACCACCACGGGGAGAAGACCCTCTGGGAGACCTACCGGGGTACTCGCACCATCGTCATCCAGCTCACCGGCCAGTCCTACGACCGCATCGCCGTCGAGGTGCCGAACCCGCGCGAAGCAGTGGAGCTCATCAACGGCTCGTTGCCGCGCAGACCGGCGGGGTCGCGGTAGACGCACCCGTCGACCACCTTCCCGATCCCCGGCAACCGCCGAAGCACGTCGCGGTCATCCCGCGGTGCGCGGGCTGTAGGCGCAGCCAGCGGCGTCGCCGTCCGGACTCCCGTCACGACGCGACTACACGTGAAGCAGCACAAGAGCTGCCTCGGCTCGATGACAGCCGTCGGCCTCCGCGAGCTGCGGGCAACTGGCCGCGGCGGTCGTCGCGGTGGGCCGGCAACCGCGCGCTCGAACGATGGACCTGCTCATCGCCGCCACGGCCCACGCGCACGGCGCTCGGCTCTGCACCCGCAAGGCCGCAAACCTCGAAGACGCGGACCAGTTCGTCGAGGTCGGCTCCGTCTGGCGAACCCGGGCCCGGGAGCACGACGACCTCGCGCTCGTCCCGCTCCGCCCCGTGTTCTCAACCCGAGGTCTGCTCAGGGGGTCAGCCGGTGCAGGTCTCGCGGGAACAGCGTGCTGCGGCGGACGTTGTCCAGACCGGCCAGTCGCGCCACCCACCGCTCCAGCCCCAGCGCGAACCCGCCGTGCGGCGGCATGCCGCGGGCGAAGGTGTCCAGGTAGGCGCCGTAGTCGCCCGGGTCCTGCCCGCGGGCGGTGAGGGCGGTGACGTAGTCGCCGTGTTCGTGCAGGCGCTGACCGCCGGTCACCAGCTCCAGGCCCCGGAAGAGCAGGTCGAAGGAGTTCGTCCACCGCGGGTCGTCGGGCTGAGGGTGGGTGTAGAACGGCCGCTTGAGCGCGGGGTAACCCTCCACGGCCAGGAAGTCGCTGCCGTGCTCGCGCAGCGCCCACCGGCTCAGCTCCCGTTCGTGCTCCGGTGCGAGGTCCGGCTCGTCCGGGTCGGCGCCGACCAGGTGCAACGCGTCCTGGAAGTGGATGAGGGGGATCTGCTCCGGCACCACCGGCACCTCGACCCCCGCCCGCGAGCAGGCGTCCTCGTGTTCAGCGACGGCGACGACCATCCCCGCCAGCACCTCGCGCAGCACGGCCAGGACGTCGCGGTGGTCAGCGATGAAGCCCAGTTCCACGTCGAGGGAGGTGTACTGGGCCAGGTGGCGGACGGTGTCGTGCGGCTCGGCGCGGAAGACCGGCCCGGTCTCGTAGACCCGCTCGAAGACCCCGACCAGCATCTGCTTGTAGAACTGCGGGGACTGGGCCAGGTGGGCGGGGCGGCCGAAGTAGTCCACGGCGAACACGTTCGCACCGGACTCGGTGGCGGTGGCGGTGAACTTCGGGGTGGCGACCTCGGTGAAACCGGCCGCGTCCAAGGTGGCGCGGAAGCCGCGCAAGGACGCCGCGGCCAGTTCCCAGACCGCTCGTCGTTCCTGGTGGCGCCAGGTGAGGGAGGCGTGGTCCAGCAGCGTCGGCAACGCGGCGTCCAGGTGCGGGCGCCACAGTTCCACCGGCGCGCCGACGGCGGGTGCGCTGAGGGCGGTGATGACGGGGTCGATGACCTCCACCCCGTCGGGTGCCTTGGCGTTGGCGGTGGCGGTCCCGGTGACGCGGACGACGGTTTCCTCGGGCAGGCCGTCGAGGGCTGCCCGAACTGCTTGGTCGCTCACGACGACCTGGGACAGGCCGCTGCGGTCGCGCAGGACGAGGAAGGTCACCGCGGCCAGGCGCCGGCGGCGGTGGATCCAGCCTTCGAGCTGGACGGGTTCGCCGACGTGCTCGGCGAGGGTGGTGTTCAGCGTGCGTCTCACGATCACCTCCGAGTGGTTCTGACCCCGGAGGTGTGGGCGATCGGGTTGCTCGCGGTGCCACCACACCTTCACCGGTCCGCAGCGGACCGGCCTCGTCGGTCCGATGTCGGGGACCACCCGTCGCGGCTCGGGGGTCGTCACACCCCGTCAACGCCGCCCCGCCACTGCAGGGACGAGGCTGCGGTCCCGTCGAGACCGGACGTCACGGCATCCGCGGGGCGCACCCGGACCGCAGGGCGACTTCACGGTCATCCCGCGGTGGGCGGTTGGTCAGGCGGCCAGCAGGCCGTCCTGCACCAGCCGAGGGAGCAGCACGTCACGCAACGCGGGGGCCAGGACGTCGGGGGCTCGCAGGCCCGCGCTGGTGATCCAGCGCGAGTCGGCCAGCTCAGCGGCCAGCCGAGGGGGCGCGGCCAGCCGGCAGCGGTAGACCGTCATCCGCATCGGCACACCCTCCAACGCCGCCGGTGCCTGCACCACCAGGTACGGCTGGACGTCGACGGGAGTGGTCGACAGCTCCTCCGACAGCTCACGGGCGAGGGTCTGCTCCTGCGGTTCCCCGGCGTCGGGTTTGCCGCCGGGGAGGTAGAAGACGTGGGGCGCGACGGTCTTGCTGACCGTCAGCAACCGCCGGTCGACCAGGACAGCGGCGGCGACGACTTCCATGACCACGACGGGCAGGGTAGGGGGCCGCCGTTCGACGGCCGACGTCACGGTCATCCCGCTGTCGTGGACGTCGATGACCGGTTCACAGGAGTCGGACGTCGTAGTACCCGAAGCGTCGGTCGACGCTGAGCAGTCGCAGCCCGCGCCGGGCGGCCTGCGCGATGAGCATCCGGTCGAAGGGGTCGTCGTGGTGACGCGGCAGGGCACCGGCGACCAGGCCGTCGTCCACGGTGACCGGCAACTCGCTGAAGCCCTGCTGCTGCAACTCCTCACGCAGGCCGTCCGGCACGGTCAGCTTGCCCAGCGCAGCCTTGATCGACATCTCCCACGCCGACGCCGCGGAGACGAACACCCCGTTCTCGCCGTCGGCCACGGCGGCTCGCATGCGCTCGGGCAGGCGTTCGTCATCGCTCAACCACCACAGCAGGACGTGGGTGTCGAGCAGCAGAGCCGTCACAGGTGCGGCTCGACGGCGCCGTCGCCGAAGGCGGCCACCAGTTCCCCGGAGGGGTCGTCGAAGTCGTCGGCGATGTCCACTCGCCCCTTCCACGCCCCGGGACGGCGCGTTCCGTGCGAGCGGGCGGGCACCAGGCGGGCCACGGGCTTGCCGGAGCGGGCGATCACCACGTCCTCTCCCCGTTCGACCGCTTCGAGCAGTCGGGACAGGTGCGTCTTCGCCTCGTGCACGTTCACCGTCTGCGTCACGGTTCCACGGTAGGGACTAAGTCGGACTAAGTCCACGCGGGGAGCGGAATCGCCAGCGGCCACGACGTCACGATCGTCTCGCTGACCAGGACGTCACCCGGCCCCTGGCTCGGCTCCGCGGCGGACCGTCGCACAGGGCCGCGAACCCGCGCTGACGAGGAGCTCGTGGACAGGTTCCTCGAACCCGTCTCACCGTCGCGCAGCGACCCGAAGCCGCCCCACTCGGGGCGGTCCTCACCTCCTGCGCCGAGCACGGCACCTCCCGCGAGTCCTCCTCCCCGCTGCGCCAGCAGGCCCGGCGGCGGTGCCAGAACCCCGGTCCCGGCGCCCGGCGCGACGAGGCTGACCGAGGACGTCGAGGACCAGACCGCCGCGGTCCGCGAGTGCGTCACCCCCAGCTCCCGGCCGACCACTCCCGCTACGCCGACGACGGCACCGTGTCGAACCCCGCCTCCGCCGGCCGAGCTCAACACCGGTCCCGGTGCTGCCGATACGTCTGCGTGCTGAACCGCCTGCGGGACCTCAAGATCACCACCAAGCTCGCCACCGGCTTCGGCATCGTCTGCCTGCTGCTGGCCACGGTGCTCGGGCTGGGGCTGGTCAAACTGGCCTCGTCCCAGGCCACCGTCACCTCGCTCAGCCAGGTCGTCGTCCCCGGCGTGCAGAGCATCGGCACCGTCAAGTACGCCTTCGCCCAGTCCCGCCTGGACCTGACCTCCGCCGCCCTGACCACCGACGCGGCTGCCACCACCACCGCCGTGCAGGCCATCACCGCCGACGACGCCGTGCTGGACGCGGCGTGGGAGACGTACCTGGCCACCCACCCGGTCTCCACCAAGGCTGACCGTGACACCTTCGCCGCCGACCTGACCCGTTTCCGCACCGCCCGCCAGCAGCTCGTCACCGCCGCCCAGGCGAACGACCAGGCCGGCTTCATCAGCGCCCGCGACAGCACCATCGTTCCCCTGGCCACCGAGTTGAACACCGTCCTGGACCGCATCCAGAAGGCCGAGACCGACAACGCCGCCGTCACCGGGGCCGCCGGCGCGGCTGGCTACCGCACGGCTCGGGCGATCCTGCTCGGCCTGGGCATCGCGGCTCTGGTCATCGCCGTGGTCGTGGCGGTCGCGGTGGCCCGGTCGATCACCCGCCCGCTGGCGGCCACGGTCCGCGTCGTGCAGGGCCTGGCCCAGGGCCGGCTGGACCAGCGTGTCGGCACCACCAGCCGCGACGAGGTCGGTCAGCTGGCGACCGCGGTGGACACCACCATGGACCACCTGCACCAGACCATGACGCGCATCCACGCCACCGCCGCCACCTTGGCCGCGGCCAGCGGCGACCTGTCCACCGTGGCCACCCAGTTGTCCTCGGGTGCGCAGGAGTCCGCCGTGCAGTCGCAGGTGGTCTCGGCCGCGACCGAGCAGATCAGCGCCAACATCGGCACCGTGGCTGCCGCCGGGGAGCAGATGTCCGCGGCCATCCGTGAGATCGCCACCTCCACCGCCGACGCCTCGGCCACCGCGGCGACCGCCGTGGACGCGGCCTCCGGCGCCGGGCACACCCTGGAGCGGCTGTCCACCTCCAGCCGGGAGATCGGCGACGTCGTCAAGCTCATCACCTCCATCGCCGAGCAGACCAACCTGCTGGCCCTGAACGCCACCATCGAGGCCGCCCGCGCCGGGGAGATGGGCAAGGGGTTCGCCGTCGTCGCCGGGGAGGTCAAGGAACTGGCCCAGCAGACCGCCCGGGCGACCGAGGAGATCGTCGCCAAGGTCGCGGCCACCCAGACCGACGCCACCGAGGCCGCCGGGGCCATCACCCAGATCGCCGAGGTCATCGCCCGCATCGACGGCCTGCAGTCCACCATCGCGGCCGCGGTGGAGGAGCAGTCGGCCACGACGGCCGAGATGGTCCGCAACGTCACCGAGGTCTCCACCGGCAGCAACGAGATCGCCACGAACATCTCCGGCATCGCCGCCGCCGCCGATCGGACCACCAGCGGCGCCAGCCGGACCGCCGCCAC
Source organism: Kineococcus mangrovi (assembly GCF_041320705.1). Classification (NCBI taxonomy): domain Bacteria; kingdom Bacillati; phylum Actinomycetota; class Actinomycetes; order Kineosporiales; family Kineosporiaceae; genus Kineococcus; species Kineococcus mangrovi. The sequence continues at coordinate 496,371 of NZ_JBGGTQ010000002.1, forward strand.
CGCCGGGGAGGTCACCCGCGCCGCCGGCGAGCTCAACGAGTTGGTGGCCACCTTCCGGCTGTGACACCCGTCTCGGCAGGTGCGCGGATTCGCCCTCCGCGATCCGGTGAAAGACGCCGGACGCGCTACAGCCACCCGCCGCACCGCCCGACAGGTCATCGTGACTCCTGCTCCGTCCACGCGCCCCGCCGCGGCCGGTGTACCGGTGAAGGTGACGACCGAGGTGACGGCTGAGGTGGCGGCCGAGGTGGCCGCCGGGGCGGAGCCGTGGCGCCTCCCGGGTCGGTCCCGCCTGCCCGAGCCGGTGTGGCGGGTCCGTCACCGCTGGGTGACCACGGTCCTGCTGGTCCACCTGCCGGTGCTGCTGGGCTGGGCCGTCGCCCACCACGCCTCCACCGACACCCTCCTCACGCTGTGCGCCCCCGCCGCGCTGTACCTGGCCGCCGCGATGGAGACCCTCAGCCGCGGCCGGCTGCCGCTGCCGCCGGTGCTGGCCTCGTGCGCCGCGGCGGCGGGCTTGATGGCCTGCTCCTCGTTCCTGGTCGCCGTCTCCGGCGGCTACATCGAGGCCCACTTCCACTTCTTCGTGATGATCCCCGTCGTCGCCCTCTACGAGGACTGGGCCCCGTTCGCCGTCGCCGCCGCCATCGTGCTGCTCGAACACGGTGTCGTCGGCACGCTGTGGCCGCACAAGGTCTACGGTCACGCCGCCCTGCACGGGGAGCACCCCTGGCTCTTCGCGGCCATCCACGCCGGGTTCGTCGTCGCCGCCTGCCTGGGCTCGCTGACCGCCTGGACGCTCAGCGAGCGCGCCCGCACCGCCCAGCAGCGCCTCCTGCGTCAGCTGCACCACCGCACCCGCCACGACGACCTCACCGGCCTGGCCAACCGCACCGGTCTGAGCGAGGCCCTCGACGCCGCCCTGACCGCCGCCCAGGCCACCGGCACGCCGGTCTCGGTCCTGGTGATGGACCTGGACCACTTCAAGACGGTCAACGACACCCTCGGCCACTCCGCCGGGGACGACCTCCTGCGCGAGGTCGCGGCCCGCGCCACCGCCTCCCTCACCGAGACGTTGACCGGAGCCCTGACGGAATCCCTCAGCGGGACGACCAGCCCCGACGCGCTCACGGTGCGCCTGGGCGGCGACGAGTTCGCCGTCCTGCTCCCGGGTCTGGACGCCGGCCGGGCCCTGCAGCTGGCGCAGCACCTGCGCCGCGGCATCGGCCGCGCCACCACCTTGCTGGGCACCACGGTCAGCACCTCGGTCAGCATCGGCGTGGCCAGTCGCTGCGTGCCCCCCGCCCCCCACCAGCCGGGCACCGACCAGCCCGCGGTCAGCGCTGCCGACGAGCGCGCCGCGATGGCCGAACAGCTGCTGCGCGAGGCGGACGTCGCGATGTACGTGGCCAAGACCTCCGGCAGCGGCACCAGCCTGTACGACCCCACCCACGACCAGCACACCACCGAACGCCTGGCCGCCTTGAACGACTTCCAGCAGGCCCTGGACTCCGACGCCGCTCTCGCCCAGCAGCCAGGTGGACGTCCGGGCGGGGGGCCCGGTCCCCGGCCCGGGCAGGAGGACGACCGGCAGATCGTCGTCCACCTCCAGCCCAAGGTGTCGGTCAGCACCGGACGACTCCTGGGGGTCGAGGCGCTGGCCCGGTGGAACCACCCCACCCGCGGTGTCCTGCCGCCGAGCGAGTTCATCGCCATGGCCACCAGCCCCGACCTGTCCGAGGCGTTCACCACCCGCGTCCTGGAAGCGGCCCTGGCCCAGTGCGGCACCTGGCTGCGGGCCGGTTACGAGGTGCCCGTCTCGATCAACGTCACCGCCCACTGCCTGCCCCGCCTGGCGCTGCCGATGCGGCTGCTCGACGCCCTGGGACGGCACGGCGTCCCGCCGCGGCTGCTGTGCCTGGAGCTCACCGAGGACATCCTGGTCGCTGACCCGGAGACGACCGCCCAGGTGCTCACCTCGCTGCGCCACACCGGGATCCGCTGTTCCGTGGACGACTTCGGCACCGGCTTCTCCTCGTTGTCCTACCTGCGCCGGCTACCGCTGGACGAGTTGAAGATCGACCGGTCCTTCGTCCTGGGGATGTTCCCCCACGGACCCGACGGGGCGGTCGACGACGTCGTGGTCGGGGCCGTCATCGACCTGGGCCACCGCCTGGGCGTCCACGTCGTCGCCGAAGGCGTCGAGCACCAGCGCGAGCTGGACGTCCTGACCCGGTTGGGGTGCGACAGCGTGCAGGGCTACCTGCACTCCCCACCCGTCCCCGCCGCTGCGTTCCCCCAGCACCTGCTCGAGACGAGCCGGACCACGCGCCCGCACCGGCTGCCCGTCTGACGGGCGGACCGCCCCCGGCCGCACCCGTGGCACCCGACCGTCAGAGCGCGCGCACCATCGTCACGTGCGGGATCCCGTCCTCCTGGAAGATCTCGCCGCGCGCGACGAAACCGAACCGGGCGTACCAGTGCTGCAGGTGGGCCTGCGCGTCGAGCACGACCTCGGAACCCTCGAGGAGTTCGAGGGCACGACCCATCAACCGCGCCGCCACCCCGGCACCGCGGAACTCCTCCGCCGTGGCGACCCGGCCGATCCGGCCGCGGCCGTCGGCGTCGCGCAGGACACGCAGCGTCGCGACGGGAGCGCCGTCGACCTCGGCCCACACGTGCACGCAGGTGGGTTCGAGGTCGCGGCCGTCGAGTTCGGGGTAGGCGCACCGCTGCTCGACGACGAACACGTCGACGCGCAACCGCATCAGCGCGTAGAGCACCGCGGGCGGGAGGTCGGCGAGCGCCGCCTCCCGCACCCGGGGCGGACTCACCCGAGAAGGTCGTGCCGGACGACGGTCTGCTCGCGGTCCGGGCCGACGCCGACGGCGCTGATGCGGGCGCCGGAGATCTGTTCGAGCGCCTCGACGTAGGCCTGGGCGTTCTTGGGCAGGTCCGACGTCGAGCGCGCCGCGGAGATGTCCTCGGTCCAGCCGTCGAAGTACTCGTAGACGGGTGTCGCGTGGTGGAAGTCGGTCTGCGACATGGGGATCTCGTCGTGGCGGACGCCGTCGACGTCGTACGCCACGCACACCGGGATGCGTTCCCAGCCGGTGAGGGTGTCGAGCTTGGTGAGGACGAAGTCGGTGACGCCGTTGATGCGGGCGGCGTACCGGGAGATGACCGCGTCGTACCAGCCGGTGCGGCGCGGGCGGCCGGTCGTGGTGCCGAACTCCCCGCCGTCCTGGCGCAGCTTCTCGCCGTCGGCGTCGAGCAGTTCGGTCGGGAACGGGCCCTCGCCGACCCGGGTGGTGTACGCCTTGACGACGGCGACGATCCGGTCGATGCGGTTCGGCGGGATGCCCGCCCCCGTGCACGCCCCGGCCGCCGTCGCGGAGGAGGACGTGACGAACGGGTAGGTGCCGTGGTCGATGTCGAGCATGGTCGCCTGGCCGCCCTCGAACAGGACGACCTCGTCGCGGTCCAGGGCGCGGGACAGTTCCAGGGAGACGTCGGTCACCATGGGCCGCAACCGGTCGGCGTAGGAGAGGAGGGTCTCGACCGTCTCGTCGACCGACACCGCGCGGCGGTTGTAGTGCTTGACCAGCAGGTGGTTCTTCTGGTCGAGGGCGCCTTCGACCTTCTGCCGCAGGATCGACTCGTCGAACAGGTCCTGGACGCGGATCCCGACCCGGTTGATCTTGTCCGCGTAGGACGGGCCGACGCCGCGACCGGTGGTGCCGATCTTGCGCTTGCCCAGGAAGCGCTCGGTGACCTGGTCGAGCACGCGGTGGTAGGGGGCGATGACGTGCGCCGAGGCGGACACGAGGAGCTTGGAGCAGTCGACCCCGCGGGCCGTCATCGCCTCGAGCTCCTCGAACAGGACGGACAGGTCCACGACGACGCCGTTGCCGATGACCGGTGTGACGCCCGGGGTGAGGATGCCGCTGGGGAGCAGGTGCAGCGCGTACTTCTCGTCACCGACGACGACGGTGTGCCCGGCGTTGTTGCCGCCGTTGAACTTCACCACGTAGTCCACGCGTGCGCCGAGGGCGTCGGTGGCCTTGCCCTTGCCCTCGTCCCCCCACTGGGCGCCGACGAGCACGATCGCGGGCATTGAGATCCCCTGCTTCCTGGTGACGACTGTCCGGGTGCTGCACGGCCCCACGGACCACCGGCCCAGCGAAGGGGGCGGTCGCCGCAGACCACGACGAGCTTACCGGGTGGTGGACCCGCGGCGACCTGCTCGCGCTCAGCCGGCGAACCGCTCGGCGAGGTGGCGCCCCAGCGCCGTCCCCGACTCCCACGCCGTCTGCACCTTGGACCGTTCGCCCCAGGCGTCCCCGCAGACGCCGATCCCGCTCTCCTCGTCCCACCCGAACGGGGCGTCCTCGTGCTGGCGCAACGGGCTCGCCAGCGACCAGCGGTGCGCGCGGGCCCACGTGGGCTCGGGCGCGGCCGCGACCCCGAGCATCGGCCCCAGGCTCGCCAGCACGGGTGCGACGACGCTCGCGGGGGCGTCGAGGTGCTCGCTGGAGACGTCGGGGGCCGTGTGGGCGACGAGGACCGGGGCCCCGTCGCCGCGGCGGGAGCCGTCGTCGGCGAGGAAGACCAGCAGGTCGGAGTCGTTGACGAAGGCGCCGTGGAAGTCGGGCCACCAGCGCTGCTCCCAGCCGGCGTAGACGGCGATGCAGGGCCGCCAGTTCCACCGGGCCGACACGTCCAGGCGGGTGGCGGCCATCCGCGGCAGCAGGTCGGCGGCCTGCGGGTCCGGCATGGCCAGCACGACCGCGGGTGCGCCCCGGCCGTCGACGCCGGGGCCGCCCTCGCCGCTGGAGACGCTCTCGACGTCGATGCCGTGGACCACGTCGAGCGGTGCCGCACCGGGCTGGGCCACGAGGTCCTCCACGAGGCTGCGCAGCCCCGTGGGGGCGGCCCAGCGGACGGGGCCGGACGAGGAGCCCGGCTCCCCGCCGGAACCGTCCAGGACGGCGAACGTGTCGGTCCAGGGCCTCGCCAGGCCGCGCTCCTGCCAGCCGGCGACGAGCCGGGCGAAGTCGTCGTGCAGGTCCCCCTCCCCGGACACGGTGAAGTAGGAGGCGCCGAGGTCGACGACGCGCACGTCGCCGGCGCTCTCGACCCGGCGCCCGCTCATGCGCCCGCCGCTGCGCCGTCCCCGGTCCAGGACGCGGACGGGCACACCAGCGTCGGAGAGGGCGCGGGCGCAGGACGCCCCGGAGATCCCGGCACCGACGACGAGGACGGGACGGGTGGGGTCCACGGCGCTCACGAGGGCAGCAGCTCGTGCGCGGCGGCGGGGTCGCAGTCGCCCAGGAACGTGGTGCAGCGCACCGCCTCCTCGGTCTCGCCGATGGTCTGCGCCGCCCGCTGCAGGGCGGCCAGCGCCCGCAGGAACCCGCGGTTGGGCTCGTGGGACCACGGCACCGGCCCGTGCCCGCGCCAGCCGGCCCGGCGCAGGGCGTCCAGCCCGCGGTGGTAGCCGGTGCGCGCGAAGGCGTACGCGGTCACCGCGTCCCCGGCCACGAGCGCGCGCTCGGCCAGCAGGGCCCACGGCGCCGACGCGGCCGGGTGGGCCGCGGCGACCGCGGCGGGGTCGGTCCCGGCGGCCAGGGCGTCGTCGACCTCGCCGTTCGCGGGCAGGTGGGTGGGCGGCGGTCCGCCCAGCAGGTTGGTGCCGGTGCTCACGCGGGGTCCTCTCCAGTGCTGTTCTCGGCGGTGCTGTTCTCGGCGGTGCCGATCTCGACCCAGACGACCTTGCCGCGCCGGGTGGGGGTGCTCCCCCACCGTCCCAGCGATGCGACGAGCCGCATCCCGTGGCCGCCCGCCCCGTCGGGACGCGCGTCGACGACCTGCGGCTGCTCGGGGCTGTCGTCCTCCACCTCGATGCGCAGGTGCCCCTCGAGGTCGAACAGGCGCAGGCCGATCGTGCCCCAGCCGTGCAGGACGGCGTTGGCCACGAGCTCGGAGACGACGATCTCCGCGCGCGGGCCGCAGGCCAGGCCCCACACGGCGCAGGCCCGCAGCGTCGCGTGCCGGGCCTTGCCGATGGAGGACGGCTCGGACGGCAGCTGCCAGCGGCGACGGCGCGGGGTGTCGGCGGTCGGCGGGGGCTCGTCGGCCAGCTCCGACTCCTCCGGCACCCGGACGACGACGATCGCCGTGTCGTCCTCGGGGGTCTCACCCAGGCCGGCGAGCAGCTCCTCCCCGATGCCGGCGGCGTCGCGGGCCCCGGAGCGCGCGAGAACCTCGACGAGCACCTCCAGGCCGTCGCGCATCGGGCGCGACCGCGTCTCGATGAGGCCGTCGGTGTAGAGCACGAGGACGTCCCCCGGTGACAGCGCGCGCTCGCGGGTCGGCCGCGGCCGCTCCCCCAGACCCACGAGGGTCCCGGTCGCCTCGCTGAGCACCTCGACGCGGTGCTCGCCGACCGGTCCCTCGCCGGCCGGGCCACGCCGCAGCAGCGGGGGCAGGTGCCCCGCGCTGGACCAGGCCATCTCCCAGCCGCCGTCGTCGAGGCGTTGCAGCGTGGCGTAGACGAGGGAGGCCATCCGGCCGATGCCGAGGCCGCCGGCGAGCTGGTCGACGCGCATGAGGACGCTGCCGGGGTCGTCGACGTCGTGCGCGGCGGAGCGGACCACGGAACGGATCTGCCCCATGGCCGCGGCGGCCTCGACGTCGTGCCCGACGACGTCGCCGACGACGATCCCGGCGACCGCGCTGCCGCCGCCGTCGGCGGGCGCGGGCAGCACGTCGTACCAGTCGCCCCCCACCTGGGCGTGGTCGGCGTTGGGCGCGTAGAAGGTCCAGACGTCGAGCCCGTCGATGCCGGCGACCCCGGCGCTGTCGGGCAACAGGCTGCGTTGCAGCGTCTCCGCCAAGGCGTGCTCCCTTGCGTGCAGTCGTGCGTTCTCCAGCAGCAGACCCGCCCGGGCGCCGGCGCCCACGACGACGGCGCGGTCCTGCGGACCCAGGCCGCTCGGGTGCGGGCGCACGAGCAGGAGGCCGAGGACGTCCTGCTGCCCCCTCAGCGGCACCGCGAGCGCCGGGGCGCCCGCCGTCGCCCCCCGGTGGGCCTGGGGTGCCGCGCCGATCTCCTGCAGCCACCCCGCCACCGAGCCCGGGCCCCGCGCCACGTCGTCGAGGTCGTCGAGGTCGGTGAGCTCGCGCGTGCAGGCGTCCAGCAGCGGGTCCGGCGCGGCCGTCCTCGACCGGGACGTCCGCCGACCCACCAGGGGGTGCAGCCGCCGGCCGTGCGCGGCGGCCACCTCCAGGTCGGCGCCACCGGCCCGCTCGTGCACCCGGACCACCAGCGCACCCTCCACGAGCTGGTCCCCCAGGACGCGGACCACCTCCTGCAGGACCGCGTCCACCTCCCGGGACGTCCCGAGCGCCTCACCGGCGTCGCGGACGACCGCGTCGAGGCGGGTCAGGACGTCGAGCCGGGTCCCGGCGGCCCGGTCGGCGGCGGTGCGGCGGGTGACGTCGCTGTGCCAGGTCAGGACGTGGCACACGGCACCGGCGCGGTCCAGGAGCGGCACCGCGCGCACGTGGTGCAGGAAGTCGGTCCCGTCCGCCCGCTGGTCCAGCACCGTCACCGACACCGGGTCCGGGCTGCGCAGCGCCCGTTCGAACTCGGCGAGCGCCCGCTCGTCGCGCGTGCGCAGCAGGTGGTGGGCGGGCCGGTGCTCGACGTGCACGGCGGGCACCCCGGTGGTCCGGGTCCAGGCCCCGTCGACGACGTCGACGACGAGGCGGCCCCCGCGCACGGCGGACAGCGCGGCCCCGGGGGCCGCGGCCACGACGGGGACGCCGGCCGGGTCCGCGTGGACGCGTTCGACGGGCGTGAGCACCAGGAGCACCTCCTCGCGCCCGGGCACGGGGGCCGCGCTGCACCACAGGTCCCCCGGCAGCAGCTCGCCGTGCACGGGCCGGCCGGCGGTGACGTGCTCCCAGACGGCTGCCGCCGGCAGCGGCACCCGGGCCAGGAAGTCCTGCAGGGTCCGCGGTGGTCCCTGCACCGCGCCGGCCAGCTCCCGCGCACCGGCGTCGGCGCCCAGGAGCACCCCGGTCCGGCGGGCCAGGAGCAGCACGGCGGCGGGTTCACCCAGGGCGAGCGCCTGCGGACTGCTGGCCGACATGGGACGGGTCTCCTCGGGCTCGCGCGGGACGGCTGGCGGGCGACCGGTCCTGCGACCGGCCCGTCCTGGAGTCTGCCCGACGCGCCGGTGGTCGTGGCGGTCGGTTGACCAGTTCCCCGCCCGGACCGGGCGGCCGCGGTGCACGGCACGGGCGCCGGTCCGGCCTCGCTAGCATGCAGGGGGGTCGGACGGACCGCGCGTCGAGGAGGCGCCGGGACGCCCGCCCCACCCGCGTGGTGGAAGACCGCGCGGGACGGTCGACCGCTGCCTGAAGAGAGCCGGGCACAGCGGCACAGGGTGCGGACCTTTCGGAGGACCCATGACGAACGACGCGACACCGCCGGGACAGGCTCCCCGGGTGCCCCAGGTGCGCTCGGTGGACCCGGGCTCGGTGCACGTCCTCTACGAACCGCGGGCCACCCGCGTGGTGCTCACCGGCGAGATCGACGCCGAACTGGGTCCCGACCTGCTCGAGGCCGCCGAGGACGCGCTGAGCTCCGGGCGTCCGCTGCAGGTCGACGCCCACCACGTGACGTTCATGGACTCGACGGGCCTGGCCTTCCTGGCCCGGCTCGCCTCCCGGTCCAAGGCCCACCGGGTGACGCTCATCCGTCCCCCGGCCGTGGTGAAGTTCCTCATCGAGACGACGAACATCGTCCAGCTGCTCGACGTCGTCGACGAGGAGCCGGGCCTGAGCAGCGCGACCACCGGCGACGCCGACGAGGACGGGCCGCAGCCCGCCTGACGCCCGAGCGGCGGACCGGATCGGCCCCGACCACCTGCGGGTGGGCGGGGCCGATCCGTCGTTCAGCGCCTCACTTGACCGACTTGCCCGCGCTGCGCAGGTTCTGCGCGGCCTCGACCACGCGCGCGGCCATGCCGGTCTCGCCGGCCTTGCCCCAGGCGCGCGGGTCGTAGGCCTTCTTGTTGCCGACCTCGTCGTCGACCTTGAGCACGCCGTCGTAGTTCGTGAACATGTGCCCGACGATGGGCCGCGTGAAGGCGTACTGGGTGTCGGTGTCGATGTTCATCTTGATGACGCCGTAGTCGACGGCGTCGCTGATCTCCTGCGCCGAGGAGCCCGACCCGCCGTGGAAGACGAGGTCGAAGGGCTTGTCCTTGCCGACGCGGGAGCCGACCTCGTCCTGGATCTGCTTGAGGATCTCCGGACGGAGCTTGACCCCACCGGGCTTGTAGACGCCGTGCACGTTCCCGAACGTCAGGGCGGCCATGTACCGGCCCTTCTCGCCGGTGCCGAGCGCGTCGACCGTGGCGAGGGCGTCCTCGACCGTCGTGTACAGCTTGTCGTTGATCTCGTGGGCGACGCCGTCCTCCTCGCCGCCGACGACGCCGATCTCGACCTCGAGGACGATCTTCGCGGCCGCCGCCCGGGCCAGGAGGTCCTGGGCGATCCGCAGGTTCTCGTCCAGCGGCACGGCCGAGCCGTCCCACATGTGGGACTGGAACAGCGGGTCGCGCCCGCTCTTGACGCGCTCGGCCGAGATGGCCAGCAGCGGGCGGACGAACCCGTCGAGCTTGTCCTCGGGGCAGTGGTCGGTGTGCAGCGCGATGTTGACGTCGTACGCCTTGGCGACGTGGTGGGCGTACTCGGCCAGGGCCTGCGAACCGAGCACCATGTCCTTGACCGTGGTGCCGGACAGGAACTCGGCCCCACCGGTGGAGACCTGCACGATGCCGTCGCTCTCGGCCTCGGCGAAGCCGCGGATCGCGGCGTTCAGCGTGATCGAGGAGGAGATGTTGATGGCCGGGTAGGCGAAGGAACCGGCCTTCGCGCGGTCCAGCATCTCCGCGTAGACGTCCGGGGTGGCGATGGGCATGGGGACACTCCTCCGTGCGACGGCTCTGGCGGGGCCGATCCTTCCACGCCCCCGCCGGCGCGGGCAGCGGCCCCTTCCCGGATGCCGACCCCCGCCCGTGGTGCGAGCGTGGCGACATGACGGACGCAGCGCTCGCGGGCAAGAAGATCGCGTTCCTCGTGGCGAACGAGGGCATCGAGCAGGTCGAACTGACCGAACCGTGGAAGGCGGTGCAGGAGGCGGGGGGCGAGCCCGTCCTGCTGTCGACCGGGCCGGGCACGGTCCAGGCGTTCGACCACCTGGACAAGGCCGACACCTTCGACGTGGACGTCGTCGTCGACGACGCCAGCCCGTCGGAGTACGCCGCCCTCGTCCTCCCCGGCGGCGTGGCCAACCCCGACGCCCTGCGGACCTCCCGCTCCGCGGTGACCTTCGTGCAGCAGTTCGCGGCCTCGACCCGCCCCGTCGCGGCCATCTGCCACGCGCCGTGGACGCTGGTCGAGGCCGACGTGCTCAAGGGCCGCCGGATGACGTCCTGGCCCTCGCTGCGCACGGACCTGCGCAACGCCGGCGCCGAGTGGGTCGACGAGGAGGTCGTCGTCGACCGCAACGGTCCCGGTCCGCTGGTGACCAGCCGCAACCCCGACGACCTGCCGGCGTTCAACCGCGCGCTGCTGGAGGCGCTGTCGTGAGCGCTCCCGGCATCGGCTACACCTGCATGAGCGAGCAGTCCGACCCGCGCTGGCTGGTGCGGGACGCCCGTGCCGCGGAGGAGGCCGGCTTCGACACGATCGTGTTCTCCGACCACGCCTCGCCGTGGCTCACCTCGCAGGGCCACGCGCCGTACGTCTGGTCGGTGCTCGGGGCGGTGGCGGCCACGACGTCGCGCGTGGAACTCATGACCTACGTGACGTGCCCGACGATCCGGTACCACCCGGCGATCGTCGCGCAGAAGGCCGCGACGGTGCAGATCCTGTCGGAGGGACGTTTCGTCCTCGGGCTGGGTTCGGGCGAGAACCTCAACGAGCACGTCGTCGGGCAGGGCTGGCCCGCGGTCGAGGAACGCCAGGACATGCTCGTCGAGGCGTGCGAGATCATCTCCAACCTCTTCGACGGCGACCTGCTGACCTACGCGGGCGAGCACTTCCGGGTCGACTCCCACCGGTTGTGGGACGTCCCGGACCAGCGCGTCCCGCTGGCGATCGCCATCAGCGGGGAGAAGTCCGCCACCCGCTTCTCCCCCCTGGCCGACCACGCGATCGCGGTCGAACCCGACGCGGCGCTGCAGGCCTGGGACGCGGCGCGGGAGACGGGGCAGCAGCCGAGCCGGAAGATCGGGCAGATGCCGGTCTCCTGGGGCGCCGACCGGGACGCGGCGATCTCCCGCGCGCACGAGCAGTTCCGCTGGTTCGCCGGGGGGTGGAAGGTGAACGCCGACCTGCCGACCACGGCGGGTTTCGCCGGCGCGACGCAGTTCGTCCGTCCCGAGGACGTCGCCGGGCAGATCCCCTGCGGGAACGACGTGGACGCGGTCGTCGAGGCCGCCTCGGCGTACTTCGAGGCGGGTTTCACCGACCTCGCCCTCGTCCAGATCGGTGGCGAGCACCAGGAGGAGTTCCTGGCCGCCGCGAAGTCGGACATCATCCCCGCGCTGCGCGAGGCGGCCCAGGGGACCGACCCCTCGCCCAGCTGAGGCCCCGGGCCGGGAGCGCCGCCGCCCCCGTCGTGCACGGCGGCGGCGCTCGAGGTGCGGGGCAGGTGCTCGTCCCCGCCGGACCGGTGGTCCGGCGACGAACTCCGCGGGCCTAGCGTGGGGCGGTCCGTCCCCACCCCGTCCAGGTCCCGCGGCGCGAGCCGCGGGAGCCGGACCCGCACCGAGAGGTGGTCCATGCACGACGACACGACCGCGAAGCGGATGCACGAGGTCACCGGGGAGAACGAGGCGGCCCTGGACCTCGTGCTCGACTACGCGCGCAACCGCCTGACGGCCCCGGACCTCCCGCTGGACAAGTCGGTCAGCAGCGCCGACCTGCGGCGCCTGGCTCCCCCCGCCGTCACCGAGGACGGCATCGGGGCCGCGCGGGCCCTGGCCGTCTTCGAGCACGTGCTCGCCCCGGCCTGCATCACCACCGACCACCCGCGCTACCTCTCGTTCATCCCGTCCGCGCCGTCCAAGGCCGCTGCCGCGTTCGACATCGTGGTCTCGGCCAGCGCCCTGTACGGGGGGTCCTGGCTGGAGGGCGCCGGCGCCGTGCACGCCGAGAACGAGGTGCTGCGCTGGCTGGCCGACGAGTTCGGGCTGCCCGCGGGTTCCGGTGGGGTGTTCGTGCAGGGCGGGACGCTCGGCAACCTGTCGGCGCTCGTCGCCGCCCGGGAGGACGCCCGCGGCAGGGGGCCGGTGGCGGGCCGGTGGGCGGTCGTCTGCAGCGCCGAGGCGCACTCCTCGATCGCGTCGGCCGCCCGGGTGATGGACGTCGACGTGGTGGCCGTCGCCCCGGGTGAGGACGGCGTCCTGCGCGGCGAGGCCGTCCGCGCCGCGCTGGCCGAGCACGGGGACCGGGTGTTCGCGGTCGTGGCGACGGCGGGGTCCACGAACTTCGGGATCGTCGACGACCTGCAGGGCATCGCGGACGCCACGACGGAGCACGGGACCTGGTTGCACGTCGACGGCGCGTACGGGCTGGCCGGCCGGCTGTCGACCCGCCGCCGGGACCTGTTCGCCGGTCTCGAGCACGCCGACTCCGTCATCGTGGACCCGCACAAGTGGTTGTTCGCGCCGTTCGACGCGTGCGCGCTCATCTACCGCGACCCCGACCGCGGCCGCCGGGCGCACACCCAGCACGCCGAGTACCTCGACACGCTGACCGAGACGAAGGACTGGAGCCCCTCGGACTTCGCCGCCCACCTCACCCGACGGCCCCGCGGGTTGCCGACCTGGTTCTCGCTGGCGACCTACGGGGTGCGGGCCTACCGGGAGGCGATCGACGCGGCCATCGACCTGGCGGCCGAGGTCGGCCGGGTCGTCGCGGAACGCCCCGACCTCACCCTGGTGCGGGAGCCGCAGCTGTCCGTCGTGGTGTTCGAGCGCACCGGCTGGACGAAGGCCGACTACGACGCCTGGTCGGCGCGGCTGCTGGACGAGCAGCTCGCGTTCGTGACACCGAGCAGCCACCAGGGCCGGCCGAACGCGCGGTTCGCGATCGTCAACCCGCGCACGACGATCGAGGACCTCACGGCCATCCTGGACACGATGCGCTGACCCTCACCCCGGCGGCGGTCCGGTCAGCAGGTCCGCCAGCACGTCGGCGAGGGCGACCGACCCGGCTTCGGCGTCCTCGTCGGTGCAGAACTCCCCCGGCGCGTGCGAGACCCCGGTGGGGTTGCGCGTGAACAGCATCGCGGTGGGGACGCGCCCGGCGAGCACCCCGGCGTCGTGGCCGGCGCCGGTGGCCAGCAGCGGCGCGGTGGGCAGCACCCCGGACAGCCTGCGGGACAGGGCGCCGTCGAAGTCGACGGTGGGGCTGAGGGACTCCTCGCGGACCTCCACCGCGCACCCCTCCGCGGCGGCCAGGCGCGCGGCCCGGCGCGAGACCTCGGCGACCACGGCCGCGGTGACGACGTCCTCGGGGTGGCGCACGTCGAGCCACAGGTCGACGCGGGAGGCGATGACGTTCGTGCCGCCCGGCACGGGGTCCAGCCGCCCGACGGTGGCGCGCGTCCCGGGGTTCGCGGCGGCGACGTCGCGGGCGGCCGCGACGACGAGGGCGGCCACGAGCAGCGGGTCCCTGCGGTCGGCGAGCAGCGTCGTCCCCGCGTGGTTCCCCTCCCCGCGCACCGTGAACCGCCACCGCCCGTGCCCGATGACGGAGGTCGCGACGGCCACGGGCGCCCCGAGGTCGACGAGCCCGCGGCCCTGCTCGACGTGCAGTTCCACGAAGCAGCCGATGCGGGCCAGGGCCTCGTCGTCGCGGCCGAACCCCGCCGGGTCCAGCCCGGCCCCGCGCGCCACGTCGGCGAAGGTGTTCCCGTCGGGGTCGGTCAGGGCCAGGGCTCGTCCCGGGGTGACCGCCCCCGTCAGCAGGCGCGACCCGAGGCACGCGACCCCGAACCGCGATCCCTCCTCCTCGGGGAACACGGCCAGGCCGAGGGGCCGGGCGGGGTCGACGCCGCGCTCGCGCAGCAGGTCGAGCGCGCGCAGCGCCGACACCACGCCGAGGGGGCCGTCGAACGCACCACCGCCGGGGACGGAGTCGAGGTGGCTGCCCGTGACGACGGCCCCCTCCAGGGGCAGGCCCGCGGGGTTCCACCAGGCCCACACGACGCCGTTGCGGTCGGTCGTGCCCTCCAGCCCCCGGGCGCGCAGCTCGGCGAGGTACCACTCCAGCAGCTCGCGCTCGGCGGCGGAGAACACGGGCCGCGAGTACCCGCCCCGGGCCCGGTCCCGGCCGGTGTCGACGGTGGCGGCCAGCAGCCGCGCGGTCTCAGGCACGGGACGACCCCACCCGGAACCGGCCGGGCACGGACCCGGTCCGCAGGGCGGCGTCCGCCGCGAGCTCACCGAGCAGCGGCGCGAACTTCGCACCGTGCCCCGAGCACGGCGAGACGACGGTGACCCCGTCGGCCTCGTCGACGACGAAGTCCTCGGTCGGGGTGTTCGTGAACAGGCAGGTCGTCTCGGCGTACGGCTCCGGTTCCAGGCCCGGCAGGAACCGGCGCACGTGCTCCACGACGCGTTCCCGGTTCGCCGCGTCCACCCGACCGGTCCGGGTGGCCGCCGACCGCAGCCGGCGGCCGGCGGCGAACTCGGCGACCTTCTGCCCGCGGAACTGCGCGTCCCGGCCGCCGGGCAGGGCGTAGAGGCAGATGTCCTCGCGGTGGTGGATCAGGGTGGGCCAGGGGGTGCGGGGTTCCCGGTGGGGGAAGTGGAACGCGTTCTCCTCGGTCACCGTCAGGGTGGGCAGGGCCGCGAGGAAACCCGCCGGCAGCGGCAGCTCACCGAGCAGGTCCGGCAACCACGGACCGGCGCACACCACCACCCGCCCGGCGGACACGGTGCGGCCGTCGGCGGCGTGGGCGGTGAAACCCGCGCCGGTGCGTTCGAGCCGCGACAGGGCCCAGCCCTGGAGCACCTGGGCACCGTGCGCCCGGGCCGCCGCCACCATCGCCCGCACCGTGGAGCCGGCGTCGAGCACACCACCGGCCCGGTGCCACAGGACGTCGGAGTCGAACGCGATGCCCGGCCAGCGGTCGCGGGCGTCCTCGCGCGCCAGGAGCTCGTGCTCGACCCCCGCGTCGGCCAGGACGGCGGCGAGCCCGTGCGGGTCCCGCCGGGCCCCGAAGTCCAGCGCCCCGCACCGGGTCACCAGGTCGGCACCGTGGAGGGCGGACAGTTCGGTCCACGCCGTCTCGGCGGCCCCGACGAGGTCGACGTACAGCCGCTCGGGGTAGGCGTGGCGCAGGATGCGCGCCGACCCGTGCGAGCTCCCCTGCGCCGAGGCGGGCACGTCGCGCTCCACCAGCACGACGGTGCGGCCGCGCTGCGCGAGCCGCCACGCGGTCGAGGCCCCGGCCAACCCGGCACCCACGACGAGGACCTGAGCGTCCACGCGTCCCCTCCCCGTTCTCCTCGACGCACCCGGAGCCGGTGCGACCGGTGCAGCGTCGGCGGGACGACCCGACGTTGACAGGTTTTCACACGATCCGCCAAGATCGCCCGACCGATCCAGGACGAAGGAGTCCCCGTGTCCCGTCGCACCCCTCTCGCCCTCGCAGCGGCCGCCGTCGGGCTGGTCGCGGTGTCCACCGTGAGCAGTGCCGGTGCCGCACCGGCGGACCCCGCCGCCCGGACCGTCGGGTGCACCTCGACGGTGCCGCCGGGAACGCACAGCGTGCCGATCCGCTTCGCCGGCGGCACCACCGAGGTCCAGGTCTTCGTCCCCTCCCACCGGCCCGCGCGCGTCCCCCTCGTGCTGGACCTGCACGGCAGCGGTTCCAACGGTCCCGCGCAGTCGGGCATCAGCGACCTCGCGTCGGTCGCCGAGCGCGAGGGGTTCCTCGTCGCCAACCCCACCGCGGCCGTGGAACTGCCCCCGTCCGACCCGCCCCTGCCCGGTGGCGGTTGGGCGTGGAACGTCCCCGGCGTTCCGACGACGGCCGGTCAGCTCCCGCCGCCGGACGCCCGGGACGACGTGGCCTTCCTGGCCGCCGTCGTCGACCAGCTCGGGGCGGCCGCCTGCGTGGACACCCGGCGCACGTACGCGACCGGGTACTCCGGCGGGGGGCGCATGGCCTCGGCCCTGGCCTGCGAGCTGTCCGACCGGATCGCGGCGATCGCCCCGGTCGCGGGGCTGCGGGCCGGGCGGCCGGCGCCGGACGAACCCTCGGTGCCGGAGGTGCAGAGCTGCACCCCGCGCGAACCGGTCGCGGTGCTCACCTTCCACGGCGACGCGGACGGGGTGAACCCCTACGGCGGCAGCGACGACCTGCGGTGGGGGTACTCCGCACCCGTCGCCGTCCAGACCTGGGCCCGGCTGAACGACTGCCGCACCGGCCCGGTGCGGACCGCGCTCACCGAGCACGTCTCGCTGACGACCTACGCGCGGTGCGCGGGCGGGGCCGACGTGGAGTTCCAGCGGATCACCGGTGGGGGTCACACGTGGCCCGGGGCCGACGAGCCGGAGGGTCCGCTCGGCCCCATCACCCAGGAGGTCGACGCCTCGGAGACGATGTGGCAGTTCTTCGAGGCGCACCCGAAGCACGTCTGAGGAGCGGGTCAGTCCTCCGGCAGGGCGTCGGCGAGGAGTTCGGCGAGGTGCCGGGGGCGAACCCCGGCGAGGTTGTCGGACTGCGTCCGGCAGGAGTACCCGTCGGCGACGACGAGGGCGTCACCGCGCTCGCGCAGGGCGGGCAGGAGGGCGTGCTCGGCGACCTTCACGGACACCTCGTGGTGCCCCTTCTCGGCGCCGAAGTTCCCCGCGAGGCCACAGCACCCCGACAAGACCTGCGCGTCGACACCGGCCTTGGCGAGCAACCGCTCGTCGGGGCCGAAACCCATCGTGGCGTGCTGGTGGCAGTGCGGCTGCACGACGGCCTTCACCGGGCCGTCCGGGTCCAGCTGCGGCGGCACCCAGTCCGGGCGCTGCTCGGCGATGAGTTCGGCCAGGGTCCGCACCCGGTGCTCGAGCGCGTGGGCGCGGGGGTCGTCGGGCAGGAGTTCGGCGGCGTCCTCGCGCAGCAGCGAGGTGCAGGACGGTTCCAGGCCCACCACGGGCACGTTCGAGTTCCCCAGCGCGTCGAGGGAGGACCGCAACTGCCGCTTGGCCCCGTCGAGCTGACCGGTCGAGACCCACGTCAGACCGCAGCACACCTGCTTCTGCGTCAGCCGCACGGAGAACCCCAGGTGCTCCAGCAGCTTCACGGCCGCCTTGCCCACCTCGGGGGAGAAGTGCTCGGTGAACGAGTCCACCCACAGCAGGACGGGCTGACCGTCCTCGCGGACCGGTCGCCGGTCGAACCAGGCGCGGAACGTCTCGGACGCGAACGCCGGCAGCGGCCGGTTCTGGTCCACGCCCCCCAGGGCCCGCGCCGTCCACGCCAGCGCCGGGACCGACGTCAGCCGGTTCACGACCTTCGGCGCGATGGACGCCAGCTTCGACCAGCGCGGCAGCCAGCCGAGCAGGTAGTGGTTCATGGGCCGCACCCGGCCTGCGTAGAACTTGTCGAGGAACTCCGCCTTGTAGGTCGGCATGTCGACGCCGGCCGGGCAGTCGGCGCTGCACCCCTTGCAGGACAGGCAGAGGTCGAGGACGTCCTTGACCTCCTGCGAGCGCCACCCGTCGGTCACGAGGGTCCCGTTGGCCATCTCCTGCAGCAGGCGGGCCCGGCCGCGGGTGGAGTCCTTCTCGTCGCCGGTCGCCAGGTAGGACGGGCACATGACCCCGCCGGTGTCGGCGCGGCACTTGCCGACGCCGACGCAGCGGTGCACGGCGCGCGTGAGGTCGCCCTCGTCGCGCGAGTAGGCGAACTTCAGCGGCATCCCGAGGGCGTGCGCGGGACGCGCCGCGGGGACGCGCAGGTCGGCGGCGACGTCCGCCGGGCGCACGATGACCCCGGGGTTCAGCAGGTCGGCCGGGTCGAAGGCGCGCTTGACCTGCTCGAAGGCGGTGATCGCCGCACCGTCGTACATGAGCGGCAGCAACCCGCCGCGGGCGCGGCCGTCGCCGTGCTCCCCGGACAGCGACCCGCCGTGGCGGGCGACGAGCCGGGCGGCGTCCTCCAGGAAGTCCTTCGCGGCGGCCCCGCCGCCGTCCTCGTACAGGGGGAAGTCGATGCGGACGTGGATGCAGCCGTCGCCGAAGTGCCCGTACGCCAGGCCGTCGACGCCGTGGGAGGCCATGAGCGCGTCGAACTCGCGCAGGTACTCCCCCAGCTTCGCGGGGGGCACCGCCGCGTCCTCCCAGCCGGGCCACGCCGGCTGCCCCTCGGGAGAGCGACCGGCGAGACCGGCCCCGTCCTCGCGGATGCGCCACAACGTCTTCGCCTCGGCGGCGGTCGGGATGACGACGGAGTCCAGGGCGCGGGAGCCGGCGACCATCGCCCTCGCCGCGGCCAGCGACTCCTCGGGGGTCTCGCCACCCATCTCGACGAACAGCCAGCCGTTGCCGCTGGGCAGCCCCTCGACGGACCCGCCACGGCGGACGACGGCGTCGGCCAGCCGTCGGTCGATGCCTTCGACGGCGAGCGGGGCGTGCTCCAGCAGCGCGGGGGTCGCGTCGGCCGCCTCGTGCATCGAGGCGTAGCCGAGCACGACGAACGTCGTCGACGGCGCCTGCCGGACGAGACGGACGCGGGCACGCAGGATGGTCGCGAGCGTCCCCTCGGACCCGGTGAGGAGACGGGCCAGGGCCGTCCCCGTGGGGCCGCCGGTCTCCGGCAGGAGGTGTTCCAGGGCGTACCCGGAGACCTGCCGGCCGAAGGTGGCGAAGGACGTCCGGATCGTCGCGAGGTGCTGCGAGGCGACCGTGCGCAGCTCCTCGACCAGCTCGGCGGGTGGGGCGTCGGTCCAGTACCGGCGGCCGTGCCCGTCGAGGACCTCCAGGGCGAGCACGTTGTGGGAGGTGCGGCCGTAGGCCAGGGCGTGCGAGCCGCAGGCGTCGTTGCCGATCATCCCGCCGACGGTGCAGCGGGCGTGGGTGGAGGGGTCGGGCCCGAACCGCAGCCCGTGCGGGGCCGCCTGCCGCTGCAGGTCGTCGAGGATCACGCCCGGTTCGACGAGCGCGGTCATGGACTCGGCGTCGATGTCCAGCACGCGGTGCAGGTGGCGGGAGAAGTCGAGCACGACGCCGGGGCCGATGGCGTTGCCCGCGACCGACGTGCCCGCCCCGCGGGAGGTGAAGGGGACCCCCAGCTCGCGGCAGACGCCCCAGACGGCGACGACGTCCTCGACCGAGCGCGGGAAGACGACGACGAGCGGGACGACGCGGTAGTTCGAGGCGTCGGTCGTGTACTCGGCGCGGCGGCGGCCGGACGCGTCGACGGTCCCCGACCCCGGGGTCGTCCCCAGGGCGGCGTCGAGGGCGGCGACCAGCTCCGCGGTCGTGGGGGTCGTCGCCTCCGCCGTGGCCTGGGCGCGCGCGTCGTCGATGAGGGTCACGCCTTCAGTGTGCCGCCGGCGGCGGGGTGCTCCGACACGGAGCCGGACCTCACCACCCACCTCACCGGAGCAGCGCGAGCCGTCGTGGGCTGACGGTGACGGTGATCCGCTGGCCGCGGCTGACGGTGAGCCGGTCGTCCTCGAGGCCGTCGCCGAAGACGACGAGCTCGTCGGACAGGACGTCGAGGGTCAGCGACTGGTCGGTGAGGGCGCCGGCGACGAGGTCGGCCCCCGTCGTGCGGGACGGCCAGGCCTCGCGGACGAACCAGGCCAGCGCGGGGTCGACGGGGGTCGGCAGCGCAGTCGCGGCCCGCCCCCGGGACAGGGAGGCGAGCCACCCCGTCGCCCCCGTCCCGGTCCCGGTGACGACCCCGCTGGAGGCCTGTTCCTCGCGCCGGTCCCCCGCGGTCAGCACGTAGCGGGCGGTCTGGTGGCTGCGGTGGCCGACGAACACCTCGTTGAGGGCGTGCAGCTCCTGCCCGTCGTCGGTGCTGGCCCGGACCATCGTCCGCAGTTCACACGAGCCACCGGAGACGCTGCGGTGCAGCAGGTCTCGTGCCGCCGAGGCGGGGTGCGGGACGAGGACACCCGCGTTGCGGCCCGGCAGTGGGTCGATGCCGACGACGACCTGCCCGGACAGGTGCTTGGCGACGTTGGCGACGAGGCCGTCCTGGCCGACGACCACGACGACGTCCTCGGGGGCGAAGAGGAACCGGGACAGGTCGGCGCGTTCCACCGTCCCGGTCCGCCAGTCGGCGGGGACCGCGGCCGCCACGGCGGCGAGCGCGCGGCGCTGCTGCTCGTCGGCCTCCTCCAGCTCGGTGAGGCAGCGGCCGCGGGTGCGGAGGAAGAAGTCGGCGGCGCCGGGGGTGCCGTGCCGGGCGACGGCCTCGGCGTAGGCGGTGCGGCGGTGCACGAGGACGGCGCGGGGCGCGAGGCTCACGGCTGCACCAGCTTCGCGAGGGCCCCCGTCACGACGTCGGGGGTCAGGACGAGGGTGCCGACGTTCGGCAGCTGCCCGGCGAACTCGCGCAGCGCCAGCGTCAGGAGCACCTCCGGCGGGGTCCCGGCGATCGCGGCCATCCGGGCGGCCTCGGCCGCGGCGTCCGCCTCGCCCTGGGCGCGGCGGGCAGCGGCTCGGGCCTGGGCGAGGCGTTCCTCGCGCTCGGCCTCCGCGGCGGTGCGGATCGCGTCGGCGGCCGCCGCGTCCTCGACGCTGCGGCGCTGGTTGGCGCCCCTCTGGGCGACGAGCTGCTCCTCGCGGCGGGCGAGCTCGATCTTGTTCTGCAGCTCGTTCCCGCTGATGGCCCGCTCCCGCTCGACGGCGAGGGCGCGGCGTTCGGCGGTGGCGCGGTCGGCCTCGGTCTGCAGCTGCTCGCGCGTCGGCGTCCCGAGGGCCTTCTCGACGTCGGGGTCGGGCCGGACGGCGACGACGCGGGCGTCGACGAGGGCGAGACCGGTCTGGGCCAGGCGGCTGTCGGCGAGCAGCCCCGCGGTGATGCGCTCGCGGGTCAGCGTCACACCGGTGACCAGGACGTCCCGCAGCGCCATCCCGGCGAGGACGTCGAGGACGTGCTGCTGCGCGGTCTCGGTGAGCAGCCCGGCGATCTGCTGCAGCGGCGCGGCCCGCCAGCGGCCGGTGGCCGGGTCGAGGGAGAAGTCGACGCGGGTCGCGGCGAGCGCGGGGTCCTCGATGCGGAAGGTGACGGTGGCCTGGACGGTGACGTCGACGAAGTCGGCGGTGCGGGCGTGCATCAGCAGCGGGAGCTCGCGGTCGTCGACGGGCAGCTCCGAGAGCGTCGCGCTCAGCGGGCGGAACCAGAACGCCTGCCCCGTTCCGGAGTGGGCGACCTTCCCGCGGCGCTGGTGGATGACGTGGGTGGTCGGGGTGCTGCGCAGGTGCCGCGCGAACGGGTAGCGGGTGATGTCGGCCATGTCTGCCTCCGGGTCCGTGGTCGGCGACTCGTTGTCGTCGAGATGACGATAAGCCTCCTCCTCCCCTTGTCGTCAAGTCGACGACAACTCGGTACGCTGACCGGGTGAGCCACCCCGTCCTCGCCGTGACCGTCGACCTCGTCGTCCTGACCGTGCGCGGGGGAGCCCTGTGCGTGCTGCTCGTCGAGCGCGGCGAGGAACCGTTCCTGGGCAGGTGGGCGCTGCCCGGCGGGTTCGTGCGCCCGGACGAGGACCTGCCCGGCGCCGCGGCGCGCGAACTCGCGGAGGAGACCGGCCTGCCCCGCGGCCTCGTCCACCTCGAGCAGGTCGCCACCCACGGCGCTCCCGACCGCGACCCCCGCCAGCGCGTCGTGACCGTCTGCTACCTGGCCCTGGCCCCCGACCTGCCGGTCCCGCGGGCCGGCACCGACGCCGCCGACGCCCGGTGGGTCCCGGTCGCCGACCTGCCCGACCTCGCCTTCGACCACGACGTGCTGCTGGCCGAGGCCGTGGAGCGGGCCCGCGCCAAGCTCGAGTACACGCCGCTCGCCACGGCCTTCTGCGGCGAGGAGTTCACCGTCGCCGAACTCCGCCGCGTCTACGAGGCCGTCTGGGGCACGGCGCCGGACCCGCGCAACTTCCACCGGAAGGTCACCGGTGCGACGGGTTTCCTGGAACCGACGGGTGCGACGACGACGCGCGACGGGGGCCGGCCGGCCGGGCTGTTCCGGCGCGGCGCGGCCGCCACCCTGCACCCGCCGCTGCTGCGCTGACCCTTCTGCCGCGACGGTCCGTGCACTAGGGTCGAACGCCGTGTCGCCCTACCCCGCCCTCGTCGCGGCGGGGTTCCGCAGGTGGTCCACCTACCGCGCCGCGACAGCCGCGGGAGCCCTCACGAACTCGGTCTTCGGCGCCATCAAGGCGGCCGTCCTCGTGGGGACGGTGACGTCGGCCGGGGCCTCCGTCGCGGGGTACGACCCGGCCCAGGCCGCGACGTTCGCCTGGACCACCCAGGCGTTCCTCGCCCCCGTCAGCGTCTTCGCCGACGACGAGCTCGCCCGCCGCGTCCGCACGGGCGACATCGCGGTCGACCTCGCCCGCCCGGTGGACCCGCAGCTCGCGGCCTAGGCCACCGACCTCGGCCGGGCGGCGTTCACGCTGCTCCCCCGCGGCGCCCCACCCCTCCTGCTCGGCGCCCTGCTGACGGGTCTGGCGCTGCCGGCGTCCCCGCTGCCGTACCTGCTGGGCGTCGTGAGCCTCGTCGCCGGGGTCTCCGTGAGCTTCGCGGCGCGCTGGATCGTCAACCTCACCGCGTTCTGGCTCACCGAGGTCCGCGGGATCCTCCTGCTCTACACCGTCCTCGCCACGACCCTGACGGGGTTGTCGATCCCGGTGGCCTGGTTCCCGCCGTGGTTGAACGCCCTCGCCCACGCCACCCCGTTCCCCTCGATGCTGCAGACTCCCGTCGACGTCGTCCTCGGCCGCGCCGCGGACCTCGACGCGCTGCGGCTGCTCGGTGTGCAACTGGGGTGGCTCGCCGCGCTGCTCGCGGCCGGCCGGGTCCTCCTGGCCGCCGGGGCGCGGCGTCTGGTGGTGCAGGGTGGCTGACCGTCCCACGCGCGCACCGGGTCCCTACCGTGCGCTGCTGGGGTCGCGGGTGCGGGCGCAGTTCTCCTACCGGGCCTCGTTCGCCGCCGACGTCCTCGCCAACGTCGGCACCGGTCTGTCGGAGTTCGCGACGATCTACGTCGTGTTCTCGCGGACGGACGAGCTCGGCGGTCTCGACGTCTGGCAGGCCGCCCTCGTGTTCGCCCTGGCCAACGTCGCGTTCTCGATCGCCGACCTCGTCGTCGGCCACGTCGACACCCTGCCCACCCTCGTCCGCACGGGCGCGCTCGACGCGTTCCTGCTGCGACCGCTGCCCGTGCTGGCCCAGCTCGCGACCTCCGACGTCGCGCTGCGGCGGGTCGGCCGGGTCCTCGTGGCGGCTCTCGTGTTCGCCGTCGCCTGGCCGCGCGCCGGGGTGGAGTTCGACGGCCGGGCCGTGGCGCTGCTGGTCGTCGCGGTCCTCGGCGGGGCGGCCATCTTCAGCGCGGTGTTCGTCGTCGCCGGGTCGCTGCAGTTCTGGCTGCTCGACGGGCGGGAAGCGGTCAACTCCATCACCTACGGAGGCTCGAACGCGGCCCAGTACCCGGCGTCGCTGTACTCCGGGCCGCTGCGCTGGCTGTTCTGCTACGTCGTCCCCGCCGCGTTCGTCGCCTACCTGCCGGTCCTCGTGCTGCTGGGGGAACCCGGACCGGCGGGCTTGCCCGCCTGGCTGGGGTGGTGCTCGCCGGTGGCGGCGGCCCTGCTGTGGGTGGTCGCCCTGCTGCTGTGGCGGGGCGGGGTCCGGCACTACACGGGGAGCGGGTCGTGAACGCGCTGGAGGTCCAGGACCTGGTCCGCGAGTACGTGGTCCGCGAGCCGGGGACGTCGCGGTGGCGTCGGCGCCGCAGGGTCGTCCGCGCCGTGGACGGGTTGTCGCTGCGGGTGGCACCCGGGGAGTCGGTGGGTTTCATCGGCGCCAACGGAGCCGGGAAGTCGACGACCGTGAAGCTGCTGACGGGGATCCTCGTCCCCTCCGGCGGATCCGTCCGCACCTGCGGCCTGGACCCCGTGACCCACCGGCGGGACCTGGCCCGGCGCATCGGGGTGGTCTTCGGGCAGCGCAGCCAACTGTGGTGGGACCTGCCGCTCAGCGAGTCGTTCCGGTTGCTGGCCGCGATCCACCGCCTGCCCGCCGAGGTGTGGCGGCCACGGCTGAGCGACCTCGACGAGCGGCTCGGCCTGGGGGAGTTCCTCACCACACCCGTGCGCCAGTTGTCGCTGGGCCAGCGGATGCGCGGCGAGGTCGCGGCCGCCCTGCTGCACTCCCCGGAACTGCTGCTGCTGGACGAACCCACGATCGGCCTGGACGTCCTGTCCAGCGAACGGCTGCGGCAGTTCCTGCGCGCCGAACGGGCCGAGAACGGGACGACGCTGCTGCTGACGACCCACGACATGGGCGACGTGCAGCGGTTGTGCGACCGCGTCCTCGTCGTCGACCACGGGCGCGCCGCCTACGACGGGGACCTGCCCGGTCTGGTCCGACGGGTCGGCGCACGGCGCGTCCTCGTGGTCGACCTCCGCGACCCCGTCGACCCCGGTCCCGTGACCGGGGCCGACCTGCTCGCGGTCGAGGAGGGCGGGTACCGCCGCCGCTACGCGTTCTCGGCCGAGGAGACGACGGCGGCGGCGGTCCTGGCGCACGTGACGCGTGCCGCCGAGGTGCGGGACCTGTCGGTCGAGGAACCCGACATCGCCGACGTGCTGCGCCGGCTCTACGCGGCGTCCGGGCGCTGACCTACTGGATGTCGCCGCCTGCGGTGGGGCCGTGCCCGGACGGGGCGGTCTCGCGGGTGTAGCGGCGCGGCATCGCGAGCCCGAGGACGACCATCCCCAGCCCCAGACCGAGGTGCAGCCAGTCGTCGGCCGTGTTGAGGGGCACGAAGTTGGCCTGGCTGCTCTCGGAGACGACGAGGCCGTAGATCCACAGGACGAGGTAGACGAGGCCACCGGCGACGAGGAACGCCTTCGCCGCGGACGCCCCGCGCGACATCAGGACCCCGGCGGCGCCGAAGGCGAGGTGCACGAGGTTGTGCAGGACCGAGACCTGGAAGACGCCGAACAACATGGCCGTCGAGTCCGGTCCCGCGCCGCTGAGGGAGCCGTAGTCGGTGGTGATGCCGGGGATGAACCCCAGGACACCGATCACGAGGAACGCGATGCCGACCACGAGAGCGGTGGTCTGCACGGGGGCGTGGTGGACGGCCAGGTCGGAGGTGGTGGAACGGGTGTTGCTCACGGGGCGGCTCCTGGGACGCAGCCGGGAAGGTTCCCGGCGGTGTTCCGGCCGGAGTTTCGACCTGTTCCACCGTAGGCACCGCCCGCGGCCCCGGCACCTCGGACGACGAGGGGTGCTCGAGGCCGCGTCGGGGAACGGTTCAGAACTGCGGCGCCATGCGCCCCAGGACGGGGGTCCACCCGACGACGCGCCGCTGAGCCACGATCCCGTCCCGCACGAACGGGTCGGCGTCGAGCAGCGCCTCGACGGCCGCAGCGTCGGCGGCCTCGAGGACCAGGATCGCGCCGTCGTCGTCGGTGGGCCCGGAGACCACGACCTGCGGCAGCGAGCCGAGGTACTCGCGGTGGGCCGCGCGACCGGCGTCGCGGGCGGCGGTGTCGGAGGTGTACGCGTAGGTCGCGACGAAGTACGGCATGCGCGGACGCTACCGGGCGGTGACGGTCGCGCCGGGCGCCCGGGTGCCGCGGGAACCGTCGAGCCGGGGGAGCACGAACCCGACGAGCGGCCCGATGCCGAACGCGAAGACGACGGTCCCCACCCCCACGTCACCGCCCAGCAGCGCGCCCACGAGGAGCACCGACACCTCGACGGCCCCGCGGCACTGCCAGATCGGGCGACCGGTCCGTGCGTGCAGGCCGGTCATCAACCCGTCGCGCGGGCCGGGCCCCAGCCCGGAACCGAGGTAGACGCCGCTGGCGACGGCCAGCAGCAGCAGCCCCACCGCGAACAGGGGCGCGCGCACGAGCAGGTGCTCCGGCGAGGGCAGCAGGTCGACCGTCGCCTCGATGACCGTCCCGACGAGCAGGACGTTGAGGAGCGTGCCCGGCCCCGGCCGCTGCCGCAGGGGGATCCACAGCAGCAGCACGGCGATCCCGATGAGGTTGGCCAGCCAGCCGACGCCCACCCCCGTCTGCGCGGCCAGCCCCGTCGCGAACACCGTCCACGGCCCCACGCCCACGTGGGCCAGGACCATCAGCCCCTCCGCGACGCCGTAGAGGACGAGGCCGAGGAGGAGGCGCGCGACCCTGGACGCGGACGGTGGCTTGCTCACACGACGATTGGACCGCATGCCACCGGTGCAGCGACAGCGCCAATCCGCCTAGAGTGGACTGGTGCCGACGATCTCCGCTTCCGGGCTGGCCCAGCTCCTCGGCGACTGGCGCGACGACGGTCCCGCCCTGCGGGCGCTGGCCGACCGCGTCCGGCTGCTGCTGCTCGACGGCCGGGTGCTCTCGGGCAGCCGGTTGCCGGCCGAGCGCGAGCTCGCGGCGGCGGTGGGGGTCAGCCGCACCACGGTGGCGGCGGCCTACGCCCGCCTGCGCGACAGCGGGCACCTGCGCAGCGTGCGCGGCTCCGGCAGCGTGATCACCTTGCCCACGGGCTCCCGCAGCGGTTCCGCAGAACCCCTCACCGCCGCCGGCGGTCTCGTGAACCTCACGCGCGCCGTCCTGCCCGCGGCCCCCGTCCTGGCCGGCGCGGCCCGCGCCGCCGCCGAGGACCTGCTCGCCCACCTGCCCGGGGACGGCTACGAACTCCTCGGCGTCCCGTCCCTGCGGGCGGCCCTCGCCGAGCGCTACACCGCCCGCGGGCTGCCCACGGCCCCCGAGGAGGTCCTCGTCACGCTCGGCGCCCAGCACGCGGTGGGTCTGCTCTGCCGCGCGTTCCTGGCCCCCGGCGACCGCGTCCTCGTCGAGTCCCCCGGGTACCCGTACGCCGTCGACGCCGCGCGCGGTGTCGGCGGGCGCCCCGTCGCGGTGCCCGTCACCGCCGGGACCGGGGACACCCCCGGTGGCTGGGACGAGGAGGCGCTGGAGGACGCCTTCGCCCGGACCCGGCCGGCGCTGGCCTACCTCATGCCCGGGTTCCAGAACCCCACCGGCGCCGTGATGCCCCCGGCGCTGCGGCACCGCGTCGTCGAGCTGGCCCGGAGGTACGGGACCCGGCTCGTCGTCGACGAGACGACCAACGACCTCGCGCTGGACGGGCCGGTGCCCCCGCCGTTCCCCGCCGACGCGGTGCACGTCGGGTCGGCGGCGAAGTCGCTGTGGGGCGGGTTGCGGATCGGCTGGGTGCGGGCCGACGCCGCCACCGTGCAGCACGCGGCGGCGCACCGCACCCCGTGGGAACTCGGGACCCCCGTCCTGGAGCAGCTCGTCGTCGCCCGCTGCCTGCCGCAGCTCGACGACGTCCTCGTCGACCGGTGCGGTGAACTGCGGCAGCGGCGGGACGTCCTCAGCGCGGAACTGGCGGCCGCGCTCCCGGAGTGGGACGTCCCGCACGTCCCGGGTGGCCTGGCCCTGTGGGTGCGCCTGCCCACGGCCACGAGTTCCGCGCTGGCCCTCGCCGCGCAGCGGCACGGGGTGCTGCTGACCCCCGGGCCGCGGTTCGGGGTGGACGGGGCGTTCGAGCGGTACCTGCGGCTGCCGTTCGGCGCCGACGCCGGCACGTTGCGCACCGTCGTCGTCCCGGCCCTGGCGCGGGCGTGGCGGGACACGGGTGCCGTCGCACCCGTGTCCCGCCGGCTCGAAGTGATCGTCTGACGTGCGGGCGGGTCAGCCCTTGACCGCCCCCGAGGCCAACCCGGCGACGTAGAACCGCTGCAGCGCCACGTAGAGGATGACGCACGGGATCATCGCGACGACGGCGCCGGCCACGAGGTAGCCGTAGTTGACGGCCCCGTACGCCCCGGACTGCAGGTTCACCAGCGACAGGGGCAGCGTGTAGAGCCGGTCGTCGGTGAGGAACGTCAGCGCCCCGAGGAACTCGGTCCAGCTGGCGAGGAACGCGTACAGCGCGCTGGTGGCCATGCCGGGGACCAGCATCGGCCGGAGCACGGACACCAGGGCCCGCATCGTGCCGGCGCCGTCGACGCGGGCGGAGTCCTCGATCTCGGCCGGGATCGTCTCGAACGCGTTGCGCATGACGAACACCCCGAACGGGAGGTTGACCGTCGTGTAGAACAGCACCAGGCCGAGCCGGGAGTCGGTCAGGCCCATGGCGTTCATCTGCAGGTACAGCGGGGTGATGATGGCCTGGAACGGCACCATCATCGTCACCACGATGACGCCGAACAGGACGTTGCGGCCCCGGAAGGTGAAGCGGCCGAAGCCGTACCCGGCCAGGGTCGCGATCACCGCGGTGAGCACGGCGGTCCCGATCGAGACCACGAGGCTGTTGCCCACCGACCGCACGATGTCCAGGTCGCCGCTGAACAACGCCGAGAAGTTCGCCGTCGTCAGCGCGAACAGGTCCCCCACGTCCGGGTCCGCCGCCACGATCGCGTCGTTGGGCTGGAACGAGCGCAGCACCGACCAGGCGAGCGGGACGAGGAAGACGAGGGTGGCCAGGATGCCGCCGAGCCAGTAGAGCGTGACCTTGGTGCGGCTCTCGGCCCGGCCGGACGGTCCACCTCCCCGGGCCGTGCGGACCCGCACGCCGTGCGGGGTGCTGGTCCTCGTGAGAGTCACCACGGTCTACTCCTTCTCGCGCAACAGCCGGAACTGGGCGGCCGTCACCAGACCGATGACGACGACCAGGACGATCGACAGCGCGGACGCCGCGCCCAGCTGGAGCTGGACGAAACCGCGCTGGTAGACGTACATGACGACCGTCTGGGTGTCCGTCCCGGGCCCGCCGCGGGTCAGGACGTAGAACTGGGTGAACGCCAGCAGCGACCCGATGACGGAGATGACCAGGCTCATGGCGATGGTGCGGCGCAGCATGGGGATCGTGATGCTGCGCTCACGCTGCCACCACGACGCACCGTCCATCTCCGCGGACTCGTACACGTCGCGGGGGATGCCCTGCATCCCGCCCATCAGCAGGACCATGGTGAGCCCCGACACGGCCCAGACGATCATCACGCAGATGAGGCCCGTCGCGAGCGGACCGTCGGCCAACCACGCGGTCGTCCCGTCGGTGATGCCGAGCGTCTCCAGGACGACGTTCACCATGCCCGACCCGGGCTGCGCCTCCAGCACCATGAGGAAGCTCAGCGTGGTGAGCCCGATGACGTAGGGGACGAAGAACACCGTGCGGAACACCGTGGAGAACCGGCGGTTGGCGCGGACCACGACGGCGAGGACGTACCCGAGCACGAGGATCGGGCCGGTCACGATGGCCGTGTAGAGGACGGTGTACCCGACCGACTTCCAGAACACCGGGTCCGAGGCGATGGCCGTGTAGTTCCCGAGGCCGATGAACTCGTACGACCCGATGAGGGGCCAGTTCGTGAAGGACATGTAGACCGCGAAGACCAGCGGCACGAGCACGAAGACCGTGACGAAGACCAGGGCCGGCAGCGTCAGCAGCAGACCCGTCCGCGGGGGGTGGGTGAGGGACCGGGGTGTTCTCTCGAGGGTGCTCACAGTTGGGCCTGCTCCAGGATGCGGTCGAAGTCCTTCTGCCCCTGGCGCAGCGCCCCGTCCAGGTCACCGTCGAAGACGGACCGGCGGAACGCCGCGATCCACGGCGAGTCCTGCTGGTTGAACAGCAGGTTGTAGGCGAGCGTCGTCGGCGCGTACGCCTCGGCGATCCCGTCGAGGGGCGCGACGGCGAGCGGGAACTCCTCGCGGTACTGCGCCGTCGCCGCGTCCGAGCGCACGGGGATGTACCCGCCGGCGGGCAGACCGGTCTGCTGCGGCAGGTCGAGGGCGAAACGGGCGAACTGCCAGGCCCCCGAGGCGTTGGCCGCCCCGCGCGGGATGCACAGGTTGTCCCCACCGGCGAACGTCGCCCGGCCCCCGTCGGGACCGGGCAGCAGCACGACACCGGTCTTGGCCCGCATCTCCGGCGAGGCGTTCAACGCCGCCACCGCGAAGTTCCCCGGGAACAGGCCGACCGTGCCGTCGCGGAAGTCCGCGCCCCAGCGGGCCCCGTCGCCGGAGAAGTTCGCCTGCGGCATGAGCCCCTCGGTCCACATCGTCCGGTACAGCTCGAACGTGCGCCGGAGGGCGTCGTTGCCGACGATCGCCCCGCGTTGCTCCCCGACCTCCCCCACGATGTTCGGCGCGTCCGCCGCCCACAGGTGCGGTTGGACGACGAACCCGAGGATGCCGGCCGCGTTGCCGTCGACCGACCAGCCGTACGTCCCGTCCTCCAGGGCCCCGATGGCGCGGGCGGCCTCGAGCAGACCGTCGAAGTCCTGCGTGTGCTCGACCGGGTCCAGCCCGGCCCGCTCGAACAACTCGGTGTTGTAGAAGAGCATCGAGTTGTCCGCGATGTACGGGACCCCGTAGTGCCGCTCGTCGCGGGTGGCCAGGGCGAGCTGACCGGGGTTGAGCCGGTCGGCGAAGTCGAGCTGCTGCACGAGCGGGGTGAGGTCGGTGAACGAGTCGCGGTAGATGAACAGCATCGAGTTGATGTCGTCGATGTCGACGATGTCCGGCACGTTGCCGCCGCGGATGGCCGTGGCCAGCTTCGTGACGTACTGACCGTCCAGGACGGGCGTCACCTCGACGGTGACGGCGTCCTGGGAGGCGTTGAACGCGTCGACGACCTGCCGGACGCCGACGACCGTCGCCGCCCGGCACCACAACCGGACGGTCCCGGTCGCGTTCTCACCGAACCCCGCGGCCGTGACGTCGGGTTCGGGCAACTGCGACGCGCAGGAGGGCAGCAGCGCCGACAGACCGGCGAGCCCTCCCAGCGCGAGCAGGGTCCTGCGGTGGAGCTCCATCGCACCTCCTGGGAACGGAACGGGTGGACCGGTCAGGCCCGGGGCAGCCAGACGCGCATGGCGCCGAGCTCGCGGTTGGCCCAGGCGTAGTACGGGACCGCCGGGACGACCTGGGTGGCGTCCCCGGCCTGCGGCGCGGGGTCGTCCCCGGCCGGCCGGTACAGCGGTCCCGTCGCCGCGCCCACCGCCGCGTGCACGGGCAGGTGCAGGACGGTGACCCCCTCGAGCAGGTCGGGGCGGTGCTCGGCGCGGGCGTCGCGCAGCTCGGCGACGCGGACGCGCACGTCGTCGGCGACGAGCCCCTCGGGCAGGTCGGCCTGCTCGACCGCGTAGACGAGCGGCCCGCGTTCGACGACCACGCAACCGCGCACGGCGTCGACGCGCGGGTCGGCCTCGACGGGGCGGACGGTCATGGGCAGGACGAGTTCGACGACGTCACCGGGCGCGAACCCCCGGCGCACGCGGAGGTAGTCGCCGGCGGCGGCCGGCACGTCCTGCCCCGCCACCGTGGCGGTGGCTCCCTCCGCCCAGCCGGGCACGCGCAGCGCCAGCTCGAACTCCCCGGGGGACTCCAGCACCTCGACGCGGACGGTGCCGTCCCAGGGGTACTCGGTGCTCACCCGCACCCGGGCACCGCCGGCCTGCACCTCACCGGTCGTGAACTGGTGCAGCTGGATCCCGGGCACCCCGTCGCGGTCGGCGGTCGTCGCCACGTAGGCGT
Organism: Kineococcus mangrovi; assembly: GCF_041320705.1. Classification (NCBI taxonomy): domain Bacteria; kingdom Bacillati; phylum Actinomycetota; class Actinomycetes; order Kineosporiales; family Kineosporiaceae; genus Kineococcus; species Kineococcus mangrovi. Next base: position 528,215 of record NZ_JBGGTQ010000002.1, read on the forward strand.
CGAGCTGGGACAGCGTGCGCATGATGTTCGGCGGGCAGCAGGCGCAGTCGAACCACGGCCGCCGGCCGTGCGCGACGCTGCGCTCCTCCTCGGCGTGCGCGCCGTGCCGCAGCTGCAGGGCGTTGACGTAGAAGTACTCCGTGCCGGCCAGGGACACCCCGGGCAGGAAGGCGTTGAACAGGGTCCGCTCGACGAGGTCGGCGTACCGGGCCTCCCCCGTCGCCAGCAGCATCCGCCAGCTCCACTGGACGCTCGCGATCGCCGCGCACGTCTCGGCGTAGGCGCGGTCGGGGCCGAGCTCGTAGTGGTCGCCGAACTGCTCGAAGTCCCAGCGCGAGCCGATGCCGCCGGTCACGTACGTCTTGGACGACAGCATCCCCTCCCACTGCCGCACCAGTGCGTCGAGGAGTTCCGCGTCGCCGGTCTCGGCGGCGACGTCCGCGGCACCGGCCGTGAGGTACACCGCCCGGACCGAGTGGCCCTCGGGCGAGGTGGCCTCGCGCACGGGGACGCGGTCGGAGAAGTAGGTGGGGTCGACGCCGAACCGCGTCCGGATGATGCCGTGCCCGCGGGCGTCGACGAACCAGCGGGCGAGGTCGAGGTAGGCGCGGTTCCCCGTCTCGCGGAACAGCTCCACCAGGCCCATCTCGACGACGGGGTGACCGTCGACCTCCTCGATCCCCCCGGGGCCGAAGGTGGCGACGAGGTGGTCGGCGAGCTTGACCGCGACGTCGAGCAGGCCGGTGTCCCCGGTGCTGCGGTGCACGGCGACGGCGGCCTGGAACAGGTGGCCGGCGCAGTAGTGCTCGTGGCTCCAGTGCAGCCCGGTGTAGCGCTCGCCCTTCCCGCGCACCTGCTGGACGGAGTCCAGGTACCCGTCGTCGGCCTGCGCGGCCGCCACCACGGCCGTGACCTCGCGGATCCAGCCGAGGACCTCCTCGTCGGCCTCGCGCCCGTACTCCCAGCCGGCCGCCTCGAGCCACTTGTAGACGTCGGAGTCCATGAAGATCGGGCCCTTGGCCTCGCCCTGCTCGACTCCGGCGGCGATGCGCAGGTTGCGCAGGTTGCCCGCGGTCTCGAGCTTCTCGTAGCCGGTCCGGATGGCCTGGCGGCGGTTGGCCTGCATGCGGTCGAACCAGAACCCGCCCGTGGAGCGCGAGGCGCCGAGCGGGACGGGCTGCAGGGTGACGGCCGCGTCCGCGGTGGGGGCGACGGGGGTGTTCACGGGCTGCGCGCCCGAGGTGGGGGACAGGTCCGGTCCAGCGGTCGTGCTGGTCATGATCTCTCCATCGAGGCGGTGCGGGTGCGCCCGGAACAGCCGGAACACGTTTTCTGCGACGAACCTAGAACTCCCCTCCCAGCTCGTCAAGGGCGCGGTAGTCTGTTGCGACTCAACGGGTCGGGAGGTGGGCAGTGGCGGAAAGCGGCGTTCCGGTGCGGATCGTCGACGTCGCCGCGCTCGCGGGCGTCTCGGCGGGGACGGCCTCCAAGGCCCTCAACGGGACGGGCCAGCTGCGCGCCGAGACGCGCGACCGCGTGCGCCGCGCGGCCGAGCAGCTGGGGTTCACGCCCGACCCGGTGGGCCGGGGCCTGTCCTCCGGGCGCAGCTACACCGTCGGGCTCATCACGACCGACAGCTTCGGCCGGTTCTCGATCCCGGTGATGCTCGGCGCGGAGAACGCCCTGGGTGCCGGGGAGATGAGCGTCCTGCTGTGCGACAGCCGCGACGACCCGCTGCGCGAGCAGCACTACCTGCGGACGCTGCAGGCCCGTCGGGTGGACGGGATCATCGTCACGGGCCGTCGCACCGACCCGCGCCCGCCCCTGGCCGCGAGCGTGCCGGTCGTCTACGCGTTCACCCCGTCGCAGGACCCGCGGGACACCTCCCTCGTCACCGACCAGGCCGGGGGCGCCGCCGGAGCCGTCCGGCACGTCCTGGACCTCGGCCGGCGCCGCGTCGCGCACGTCACCGGACCGGCCGATCACCACGCCACCCGCGTGCGCGCCGAGGCCGCCGGGCGCGCGGCCGGCGACGCCCTCGTCGGGCCCGTCCTGCACGGGGACTGGAGCGAGCGGTGGGGACGGCTGGCCGCCGACCTGCTGCTGCGCCGCCACCCCGACCTCGACGCCGTGACGTGCGGCAGCGACCAGATCGCCCGCGGCGTCTGCGACGGTCTGCGCGACGCCGGCCGCCGCGTCCCGCAGGACGTGGCCGTCGCGGGGTTCGACGACTGGGACGTCATCGCCCTGGCCTCGCGGCCACCCCTGACGACGGTGAACCTCGGCCTGGAGGCCCTGGGGCGCCGCGCGGGGGAACTGCTGCTGCAGGCCGTCGCCGGATCACCCTCTCCCGGCACGACGACGCTGCCGACGCGGCTCGTGGTACGGGAGTCGACGGTCCCGGCCTGACCCGCGCGCGGTCGACGGCGCGGCACCGGGGCAGGATCGCCCCGTGTCCCCCCAGCAGCAGGTCCTGCGCCCGAGCGCCCGCACCGTGACCGACGCCTTCGACCCCTCGCTCGCGCCCGTCCTCACCGTCGAGCCCGGTGAGCGCTTCACCGTCGAAGCCCTCGACGCGCACGGGTTCACCCGGCGTCCGGCGGGCCCCGGCGCCCCCACCCCGCGCCTGGTCGAGGACGCGCAGGGGCACTGCCTGTCCGGCCCGGTCGCGGTGCGCGGCGCCGAACCCGGCGACGTCCTGGCGGTGACCTTGCACGCGGTGCGGACCGCCGACTGGGGCTGGACGGTCGCGGGCGTCGACACCCCGCTGAACCGGCGGTTGGGCACCACGGGCCGCGTCGACCTGCTCTGGGACGTGGACCCCGACCGCCGGACCGCGACGAACCAGCTGGGGTTCACCGTCGACACCGCCCCGTTCCTCGGCGTCGTCGGGACGACACCGGCCGCGCCCGGACGGCACTCGACGATCCCCCCGCGACCCGGTCACGGCGGGAACGTCGACTGCCGCTCGCTCGTCGCGGGGTCGACGCTGTTCCTGCCCGTCCACGTGCCCGGCGCGTTGCTGTGCCTGGGCGACGGGCACGCCGCGCAGGGCGACGGGGAGGTGTGCGGGACGGCCGTGGAGTGCGCGACGACCACGGAGCTGTCGATCGCCGTCGTGCCCGACCCGGCCCTGCCGACCGTGCACGCCGTCACCCCGGCCGAACGCATCACGTTCGGCTTCGACGCGGACCTGAACGCCGCCACCGACGCGGCTCTCGGTGACCTCCTCACGTGGGTGGCCGCCGAGCACGACCTCGACCGACCGACCGCCCTCGCCCTCCTCAGCACGTGCGCCGACCTGCGCGTCACGCAGGTCGCCAACCGCACGTGGGGCGTGCACGCCGTCCTGCGCCACGACGCGCTGCGCCGGAGCTGACCCCGCGGGGTTCAGGCCGTGCCGCGCGGGGTCTCGCCGTTCAGCGCCAGCACCCGCAGTCGATGCCTCCTGCGCGTCGTGCGTTCCCGGGTTCTGATCCGGCTGGTGGTCCACGAACAGGTCAGCGCGTCCGGGACGTCGAGGTCCAGCCGCTGCGAGGTCTTGCGGATGGTTCTCGCGCAGGCCGTCACCCGATCAGTCCTCGACATTGGCTCCACCGATCAGAACGCCGACCCTGGGGTTGCGGGCGGTGTTCGCGATCGCCCGGCGGGACGGCCCGGCGACGACGGGGGCGGCGTTGACGCGGGTGGCGTTCGGGTTCCACTCCCCGGCGCCGTCGGTGGAGTTGGGGATGCTGGCCGTGGTCGGGTCCTGCCCTCTGCTACCGGGTCGCGAGAGTCGTCGAGAGCTTCACACGCGTCACGTGAGCCGGAGAAAGCGTGGTCCAGGGCGGCCTGCGCACCGCCCGTGACCGCAGCGTGTTGGCCCGTTCGACTGACCACGATGTGCAACCCGTCGGTGATCATCGGCGGGCATTGCGTGTACAACGCTGAGCGCAGTCCCGCGACGAAGGCGTCGGCCCTGCTGAGGTTGCCACCCACCACCAGACGTGCGGGGTTGAAGAAGTTGACGATCGTGGCGAGAACCAGTCCGGTGTTCAGGCCGGCGGCGCGCAGGATCTGTGTCGTCTGCGGATGAGCGTCGCGGGCCAGGACGAGCAGGTCATCGGTCGTGCGCACCTGGATCCCGCTTTCAGCGAGGGCATGCACGAGCGCTGACCCGCTGGCGACGGCATCCAGGCAGCCGACACGCCCACAGGAGCACGGGACCGAAGGCGCATCAGGAACCGGGACGTGGCTGATGTCCCCGGCGAAACCGTGTGCACCCTTGTGGAGAACCCCGCGGGCGATGATTCCACTGCCGATCCCAGAACCTACTTTGATGAACACCATGTCGTCGACGGGGTCATCGCTGACTGCGTGTTCGCCCAGCGTCATCAGATTCGCGTCGTTCTCGACCACGACGGGGACGCCGAGGTACGGCCGGATCAACTCTTGAACGTCTGTGCCGTTCCAGCCCGGCATCCGCGCCGGGGCCACTACCCGCCCGCTGTGAGAACTGACCGGGCCGGGGATCCCGATGCAAGCGGCCAACAGGGGCCCACCCGTGGGGTGCTCGTCGTCCATCGACTTCACCCGTTCGGCGACCAGACGCAGGACGACCTCGGGGCCGTCCGCGATGTCGATGGGCTCGCGGTGTTGCGTGACCTCCTCGCCAGCGGCGTCGTAGAGCCCGATGGCTGCGTGTCGCTCACCGAGGGCGATGCTCACGACCGTTCCCGCCCCGGGCCGCATCTGGAGCATCCGCGGTGGACGCCCGCCGCGTGATGGTGCCGCGGTGCCCTCTTGGAGATAGCCCTGCGACATCAGCTCCCCGACCCGGGCCGCGACGGTGGTGGGGGACAGTCCGGTGATGCGGGCGATGTCGGCGCGTGATGTCGCACGCCCGGAGCGCACCAGGGTGACGATGGCATCGCGTGCGACACGGCTTCCACGAGGTGTGGGGATCACGCCGCCAGTGAAGCACGAGGAGAGCACGAAGTGACAACTTATTACTCCAACAATGGACAAAGTTGCAGGATATCTATTTGTAACACAAGCGACTTATGCTTCCATCATGCCGTCGATGATCAGCATGCGTGAGGTCGAGAAGCACTACGGAGACCTGCACGTCCTGCGCTCGATCAACCTGGACGTTCCAGCCCGCCAGGTCGCCGTGGTCGTCGGGCCGTCGGGGTCGGGGAAGTCCACGCTGTGCCGGACCATCAACCGCCTCGAGCCGATCGATTCCGGAGAGATCCACGTCGACGGGCAACGGCTGCCGGATGAAGGACGGGACCTGGCCCGGTTGCGCGCCGATGTCGGCATGGTGTTCCAGTCGTTCAACCTCTTCGGGCACCACACCGTCTTGGACAACGTGACCTTGGCGCCGCTGAAGGTGCGGCGCAGCGCCCGGGCCGCAGCGCGTGAGGAGGCCATGGAACTCCTGGCTCGCGTCGGTATCGCCGACAAGGCCGACCGCTTCCCCGCGGAGTTGTCCGGTGGACAGCAGCAGCGCGCCGCAATCGCCCGGTCTCTGGCCATGCGACCCAAGGTGATGTTGTTCGACGAGCCGACTTCGGCCTTGGACCCGGAGATGGTCGGTGAGGTCCTCGACGTCATGACCTCGCTGGCCGAGGAGGGGATGACGATGGTCGTCGTCACCCACGAGATGGGCTTCGCCCGCTGCGCCGCCGACCGCGTCCTGTTCATGGACGGCGGGCGCATCGTCGAGGACGCTCCACCGGAAGAGTTCTTCGGCAGCCCCCGCGGGGAGCGGGCCACGTCGTTCCTCGCCTCCATCCTGTCCCACTGATCTGTCCTGCTGACTCACCTCACCCGAAACCTGGAAGGTTCCCCATGGCGCTCTCGTCCTCCGTCTCCCGCCGACCGGTGCTGCTCGCCCTGGCTGCTGGTGTTCCTCTGACTGCAGCCGGCTGTGGCAGCGACTCCGATTCAGGCACCTCCGCTGTCCCCGGTGCCACCAGCAGCGACTCCGGTCTGCAGGCCGTCTACGACGCGGCCCCTCGCGCCGAGGACTCCGCCATGCCCGCAGGCTCGACGATGGCTGCCATCAAGGATCGTGGGAAGCTGCGCGTGGCCGCAGCCCTCGACGCACCGCTCCTCTCGCAGCAGGACCCGACGAACCCCGACAACATCGAAGGCTTCGACATCGACCTGGCCAAACTGCTGGCCATCTACATCCTCGGCAAGCCTGAGATCGAGGTCATCCCGCCTGCCTCGGAGACCCGCGAGGCGCTGCTGGCCAACGGCACCGTCGACGTCGTGTTCAACACCTACACGATCACCGAGGAACGGGCACAGCAGATCAGCTTCGCCGGCCCGTACTTCACCTCCGGCCTCGCCGTCGCCGTCGAGGCCGACAACACCGACATCAAGAGCGTCGAGGACCTGGCCGGAAAGACGGTCATCGTCGGTGCCAACACCCCGGCAGTCACCGCGGTCCCTGAACGGCAGCCCACGGCCGAGGTCGTCAGCTTCGCTACCGACCCGCAGGCCGTTCAAGCCCTCACCCAAGGCCGCGGCGATGCCTACGTGCAGGACTACACGCTGCTGGCCGCCGACGCGGCGAGCAACAGGGACATCAAGATCGTCGGTCAGCCGTTCACCGAAGAGCCGTACGGCATCGGTCTCAAGCACGACGACGCAGACTTCAAGCAGTTCGTGAACACTTGGTTGAAGGCCATCGAAGACGACGGCTCCTGGACGCAGGTGTGGGAGGCAACCCTCGGCACGGTCTCCGACTCCGCCGCACCGACCCCGCCGGCCATCGGTTCCGTCCCCGGTTCCTGACGGGAGTCCCATCGTGCACGTGCTCCTCGACAACCTCGACCCGCTGCTGCGGGCACTGGGTACCACTCTGGTGGTGTTGCTGGTGTCTGCTGCAGGATCCCTCCTGCTGGGCATCTTGGTGACGGTCGCCCGGGTCAGCCCAGTTCCCGTGCTGCGGGCCGCCGCGTTCGGGTACGTGCAGCTGTTCGTCAACGTGCCCCTGCTGGCGCTGCTGCTGCTGGCCGTGTTCGCCTTGCCCGACGCGGGTCTGGTGATGCCGCTGACGACCACGGTCATCGTCGTCCTCGTCGTCTACGAAGCGGCCTACGTCGCCGAGGCGGTGCGCAGCGGGGTGAACTCCGTGCCGCCGGGACAGGTCGAGGCCGCCCGGGCGCTGGGGTTCACCCTCACCCAAGTGCTGCGACTGGTGATCGTCCCCCAGGCCCTGCGGACCGTCGTCCAGCCGCTGGGCAATGTCATGATCGCCCTGCTCATGAACACCGCACTCGCCGCGACGGTCGGGGTTGTCGAACTCACTTCTGCGGTCAACAAGGTGAACCTCGTCGAGGCCCAACCCATCCCGATCTTCGCCGCCGCGGGCCTGGTGTACATGGCGATCGCACTAGCAATCGGCTTGGCAGCCGGACGCATCGAGAAGAAGGTGGCGATCAGCCGATGAGCACCGCGACCCCGTCGGCGAAAGCGATCGCCAAGCCCCCCGCCAAGGCCGTCCGCCGCAGCCACTCCTCCTCTTTCCTCTACGACGAACCCGGTCCCCGTGCTCGCCGGCGGATCCGCCTCGCCTCCGTGCTCAGCGTGCTGGCGCTGCTCGGGCTCTTGGCCGCGGCGCTGGCGCAGTTCGCCTCCCGCGGCCAGCTGGACGCCGACCGTTGGACACCGTTCGCACAGTGGGCGATCTGGAACTACCTGATCGTCGGGTTGTGGGGCACGGTGAAGGCTGCCGCCGTCGTGGCCGTCATCGCCTCCGCCGCGGGGGTCGTACTGGCCCTCGCCCGGCTCAGTCACCAACGCCCCGTGCGCTGGGTGGCGACGGCCTGGATCGAGATCGCCCGCACCCTGCCTGTCCTGCTGCTGATCTACCTGATGCTGTTCGGCCTACCCGCGTACGGCATCAACCTGCCGTTGTTGTGGAAGCTCGCGATGCCGCTGGCGATCGCAAACTCCGCCGTCGTGGCCGAGATCGTTCGAGCCGGAATCCTCAGCCTGCCGCGTGGCCAGGCCGAGGCCGGCGCCAGCCTGGGCATGACCCGCTGGCAGGTCATGCGTCACGTCGAGCTCCCGCAGGCTCTGCGCACCGTCACCCCCTCGCTGGTGACGCAGCTCGTCAGCCTGCTCAAGGACACCTCGCTCGGCTACGTCGTGGCGTACACCGAACTGCTGTACCGCGCGCAGGTGCTGTCCGCCTACAACCGCCTGCTCATCCAGACGTTCCTCGTCGTTGCGCTCGTCTACTTCGTGTGCAACGGCAGCCTGTCCTACCTCGCCTCGCGGTTGCGGGTGCGCGCCGGCCACCGCAGTGCCGCCGGAGAACTGGAGACCACCCGTGGCTGAGAACGCCACCCCACCCCTGGTCGAACTCGCCGTGGTCCGCCGGTCCGGACTGCTCGAGAGCCGCCATCTCGGCGCCCTGTTCGCCCTCGACGCCGCCGGGAACCCCGCGGCCGAACTCGGCGACGTCGATGCTCCCGTGCTGCCGCGATCGACGACCAAACCGCTGCAGGCGCTGGCCTGCCTGTCCGTCGGCGCCCCGCTGGAGGGACCGGCACTGGCAATCGCCGCAGGCAGCCACACCGGCACCGACGCCCACGTCGAGGTCGTGCGCACCGTGCTGGCCGAGGCGGGTCTGACCGAGGACGCGCTGCGCTGCCCCGTGGACTGGCCCGAGGACGAACCCACCCGCAACTCCCTGGTCCGCGCCGGGCAGGAGCGCAGCCGGGTGCGGATGAACTGCTCCGGCAAGCACGCGGCGATGCTGCTGGCCTGCCGCGTCAACGGCTGGTCCACCGAGGGCTACCTCGAGACGACGCATCCGCTGCAGCAGCGTGTGCGCGCCGTCACCGCCGAGTTCACCGAGGCACCCGTGACACACGACGCCGTGGACGGCTGCGGCGCGCCGCTGTTCGCCACCACCGTGCGAGGGCTGGCCACCGCCTTCCGTGCACTGCAGCGAGCTGCTGCCTCCGAGCCGGCGGGCCGCGTCGCCGCCGCGATGCGTGCGCATCCGGAGTTCGTCGGCGGGCACGGCCACGCCAACACCGAGGTCATGCGCCGCGTCCCCGGGACCGTGGCCAAGGGCGGTGCCGAAGGGGTCATCGGCCTCGCCGGCCCGGACGGACAAGCCGTGGCGATGAAGATCATCGACGGGAACCCCCGCGCGACCACCCTGCTGGCGCTGGAGGTCCTCACCGCCCTCGGCGTGGACGTCTCGGAAGCTGCGGATCTGCGCGTCGTACCCGTCCTGGGTGGCGGCGTGCGCGTCGGCGAGGTCGCTCCAGGTGCCGCGGTGCAGGCGTGGGTGGCCGCCCGGTGAGTGCCGACACTGCCGTCGAGATCTGCATCGACGACGTCGACGGGGCTGTCGTGGCGCAGGAGTGCGGAGCGGCGCGCGTCGAGGTGTGCGCTGCGTTGTCCGAGGGCGGGACGACGCCCAGCTGGGGGGCGTTGACGGCGATCTTGGCCCGCGTGCAGCGTCTGGAGGTCAGCGTGCTGGTACGTCCGCGAGCGGGGAACTTCACGTACTCCGTGGCCGAGACGGACACCCAGCTCGCCGACATCGCCGCGGTCCGTTCTCTCAGCGCCCCACCGGACGTGCGGCTCGGCGTCGTCGTCGGCCCGTTGCGCGCCGACGGGACCGTGGACACCGACCTGCTCAGGCGTCTCGTCGCCGCCGCCGGGGACCTGCCGGTGACCTTCCACAGAGCTTTCGACACCCTTGCCGACCTGTCCGGTGCGCTGGAGACGCTCATCGACGCCGGTGTGACCCGGGTGCTGACCTCCGGCGGCGCCCGCACCGCTCTGGAGGGCGTCGACGTGCTGGCCGGTCTCGTCGCCCACGCCGGTGACCGGATCGAGGTGATGGCCGGTGGCGGGGTGCGCGCGTGCAACGCTGCTGAGCTCGTCGCGCGCACCGGTGTGCCCGCCGTGCACCTGCGTGCCGGCGAACCCGTCGTCACAGCGGCCAGCTCTGCGACCGACATCAGCTACGACGTCCCGCGCCAGGTGACCGCCCCTGGACCTGTGCGCGCCGTCGTCGCCGCACTGGCCGAGTGGTGAGCGCGGTGAACGAGAGGGACGCCGTGCTCGCTGTCGACGTCGGCGGTTCCTCCCTCAAGGGCGCGGTGGTCACCGCCGCGGGGCACACGCTGGCCCCCAGCACGCGACCCACCGGCACCGGCGCTGCAGCTGTCGAGGCGATCACCCGCTTCTTGCTCGAGCTGGCTGACCAGGCCCGGGCGATGGGGGTCCGGGTCGCCGGGGCGGGCGTCGTCACGCCGGGAACCGTGGACGAGGGAGCAGGCAACGTCGGTTACGCCTCCAACCTGGAATGGCGAGACGTTCCGCTTCGAGACCTGCTGAGCGCCGGCACCGGTCTGCCGGTGGCCACCGGACACGACGTGCGGGCGGCCGGCCTGGCCGAACAGCTCTTCGGCGCCGCCCGCGGCATCGACGACTTCGTTCTCATCCCCATCGGCACCGGCGTCGCCGCGGCGCTGCGCACCTCTGGACACGGAGTGGTGGGGGCCACCGGGGCAGCCGGCGAGCTCGGCCACATCCCCGTCGTACTCGACGGGGAGCGTTGTCCCTGCGGGCAGCGGGGGTGTTTGGAGGTCTACGCCTCCGGCGGCGGGGTCGCTCGCCGCTACGCGGCTCGCACCGGTGTTCCCTCGCGGGCTCAAGATGTCGTGGCACGGCTCGGGCACGACACAGCGGCCGATGAGGTGTGGCAGGACGCCCTCGCGGCCCTGAGCAGCGGCCTGACAACCCTGACGCTGTTGCTCGACCCGCAGGTCATCGTTCTCGGTGGAGGCTTCACCGCTGCCGGAGACGCCCTTCTGGTCCCGTTGCGGCAGCGACTGACCGAGCAGCTGACCTGGCGGCCCTCCCCTGAGGTGCGCCTGTCCCAGTTGGGGACAGACGCCGGTAGGAGCGGCGCCGCTGTCTTGGCCATGCGCCAGCAAGGCATCACGCCGCCACCGGAGCTGCAGTCAGCCACGACGAGTGCGGTCGTCGAACCTGCTTCTGGTCGACCGGCTCTCCGGACGCACGTGTGAAGCACTCAACGACTCCCACGGACCGGCAGCGGGCACAACCCACCCACGGCCAGCATCGACAACCCCACCAACGGTGCCGGGAGTGGAACCCGAACGCCACCCGCGTCAACGCCGCCCCAACCGCCACCGGGTCCTACTGCGTCACCTGGCCCTCGCCGAGGTCTTCGGGGTTCTTCCACAACGCCCGACGGGCTCCCTCGAGCGACTTCGCCGCGCCCGTAGCCTGCAGAGCCCACCGTCCCGATCCAGCCCTCCCCGTCCGCCGACACGTACGTGATCTGCGCCGCCCGCTTCCCTCCCGGGTTCTGCCCGGATCCGCCGGAGGCGTCGAGCTCGTCGAAGGACCCGGCCAAGGACTCCTCGTCCCGCCCCGACCCGCTAGGGCGAACTCAAGCTCACACACGCGTCAGGAGAGCCAAACCTGATGTGCCCCACCTCGGTGGAGTCGTCCTGACTGCTCGTCGTGTCCGCGAGCACGACGGGGCAGATCTTCAGCTACCCGCCCAACCTGCTGCCGAGCACGCACCTGATGGAGAACCTGCGCAACGTCGTCACCAACATCGACCTGCTGGGAGCGGTGCTCAACTCGTTCATCGTCGCCGGGTCGCTCGCCGTCCTCGTCGTGCTGCTCGACTCCCTGGCCTCCTCCGCCGTCGCGAAGCACCGGTTCCCCCGGCCGCGACGTCCTCTTCGGGATCCTGCTCGTGACGTTCCTCGTCCCGGGAAACCTGTCCCTCGTGCCGAGCTTCGTGCTCATGTCGGAGCTGGGGTGGGTGGGCCAACTGCCGGCCCTCGTCGTCGCCGGCGCCGCCAACGCGTTCGGCACCTTCCTGCTCCGGCAGTTCGCGCAGGCGTCCATCCCGGACGAGCTCATCGAGTCCGCCACCCTCGACGGCGCGGGGTTCTTCCGCACCTGGTGGTCGATCGTGATCCCGATGCTGCGCGGCGGCCGGGCGCTCATCGGGATCTTCCTCATCGGCTCGCGGCACTTCATCGCCGACATCGCCGCGGGGGCGCTCAAGGGCTGATCCCACCGGAGGCGGCGGAGCGCAGTAGGGTCGCGCGGGTGGACGTCCTGCGTTACGCCGCCTTCACCGACGACCCCGCCGGCGGGAACCCCGCGGGGATCGTGCTCGACGCGACGGGAGCCTCGGCCGAGCAGATGCTCGCCGTGGCCGCCGAGGTGGGGTACGCCGAGACGGCGTTCGTCGTGGGACGGACCGACGAGCGCCACCTGTCGATGCGCTACTTCTCCCCGCACGCGGAGGTCCCGTTCTGCGGGCACGCCACGGTCGCGACGGCCGTCGCCCTCGCGACGCGGCACGGGGACGGGGAGTTCACGTTCGACACCCCGGCGGGCACGATCGCGCTGCGCGCCGCCGCGGGAAGGGCGTCGTTCACGAGCGTGGAGCCCTCCGTCGCCGACCTCACCGGCCCCCAGCTCGACGGGCTCCTCGACCTGTTCGGCCTCGCGCCCGACGACCTCGACCCCCGGTACCCGCCGCGGGTCGCGGCCGCGGGCAACCGGCACCCCGTCCTCGTCCTCCACGACGCCGACCGCTTCGACGGGTTCACGTTCGACCCCGCCCGCGCGCGCCGGGTCCTCGACGACAACGGCTGGCCCGCGACCCTGACGGTGGCGCTGGCCCGCGACACCCTGGTCTTCGAGGTGCGCAACGTCTTCCCCGTCGGCGGCATCACCGAGGACCCGGCGACGGGGTCGGCGGCCGCCGGGCTCTGCGGTTACCTGCGGGAACTGGGGCTGGTGGACCCGCCCGCCCGCGTGACCATCCACCAGGGGCGGCACGTCGGCCGGCCCGGGCTGATCACGGTCGACGTGCCGCCCGGCGGGGGTGTCGTCGTCAGCGGTGCAGCCGTGCCGATGCCCGCGTGAGGCTGCGCCGGTCCGCGCGCGCCCTCGTCGTCACCACCGCACCCGCCGACCTCGCCGCCCTGGTGCCGAGGGCGTCGCGGCTGCCCGCCGGGGCGCCGCCGCTGGTCGTCGGTCCGTGACCGCCGGACCTCACGGTGGCGTCGGGTCGGACCCGTCCTCACGTGGCCGCCCCCTGCTGAGGTGCACGAGCCCGGCCTCCGTCGGCCTGAACCCGCAGGCGTCCCGGTAGAAGGACGTCAGCTCCGGCAGGAAGTCGACGTGCAGCCACTCGCACCCCGCCGCAGTCGCCTCCCGCACCGCGCGCTGCACGAGCGCCGTGCCGATCCCCCGCCGCTGGTGGGAGGGGCGGGTCCCGGTGTCCAGCAGGAACGCGTGGTCGCCGCCGTCCCACGCGACGTTGACGAACCCGACGAGCAGGTCGTCGTGGGCCGTGACCCAGCCCAGCGAGTGCTCGCGCACGCGGGGCCACCACCCCGGTGCGGGGCGTCCGCCGTGCGAGGCGACGAGGTCGAGCAGGTCGGCGTCGGTGAGGGCACCGCGCCAGCGGTACGTCGGGGTCCCGGGCACGCAGCCAGCGTGCGCGCCGGCACGGGCGAGGTCGAGCGGTTTCCCACCCGAGGGGGTCAGCCGGCGCGCACCTGGTTGCGGCCGCCCGCCTTCGCGGCGTAGAGGCGGGCGTCGGCGGCCGACAGCAGCGACGTCTTGTCGCCCCCGTCGGCGAGGACGGCCACGCCGGCGCTGACGGTGATGCCCCGGCCCGGGGTGGCACCGGACCAGTCGAACCCGGCGACCGTACGCCGCACCCGCTCGGCGAGCTCGGCGGCGGCACCGTCCGCGCCGCCGGTGAGGACGACGAGGAACTCCTCACCGCCCAGCCGCGCGGCGAAGGCCGTGCCCGAGGGGCTGTCGGCCGCGGACCGCTCGAGGATGCCGGCGGTCAGGCGCAGCACCTCGTCCCCGGCCTCGTGGGAGAACGTGTCGTTGACGGACTTGAAGTGGTCGAGGTCGAACAGGACCGCGCTCACCGCCGGGCCGCCGTGGCGGGACTCCTCCACCAGCGCGGGCAGCTTCTCGTCGACGAAGAGTCGGTTGCGCAGACCGGTCAGCGCGTCGCGCCGGGCCTCCTCGCGGTACCGGGCCGCCTCGGCGCGGGCGACGTCCGTCTCGAACACCGCCTGCCGGGCCCGGGCCTGCGCCTCCCGTTGCTCGGACAGCAGTTCCCGGTCGGCGGCGTAGAACTCCTTGTGCGTCTCGAAGGCGGCGCGGTGGTCCCCCAGCGCCGCGTGCACCTCGGCCTGCTCGGCCAGGAGTTGCGCGCGGACCGTGCGGAAACCCGCTCCGGTGCAGGCCGAGCGGGCCTGGGTCAGCACCTCGGCGGCGGCCGCCGGGTCGCCCTTGGACCGCAGCACGATCGCCAGGGTCAGCAGGTAGACCGGTTCGTCGTCGGCGTTCTTGGCGTCCATCGCGGCGCTCGTGGCGACGGCCGCGCGGGCCGAGGCCTCCGCGGCGTCCAGCTCCCCGCACAGCAGCTGGACCCGGGCGACGGTGTCGAGCGTGTTCGAGTTCAGGGCCATCCCGTACTGCGCGCTGAGCCGGTGCAGCAGTTCGAGCTCACGGCGGGCCCCGTCGGCGTCGCCGCGTTCGAGCTCGGAGTAGGCGCGGTTGTTGACGATGCGCAGGTGCAGCTGCCCGTCGCCGACGGCGAGCTCCTCGGCCCGCGAGTACCAGGTCCGCGCGTCCTCGACCCCTCCCATCTCGTCGAGGAGGTCCGCGACCGTCAGCAGGACCCGGATCTGCAGGCGCTGCGACACCCCCTCGGAGAACGCCGCGACGGCGTCGAGGGCGTGTTCGAGGGCCGTCGGGCGGTCACCGAGGTCGCGCAGGACCCGGCACAGCACCCAGGAGGCGCGGACGGTGACCTCGGCGCCGCGGACGGCGGCGTCGTGCTCGGTGAGCAACCGCGTCACGATGTCGGCCGCCGTCGGCGAGTCGCCCGCGCGCTGGACGGCCTCCGCCTCCCCGACGCGGGCGAGCGCGAGGCTGGACACGTCCCCCAGCTGCGCAGCGCGGGCGGCGATGTCCCGGGCGTGCGCGGCCGCCTGGTCCGGGTCGCGGCCGACCAGGTCGTCCAGGTCGTCCAGGTCGGCGCGGACCGCGCTGAGCGCCGCCTCCCGGGACGTCCCCGCCGCAGCGGGTTCGGCGGCTGCGGGATCGACGGCAGCGTCGAGCGTCAGGTCACCCGGCACCGCCACCACCGCCCTCCACGCCCGCGTCCCGGACGGGACCTCTCGGGGGTGTCGGCACGCCGGGGGCCCGGCTTGACCTCCCGGGACGATCTCGCGCCGGCGGGCCTCAGCCCGTGACGAGCCGCAGGCGACGGGCCTGGTCGGAGACGAACTTCCGCTCGGGGTCCACCGCGTCGCGCACCCGGCGCCAGGCCGGCAGCTCGGGGTACATGCGGGCGAACCGGTCCGCGGTCGTGCGCGAGTCCTTGGCCAGGTACAGCCGGCCACCGGCGTCCAGGACCATCTCGTCGAGCAGGTCGCAGAGCTGGTCCAGGCCCTTCTTCACGGGCAGGTCGACCGCGAGGGTGTAGCCGCGCTGGGGGAAGGACAGCGGCGCGTCGTTGCCGTCGCCGAAGCGCTTGAGGACGTTCAGCGCCGAGATGTGGCCGGAGTCGACGATGGCCTCCATGCTCGCGCGCAGCAGGTCGGCCCGCTCGAACGGGACGACGAACTGGTACTGCAGGAAACCCCGCGGACCGTAGGCGCGGTTCCAGTCCGCGAACAGGTCCAGCAGGTGGTAGAACTGCGTGATGTTCTGCACCACACCGGACTTGGTCTTGGACTTGCGGTAGTAGACCTCGTTCAGCGCCTTGGCCGTCAGGGTGTTGAGCATGCCGGGCGGGAAGACGTCCGGGAACGTCGCGAGCTGGGGCGCGTCGAACTTCAGCGGGTCCTTGCGCAGCTCCGGCGGCAGGTCGGACAGCTTCGCCGAGGAGCCCCGCAGCAGGAACCCCCGCCCCATGTGCTGGCCCTTGGTCACCGAGTCGAACCACGTCTTGGAGTACGTGTAGTTCTCGTCGTTGTGCTGCAGGCGTTCGAGCATGTCGTCGAAGTCGGTGGCCTGCTCGACGTCGGCGATGAAGTACGAGGTCTCCACGCGGTCCAGCCGGATCTTCGCGCGCAGGACGATGCCCGTCAGGCCCATGCCCGCGGTGGTCGCGAGGAACAACTCGCGTTCCGGGCCGTCGGGCGTGAGCGTGCGGATCTGCCCGTCGGCCGTCAGCAGGTCCATGGACAGCACGTGCCGGGTGAAGGTGCCCTGGGTGTGGTGGTTGCCACCGTGGATGTCGGCGCCGATGGCGCCGCCGACGGTGACCTGGCGCGTGCCGGGCAGGACGGGCACCCACAACCCGTGCGGGACGACGGCCCGCAGCAGCTTGTCCAGGGAGCAGCCGGCGTCCACGTCGGCGACGGCCGCGTCGACGTCGACGTCGTGGATGCGGTCCAGCGCCGACGTGTCGACGACGAGACCGCCGGCGTTCTGCGCCGGGTCCCCGTAGGACCGGCCCAGGCCGCGGGCGATGACCCCGCGCGGCCCGGCGGTGCGGACGGCCTCGGCGATGACGTCGAGGTCGGCGGTGTGCAGGACGGTCGCCGTCGTGGGGGCCGTGCGGCCCCAGCCGGTGAGGCGTTCGGTCCGGCGCTCGGCGGACGGCGACGCGGAACGGGACGCGGGCTTCAGGCCGGGGATGCTCACCACGGGGGCGAGCCTAACCGCCGGCCCCGACGAGCCCTCTCGTCCCGGCCGCAGGCTCGGGGAGCCGGTCCGCGCTCCCCGCCCGAGGCCACGCGGTGATCGACGGGGGCGGCAGGGACGAGCACGACGCCGCCGGGCGGGCGGCGCCGTGCCTGAGCGGACCGAGGCGCCCCGCGACGCGCGCCAGGTGGCAGACTCGGCGACCGTGAGCCCGCGCACCCGCACCGACGTCGCCCACCTCGTCGACCACACCCTCCTCAAGCCGGAGGCGACCCCCGCCGACGCCGCCGCCCTCGTCGCCGAGGCCCGCGAGCTCGGTGTCCTCGCCGTGTGCGTGTCCCCCACGATGCTGCCGCTGGCCGACACCGGTGACCTCGTCGTCGCGACCGTGTGCGGGTTCCCGTCGGGCAAGCACACCAGCGCCGTGAAGGCGGCCGAGGCCGCCGCCGCCGTGCAGGCCGGTGCCGACGAGGTGGACGTGGTCATCGACGTCGGCGCGGCCCTGGCCGGGGACGTGGACGCCGTGCGCGACGACGTCGCGGCCGTGCGGACCGCCGCGCCCGCCCCGACGGTGCTCAAGGTCATCGTCGAGTCCGCGGCCCTGCCCGACGACGTCCTCACCGCGGTCTGCCGGGCGGCCGAGGACGCGGGCGCGGACTTCGTCAAGACGTCCACGGGTTTCCACCCGACCGGCGGGGCGACGGTGCACGCCGTCGAGGTCATGCACGCCGCGGTCGGCGGGCGGCTGGGCATCAAGGCCAGCGGCGGGATCCGGACGACCGAACTGGCGCTGGCGCTGCTGGACGCCGGGGCGACCCGGCTCGGGCTGTCCGGGTCGGCGGCCGTCCTGGCGGGCCTGACCGACTGAGCACGACCACGGGCACGGCGACGGGATCGAGGGTGGACGCGTGGAGGGCAACGAGATGAGCGACGCGAACGGCATCGAGTGCTGGCTGACCGACATGGACGGCGTCCTCGTCCACGAAGACCACGCGCTGCCCGGTGCGGCCGAGTTCCTGCAGCGGCTGGCCGACGCCAGCCGCCGGTTCCTCGTGCTGACCAACAACTCGATCTTCACCCCGCGCGACCTCTCGGCCCGGTTGTCGCGCAGCGGCATCGAGGTCCCCGAGCAGAACATCTGGACGTCGGCGCTCGCGACGGCCGACTTCCTGGCCCGGCAGATGCCGGGGGGCTCGGCGTACGTCATCGGTGAGTCGGGTCTGACGACCGCCCTCTACGAGGCGGGCTACACGATGACGGACACCGACCCCGACTACGTCGTCCTCGGGGAGACCCGCACGTACTCGTTCGAGGCCATCACCAAGGCGATCCGCCTCGTCGAGGCCGGTGCCCGGTTCATCGCCACGAACCCCGACGCCACCGGCCCCTCCAAGGAGGGGTCGCTGCCGGCGACGGGGTCCGTGGCGGCGCTCATCACGCGGGCCACCGGGGCCGAGCCGTACTTCGTCGGCAAACCCAACCCCATGATGTTCCGCTCGGCGATGAACCGGATCGAGGCGCACTCGGAGACGACCGCGATGATCGGGGACCGGATGGACACCGACGTCGTCGCGGGGATCGAGGCCGGGTTGCGGACGTTCCTCGTCCTCACCGGGTCCACCAGGCGCGACCAGGTCCGCCGGTTCCCGTTCCAGCCGTTCCAGGTCGTCGACGGGATCGGCGACCTCGTCGACCTGGTCTGAGCCCCGGGTCAGACCTCCGCGCCGAGGACGTGCGCCATCACGCGGTGGCCGCGGGCCTCGTCGTGCCGGCTCTGCCGTTCCAGGGCGCGCGAGAGCAGCAGGTGCGCGAAGGCGTCGGACGGGGTGCGGCGCACCAGGTCCCGCGCCTGCTCCTCCGCCTTGGTCAGCATCGCGGCACCGAAGTAGCTGCGGGCGAGCAGTTCGCGCAGGGAGCGGTCGTCGGGGTGACGGCGGACCAGGGGTTCCAGCGACCGGACGGCGTCGGTGAACCGGCGCTCGTCGAAGGCGTCGCGGGCCATCTCGAAGCTCAGCAGGTCGATGTTCACGGGTTCCACAACCCGTGCGCCGGACCCCTGATTCCGCGGGTCAGGCCCAGCCCAGCTCGTGCAGGCGGGCGTCGTCGATCCCGAAGTGGTGCGCGATCTCGTGGACCACGGTGATCCCGACCTCGGCCACCACCTCCTCGCGGTCGCGGGCGATCGCCAGCGTCGGCCGGCGGAAGACCGTGATGCGGTCGGGCAGGGCGCCCGCGGCCCACCACCCGTCGCGCTCGGTCAGCGGGGTTCCCTCGTACAGCCCGAGGAGGTCCTGCGCGAAACCCTCCGGCGGGTCGTCCTCGACGAGGACGACGACGTTGTCCATCGCCCGGGCCAGGGCGTCGGGGATGCGGTCGAGCGCGTCCGCGACGGCCTCCTCGAACTCCTCGCGCGAGAGCTCCACCACGGCGCTCAGCCGCCGACGAGGACGCGTCGGCCGTCGAGCTCGCGCACCGCGGCCCGGCCCGGCCGCTCGACGGGGACCGCGTCCACCCCCGGGACCGCGCCGGCGGGCGCCGCCCCGGTGCGCAGGCGCACGAGGGCGGGGTCGGGGGCGGAGCGCGGGTGCGCGACGACGGCCACCCGGTACCGGGGGTGCCTCACCGGCCGTCGCACGTCGCTCACACCTCGATCCCGGGGGGACGACCTCCAGCTGTCGAGCACGACGTCTCAGCTCCTCCTCGGGTCGGCGGCACGGGGTCCACCGGGGGAACGACCCGGGGCCCGGTCCGGTTCTCCGGTCGTGCGCGCCCGCCGGACGGACGGAGGGGGGCGGCATCCGTGGCAGGATCCTCCGCGTGCGATTGGCTGAGCAGCTCGACGGCAAGCGGTTCCTCCTGACCGGGGTGACGGGCTTCATCGGTGAGGCGCTGCTGCAGCGCCTGCTCGTCGACCTGCCGGGCACGACGGCCGTGGCGCTGGTGCGCCCCAAGCCCGGGCAGAGCGGCGAGGACCGCCTGCGCTCGGTGCTGCGCAAGCCGATCTTCCGCGCCGCGGGTGAGGCCGACGACCTGCTGAAGACGCGCGTGGAGGCCCTCGAGGGCGACCTGTCGGACGTGCCCGAGCTGCCCACCGACATCGACGTCGTCGTGCACTGCGCGGGGGACGTCTCGTTCGACCCGCTCATCCAGGACGCCTTCACCACGAACGTCACGGGCACCCGCGCCCTCGTCGAGCGCACGCTGGAGGCCGGTGAGCGCGGTGGGCGCGCGGTCCACTACGTCCACGTCTCCACCGCCTACGTCGGCGGCCGTCGCCGCGGCGCCGTGCCCGAGCGGGCCGTGGAGCACCAGGTCGACTGGCGCACCGAGACCGCCTCGGGGCTGCGGCTGGCCGCGCGGATCGAGGAGGACTCCCGGCTCGAGGGCCGGCTGAAGGGCTTCCTGCGCGCCGCCGAGCGCGACCACGGGCGGGCGGGTCCGCTGAGCGTGGCCGCCGGGGCCGAGGAGCGCCGCGTCGCGTGGGTCAGCGCGCAGCAGAAGGCGGCGGGCAAGGAGCGCGCCCGGACGCTGGGCTGGACGGACTGCTACACGTTCACCAAGGCCATGGGTGAGCGGCTGGTCGAGGAGATCGCCGCACCCGTGGTCCCGACGACGATCCTGCGCCCGAGCATCGTGGAGTCCGCGGTCAAGCACCCGCACCCGGGGTGGATCGAGGGTTTCAAGATGGCCGAGCCGATCATCCTGGCCTACGGCCGCGGTGAGCTCACCGAGTTCCCGGCCGCCCCGGACTCCGTCCTGGACGTGGTGCCGATCGACCACGTCGTCAACGCGATCCTCAAGGCCTCCGCCACGCCGCCGCCGCTGTCGCAGCCGGCGTACTACCACGTCACCTCCGGCGCCCGGAACCCGCTGACGTTCCGGCACATCTACGAGTACATCCGCGCCTACTTCACCGAGCACCCGTTCGACACCTCCCCGGCCGTCATGCCGACGTGGGACTTCCCCGGCGGCCGGGCGGTGGAGCGCAAGGTGCGCGCCGGGGAGCTGCTGACCGGTGCCGGCAACCGCGTGCTGGCCCTGGCGCCGCGGTCGGCCAAGGTGCGCGAGGTCTCGCGCACGCTCGACAAGGCCCAGCGCCAGATCGAGTTCGCCCGCCGGTACATGGACCTGTACAAGGCGTACACCGAGGCCGAGCTGCGCTTCGTCGACGACCGGACCCTCGCGCTGCACCGGTCCCTGGACCCGGCCGACGTCGAGACGTGGGGCTTCGACACCTCCGAGGTCGACTGGGACCACTACTGGCTCCAGTCGCACTGCCCGAGCGTGACCGCGCAGATGCGCAAGTACGACGAGATCCGCCGGCGCCGCACCCAGGCCGCCGCGAGCGGCCCGCGCGAGCTGCGCCCGGCCACCGAGGGCGCGGCCCCGGTCGTCGCCGTCTTCGACCTGGCCGGGACCCTGCTGCCGGGCACCGTCGTGGACACCTACCTGACGCTGCGGCTGTCGTCCCTGGACGCTCCCGCCCGCATCGCCGAGTTCGGCCGGATCATGCGGCACCTGCCGGGGTGGATCGCCGCCGAGCGCCGGGACCGCGGCAGCTTCCTGCGCTCGCTGTTCCGCGGGTACGCCGGCGTCGACCTCGACGCCCTGGAGGCCTACGTCGACGACGTCTTCGCGCCGTCGTTCCTGCAGCAGGTCTCCTCGGACGCGCTGCGGCGCATCCAGGCCCACCGCGACGCCGGCCACCGCACGATCCTCATGACCGGGGACGTCCGGCAGGTGACCCGGCCGCTGGAGGGTCTGTTCGACGAGGTCGTGTGCACCGAGCTCGACGAGACCACCGCGGACGGCCGCCGCCGCGCCAGCGGCTTCCTGACCTCCCCGCCGCTGGTGGGCGAGGCGCGCGCGGCGTGGTTGCGCCGCTACGCCGAGGTCGAGGGCGCGAACCTGGCCGCGAGCTACGCCTACGCCGACTCCCACGTCGACCTGCCGCTGCTCAAGACCGTCGGCAACCCGACGGCCGTCTCCCCCGACGTGCCACTGTTCCGGGTGGCGCGCGCCTCGCGCTGGCCGGTGGCCGACTGGGCGGCCTCCTCCCCGACCCGCCGGTTGCGGGTGCCGCAGCAGGTGCTGGCCGGCACGGACTGAGCGGCGCGGTACCGGTCGGGCCGGTGGTGGCGCCCGACCCGGCGGCGGGGGCCGTGGCAGGATGCCTCCTGTGAACTCCGCACCGCCAGTGACCGCCGGTGTGTCGAGGACCGAAGGATGGCGAGGCTGATGGGGATCCCGCGACCGACCCGGATCGTGCGCGCACTGCCGTCGCTGCGCAAGCGCTCCACCGGCCCGTCCGAACCCGGTGAGGGCGGGCGCGCCGTCCACCGCAACGACTGGGTGCGCTCGGCGCCGGCGACGACCGTCCGCGCCACCCTGCAGCGGGTGCTCATGACCCCGCTCATGAAGTCCCAGGTGCGCCTCCACGTCCACGACGTCGAGGCGCTGGACCGGCTGGGGACCGCGGCCGTCCTCGTCGCCAACCACTCCTCCCACCTCGACGCGCCCGTCATCCTCGAGGCGCTCGGACCCCGCCGCCGCCGGCGCGTGGCCATCGCGGCCGCGGCCGACTACTTCTTCGACGTCTGGTGGCGGGCGGCCCCGTCGGGCCTGGTCATCGGCACCTACCCGCTGGAACGTCGCGGGGGCCGCGGGCAGAACCCGTCGGCGCAGCTGCTGGCCGACGGCTGGAGCCTGGTGATCTTCGCCGAGGGCGGGCGCAGCTACACCGGCGAGATGCGCCCGTTCAAGAAGGGGGCCGCGTACCTGGCCCTCGACGCGGGGGTGCCGGTCGTGCCCATCGCGCTGCGCGGCACCTTCGACGCCATGCCGCCGAAGAAGAACTGGCCCGTCAAGGGGCGACCGCCGATCCACGTCACCTTCGGCGAACCCCTGCACGGTCGTGAGGGCGAGAAGGCCGGGGAGTTCACGACGCGCATCGAGGAAGCCGTCGCGAAGCTGCTCGCGAACAGCTGACCCGGGGCCCGCTCGCGTGATCTGCGTCACGCGGGGGGTGCCCGCGCCGCTCGCCGCCGCGGCCCGGGGTCACGACGGGGTCGCGGGACGGTGTACGGCGGGCGGCTGACTTGTTACCGTCAGGACGTTCCCGGGGTTCCCCGGGGACACGGCCGCGGAACGCCGAGTCCTGCCCACCGCGCCGGAAGCAGAGCCCGTGGGCAGGAGCGGGGGACCCACACGTTCCTCGGACGACCGCTCCGGCGGGAGTCCTCGGGGTGAAGCCGCGCCCGCGCGGCCGGGTCAAACCACCTTCGACCCGAACCCGACAGCTGACCTCGCAGGCGTTGGAGGTCACATGTCTGCGATCCGTCGCGCCCCCGCGCGCCACCGCGCGCCCGGCAACACCAAGCTCGTCCGTCGTGGCCTGCTCGCGACCGCGGCCGCCGGTGCCGCCGGCGCTGCGCTGCTCGCCCCGGTCTCCAGCGCCTCGGCCGCTCCCGTGCAGGAGTGGGACCGCCTCGCGCAGTGCGAGTCCAGCGGCAACTGGCACATCAACACCGGCAACGGCTACTACGGCGGCGTCCAGTTCAGCGCCCGCACGTGGACCGGCTTCGGTGGCGGGCAGTTCGCCCCGCGCGCCGACCTCGCCTCCCGCGAGCAGCAGATCGTCGTCGCCGAGCGCGTCCTGGCCAAGCAGGGCTGGCGCGCGTGGCCGTCCTGCTCCCGCAAGCTCGGCCTGCGGGGTGCGGCCGACCCGGCCGGCATGGAGGCCGCGCTGCTGCACCCGGCGCCCGCGCCGGCTCCGGCGCCTGCTCCTGCTCCTGCTCCTGCTCCTGCTCCTGAGCCCGCCCCCGCTCCGGCCGCCGAGGCCGCACCCGCCGGTGTTCGCACCCACGTCGTCGCCCCCGGCGACACGCTGTACCGGATCGCCGTCAACAACGGTGTCGCCGGCGGTTACGTGGCCGTGTGGAACGCCAACCGCGCCGCCATCGGGGACAACCCCGCGCACATCGTCGTCGGTCAGGTGCTCGTCCTGCCCTGACGACCCGGGGCCTGCCGGCCCGCGCGACGTGCGACCCGCCCCGGGTCCGGCCCCGGCCGGCCCGGGGCGTTCGTCGTCCGGCGGCGGACCGGGGGCCTCGCGCTAGGGCCGCTGCCCGAACACGTGCCGCCGCACCCAGGCGTGCATCGCCACCGCCGCGGCGGCCCCCACGTTGATGGAGCGGGTCGACCCGAACTGCGCGATGGCCAGGACGTCGACGCAGTGCGCCACGGCCTCCCCGGTCAGCCCGGGGCCCTCCTGCCCGAAGAGCAGCACGCACTCGCGCGGCAGGTCGTAGGTCTCCAGCGGGACCGACCCCTCGACGTTGTCGATCCCGACGACGGGCAGCCCCCGCTCCGCGGCCCACGCGGCCAGCGCCGCCACGTCCTCGTGGTGGTGGACCGACAGGTACCGGTCGGTGACCATCGCGCCGCGCCGGTTCCACCGGCGGTGGCCGACGACGTGGGCGCCCGCGGCGTTGACGGCGTTCGCCGTCCGCACGACCGAGCCGATGTTGGCGTCGTGCTGCCAGTTCTCCACCGCCACGTGCAGCGGGTGCCGGCGGGTGTCGAGGTCGGCGACGATCGCCGCGTTCGACCAGTACCGGTATCCGTCGACGACGTTGCGACGGTCGCCCTCGGCGAGCAGCGCCGGGTCGAACCTCGGGTCGTCGGGCCAGGGCCCCTCCCAGGGACCGACACCGACGACCCGCTGCTCGACCTGCTCGACCCGCTCGTCCGGCACCCGGTGATCCTGCCAGGTCTCAGGCGGCCTTCCGCCACGCGGACTTCAGCCCGAGGGACCGTCCCGTCTGCAGGAGGCTGTTCTCGTACAGCCGGCGCGCGACGGTCACGAACAGCACGGCCGTCACCGCGATGACGCCGAGGGACAGCAGGGGTTCCCAGACGGGGAGGTCGCCCTGGACGACCCGCTTGGGCATGACCATCGGTGAGGACAGGGGGACGTAGGACAGGACCGTCTGCAGCGTCCCCGGCTCGTTGACCGCGAACGAGGCGAAGAACGGCAGCATGACGAACATCTGCACCGGGGTGGCGGTGGACTGCAGGTCCTCCAGCCGGCTGGCCATCGCCCCGGCCGCCGCCCACAGGCACGACAGCATCGCGAACCCGAACAGGAAGAACACGAGGAACCAGGCGGCGGCCGTCGGGATCGCGGGGATCGACTCCAGCAGTTCGGGCTGGGCGAACCGCAGCGCGAGGATCCCCGCCACGACGAGCACGAGGATCTGCCCGAAGGCCAGGATGCCGTTGCCGAGGATCTTGCCGATGAGCAGCTGGCGGACCGGGACGGTGGTCACCAGGAGCTCGATGACGCGGGTCTGCTTCTCCTGCACCACGCTCTGCGCGATGGCGTAGCCGAAGATGAGGACGATCTGGAAGAACAGGACGGCGAAGACCAGACCGAGCAGGTAGACCGTGAACGGGTCCACCGCGTCGGGGGCCAGCAGCACCGTGGTCGGCGGCGGCAGCGACAAGACCGCCCGCACGTCGTCGGCGCCGACCCCGAGCTCCTCGAACGCGGCGACCCGCTGCGCCGCGACGACGCGGGTGGCCAGGACACCGGAGAGGGTGTCCGACACGGCGCGGTCCCCGACGATCGCGACCCCGGTGCCGGTGACGAGCACGGCCGCGTCGACGTCGCCGTCCCGGACGGCGCGCTCGGCGGCGGCCGCGTCGGGCTCGTCGCGCAGGACGACGCGGTCACCGGTGTCCTCACCCGACTGGGCGGTCTCCACGTACGGGCGCGACTGCGCGGTCACGGCCACGTCGTAGTCGTCGGACCCGCCCGAGATGAGACCCGGCAGCACCGCGGCGACGGCGACGATGACGAAGAGCAGGACCGTGGAGATGATGAAGCCCTTGTCCCGCAGTCGCTCGGTCATCTCGCGCTGGGCGACGATCCACCACTGGCCCCTCACCGGGACACCTCCTGGAACAGTTCGGACAACGAGGGCAGCATCGGTGCGAACGAGCGCACCGGGCCGCGGCGGACCGCCTCGGAGAGGACGGTCTGGTCGAGGTCGGGCGCACCGGACAGCTCCAGGACGAGCCCGTGCCGGCGCCGCTCGAGCACCGTGACGCCGGGGACGGCCGCGAGCCAGCCGAGATCGCCGTCGGCGACGAGCTCGTACCGGGACCCGGCGCGCTCGCGGCGCAGCTTCTCGGGTTCCCCCGAGGCGACGACACGGCCGCCGTGCAGGACGACGAGGTCGTCGCACAACCGGTCGACGAGGTCCAGCTGGTGGCTGGAGAACAGGACGCCGACCCCCGCGGCGGTCTTCTCCCGCAGCAGGTCGGCCATCGCGTCGACGGCGAGGGGGTCCAGGCCGGAGAACGGCTCGTCGAGGACGAGCAGCTCGGGGTCGTGGACGAGGGAGGCGGCGACCTGGACGCGTTGCTGGTTCCCCAGCGACAGCGACTCCAGCTTGTCGCGGGCCCGGTCCCCCAGCCCCAGGCGGTCGAGGAGGTCCTGACCGCGGCGCGTCGCCACCGCGCGGTCCACGCCGTGCAGCCGGGCGAGGAACACGAGCTGCTCGAGCAACCGCCCCTTGGGGTACAGGCCGCGTTCCTCGGGCATGTACCCGAAGCGTCGGCGGGTGGCGAGGTCGGGCGTCTTCCCGCGGAACGTGACCGTCCCGGAGTCGGCGGCCAGGACACCGAGCGCGATGCGCATGGTCGTGGTCTTCCCGGCCCCGTTCGCGCCGACGAAGCCGACCATGCGCCCGTCGGGGACGCTCAGGCTGACGTCGTCGAGGGCGAGACGCTCCCCGAAGCGGCGGGTGATGTTGTCGAGGGCGAGCACCCGCCCGAACCTAGGGGCCGGTCGGGGACACCCGCGTCCACCGAACGTCTACCGGACCGGCACCCGTTCCCCCTCGATGGTGGGGTGCAGGCGGACGGCGGTGGCCTTGACGGCGAGGTGCACGGCCGCCCCGGGCGCGAGGTCGAGCTCGGCGGCGGCACCGACGGTGACGTCGGCCAGGACGTCGGCGACGTCGTGGCCGCGCACCCCGTCCAGGCGCGCGCGGACGCGCACCACCTCCCCGCGCGGGCTGACGTCGACGACGGTCGCGGCCCAGCGGTTGCGCGGGCTGCCGCCGGGGTCGGCGGCGTGCACGGCGACGGCCGACGGGCTGAAGACGGCCACCCCGGGGCGTCCCGGCACCGCGGGGCCGTCGCCGGGCAGCCCGGCGACCAGCCCACCGTCCGGGGTGCGCAGGCCGTCGGTCGTGAACACCCCGGGCAGCAGGTCCAGACCGGCCAGCTGGGCGGCGAACCGGCTGCGCGGGGCCGTGAGGACCTGCTGCACCGACCCGTCCTCCACGACGCGGCCGGCCTCGACGACGACGGCCCGGTCGGCGAGCGCGAGGGCGTCGAGGGGTTCGTGGGTGACGAGCACCGCCGAGCGCTCCCCGCGGCCGAGGACCCGGCGCAGCACCTGGCGCACCTCGGGGGCGGCGGCCACGTCGAGCGCGGCGAGGGGTTCGTCCAGCAGCAGCAGGCGGGGGTCGGCGGCCAGGGCGCGGGCGATCGCGACGCGCTGCGCCTGCCCCCCGGACAGCTGGTGCGGACGGCGGTCCGCGAACCCGGCCATCCCCACCTCGGTGAGGACCTCGCTCGCGCGGGCGCGGGCCCGGGACCTGGACGCGCCGGTGCTGCGCGGGCCGAAGGCGACGTTCGCGGCGACGTCGAGGTGGGGGAAGAGCAGCGCCTCCTGGGCCAGCAGCCCGACCCCGCGCCGGTGGGGGGGCACGAAGGCCCCGCCGCCCTCGGCCAGGACGGTGCCGTCGAGCACGATGCGGCCGGCGGTGGGGCGCAGCAGCCCCGCCAGGAGCGCGAGCAGCGTCGACTTCCCCGCCCCGTTGGGGCCGAGGACGGCGACGACCTGCCCCGCCGCGACGTCGAGGGCGACGTCCAGGTCGCGGGGGCCGAACCGGACGTCGAGGTGCAGGCTCACAGCACGCTCCGCCGGCCCCGGACGGCGACGACGACCACGACCGCGACGACGACGAGCAGCAGCGACATCGCCGCCGCGGCGTCGGGGTCGGTCTCGCGTTGGAGGTAGATCGCCGACGGCAGGGTGCGCGTGACGCCCTGCAGGCTGCCGGCGAAGGTGATCGTGGCCCCGAACTCCCCCAGCGCGCGGGCGAAGGCGAGCACGGCACCGGAGAGCAACCCCGGTGCGATGAGGGGGACGGTGATCCGGACCAGGACGCGGCCGGGGCGGGCGCCGAGGGTCGCGGCGACCGACTCGTAGCGGTCCCCGGCCGTGAGCAGCGCCCCCTCCAGGCTGAGCACGAGGAACGGCAGCGAGACGAACGTCTGCGCCAGCACGACGGCCGCGGTCGTGAAGCCCACCTCGACGCCGAGGACCGACAGGGTCGCGCCGATCAGCCCACGCCGCCCCAGCACCCACAGCAGCGCCAGGCCGCCGACGACGGGGGGCAGGACGAGGGGCAGCAGCACGACGGAGCGCAGCACGCGGGTCCCCGGGACGTGGCCGCGGGCCAGGACCAGCGCCATCGGGACGCCGAGCAGGACGCACAGGACGGTGCTCACGGACGCGGTCCGCAGGCTGAGCAGCAGCGCCGTGAGGGCGGACTCGGAGGTGATGAGCGCTGCGAACCGGGCCCACGGGACGCGCGAGAGGATCCCGAGCAAGGGCAGCACGAACAGCAGCAACCCCAGCGCGGCCGGGACGAGCACCCACCGGGGCAGCGCGCTCCCCCCCGCGCCCCCGCCGCGCCGGACCGTCCGGGCGCGCGCGGTCACGGCGTGCCGAACCCCGCGTCCTGCAGCACCTCCCGTCCGTCCGGCCCCGTCACGAAGTCGACGAACTCCTCGGCCAGCCCGGCGTCGGTCGCGTCCTCCAGGGCCGCCACGGGGTAGGTGTTCACGGCGGCGGAGGACTCGGGGAACTCCACGCCGGTCACCGCGTCCCCGGCGTCGCGGACGTCCGTGACGTAGACGAGGCCGGCGTCGGCCTCGCCGGAGGTGACCTTGCCGAGGACGTCGGTCACCGACGGTTCCTCGCTGACGGGCGACAACGTCACCCCGGACGCCTCCTCCACCGTCTCGGTCGCCGCCCCGCACGGGACCTGCGGCGCGCACACGACGACCTTGACGCCGGGCCGGGCGAGGTCGGCGAACCCGGTGATGCCCGCGGGGTTGCCCGGCGGGGTCGCGATCTCCAGGACGTTGGTCGCGAAGTCGACGGGCTCGCCGGCCGTCAGGGACTGCCCGGTGACCTTCGCCATGGTGCTCTCGTTGGCCGAGGCGAAGACGTCGGCGGGTGCGCCCTCGCCGATCTGCGTCGCCAGGTCGGAGGACCCGGCGAAGTTGAGCCGGACGCGGACTCCGGGGTGCGCGGCCTCGAACTCGGTGCCGAGCTGCGTGAACGTGGCCGTCAGGGAGGCGGCCGCGAAGACGGTGAGGGTCCGTTCGGCGGGGGCGCTGCTCGTGCCGGCCGCGCTCGGCCCGTCCTCACCGCCGCCGCAGGCCGCGAGCAGCGCGACGGCCAGACCGGCCACGAGGGCCCGCCCCCTCACGAGCGCCCCTCGGGGGTCTCGACGATGACGGTGGTCGCCTTGACGACCGCGGTCGCGCGGCTGCCCGGTTCCAGGCCGAGCTCGGCGGCGGCCTCGGCGCTCATGAGGGAGACGACGCGGTGCGGCCCGCACTGCATCTCGACCTGGGCCATGACGCCGTCGGCGACGACGCGCGTGACGAGGCCGGCGAAGCGGTTGCGCGCGGAGCGGGCGACCGCCGTGGTGTCGGTCGCGGCCGTCACCGCGTTCTCGACGGCGAAGGCGGCCAGCGCCGCCCCGTCGACGACGGTGCGGCCGGCGGCGTCCTTGCTGCTCGCCAGGGCGGCGCTGTCGGTCCAGCGGCGGGCGGTGTCGTCGGAGACGCCGAGCAGGTCGGCGACGTCGCGGATGCGGTACGAGGGCACGCGCGGATCCTAACCCGCACCTGCGGGCTCTTCGAGTCCACCGATCCGCACGTGCGGCTTCAGGGTCGGTGTCCGGTCCGTTCCGCGAGGAGCGCAGCCATCTCGGGGAGGTCGAAGAACTGCGCCACGGCGACCCCGGACTGGCGCCCGAGGCCCGGGTCGGCGCCCGCGTCGAGGAGCAGCTCGACGATCTCGCCGGCCCGCCGGAAGACGGCCGCGCTGAGGGCCGTCTGCCCCTTGTCGTTGACCCGCGCGTGGTCGGCGCCGCGTTCGAGGACCGCGCGGACCGTCTCGGCGTGCCCGTGGTACGCGGCCAGGATCAGCAGGGTGTCACCGGCCGAGTTCGTGAGGTTCACCGGGACACCCGCGTCGAGCCGCTCCGCGAGGGCGGCCGTGGCTCCCTCGCGCGCCAGGTCGAAGGTCCCGTGCAGGAAGTCCAGCTCGTCCTCGGTCAGCCCCTGGGTCACGGTCGGAGCGTAACGAGGGACGCCGGGGGTAGCGCTGCGGCGGGGACCGGACGTACGGTTGCTGAACCGGTTCGGTTCGCGTCCGGACCGGGGACGAGGGCGTCCAGGCGGACGTCCGTCACCTCTGGAAGGACGAACTCCGCTCATGACCCCTGAGGCAACCGCACCCACCGCTGTCGACGCGTCGTGGATCTCGGTGCAGCTGTACAGCGTCCGGGAGGCGCTGGCTGCTGACACCGAGGCCACGCTGGCCCGGCTGGCCGCGATCGGGTTCACCCAGGTCGAACCGTTCGGGCTGACCGGTTCGGCCCGGCAACTGGCCCCGGCGCTGGCCGCGCACGGGCTCTCGGCGCCCTCCGCGCACGCCAGCGTGGTCGGCGCCGACCTGGACGCGGTCCTGACCGCCGCCCGGGCGACCGGCACCACCCTGGTCGTCGAACCGCACGTCGACCGGGCCCGCTGGAGCACCCGCGAGGACGTGGCCGCGATCGCCGACGAGTTGAACACCGCCGCCGCCCGCGCCGCCGACCACGGCATCACCATCGGTTACCACAACCACGAGTTCGAGTTGGAAACCCGCCTGGCCGGCCGGCCCGCGCTGGAGGTCCTGGCCGAGCACCTGCACCCCTCGGTGGCGCTGGAGGTCGACACCTACTGGGCCGTGGTGGGCGGGGTGGACGTGCCCGACCTGCTGGACCGCCTCGGCTCGCGGGTGAAGGCGGTGCACCTGAAGGACGGTGACGGCTCGCGGGACGACAAGGCGCAGGTCGCGTTCGGGACCGGCGCGATCGACACCGCCGCGATCCTGGCCGCGTGCGGGGACGTCGAGCTGGGCGTCATCGAGCTGGACGACACCACCGGGGACATGCTCACCGCCGTCCACGACAGCTACACCAACCTGCGCGCGGGCCTGTCCCAGCAGGCGGGCACCGGGGCCCGGGCATGAGCGCCCCCGCACCCCGCACCGGGCCGGTCGGGATCGGCATCATCGGCGCCGGCGTCATCTGCGGCACCTACCTGGAGAACCTCACCTCCTTCCCCGACGTGGCCGTCCACGCCATCGGCGACCTGTTCCCCCAGGCCGCGAGAGCACGCGCCGAGGAGCACTCGGTGGCGGTGCACGGCGGCATCGAGGCGGTCCTGGAGCACGACGACGTCGAGATCGTCGTCAACCTGACGATCCCGTCCGCCCACGTGGAGGTCTCCTCGGCCGCGATCGCCGCCGGCAAGCACGTGTGGTCGGAGAA
Source organism: Kineococcus mangrovi (assembly GCF_041320705.1). NCBI lineage: Bacteria > Bacillati > Actinomycetota > Actinomycetes > Kineosporiales > Kineosporiaceae > Kineococcus > Kineococcus mangrovi. The sequence continues at coordinate 559,633 of NZ_JBGGTQ010000002.1, forward strand.
ACCGGTCGCGTTGGACCGCGACGGCGGGCAGCAGCTGATCGCGGCCGCCCAGGCGGGCGGGGTCCGGCTGGGCTGCGCGCCCGACACCTTCCTCGGCACCGGTCTGCAGACCGCGCTGTCGGTGCTGCGCCGCGGGGACATCGGCACCCCGTTGAGCGCGTTGACGTTGATGCAGTCCCCGGGCCCGGAGTCCTGGCACCCCAACCCGGCGTTCTTGTTCGCCCCCGGCGCCGGGCCGTTGTTCGACGTCGGCCCCTACTACCTGACGACGCTGGTGCAGGCGTTCGGGCCGATCACCTCCGTGGCCGCGCTGGCCGGCACCTCCCGCCCGCAGCGGACCATCGGCTCCGGCCCCAAGGCCGGGGAGGTCTTCGACGTCACCGTGCCCACCCACGTCAGCGCCATCGCGCAGTTCGCCGGGGGCCAGAGCTCGCAGAGCATCTTCAGCTTCGACTCCCCCCTGCCCCGGCACGGGTTCGTGGAGATCACCGGGACCGAGGCCACGCTGGCCCTGCCGGACCCGAACACCTTCGACGGCGACCTCATGGTCCGCCGCCGCACGGGGCAGGACTGGGAACTGCTGGCCCGCACCGAGGCGGTCTCCACCCGCGGCACCGGGGTGCTGGAGATGGCCCGCGCCATCCGCGCCGGGCGCGAGCACCGGGTGCAGGGGGCGCTGGCCCACCACGTGCTCGACGCGATGGTCTGCATCGAGCAGTCCGCCCGCGAGCAGGAGTTCGTGTCCCTGGCCAGCACCGTGACCCCCGCCGAGCTGCTGCCCCAGGACTGGGACCCCACCACCCGCACCGTCTGAGGCGTCGTCCCCGGGAGGGCTCGTCGTCCGGCGCCGCAGCGCCGGACGGCGAGCACCACCCCACCCGGGCCCCACCCGTACGGCGTCCGACGAGCGGGTGGTCTTGGCGAGGACCGGTCATCCTCTGGGCTGAACTCCGGGCCGGCCCACCCTCGGGTCCCGCGGCGGCACTTACCCTGAGGTCGTGTCATTCCTCGCCGAGTTCTCGGCCGCCCTGGGGTCCGTCGCACCTGCTGCCGCTCCGGCCCTGCTGCCGGACTGGGCGAACCCCGAGAGCTTCCTGGACTCCCTCGGCATCGCCGCGCTGTGGGTCTCGGTGGCCATCGTGTTCGTCGAGTGCGGGCTGTTCATGTTCTTCCTGCCCGGCGACTCCCTGCTGTTCACCGTCGGGCTGTTCACCCACTCGGGCATCCTCCAGGACCCGCTGTGGGTCTCCTGCCTCCTGCTGTCGGTCGCGGCGTTCCTCGGCAACGTCGTCGGCTACGAGATCGGCCACAAGGTCGGGCCGGCGATCTTCCAGCGGGAGGGCTCCCGGCTGCTGACGCCGAAGCGGGTCGAGCAGACGCGCGCCTTCTTCGAGCGCTACGGCGCCCGCGCGATCATCCTGGCCCGCTTCGTCCCCGTCGTCCGCACCTTCATCACCCTCGCCGCAGGGGCCGGTGCCATGCCGCGCCGCGTCTTCCTCACCTTCTCCGCGATCGGCGCCGTGGCCTGGGCGACCGGCATCACGCTCCTCGGCTACGCCCTCGGCAGCGTCAGGCTCATCCGCGAGAACCTCGAACTCGGTCTGCTCCTGCTCGTCGTTCTGTCGCTCATCCCCGTCGGCATCGAGTACCTGCGCGACCGCGCCAAGCAGCGCCGCGCGAACAGCCTGCCGCCCCAGCCCGCCGTCCCCGAGCACCAGACCCCCCAGAACCGCCGCTGACACCCACCCGGCAGGATGTCCGGGTGCCGCGCCAGCGCCTGCTCCTGTCCCTGCGGTGGGGCGACATGGACGCCTACCGCCACGTGAACAACGTCGAGCTGCTGAGGCTGCTCGAGGAGGCCCGCGTCCGGGCCTTCGGGATGGCCTCCCCCGAGGGGTCCGCGCCGATGCTGGCGACGGGGATGGTCGTGGCCAAGCACACGATCGAGTACCGGGCACCGCTGGACTACCGGATGGAACCGGTGGCCGTCGACCTGTGGGTCGGCCGGGTCGGCGGGGCCAGCTTCGAGGTGGACTACGAGGTCCGCGAACCGGACCCGCCCGTCACCGGGGTCCCGACGACCTACGTCACGGCGTCGACGGTGTGCGTGGCCTACGACTTCGCCACGGGCCGGCCGCGGCGGCTCGACGACGACGAGAGGGCCCGGCTCGCCACCCTCACCGCGTGAGGGCACCCTTCCCCCTGAGAGGATCGCGGGGTGTCCGACTGGCTCGCCCACCTCGCCGACCCCCCGTTGGAGGACCTGGGCGCGCTCGGTCTGTACGTGCTCGTCTTCGGGATCGTCTTCGCCGAGACGGGAACCCTCGTCGGGTTCTGGCTGCCGGGCAGCAGCGTCCTGTTCACCGCGGGCCTGCTCGCCGCGCGCGAGGACTCCCCGCTGTCGCTGCCGGTCCTCGTCGTCGGGGTGACGCTGGCCGCGATCCTCGGTGACACCGTCGGCTACTGGTCCGGTCGCCGGCTCGGCCGCCCCTGGCTGCTGCGCCGCGCCGGCAAGGCCGCCCACCACCTGCCCAAGGCCGAGGCGTTCTACGCCAAGTACGGCTGGTTCGCCGTCGTGGCCTGCCGCTTCATCCCGTGGCTGCGGGCGTTCACCCCGATCATCGCCGGCACCGCCGCCATGTCGTACCCGAAGTTCGCCTCCGCGAACGTCGTCGGTGCGCTGTGCTGGGGGGCGCTGCTCGTCCTCGCCGGGTACGCGGCCGACTCCCTGCCGTGGGTGCGGACGCTGGCCTACTCCATCGCCGGAGTCGCGATCCTCGTCTCCATCGTCGCCCCGCTCGTCTCCTGGGTCCGCCGCCGCCGGGCCCGCGCACGCTCGTGAGCGACCCGCTGCCCGTCCCGGCCCGCGCCGTCCGCACCGAGCTCGTCGTCGAGCGCTCCCGCTTCCTGACGACCCTGGAACCCGTCGCCTCCGTCGCGGACGCCGAGGACGTCGTGGCCCGGGTGCGCCGGGAGTTCCCCGACGCGCGGCACCACTGCACCGCGTGGGTGCTCGGCGAGGACGGGCAGGGGCAGCGCTCCTCCGACGACGGCGAACCCGCCGGGACGGCCGGCGCGCCGATGCTCGCCGCGCTGCGGGGCGCGGGGGTGAGCGACGTCGCCGTCGTCGTGACCCGCTGGTTCGGCGGGGTGCTGCTGGGGACCGGCGGGCTCGTCCGCGCCTACGGCGGGTCGGTGAGCGCGGCCCTCACCGGGGCCGGCACCGTCGCGCGGCGGTGGGTCGAGCTGGTCCGGGTCTCGGCCGGCCTCGCCGACGGCGGCCGGGTGGAGGCCGAGCTGCGCCGCGCCTTCGCCGTCGAGGACGTGCAGTGGGCCGGGGACGGCTGGCACGCCGTCGTCGCCGTCGCCCGGGGCGGGGCCGACGGGCTCGCCGCGCACCTCGCGGCCGTCTCGCTCACCGTGACCGTCGAGGGCCTCGGCCCCGCCGTCCGCCCGGTCCCGGGGGTGGCCCGTCGTCCGGCACCCGACTGAGCGACGGGTCCTGCGAGGTCAACGAGCCGGGCCGGCGACCGTGAGCCGGACACCCACGGTGACGTCGAGGCCCCCGGGCCGGCCGGCGAGGGCGGCGTCGAGCCGCGCGTCGAGGGCGGCCGCGTCGACGTGGTGGGCGCTGGGGCCCATGAGCACGAGCGCGCGCAGGCTGTCGCGCTCCAGCGTGCGGGTGAAGCGCAGCTCGTCCTCGGCCAGGACCTCGAACCCGGCCCCGTCGGCGAGGTCGGCGTGCAGGCGCTCGGCCTTGCGCTCCTCCACCCCGACCATGCCGAGGGGTCCGCGCACCTCCCGGAGGTGCTCGGCCAGCGGGGTCACGACGACCCAGCGGCCGCCGGGCCGCAGCACCCGCGCGACCTCGGCCACGCCGCGCGGGGCGAACACGGTCGTCACGACGTCGACGGACCCCGTCGCGAACGGCAGCCCGCGCCAGACGTCCGCCCCGACGGCCGCGACGCGCGGGTGGGCGCGCGCGGCGCGGCGCAGCGCCGCGGCGGACGGTTCGACGACGACCCCCCGCCCGCCGGTGGCCTCGACGACGGCCGCGAGGTAGTACCCGGTCCCCCCGCCGACGTCGACGACGAGGCCGGGGACCGCGCGGTCGGCGAGCGCCGCCGCGACCGGCCCGTAGTGGCCCGCGGAGAGGAAGGCGTCGCGGGCGGTGACCATCCCGGGGGTGTCACCGGGGGCCGAGCGGCCCACGGCCAGGTTCACGTACCCCTGGCGGGCGAGGTCGAACCGGTGTCCCGCGGCGCACCCGAGGACCCGACCGGACAGGTCGAGCTGCCCGGCGCAGTGGGGGCAGCGCAGCGCCGGGAGGACCTCGGCGAGCACGCTCAGCGCTGGTGCTCGGCCGCCGCGCCGAGCGGGTGCAGCCCGGACAGGGCCCCGACCCAGGACGCCGGGACGGCGTGCAGGCGGGCGTCGTAGGCGCGGACGGCGGCGTCGTGGAAGGCCACGTCCCCCGCGAGCCGGTGCTCGGCGTCGGCGAGCGCCTTGACCGTCTGCGGGTCGGCGCCGCTCTCGGTGGCCTCCTGGGAGACGACGTGCGCGGACAGGTCCGCGAGCCGGCTGCGACGCTGCTCGGCGAGCGCCCCGGCCTCGACGGCGAGGTCCCGCATCCGGACGAGACCGGCGCGCGTGCTGAGGGCCCACAGCGCGGCGACGAGGACGAGGAGGACGACGACGACCAGCACGACCGTCCCGGCGGCGCCCATCAGGCGAGCCCGATGTCGGCGAGGCCGAAGGCGTAGCGGTAGGGGACGCCCTGGGCCTCGACCCTCTCCTTGGCGCCGGTGTCGCGGTCGACGATGACGGCGACGCCGACGACCTCGGCGCCGGCCTCGCGCAGCGCCGCGACGGCGGTGAGGACCGACCCGCCCGTGGTGGAGGTGTCCTCGACGGCCAGCACGCGGCGGCCGGCGACGTCGGGGCCCTCGATGCGGCGCTGCAGGCCGTGCGCCTTCTCGGCCTTGCGGACGACGAACGCGTCGAGCGCGGCACCGTCGTGGGCCTGCGCCCAGCCGCGGGCGTTGGCGGCGTGGACCACGGCGAGGGCGACGGGGTCGGCGCCCATGGTGAGCCCCCCGACGGCGGCGAAGTCCCAGTCCGACACCAGGTCCAGCAGGACGGGCCCGACGAGGGCGGACGCCTCGCCGTCGAGGCTGATCCGGCGCAGGTCGACGTAGTGGTCGGCCTCCTCGCCGCTGGACAGCGTGACCCTGCCGTGGACGACGGCCTTGGCCGCGACGAGGTCGGCGAGACGTTCTCGGTCGGTGCTCACGGTCCCGAAGCTTAGGTGCTGCGGGCGGCTCGTCCGGGCACCCGGGGCCGCGGGCGGTAACGTCCCGCGCGTGCGCCTCGCGACCTGGAACGTGAACTCCGTCCGTGCCCGCCTCGACCGCGTGCTGGCGTGGATCGACCGCAGCGACGTCGACGTCGTGGCGCTGCAGGAGACCAAGTGCAAGGACGAGCAGTTCCCCGAGCAGGCCTTCCTCGACCTCGGCTACGAGGTCGCCCACCACGGCCTGTCGCAGTGGAACGGCGTGGCCCTCGTCTCGCGCGTGGGGTTGGAGGACGTCAGCACGAGCTTCTCCGCCGACGTGCCGCACTTCGGTGAACCCGCCGTGGCGGAGGCCCGCGCGATCGGGGCGACGTGCGGCGGGGTGCGCGTGTGGAGCCTGTACGTGCCGAACGGCCGCGGGCTCGACGACCCGCACTACGTCTACAAGCTGGCGTGGCTGCAGGAGCTGCGGTCGGCGGGGGCGGGCTGGCTGGCGCAGGACCCGCGGGCGCAGGTGGCCCTCGTCGGGGACTTCAACGTCGCCCCCACCGACGAGGACGTGTGGGACGTGGACTTCTTCGCGGGCGCCACCCACGTCTCGGAGCCCGAGCGCGCGGAGTTCGGCTCCCTCGTGGACGCCGGGTTCGCCGACGTCGTGCGGCCGTACGCACCCGGTCCGGGCACGTACACGTACTGGGACTACACGCAGCTGCGCTTCCCGAAGCGCCAGGGGATGCGGATCGACTTCGTGCTGGGTTCCCCGGCGCTGGCCGAGCGCGTCAGCGGGGCCACCATCGACCGCGAGGAACGCAAGGGCAAGGGGGCCTCCGACCACGCCCCCGTGATCGTGGAGCTTGCGCCGAACGCGTGAACCCTGGCCGAACGGGCTCCGCGGGCGCGACGGGCGAGGAGTCGTCTCACTAGGTTCGAACGGTGCGAGCACCTGTGAGCTGCGAGGACCTCGAACGGGTCGAACTGAGCGCGGCCAACGACGCCCGGGGGCAACGGGCCGTCGCCGACCTCCTGCAGACCTGGGCGCGGCGCGCGGTGCCGGGCGACTCCGTGACGCGGGGCCGGCTGCTGGTGGCGGCCAGCGAGCACGCCGCCTTCGCCGGGGACGCGCGACGCTCCCTGCGGCTGGCCCGGGAGGCGCTCGGCACCGGCGACCACGTCGCCCCCGACACCCGCTGCTACGTCGTGGCGGCGCTGCTGGTGTGCGGGCACCTGCGCGAGGCCGTCGCCCTGGCCGACGAGGTCCTCGACAGCCGCGGCGCGGACGTCGACGTGTACCTGCAGCTGGGCGAGGAGTTCTCCTGGCACCGGCAGGCCGAGGAGGCCGCCCGCATCTACACCCTCGGCATGTTCCGTTGCGCGAGCGACGAGGAGGCCACGGAACTGCTGCTGGGCGCGTGGCGCCGGGGCCGGGCACCGCGCGTGGTGGACCTGCGCGATCGCGTTCCGGCGCAAGCGGTCCCGTTCGACTGAGGGATCAACCGCCCCACGGGCCGGCGAGTTCGCCGGCCGCGACGGGCACGTCGACGACGTTGCCGGGCGGGGGCAGCGGGCACGCCCACGCCGGGTCGTAGGCGCAGCTCGGCGGGTAGGCGAAGTTGAGGTCGACGACGAGACCGCGCGCGGTGCTGCCCAGGTCGGCGCCCTTGACGGTGTCCAGGAGGTAGCGGCCGCCGCCGTACCCGGGGCCGGGGTCCTTCAGCGGCAGGAACAGCCCACCGCCGTACTGGTCGAGCCACCAGAGGTCCAGCGCGCCCACCCCGGGCAGCGTGACGGTGCCGACCCGTTCGAAGACGACGGTGCCGTCGGTGCCGGTGACGGCTTCGCGCCGGAGTGCTCCCGCGTCCTCGACGGGCACCTCGAACCGCAGCGCGGGGTCGTAGGGCGCGACGGGCAGCCCGGTGAAGGCGGCGCGGTCGGCGGGCAGCAGCGGCCCGGCCGGGTGGTGGGTGAAGAGGTCCTCGCGCCCGGCGCGCCAGAGCGCGTGACCCTCCTCGGGAGCCGAGGCCCGCACGGCGGCGTAGAGGTCGGTGACGCGGCGGCGCCAGTCGAGGACGTCGAGGCGGCTCACGCGGGGGTACCGGGGCGGGTCTGCAGGTCGATCATCTCCTCCAGTCGAGCACGGTGGACGAGGTGGCGCACGTGCTCGGGCGCTCCACGCACCGTGATGCGGCGTTCCCCGCTGCGCGAGGCGAGGCGGGCGAGGAACCCCAGCCCCGTGGAGTCCATGAAGGTGACGTCCGTCGCGTCCACGACGACGGGCCGGCGGGCGGCGAGCGCCTCGTCGACGCACCGCTCGAACTCGGGTCCGAGGTCGGTGTCGACCTCGCCGGCGAGCGTCACCAGCACGAGGGGCGGGTCCTCCTCGAGGCGCACGTCCACCGATCCGGGAGGTCCCGTGAAGGTGTTGCCCGAGGTCACCTCCTGAATGTAACCGAGCGTCAGGGGTGCGCGCGGGCTCCCTTGAGAACCTTGTCCACCCCGTTCTTCGGGCCGTGCACGGCGAGGCCGACGACGTCGAGGTCCGCCGCCGCGACCGCCGCGACCGCGGCCCGGTTGGCCGCGTCGTGGCCGGTCGTGAACATCTCCGCGGTGAACAGGGCGGTCGACAGGTCACGGGTGACGGCCCGCTGCCGGGCGGCGCGCAGGGTCGCCGCGTCGCCCTCGAACACGCGGACGGGCTGACCGAGCAGGGCGAGGTAGGCGTTGCCGTCGGCGTCGGCGTAGGGCTCCCCGACCAGCTCGGGGTGGGCCGCGGTGATCCCGCTGAGGAGGAAGGCCGTGACGTTGAGGCGCTGCCAGGGCGCGAGGTCGTCGCGGACGAGGACGGCGGTGCGGGTGTCGGGGCGGGTGTCGGGGCGGGTGTCGGTCACGAGCGCCACGGTCCCCCGGGCGGGGTGCGGGGGTCTTGTACGTTCCTGACGTGGGCTCGGAACGCGTGCGCAGCCACCGGCCGGACGTCCCCGGCATCGCGGAGGTGCTGAGCGCCCGGTTCGTCGAGCACGCCTACCCGCTGCACACGCACGACACGTGGACGCTGCTGCTCGTCGAGGACGGAGCCGTGCACTACGACCTCGACCGCCGCCCGCACGACACCGGCCGCCACGTGACGCTGCTGCCGCCGCACGTCCCGCACGACGGCCGGGCCGCGACGGCGACGGGGTTCCGCAAGCGCGTGCTCTACCTCGAACCGGGCGCCCTACCCACGACCGCCGCGGGCCGGCTGGCGGACGCGCCCGAACTGCCCGATCCCCGCCTGACCGCCGCGGCCCGGGACCTGCACGCCCGACTGAGCGGTGACCCGGTGCTCGACGCCGACCCCCTCGACGTCCACGCCCGGGCCGCGGTGCTGCTCGACGCCGTCACCGCCCACGTCCTGCGGACCCCGCCCTCGCACCGGCGCGACGCGCCCCTGGCCCGCCGGCTGCGGACCCTGCTCGACGAGCACGTCGTCGACGGCGTGCTGCTGGCCGACGCGGCCGCCCGGTTCGGGGTGTCCAGCGCCCACCTCGTCCGCACGTTCACCCGGGAGGTCGGGATGCCGCCGCACGCCTACCTCACCGGCCGGCGCGTCGACCTCGCCCGGCGCCTGCTGCTCACCGGGCACCGCCCCGCCGAGGCCGCCGTGCTCGCCGGGTTCCACGACCAGCCGCACCTCACGCGGCACTTCCGACGGGTGCTGGGGACGACGCCGGGGCGGTTCACGGGCTGAGGTCCCGTCACACCGACAGGCGGTGCTCGACGAACCTCAGGACGTCCTCCCTCCGGGTGTCGCCGGCGGTCTGCAGAGCAGCGACGAGCGACAGCAGCAACGCGTGACCGGGGTCGGGACCGACGGCGTGCTTCACTGCGCGCAGGGCCAGCGGCCACGCGGGGACGGGAACCCCGTCGTGCAGGGTCGTCCGCTCCCCGAGCCGAGGGTGCGACATGAGCCACGCCCCCTCTGCACCGGTGGACCAGGGTTCCGGCGACGACGTCTGACCGAAGGCGAGGAACGCGTCGTTCACCCAGTGGAGCTGGTTCAGCCCACTCATCTGGCAGGCGTTGCGGGCGAGTTCGAAGGCGAGGTCCCGCTGCTGCCCGGGCTCGATCGCCTCGAGACGGGGCACGAGGTCGGGCAGTGCTGCGGCGAGGTCCGCGATCTGCTGCCGCGCGGGCCGTGGGTCCAGGTACTGCGCCGCAGGATCGTCCGGGGACAGCAGGGTTCCGGGTTCGAACCAGCCCTCGTCCGGCCCGACCTCGACGAAGTGCACCCCGACGTCCTCGTGGGGCACGGAAGCGCGACTGTCGGGTCGTGGCTCGGGGCCCAACTCCTCCACGAGCTGGGCCAGGGCGGCGCGCGCCGCAGCCAGGACGGCGCCGGCCCCCTCGTCACCCACGACGCCCCGCAGCCCGGAGATCGCGCTGAACGCAGCGTCCAGAGGGTCGGGGTCGATGGCTTGGAGCACGGCGAAGAGGGCTGCTCCCCCCTGGTCGTTCTCGTGCCCCTGGACCCGCACGACTCGACGGGGGTTCTCCGGGTGGTCGTCCAGCACCTGGTACATCCAGCCCGGATCGGTGAACGGCGGTGGCAGGGGACGGTCGGCCCGCAACGACCACAGGCCCGCCGCGACGACGTCGAGGTCGACGATGCCGGACTCGCGCAATCCGCGTTCAGCGGCCCAGTACGCCACCTGCCGTTGCACGAGGGGGCCAGCGGCCAGAAGGGCCTCCGCCAGCGGCCGGTCCAGACGGGTGAACCACTCGGCCAGGCCGTCGGCCACCAGCCGGTCGTCGGGCGGGTCCCCCTCCCAGGCGGCGGCGAGGTCCTCCCGGGCCAGTTCGGGGTCCCGGGCCCGATGGGCCGCGACTTCGTTCCGGCTCGTCAGTCGGACGACGGCGTCGGCAGCGGGCGCCGCGGGCCAGAAGGTGAGTTCGTAGTGGTCCACGAGCGGTTCGTCCTCACCGACCGTGCCGTCCCAGGCGTCGTCGATCCCCCGGGCGCAGAGCCGGACGCGGTAGTCGGCGGCAGGTAGGCCGAACCGGACGACCGGCCCGCCGAGCGGTTCCCGGACACCCACCTCGCGACCGGCCGGGGTGAACGACACCTCGACCACGTCCTCCCACTCGAGGCCCGGCTCGGCGGGTTCGTCGTCCCGGAGGAGGACCCGCAGGCCCACGTTCCCGAGGGCCGTCCCCACCGACACGGTCAGCGCGCCGGGGACACCACCCCCCAGCAGACCGTTCTCCTGCCCCTCGAAAGCCTCCGTGAACGTCCCCTCCGCCTCTCCGGACTCCAGGTAGAACTGGTGGTAGTCGACACAGACGCGACCCTCGAACAACACCTCGACCATCAGGTCCCCTCCCCTCCCCGCTCCCGGTCCTCGTCCGCCGTCCCGACGCGGGACGTCAGGGCGCCGTGGGCCGTCCCCGACGAGGTCGCCTGGAGGCGCGGGTCGAGACGACCGCCGTCGGCCGGGACGCGCCCGAGCTCGCGGTGGTCGGTCGTCACGGTTCCAGTCTGCCGCAGCGCACCGCCGCGCCGGGCGGGAACACTCGTCCGGCGCAGCGGGCCGCCGTCGGTGTCAGTCGCTCGTCGCGACGAGCTCCTCGAGCTTCACGTCCGGGTTGTCGCGCTCGAAGCTGCGCACCCGCCACTCGTCGGTGAACAGCGCGAACACCCGCCCCTCGGCGTTCTGCACGACCTCGCAGCCGCGGTGCGACCGCAGCAGCGGGGCGTCCTTGGCCTCGATGATCCGCGCCGTCGTGAACGGCAGTTCGGTGAACAGGACGGGCGAGCGGAACTCGTGGGTCATGCGGTACTGCACGACGTCGAACTGCAGCGCGCCGACGGCGGACAGCACGGGTTCCCCGTCGCCGCGGGAGTCGGAGGTGAGGACGCGGACGACGCCCTCGGCGTCGAGTTCGCGCAACCCCTGGCGGAACTGCTTGCCCGACCCGAGGTCCTTGGGGCGGACGGTGCGGAAGTGCTCGGGGGCGAACACCGGCAGCGGCGGGTAAGCGGTGCGGCCGTTCTCGGACAACGTGTCCCCGACGTTGACGTGCCGGGCGTTGACGAGGCCGATGACGTCCCCGGGCCAGGCGACGTCGACGGTGGAGCGGTCGGACCCGAACACCGTCTGGACGTGCTTGAGGACCATGGGCCGGCCGCTGCGGTCGTCGCGGACGGTCATGCCGCGGTGGAACACCCCGGAGTGGATGCGCGCGAACGCGAGGCGGTCGCGGTGGGCGGGGTTCATGCCCGTCTGCGTCTTGAACACCTGCGCGGTGAACCGGCTCGTGACGGGGTGGACCTCCCCGGCGACGTCGCGCTGGTCGCGCGGGGAGGGGGCGATGTCGACGAGGGCGTCGAGGACCTGCCCGACCCCGGTGTTCGCGACGGCGGCGGTGAAGAACACCGGCGTCGTGCGGAACCCGAGGAACTCCTCCTCGTCGTGGTCGGCGCCGGTCGCGGCGAGCAGCTCGTGCTCGTCGACGGCCTGCCGCCACGCGTCGCCCTCGGCGGCCTCGGCGCCCGCGGCGTCCATGCGTTCCTCGACGGCGAGGGTCGCCCCGCCGGGGGCCTTCGTGTACTTCACGTACCCGCCGGTGGAGCGTTCGAGCAGCCCCCGGAAGTCACCCGCGATGCCGACAGGCCACGTCACCGGGGTGGGTCGCAGACCGGTCACGGACTCGACCTCGTCGAGCAGGGCGAGCGCCTCCTGGCCGGGCCGGTCCCACTTGTTGACGACGGTGACGACGGGCAGCCCGCGCTGCTTGCAGACGCCGAACAGCTTGCGGGTCTGGACCTCCATGCCGCGGGCCGCGTCGATGAGCATGATCACGGCGTCGACGGCCGTGAGCGCGCGGTAGGTGTCCTCGGAGAAGTCGGCGTGCCCGGGGGTGTCCACGACGTTGACGACCGTGTCGCGGTGGTCCAGCTGCAGGACGGCGGAGCTGATGGAGATCCCGCGCTGCTTCTCCATGTCCTGCCAGTCGGTGACGACCCCGGCGCGACCGGCCTTGCCGTGGACGTGACCGGCCTCGCGCAACGCCTTCGCGTGCAGGGCGAGGGCCTCGGTGAGCGTCGACTTCCCGGCGTCCGGGTGGCTGATGACGGCGATGGTGCGGCGGCGGGCGGACTCGGCGGCCACCTGCTCGGCGGGGACGTCGGTCAGCTGGTCGGAGGGCAGGGTGGTCACCACCCCATTCTCCCCCGCGCTCAGCCGTGCCGGGTCCGCCGCGCGACCCACCGCTCCAGCGCCTGCCCCTGGGCACGCTGGAAGGCGCGCAGGGTCGGCAGCCCGGGCGGGTCCGGCTCCGCGGCGCGCGTCAGGAAGAAGGCGGCGAAGCCCGTCAGGACGACCGTCAGCACGTCGGGGTCGACGTCCCGGGTCAGCGGGGAGGTCCGCAGCGTGTCCTCGGCGAGGTCCTCACCACCCAGCCGGTCCACCTCGAACAGCAGCGCCAGCAGGTCCAGCCACGCCGGCCCGCGGCAGGCGTGGGGCCAGTCGACCAGGACGGCCCGGCCGCCGGCGAGGAGCAGGTTGTCCGCTCGCAGGTCGAGGTGGACGAGCGAGTCCCCGTCGAGGTGCGCCAGCGCGTCGGCGGGCAGCTCGCACGCCAGCGACTCCCGCGCGGTCGGCAGGTCCGGGACGGGGCAGGGCGTGCCGACGGTGGCGAGCGCCTCCAGGGCCGCGACGACGAGGGCCAGCTCGTCCGCCCGCCACGGCAGGGCCGGGTGCCGGCCGGGCACGTCCTCCAGGACGAGGACCTGCCAGTCCCCCACCTCGCGGGCGCCGAGCAACCGCGGGGCCGGGACGCCCGCGGGCAGACGGGCGGCGATGCGCGCCTCGCGGGCGTGCAGCGCGGGCGTGTGCTCGTTCTGCGCCGGGCTCACGGCCTTGACGAAGGCGCGGGCCCCGGCGGCCGTCTCGACGCGGTCGGCCGACCCGGGCGAGAAACCCCCGGGCTGGGAGGCGGCGCGCGTGACGGGCGCGCCGAGCACCTCGGCGACGGCGGCGTGGACGGCGGTGGGCAGGTCCGGCCAGCGGACGCGGTTGCCTCCGGAGGCGACGGCTGCGGACGTGCTCACGCCCACCAGACTCGCGGAGCCGGACGGGCGTGGTCCACCCGTTTCAGGGTCGAGGATCGCGATCTTCCACCTGTCGGCGCAGCTGCTCGATGTAGTCGGCTCGAAGCACCTGGCGGGCCCGCGGGCGTCGGCCTCGGCCGATGTCTTTCGCGTCGGTGGCGAGCTGAAGGGGGTTGTCCCCCGCCCAACCGTGTGCAAGTACCCACCCCTGCATCGCCTTCGGGGCGAGCTGGAACCCGGCGTCGTACAGGGCGAACAGCGTGGAGACGACGTGCTCCTTCTCGTGCCCACCGCTGATCGTGTTGTTGTGGTTGATGAACCCCGTCAGGTCGTCGAGCGCTTCGACGACCACCGGGTCCAACTCCACGACGAGGTCCGTCCACGAGGAGGGGTTACCGAGAACGACTGGCTTCGCAGCCGCCGCCCAGGGCCGCACCGCCTCGTCGTCCCAGCTGAGGACGGCGAGCGCCGTCACGTGGTGGGACCCGAAGCGCAGCAGGTCGGCGATGTCGTCCATGTCGGCCCACGCCATGAGCACTGGACCTCGTCGTCGTAGACCGACGCCACCTCTCCGGGTGACGTGCTGGACGTTGGAGTACCGCGCGACGAGCTGATCGAGAGCAGTGTTGTTCGCGAGGTTGGACTTCAGGTGTGTCCACACGGTGAGCGTCTCGCCGTCACCGAGGTGCTCCAAGCACCAGTCGATCGCTGCTTCCACACCCTCCCCGTCGTCTGCGGCGATGGCCGTGGGCCAGTCAGTGTTCCTGCTGAACACAGCGTTCTCCTCCTGGATCGGGTTACTGGTTTGGGGTTCACGCGCCGGGCGCCGTACTCGGCAACCACCGCTCGCCGATCGACTGCAGCTGCTCCATCAACTCGTAACCCAGGCCAGAGACCAGGACCGCGCCGACGAGGGAGGCGAAGATCGCAGCCGACCAGCACCCTGACGGAGTGCCGCCGGTTCGCAGCATCCACCGCCGGAACGAGCCGGGGACGTAGGATGGATCGTTCGCAGCACGGACGGCGGCGCCGGCGGCGAGGTAGACCTTGATCGCGTGCAGGACGACGAACGCCATGGCGAGGCAGGAGAACAGAAGCCCACCGAGCTGGTAGAGGATGAAGAAGACGGCAGTGCTGCCGAACTGCTCGAACAACTGCGCGGCGCCCAGGCTCTGACCGCCGGAGAACACGGCCTGCACGTCCACGGAACCGGCGAAGGGCGGGTCGGCGAGCCAACGCAGCCCCAGGAGGGCAACGGCACCCATGACGAGGTCCAGGAGCAGCTGGGTCGTCACGCCCGTGCTGTAGACCACGGACCGCACCCGTGCGACGAGCAGGGCCATCGCGGCGGCGGAGAAGGCGAACAGCTGCGCGGACATCGCGACGGTGATCACGGCGTCCCGGTAGCGGATGTAGCCGACGACGCAGAGCAGGCCGACGAGGGCGAAGACGACGACCCTGCCCATGGCGTCGTCGTCACTGGTGTTCTCGGCGGGACGCGGAGGCGGCGGCGGGCCGGCGGGCACGGGCTGGGGTACGTCGATCCGCACCGGCGCGTTGATCCTGTTGATGGTTCGTCTGTCGATGCGGACCTTATAACGGCGGTTGTCGTCGCCTTGGTGGACGTCGCCGTGGACGGTGCTGCCGTCCACGCTCCGACCTCCACCACCGCCGCTGCGGGTGAACAGGAGGGGGAGGATCACCCCGATCGCCGCGCCTGCGATGGTCACACCCAGTTCCGACCAGTCCTGCGTCATGCGTGTCACGCTCCTCATCTCGGGAGCTGCCCGGTGCGCTCCGTTGCTCACGATGGTGTGGCCTGTTCGCCCGTACAATCCAGTCGCTTTAGCGATAACCCCCCTTATCAGAAAGTCGACACAGACATCTCCCATAATCGACTACGGTGACCCCATGACCGGACGAGGTGGTGTCGACGGCGAGTTGCTCAGTCGCACGGACATCGCCCTACTCACTGGCGTCAGTCGCCCCGTGGTGTCGGTGTGGCAGCGCCGTTACTCCGACTTCCCCCCGATCGCCCGCCAGGACGGTGGCCGCGACCTGTTTCGAGCGAATGAGGTCGCGGACTGGCTGCGGGAACGCTCGTTGGGCAACAACCCTGACGCCGCTCTCGACGTGGCGCTCTTCGCGCTGACCGGCGGCACTTCGACGCGCGACCATTTTCCCGCCGTGACGGCGCTCCTGGCACTGCGCGCCTGCGTGGGTGGATCTCTCGGGCAGGACGAGGAGGAGCTGCTGGAAGCCGCCGCGGAGCATGACCGGGCGGACCGTTTCCTGCGCCGGGAGGTCGAGGCGCTGGGCCGGCGGGTGGTCGGCGTCAGCGGGGTCGTGGACGCCGTCGTCGAGGCAGCCAGGACGCCGGTGCGCGCGGTCACGTCCCTGTACGCCGCCCGGTACCGGCTGGGGCTCGGGGACCACGTGTCGACGGCGTTCGGGGGTCCGCTCCTGGACCTGGTGGCCTCGGTGGTCGAGGAGCTGCTGCAGCGCAGCGCCGATCCGGTCTTGTGCGACGCGTCCGGCAGTGACGACCTCCTGGCTCACCTGGCGGCCCGGCGGGGCGATGTCGAGCCACCTCGGGTCCTGGTGCCGACGGGGAACGGGGAGTCGTTGCGGTCGCTGCGGCGCCGGTCGGCGGCGATGGGCTGGTTTGCCGCCGATCACGACGGCACCGCGCTGCCCGGGAACGCTGTCCTGGTGGCGCAGTTCCCCACCCCGTACCGCCCGGCGACGACGGACGTGGAGATCGCGGAGGCGGTGCGCGCTTTGACGGTGGGTCTCACCGGCGGTCAGCGCGCCGTGGTCGTGGGGCCGGCGAGTGCGCTGTGCGACGCGGCTCCCGGAGCTGCGGTCCACGACCACCGCGCGGCGGCTCTGCGTACCGGTCGTGTCCGCGCCGTCGTCCGTCTGCCGGCGGGGTCGTGGACGGTCCGTCCCCGCCAGTCCCTCGCGCTGTGGGTTCTCGACGCCGAACCGCACGACAGCGTCGGGCTCGCGGACCTCAGCGCGTCCACACTGGCCCCGGACGTCACGTTCGACCTGGTGTCCGACGTGCTGGCCGTGATCGACCACCTCGACCCCCTGCAGGGGCGGGCCTACCGGTTCCTGCGGCCGGTCCGCCGTCAGGACGTGGCCCCTCTCGACGACCTGCTGCGGGGAGCCCGGAGCAGCGCCCGGTTCGCGGTGAACCCCGCGGCCGCCGAGGCCCTGCGCCTCGATGCGCTCACGGAGCGCCTCACCCGCCCCCTCCCCGCGCTGACGTTGACGGTGGACCACGGTGAGCCGCAGGTCGCGACCCGGGTCCGGCTGGGCGACCTCGTCGCCGACGGGACGGTCCACGTCCTCAGCGGCACCCGTTTCCCGGACGTCGCGCTCCCCGGGGGCAGCACCCGCGTGCTGTCCCCGGCCGACCTGATCGGCGACGCCACGGCACCGCGGCGGGTGGACCGACTCGCGCTGGTCGCCGCCGTCCCGGCAGTGCAGTTCACCGCCCCGGGCGACGTCGTCTTCTGCACCTCCCCTGCGGTGGGCGCGGTCGTGGACCGGGAGGGCCTGTCGGCCGTGCGGTTCCCGGCCCGGGTACTGCGTATCGGGGAAGCGGCGTCAGGCTGGCTGGGGCCGGAGGTGGTAGCGCAGGCCGTCCGTGCCGGTCCCGGGCGGGGGCCGTGGCGGTCGTGGACCGTCCCGGTGGTCCCCGACGGGCAGGGGCCACACCTGGAGCGAGCGCTGCGGGAAGTCCGCGCCGTGCGGGACGACCTCGCGACGCGCCTGGCCGCAGCGGACGCCCTGACCGCCGAGATGCTGGAGGCGACCACGACCCGCGCAGTGCGCTTCCCCGCTGAACCCGACGAACCGACCGACGACCAGGAAGGCTGATCATGCCCCCGAGGAAACGCGCCGCGGCACCGGCCGCTCCCACTACGATGAAGGAGCTCAAGGACACGCTCTGGAAGGCCGCGGACAAGCTCCGCGGCTCCATGGACGCCTCGCAGTACAAGGACGTCGTCCTGGGCCTGGTGTTCCTCAAGTACATCTCCGACGCCTTCGACGAGCGCCGCGACCAGCTCCGGGCGGAACTGCTCGCCGACGACCTGCGGGAAGACCAGGTCGAGGGCCTGCTCAACGACGCCGACGAGTACACCGGTCACGGCGTCTTCTGGATCCCGCAGACCGCGCGCTGGTCCTACCTCGCCGAGAACGCCAAGGGGCTGCCCGCGTCGGGTGATCAGCCGGCCAAAACGATCGGCACCCTCGTCGACGAGGCCAACACCCACGTCATGGCTTCGAACCCGACCCTGCGGGGAACGCTACCGTCCGGTTTCAACAAGGACAGCGTCGACCAGCGCCGCCTCGGCGAACTCGTGGACCTGTTCTCCAACGCGCGTTTCCGCGGCGAGGGCGCCTCGAAGGCTCGCGACCTGCTCGGTGAGGTGTACGAGTACTTCCTCGGGAAGTTCGCCGCCGCCGAGGGCAAGCGCGGCGGGGAGTTCTACACACCCCCCGGCGTGGTGCGGGTGCTAGTGGAGGTGCTGGAGCCGTACAGCGGCCGGGTGTACGACCCGTGTTGCGGCTCCGGCGGCATGTTCGTCCAGACGGAGAAGTTCCTCGAGCGGCACGCCAAGGACCCTCAGGCCATCGCCGTCTACGGGCAGGAGTTCAACGAGCGCACCTGGCGGATGGCGAAGATGAACCTCGCCGTCCACGGCCTCGGCGGCGACCTCGGCCCGTCCTGGCAAGACACTTTCGCCCGCGACGTCCACCCCGACCTCCAGGTCGACTACGCGATGGCGAACCCTCCGTTCAACGTCAAAGCGTGGACCCGTGACCCTGAGGACCGGCGCTGGCGGTTCGGCACGCCCCCAGCGACGAACGCGAACTACGCGTGGATCCAGCACATCCTGTCCAAGCTCGCCCCCGGCGGCTCCGCCGGCGTCGTCATGGCCAACGGGTCGATGTCCTCCAACAGCGGCGGCGAAGGCGAGATCCGCGCCCGCCTCGTCGAGGCCGACCTCGTCTCCTGCATGGTGACGCTGCCGACGCAGCTGTTCCGTTCCACCGGGATCCCGGTGTGCGTGTGGTTCTTCGCCAAGGACAAGGCACCGGGCGCTCGCGGGTCGGTCGACCGGCGCGGGCAGGTGCTGTTCATCGATGCCCGCGAGCTGGGGCACATGGTGGACCGCACGGAGCGAGCGCTGTCGGACGATGACCTCGCTTGCATCGCTGGCACCTTCCATGCTTGGCGGGGCACCCCGTCGGCTTCGAAAAAGGGGCTGACTTACGAGGACGTACCGGGATTTTGCAGGTCGGCGACGCTCGCGGAGATCAAGGCTTCGGGCTATGCACTGACGCCGGGGCGATACGTGGGATCCGCCAATGTGGGGGAGGACGGCCAGCCGCTGGAGGAGAAGATCGAGCGACTGACGGAGGAGCTACTCGCGCAGTTTGAGACGTCGGCGCGCTTGGAGGCCTCGGTGCGGGAGCAGCTGGAGAAACTGGGATGACTGAAACCTTTGGGCGCGCGACCACTCTCGGCAATCTGTGTGAGGAAGGTGGCGGCGGCATCCAAACAGGCCCATTTGGTAGCCAATTGCACGCAAGTGACTACACAGTCGAAGGCATTCCGGTGGTCATGCCTGTAAACATCGGGGACAACCGTGTCGTCGAAGCGAACATTGCTCGGGTTTCACAGCAAGATGCCGATCGGCTCAGCAAGTACAGACTGACCGAAGGGGACATCATCTATTCGCGTCGAGGCGACGTTGAACGGCGAGCGCTCGTTCGGTCGGATAGCGCGGGGTGGCTCTGCGGGACGGGTTGCTTGCGAGTTCGCCTAGGCGACCACTCACCACACGATAATCGATTCATTTCTTACCTGCTGGGCACTGCAAACGTGAGGGAGTGGATTGTTCGCCACGCAGTGGGGGCGACCATGGCGAATCTCAATACAAGCATTCTCGGAAGCGTTCCCCTAGATATCCCGGAGCCACGCACCCAGCACGCGATCGCGGACGTTCTGGGTGCACTCGACGACAAGATCGTTTCTAATCAGCACGCTGCCACAGTTGCCGAATCAGTGCTTTCCTCTCAATTTCGGTCACTAGGCTTGGATAGTGAGCCAGCCGCAAACGAGTGGGTGGTAAGTGAAATCTTCGACCTTAATCCGCCCCGACCAAAACCGCATCAGGGTCCGGCGGTCTACCTCGACATGGCCAGCCTGCCCAATGATGGCATGGTAGTGACCGAATGGTCAGAGAGACCCCCTACTGGAGGTGCGCGCTTCATCAACGGCGACACGCTACTAGCACGCATCACGCCATGCCTCGAGAATGGCAAGTGCGGGTATGTCAACTTCCTGCCAGACGGAAACGTCGGCGTGGGTTCCACGGAGTACATTGTTATGCGCTCCAAAGCAGATTTTCCGCTTGAGCTCTCATACTTCCTGGCGAAAAGCCCCCGTTTCACAGCCTTTGCCATACAGCAGATGGTGGGATCATCGGGTCGCCAGCGCCTGTCCGCCAAGGACCTCGCCGACTACCCCCTCAGCATCGTGGGCCGCGACGCCATGGCCACTTTTGGTCGCCGAGCAGCACCCACATCCGCGCTGCTTCGAAGCTATGCAGATGAGAACACCGTTCTCGCCGCCTTGCGTGACACCTTGCTACCCGCCTTGACGTCCGGCCGCCTGCGCGTCCGCGATGCGGAGAAGCTCGTCGAGGACGCCACCTGACACCTGCCGAACTTACAAGTCGTCTTGAGAACTACTTGGCAAGCCTGTCGGAAGCTTGATAAGCAAGTAGCCCACCCGAGGAGGTCGCTATGCCCGAGCCCGTGGACGTCGCCGAGCTGCTCGACGTCCTGCGTCGGATCGGCGGCGAACCGGAGACCGTCGAGGTCAAGAGCGGCGCCGGCGGCTTCCCCGGTTCGCTGAAGGAGACGCTCGTCGCCTTCGCCAACACCGACGGCGGCACGGTCCTCGTCGGGGTGGACGAGGACGCCGGTTTCCAGGTCGTCGACCTGCCTGACGTCGCCCGGTACCGCGACAACCTCGTCGCCCTCGCCCGGGACACGATCACCCCTCCCCTCACGGTGTCCACGGACATCGTCGAGGTGGAGGGGCGGCTCGTGCTCCTCGGCCAGGTGCCGGACCTGCCCGCCGACCAGCGCCCCGCTTACGTCACCTCCAAGGGCATGACCACCGGCGCGTACCTGCGTACCGGGGACGGCGATCGGCGGATGAGCGAGGGGGAGATCGGGCTCCTCTACGCCTCCCGCACCCAGCCCACCTACGACCAGGAACCCGTCCCCGGCACCAGCACCGAGGACCTCGACCAGGACCTCGTGCGCCGTACCCTGGAGCGGGTCCGGGCAGGGTCGCCACGGCTGCGCCGGTCTAACGACACGGTGGTCCTGCACAACATCGGCGTCCTCGCCGAGCGGCGGCCGGACTCCCCTCTCACTCTCGCCGGGCTGCTCACCTTCGGGGACTACCCGCAGCGCCTCTTCCCGCAGCTCATGGTGTCCGTCGTCGTCCACCCACCAGAACGGGGTGAGACCCGGTTCCTCGACAACGTCACCGTCCGCGGCCCCATCCCCGACCTCGTCAGTGAGTCCCTCGCCGTGCTGCGGCGCAACCTCGCCGCCCGCGCCGTCATGACCGGCACCGGCCGCCGCGATCAGCTCGAATTCCCCCTGGGATCCGTCCGCGAGGCCATCGTCAACGCGGTGCTGCACCGCGACTACAGCCCCCTGACCCGCGGGACGCAGGTCCAGGTCGACCTCTTCCCCGACCGGCTCGTCGTCCGCAGCCCCGGGGGCCTGTACGGCGGGCTCACCACCGACGACCTCGGGCAGAACCGCGCCTCGTCCTCCCGCAACGCCGTCCTCGCCAGCCTGCTGTCCGACACGTACCTGCCCCACTCCGACGAACTCATCGCGGAGAACCGGCACACCGGGGTGCCGACGATGATCGACCTGGCCCGGGACAACGGTCTGCCTCGGCCCGTTTTCGACAGCAGCATCCTCAGCTTCACCGTCACCATGGACCGCTCCCAGCTCCTCGGGCCGGACGTGCGGCGATGGATCGCCGCCGTGGCAGGGCGTTTGCCCAGCCCACGGCACGAGGTGGCGCTCGCGATGCTGCGCACCGGCCCGGTCACCAACAGCGTCCTGCGCGAGTGGGGCGCCAACCGGGTCGAAGCCGGGCAGGTCCTGCGCGACCTGGTGACCGCCGGCCTCGCCGTGAAGGAAGGAGGCCGCCGGTACGCCCGCTACCGCCTCACCGCACCTACCGACCTGACGCTCGCTCCCCAGCCACCGAGCCTCCCGACCGATACCTCGGACACCGAGGATCGGGTCGCCTCAGCGCTGCGGTCCCTCGGCGAGGCGACCACCCAGCAGCTCCTCGACGCCACCGGCTTCAGCCGGCCCACCGTCAACACCCACGTCAACGCCCTCGTCGCCCGCGGCCAGGTCGTTCCCGAGGGAGCCCGCACCAGCCCCAAACGCCGCTACCGATGGGTCGGCGACACCGGAGGAGACCGCCGATGAGCCCGTCCAGCCGCCCGTCCGAAGCCGACTGGGAGCAGATGGCCAAGGAGGTCCTCGGCGACCTCTTCTGGAACGCGACCACCGGCCCGGAGATCGCCCCTGGGTCCGGGGAACGCGAGAGCTGGAACGAGCTCCTGCTCCGTGGGCGCCTGCGCGCGGCGATGATCCAGCTGAACCCGGATGTCGCCCGGCAGTACGTGGACCAGGCCATCACTGAGATCACCACCCCGCAGTCCCAGGACGACCGCGCCGAGAACTACCGGGTGCACCGGTTCCTCACCGAGGGGTACCGGGGCATCACCTACGTGGACCAGGACGGCCAGGAGCAGACCCCCACCCTGCGCCTGGTGGGCTCTCAGCCCCACGAGAACGACTGGCTCGTCGCAAACCAGGTGACGATCGTGTCCGGGGACCACGAACGCCGCTTCGACGTCGTCCTCTACCTCAACGGCCTGCCCGTCGTCGTGGTCGAGCTGAAGAACGCCGGCACCCTGCACGCCGACGTCGCCTCCGCCCACGCCCAACTGCAGACCTACGTGCGCGAGTTCCCCCTCGCATTCCGCTTCGCGGTCTTCGTCGTCGCCACCGACGGCATCAGCACCCGCTACGGCACGCCCTTCACGTCCCTGAACCACTTCGCCCCCTGGAACGTCGACGACGACGGCAGGCCTGTCCGGCTCGGCGACACCCGAACGGACGAGCTCGGCAGCACCCCGCTCGACGTCCCGTTCCACGGCCTGTTCAACCAGGACCGGTTCTTGAAGATCCTCCAGCACTACGTCGCCTTCGACGAAGGCGACGCCGGGCTGCTTAAACGCATCGCCAAGCCCCACCAGTACTTCGCCGTCACACGAGCCCTCGCCGCCACCGTCCAGGCCGTGGGCAGCAACGGCAAGGCCGGCGTCGTCTGGCACACCCAGGGCTCGGGCAAGTCCATGGAGATGGAGCTCTACGCGAACCGCGTCGTCCGCCACCCGGCACTGCGCAACCCCACCATCGTCGTCATCACCGACCGCACCGAGCTCGACGGTCAGCTCTTCCAGGCCTTCGAGCGCAGCACCCTGCTACCCGAGCGGCCCCAGCAGGTGCTGCGCCGGGCCGACCTGCGGGCTGAACTCACCGGCCGCGTCTCGGGGGGTATCTACTTCACCACGCTGCAGAAGTTCGGTCTCAGCCCCGACGAGAAGCGCGCCGGGACGGTTCACCCCCTGCTCAGCGACCGCTCCAACATCGTCATCGTCGTCGACGAGGCCCACCGCAGCCACTACGACGACCTCGACGGGTACGCGCGGCACCTCGCCGACGCCCTGCCCCGCGCCACCCGCATCGCGTTCACCGGCACCCCCATCTCGGAGACCGAGCGCGATACCCAGGACGTCTTCGGCGACTACATCGACATATACGACCTCACCCGCGCCGTCGAGGACGGCGCGACCGTCCCGGTGTACTTCGAAGGCCGCCTCATCAAGGTCCAGACCCCCGAGGACGTCACGGACGACGTCCTCGACGCCGCCGCCGACGCGGCCACCGCAGGGCTCGACGACGTCGAACGCGACCGCATCGAACGTGGCGTCGCCGTCCTCAACGCCGTCTACGGCGCGCCCGCCCGCCTCGCCACCCTCGCCGCCGACGTGGTCGCGCACTGGGAGACGCGCCGCGCCGCCATGTCCGCACCGCTGGGCACTCCGGAGACGCCCGCGGTTCCCGGCAAGGCGATGATCGTGTGCGCGACGCGAGAGATCTGCGCGCGCCTGTACACCGCGATCGTCGAACTGCGCCCCGACTGGCACACCGACGCCCTGGAGAGCGGCCGCATCAAAGTCGTCTACTCCGGCGACGCCACCGACAAGCCGCCCGTCTCCGACCACGTGCGCCGCGACTCCGCCAACGAGGTCGTGAAGAAGCGGCTCAAGGACCCCGACGACGAGCTGGAGATCGTGCTCGTCCAGAACATGATGCTCACCGGGTTCGACGCACCCCCGTTGCACACCCTCTACCTCGACCGCCCCCTCAAGGGTGCGCTGCTCATGCAGACCCTGGCCCGGGTCAACCGCACCTTCCGGGGCAAGGAGGACGGTCTCCTCGTCGCCTACGCGCCCATCGAGGGCAACCTGCAGCGTGCCCTCGCGGAGTACACCGCCACCGACCGCGCGGCCAAACCCGTCGGCAAGACCACCGAGGAAGCCGCCGACCTCGTCGAGCAACTCCTGGACCAGCTGCGGGCGATGCTCGGCGCCGAGGGCTGGCAGCCGACCGACGACACTGTCCACCGCGCCAGCCTGAAGAAGATCACCCGGACGGTGAACTGGCTGCGGAGCCCCGGGACTCCCGGCAACCAGGTCGAGGACGGCGAGAAGGACCTCGGTACCCGCTTCCGCGAAGCCACCAGCAGCCTCAGCCGCTACTGGGCCCTCGCCGGGGGCAGCGACCGCCTCGCGGACCGACGCGACGAGATCGCCTTCTACGAGGAGGTCCGCGTGTGGATGGCGAAGTTCGACGCCGAAGAACGCCAAGCCGACGGCCGGCCCATCCCCGAGGACGTGCAGGTCGCCCTCAACCGGCTGCTCGCCGAGACCGTCGTGTCGGGCGAGGTGCTCGACATCTACCAGGCGGCCGGCATCCCCCGCCCTTCGCTGCAGGACCTCACCCCGGACTACGCCCACCAGGCCCAGCAGGCGCAGAACCCGCACCTGGCCATCGAGGCCCTGCGCAAGCTCGTCCAGGAAGAAGGGGCGAAGGTGAGCCGGCACAACCTCCTGCGCCAGCGCGCGTTCTCCGACCGCCTCACCGACCTCATCCAGAAGTACACCAACCAGCAGCTGAGCTCAGCGCAGATCATCGCCGAGCTCATCGCGATGGCGAAGGAGGTGTCCGCCGAGGCCAGTCGCGGTCAGCGGTTCTCCCCTCCCCTCGACGAGGACCAGCTCGCCTTCTACGACGCCGTCGCCAGCAACGAGTCCGCGGTGGAGGTGCAGGGCGAGGGGGTCCTGGCGCAGATCGCCCGTGAGCTCGTCGCGATCGTGCAGCGGGACGCCAAGACCGACTGGACCGTGCGCGAGGACGTGCGGGCCAAGCTCCGCTCCTCCATCAAGCGCCTGCTCGTCAAGTACGACTACCCGCCGGACAAGCAGAAGGATGCGGTGCGCTTGGTGATCGAGCAGATGGAGGCGATGGCGCCGCGGTTGGCCGCTGCTTGATCAGTGCGCGGGGAGCCAGTCGTCCGGGCGGCACGGCTCTCCGCGCAGGCAGTCGCCCCAGAGCAGGGAGACAGAAGCTGGGCCAGTCGACACCTCCGTCCACGTGCTTCGTTCTCCGGCTCCCTGGTCTGCTCCGCACCCCGGTCGATGGAGGGAGTGCCCCAGCACACGCCCCGTGGGGGCGACGGGGAGCGGTAGGAGGAGGACCGGGAGATCCTGCTGATCGTTCGGCAACATGATGATGCGGTGCACCTCCCCCGCACAGCGCCTCAGGACCTCCACGGCAGACAGCCCGCCAAGGAGGTTCTGGGCGTGGTCGGCGAGAGTGGGCCTCGCCTCTGAGCCGGCGAGTACCGCCGGTGCGTGAGGTCGTCTCGCTGCGACCCAGAGGATGATCTCCTCGGTGTCGTCGTCGAGGGCGGCGTACCGCGACAGGTGTTGTGGGGTCGGAACCGCCGGCTCAGCCGCCTCTTTCTCGCCGTCCGAGTCGTCACCGTCGCGGAACCACTCCGCGTTCATGGTGTACTCGACCTCGCGCGGATCCATCGTGGTGGTGCCGAGGGACCAGGACTCCCTCTCGTCCTCGCAGTTGCCGACCGTCCCGTCGGGGTAGACCTCGAAGCGTTCCACGGTCACGTCGACCGACCAAGACCACACGGCGGGGTCGACCTGCATCTCCGGCTCAGCGAACAGGTCGTCCTCGTCCTCAGCATCGATGACGGTGCAGTGACCGTCGTTCGTGAGGTACCCCGAAGGTGGCCACGACACGTCGACGTGAGCGCCCGCGGGGATGGTGGCACCCTCGCGGTACGCCTCCTCCACGAGCTTCTGCAAGTCCCCCGTCCACCGGAAGATCGGTGCGCACGCGTAGTCCTCCGGCGGCATCGTCATCTGCCACTCACCGTCAGGGCGACGCCAAAACTCCTCGTCCGGGACGCGTTCGGCCCACGTCGCCGTACGACGCAGCTCAGAGAGCGCCTCTTCAAGTCGGTCCGCCGCGGACCGACCGTCTACTGCATCACGAAGTGCAGTCATCAGAAGGTGTCCCTGCGGAGGGGCTGTCCACGCGTCAATTCGCCGATGCGTTCGACAAGACGGCGGAAGTGCCGCTCGAGCTGGGGAGACGGCCCCTGCCAATGGCCGCGGCGGTGGACGTAGAAGAGCGCAGCGCGGAGCAGGTCGACCTGCGCCCACGACGGGATGGGCTTGTCGGCATCCAATGCCCGCACGACAGGCCTGACGACCTGGAGGAGACGCTCGGGCGAATCAGCGATGCGTTCGTACGCGTTGAACGACACCCCGAAGGAATCCAGCTCCTGCAGTGACGCGTTCTCCGACGGGCAACGGATCCACTCCTCCACAGCGGGATTCAACCACGCACCACTGCCAGGTGGGTCGCCGCCCGCGGCAGGGGTCCGACACCACAGCGCCCCGCCACACACGAGGTGCGGCGGGTTGCGCGCTGCTCTCGCGGGTCAGATCGAGACGGCGTCCTCCGCCCGCCGCACCACGAGCCCGGCCGAACCCGACGCGGGGTCGTCGAGGTCGAAGCTGCCGCGGGCGACGTCCACCTCGACGGTGTCGCCGTCGCGGACCTCCCCGGACAGGATCGCGCGGGCGAGCCGGTCGCCGATCTCGCGCTGCACGAGCCGGCGCAGCGGCCGGGCCCCGTAGGCGGGGTCGTAGCCGGTGATCGCCAGCCAGTCCTTCGCGGCGTCGCTCACGTCCAGGACGAGGCGGCGGTCGGCGAGGCGGCCGGCCATCTTCTGCACCTGGATCTCCACGATCCGGGACAGCTCCTGCGTCGACAGCGGGTCGAACACCACGACGTCGTCGAGCCGGTTGAGGAACTCCGGCTTGAAGTTCGCCCGGACCGCGCTCATGACGGCGTCGTGCTTGGTGGCCTGCGACAGTTCCGGGTCGACGAGGAACTGCGACCCCAGGTTCGAGGTGAGCACGAGGATGACGTTGCGGAAGTCCACCGTGCGGCCCTGGCCGTCGGTGAGGCGGCCGTCGTCGAGGACCTGCAGGAGGATGTCGAACACCTCCGGGTGCGCCTTCTCCACCTCGTCGAGCAGCACGACGGAGTAGGGCCGGCGCCGGACGGCCTCGGTGAGCTGGCCGCCCTCCTCGTACCCGACGTACCCCGGAGGGGCACCGACGAGACGGGCGACGGCGTGCTTCTCGGAGTACTCGCTCATGTCGATGCGGACCGTGGCGCGCTCGTCGTCGAAGAGGAAGTCGGCGAGCGCCTTGGCCAGCTCGGTCTTCCCGACGCCGGTGGGGCCGAGGAACAGGAACGAGCCGGTCGGGCGGTCGGGGTCGTTGACCCCGGCCCGCGAGCGCCGCACGGCGTCCGAGACCGCCTGCACCGCAGCGGTCTGGCCGATGAGCCGGGCACCGAGGAACTCCTCCATGCGCAGCAGCTTCTCGGTCTCGCCCTCCAGCAGCCGGCCGGCGGGGATGCCGGTCCAGCCGGCGATGACCTCGGCGATGTCGTCGGGTCCGACCTCGTCGGCGACCATCGGGCCGGTGCCGCCGGTCGTGGACGCGACGTCCTGCTCGGCGGCCTGGGCCTGGGCGAGTTCGGCTTCCAGGGCGGGGATCTTGCCGTAGAGGATCTCACTGGCGGCGCCGAGGTCGCCCTCGCGCTGGAGGCGTTCGGCCTGCGAGCGCAGTTCGTCGACCTGGTGCTTGAGGTCGCCGACGCGGTTCAGGCCGGCCTTCTCCTGCTCCCAGCGCGCGGTGAGCGCGGTGAGCTGCTCCTGCTTGTCGGCGAGGTTCTGGCGCAGCGCGTCGAGGCGTTCGCGGCTGGCGGCGTCGTCCTCCTTGCCGAGGGCGAGTTCCTCCATCCTCATCCGGTCCACGGCGCGGCGGAGCTCGTCGATCTCGACGGGCGAGGAGTCGATCTCCATGCGCAGCCGGGACGCGGCCTCGTCGACGAGGTCGATGGCCTTGTCCGGCAGCTGCCGGCCGGGGATGTACCGGTCGGACAGGGAGGCGGCGGCGACGAGGGCGGCGTCGGAGATGGCGACCTTGTGGTGGGCCTCGTACCGTTCGCGCAGCCCGCGCAGGATGCCGATGGTGTCGGGGACGGAGGGTTCGCCGACGAAGACCTGCTGGAACCGGCGTTCGAGGGCGGGGTCCTTCTCGATGCGCTCGCGGTACTCGTCGAGGGTGGTCGCGCCGACGAGGCGGAGCTGTCCGCGGGCGAGCATGGGCTTGAGCATGTTCCCGGCGTCCATCGCGCCCTCACCGGCGCCCGCGCCGACGACGGTGTGCAGTTCGTCGATGAAGGTGACGACCTGCCCCTCGGAGCCCTGGATCTCGGCGAGGACGGCCTTGAGGCGTTCCTCGAACTCCCCGCGGTACTTCGCGCCGGCGACCATGGAGGCGATGTCGAGGGAGATGAGCCGCTTGCCGCGCAGCGACTCCGGGACGTCGCCGGCGACGATCCGCTGGGCCAGCCCCTCGACGACGGCGGTCTTGCCGACGCCGGCCTCCCCGATGAGGACGGGGTTGTTCTTGGTGCGGCGGGACAGCACCTGCACGACGCGGCGGATCTCGGCGTCGCGGCCGATGACCGGGTCGAGGCGGCCCTGCCGGGCCTGCTCGGTGAGGTCGACGCCGTACTTCTCCAGCGCCTGGTAGGTGCCTTCGGGGTCCGGTGAGGTGACCTTGGCGCCGCCGCGGACGGACGGGAGGGCGTCGAGCAGGGCGTCGCGGGTGGCGCCGACGGCGCGCAGCGCCTCCCCGGCGGCGGACGTCGAGGCGGCCGCGCCGAGCAGGAGGTGCTCGGTGGAGACGTAGGCGTCGTCCAGGGCGCGGGCCTCGTCGCCGGCGGCCTGCATGAGCGCCAGGGCGGGGCGGGACAGTTGCGGCTGGCTGACGTTGGTGCCCGAGGCGCTCGGCAGCGAGGCCAGGGCCCCGTCGACGCGGCGGACGACCAGGGCCTGGTCGGCGCCGACGGCGGCGAGCAGGTGCCCGGCGACGCCGCCCTCCTGCCCGAGCAGGGCGGCGAGGACGTGCAGCGGTTCGACCTGGGCGTGACCGGCGGAGGTGGCGCGACCGACCGCGTCGGCCAGCGCCTCCTGGGCGCGGGTGGTGAGCTTGAGGTCCACGGACTACCTCCGGACGGGGGTGGACTGACGACACTGGTGACAACTCTGCCAGACTTGAGCTTGTTCCGCTCAACTCTGACGAGTCGGTCACCCGGGGAGCACAGTGGTCGGATGGACCCGTCCCCCTCGACCGCCCGCCCGACCCGCCGGGCCCTGCTCGCGGGCGGCCTCGCCCTCGCGACCGCGGGGTGCACCTCCGGCTCCCCCGGCGCTCCCCCCGCGAGCGGTGCCCCGTCCAGCCCCGCGACAGCGGCACCCACCCCGTCGAGCAGCCCGTCCTGGGGCTCGCTGCGCGTCTCCGGCGGCGTCAGCCTGCGCGGCGCGAACGGCTACGACGACGGGTTCGACGCCCGGTCCCTGCTCTACAACCCGCGCTTCTCCCCCGCCCCGCAGGCGGTCGCGCACTGCGAGACGGCCGACGACGTCGCCGCCTGCGTCCGCTTCGCCGCCGACCAGGGGGCCGGGCTGCGGCTGCGGAACGGCGGGCACTCCTACGGCGGCTGGTCCGCGGGCGACGGCCTGGTCGCCGACCTGTCCCCGATGGCCGCGGTCGAGGTGGACCGCGAGGCCCGCACGGCGCGCATCGGCGCCGGGGCCCGCCTCATCGACGTCTACGCGGCGGTCGGGGCGGCGGGGTTCGCCGTCGGCTCCGGATCGTGCCCGACCGTGGGCCTCAGCGGTCTCACCCTCGGCGGCGGCGTCGGCGTGCTCGCGCGCTCCTTCGGCCTGACCTGCGACCAGGTGAGCGCGATCGACGTCGTCACCGCCGACGGCCGCACCCGCACCGTCGGCGTCGACAGCACCGACGGGGACGACGCGGACCTGTTCTGGGCCCTGCGCGGCGGCGGTGGCGGCATCGCGGCCGTCACCTCGTGGACGTTCGCGCTGCGCCCGGCGCCGGAGGTGGCGGTGTTCTTCGTGCGCTGGCCCCTGTCGGCGGGTGCGGACGTCCTCGCCGCCTGGCAGCGCTGGCAGGCCGACGCCCCGCGCGAGCTGTGGTCCACCTGCAAGCTGCTGCGCAACCCCGGCGACGGCGACCGGGTCCAGGTGTCCGGGACGTGGACGGGCGGCGGCGCCCCGGACCTGTCGGGCCTGCTCGCCGGCCTGCCGGCCCCGGCGGCGCGGTCGGGGCGGCGCCTGGCCTACCCCGAGGCCATGTCCTACGAGGCGGGCTGCTCCGGTCTGGACGCGGACACCTGCACCGCACGCGCTCTCGACGCCGAGCACCGGCAGCCGTTCGCGGCGACCAGCTCGATGCTCCCGGAGGCGCTCCCGCAGGCCGGCCTGGACGCGGCGCAGGCGGCGGTGCAGCAGATCTCGCCGCCACCGGGCGCGGTCGAGGCCGGGATGTCGTTCGACGCCCTCGGCGGCGCGGTGGCCGACGTCGCCCCCGACGCGACGGCGTTCCCGTGGCGCACGGCCCTGGCCACCGTGCAGCACACCGCGACGTGGACGGGCGGCGGGGACTCCGACGACCCGGCCCCGTTCGACGCCGTCGTCGCGGGGACCCGGGAGGCGTTGCGCCCGTGGGCGGGAGGGTCGGCGTACGTGAACTACGCCGACCCCGACCTGCCGGACCGGGCGCAGGCCTGCTGGGGACCGAACCGCGCGCGGTTGCAGCAGGTCGCGGCCGGGGTGGACCCCGACGGGCTCTTCGCGTTCCCCGGCGGGATCAGGACCTGACGCCCACCGGGCCGCGCGGCCCGGGAGGTCGACCGACCCGCTCCTGCCCCCCGGGGACGTCCCGCGGAGCCCTCGGCCGCGGTCCCGGGGTGCTGGGGTTCTGGGGTGCTGGGGTTCTGGTGTCCTGGGCGCGGCACCCGTCCCCGCTGAGCGGAACCCGCGGCGGCGGGGAGACTGACCTGCGTGAGCCTGGGCAGCGGACCGCGTGAACTCGTCGTCCTCGGCACCGCGGGTGCCGTCCCCACGCGGGAACGCAACCACAACGGCTACCTCCTGCGCTGGGACGGCACGTCCGTCCTCTTCGACCCGGGCGAGGGGATCCAGCGGCAGATGCTGCACGCGGGTGTCTCCTCCCCGCGCATCGAACGGATCTGCGTCACCCACCGGCACAACGACCACTGCCTCGGGGTGCCGGGGGTGCTGAACCGGATGGCGCAGGACCGGCCCGGGCGCGAGGTGACGGTGCACGGCCCGCAGGACGCGTTCGAGCACCTACGCGGCCTCGCGGTCGTCGCGCAGGCGAACGTGCGGGTGACGGTGCAGGGCCACCCCGCCGTCGGCGATCCCGTTCCCGTCGCGGACGTCGCCGGGTCCGCCCTCACCGCGCGGGCCCTGGACCACCGGGTCCCCGCCCTGGGGTACCGCCTCGCCGAACCCGAGCACGTGACGTTCTCCCGCGAGGCCCTGGCCGCGGCCGGCGTCGCCGGGCCCGACGTCGGCCGCCTGCAGCGCGAGGGGGAACTGCGCGGTGTGCGCCTGGAGGACGTCAGCACCCGCCGCCGGGGGCAGGTGTTCGCGTTCGTCATGGACACCCGGCTGTGCCCGGCGGTCGCCGAGGTCGTCCGCGACGCCGACCTCGCCGTGCTGGAGTGCACGTTCGCCGAGCGCGACGCGCACCTCGCCCTCTCCCGAGGCCACCTCACCGCCCGGCAGGCCGGCGAGACGGCGGCCCGCGCGGGCGTCCGGTCGCTGGTCCTCACCCACGTCTCGGCCCGCTACGACGGGGCGGAGCTGGAGGAGGAGGCGCGGGCCGCCGTGGCCGCGGTCGGCGGGCGGACCACCGTGCGGGTCGTGCGGGACCTCGACGTCGTCCCGGTGCCGCCGCGCGCCGGCCGCAGTAGCGTCGCCGCATGAGTCAGCCGCCGTTCGACCCCGACGACCCGCCGGTCCCCGAGCTGGAGACCGACGAGGAGGTGCCACCCCGTCCGGAGGAGGAAGTCGCGGACGACGCCGACCGCGTCTGAGCACGCCCGCCGACCGCGTGCGGGCGGTGCCACGGGGTCCGCCGTGGCACCGCCCGCGGTCACGTGGCAGTCGCCCGCCTCACACCGCCCGGTCGGGGACGAGCGACACCTTCACCGAGTTCGCCGAGTCCGCGACCAGGTCCAGACCGCGCTGGAACTCCGACAACGGCAACTGGTGCGAGCAGATCTCCTCCAGCGGCAGCCGGCCCGACTCGATGAGCTTCAACGCCGCCGGCCACGTGTTCTGCCCCAGGTGCGCGCCCAGGACGTTCAGCTCCTTGTCGTCGGAGATGATCGACCAGTCCACCGACACCGGGTCCTTGAACACGGAGTACTCGACGAACGTGCCCAGCTTGCGCAGCAGGTTCAACCCCTGCGCGACGGCCGACGGGTGCCCGGTCCCCTCGATGTAGACGTCGGCGCCGTACCCGCCGGTGAGCTTCTTCACCTCCTCGACGACGTCGACCTCGGTGATGTTCAGCGTCACGTCGGCACCGCACTTCTTCGCCAGTTCCAGCTTCTGCGGCAACGCGTCCAGCGCGATGATCCGCTGCGGGAACTTCGCCGCCGCCCCGGCGATCATGCCCAGGCCGATCGGCCCGCACCCGGCGACGACCACCGTGTCGTCGAACCGGATCCCGGCCCGCTCCACGGCGTGCAGCGCGCAGGACAGCGGTTCGGCGTACGCCACCTGCCACGGCGGCAGGTGCGAGGGGGCCTTGTGCACCAGGGCCTCCTTCGGCAGGACCAGGTACTCCGCCATCGCCCCGGGAGTACGGCGCTTGAAACCGAACATGTCGTGCGGCTGGCACATGTGGTAATCGCCGCGGGTGCAGTAGCGGCACTCCCAGCACGGCACGATCTGCTCGGCCACGACGCGGTCACCGACCTGCACGCCCCACCGGGCAGCGGCCTCCTCGTCGATCGCCTCGATGCGCCCGGTGAACTCGTGACCGGGCACGACACCCGTCTCCGTCCACGCGGGGCGGTTCTCGTCCCCCCAGAACTTCGCCGCCCCGTGGTAGCACTTCAGGTCGCTGGCGCAGATCCCCACCGCCTCGACCCTCAGCAACGCCTCGCCCGGACCGGCCTCGGGCACCGGGATCTGCTCCAGCCGGTAGTCCTCGGGGCCGTGCACCACGACCGCCTGCATCGTGCCCGTCATGTTCTGCTCCCTCGCAGGTCCGCCCGGCACCGCCGGGCACCGTCCTCGGTCGGGTACGACGGTACGGCGGACGCGCACCGGTCCCCGACGCACCCGTGCACCTGCGCTCGGGCCAGGCGCCCCCGCAGCCAGGCCGCGGGACCCAGAGGCCACCGCCCACGGACGGCAGACCCGGCCGGTGGCTGCGACGCCGGCGCTGGACGACCGGCCACCGGGAGCAGGTCCGGGGACTTCCACGTGAGCGCCGTCAAAGCCGAGCGCGGAGCGCCTGCAGGGGCCGTGCGAGCACCAGCAGGGTGACGTCGCTGTCCGGCCCGCGGAATGCACCGACCTGGACCAGACCCCATCGCCGGTACACGGCGACGGCGTCCGTGGCGCTCTCGTAGACCCCGATGAACACCTGCTCCTCGACGCGGTCGCGCAGCACCTCGGACAGGCAGGTGCGGGCGATGCCCTGCCCGCGGGACCGCTCGTGAACCGCGAGCTCGTGGACGACGAGCGCACGGTCGGGCCGCGCGAGTGCGTCGTCGGCTGCCGGGTACCCGGCCACGGCGGCCAGGATGGACTGCCACGGCTCGTCGTGGACCAGGGCGTGCACGAGCGCGAACCCGACGACGTCCTGACCGCGCTGGGCGACCGTCATGCGCCCGCTGGCCCGGGCGAGCTGTGCCGGTCCCCACGTCGCGATGAGCGCGAGGTCAGCGGGGTCCTCCTCGTAGGGGGCGGCCGAGAAGCAGGAGACGAAGAGATCGGTGACCGCGGCCCACGTCGTCGGGGGTGCTGCGCCGTCGTAGGTGGAGAAGGTCGTCGGCGCGGCGGTCGGCACCGGAGCAGTCTCCCGGGGCCTGGGCGTCGGCGGAGACCAGGTCCTCGACGTCCTGCTCGCGGGATGACCGTGCGCTGCGCACATCGCGGGATGACCGAGACGTCGCCCGGAGCGAGGGACGACCGTGCGCCGCGCCGCGGGAAGGGCTGCACCCGGTAGCCAGGTACGAAAAAGCCCCGGCGACGTGACGGTGAAGTCAGAGGTCATCCGGGGCAGTTCGTTGACACCTACTGTATCGACCAGCTTGGTCTAGATTCAAGCCCCGTGCCGCAACCACCGGGCCCGTGGGTCGAGAACTGACTGTCCGCCGACCGCTTCGGCACCTACCTGGCCGCCGCGGCAGGGGACCGGGCTCGGGCGCTGGCCCTGTACGACTGGAACGCGGCGATGTCTGCGGCGATCTTGCACGACCTGGGGCACCTGGAAGTCGCGTTGCGCAATGCCTACGACACCAGCCTGGCCCGCGTCCCGCTGCCCGCCGGCGCCGAGCACTGGACTCAGGCACCCGCGACCCTCTTCGTTCGCCAGCCCAAGCGGGCCAAGGACGGCACCAGCATCGACGCCAACGACACCCCACGCCGTCAGGTGCTGGCTGCTCGACGGGCTGCAGGCGGCCCGAACGCTCCGGGTGGCAAGGTCGTGGCCGAGTTCTCGTTCGGGTTCTGGCGCTACCTGTCCACTTCCGCACATGAAGTCCCGCTGTGGCGGCCCTACCTGCACCACGCCTTCCAGCCCGGGACCTCCCGCAGGGACCTGGACCAGGCGGTGCGTCAGCTGCACCTGCTGCGCAACCGGGTCGCCCACCACGAGAACCTGCTGACCGCGAACCTGGCCGCCCGCCATGACGACGTCGGGCGTGTCCTGGCCATGATCTCTGCCCAGCTAGAGCAGCACGTGGCCGGCCGCAGCACCTGGGCGAGCGTCTTGACCCAGCGACCATGACAACACCGCCCGCTCGCACAGCGGAATGACCGGGACGTCACGCGCAGCGCGTCTCATGTGCGCGGGTTGAGCAATCTGAGCCGGTGCCGGTGGCAGGCTCCTCCAGGTGGCGCCCCTGGTTGAGACCAACGATGTCGTCGAGGCACTCGACCTCTACGACGGTGATGTGATCAAGCACCCCACCACTGGGGCCGTCATGACCGTCACCGCCCACATGCACTTGGACCCTCACCACCTGGACCTCATCCCGGGCGTCGTCCGCTTCGACGTCTACGACGGCCTCGACGTGGATAGACCGCTGGAGTGGGAGGGCCCTGAGGAGCAGTTGATCATCGGTCCGGGCATGCGCATCCGCCGGCTCTACCAGTACGTGCTTCCACCGGGCGCCCGCGTCGGGTGAACGCCGCACGCCAGACTCGCTCTTCGTCACGATCGCGACGTCACCGGCCGCCCGAGACCGCTCACACCGCGAGATGACCGCGCGTGTCGCATTCCCTCAACGGTGTCAGCAAGACTGCTCTGATGGGCAAGGGCGAATCGGGCGCTGAAGACGTGTCGGCCGCTGAGGCAGCCCGCAGGGCCAGGGCCCGCTACGGAGTGGACTACCCCCTCGAGGTGCAGCGCTGGTTCCAGCACGGTGGCTGCGGTGGGCGTGACTACGTGATCGGCAACCCGCACACCTTCCGCGGCCGGATCGCCGCCTACTGTCCGCACGAGGACGTCGGCTTCACCGTCTCCAAGGAAGACATGGACGTCCTGTCCCCGTCAGCCCAGTCGTGGTTGGACGGCTACCTGGCCGGTGCGGAGCCCGACCCGGTGGAGGTTTTCGGGCCGGGCGTCCGCGACGTCGCCGTTGACGATGAGCGCTGGGTGCGGTGGCAGCAGCTGGTGCGTGACTTTCGGGCCAGCGGGACATGGCCGCTGCAGGACTGGTGGGATCCAGCGCCGCTGCCGGCTGGGGTGGATCTGTCCGCGCTGCTCGCGGTACCTGCGCTGCCGTGGGTCGTACGGGGAGCGGAGGTGTGGACGTGGCAGCAGCACGGGCAGGAGTGGGGGTGGGTGCGTGCGCAGCCGCAGCCGGCGTTGAGCCGCGGCTTCTTGGTGGGCAGCGTGTGTGAGCGGCGCGATGACCACGGCGAGGAGTGGATGGCGGTGAGCGAGCAGCAGTGCTGGTGCTGCGACTGCGGCCACTTGACCGAGTCTTGGTGAGAGCTTGTCAGGGGGCTCGTCAGCGGCGGTATGACCGCGCGGATCGCGGCGATGTGCAGGTGATCGTCGCGCTCAGCTCGACCTCGCTCATCGCCATGTCCACGACGTCGGCGGTCACTCGAGACCGCGCACCACGCGGGATGACCGTGTGGTCGGGCCTGATCCTGTCCCAAGCTCAAAGCTTCAACAGGGACACGCCGAACCGTCGTTCGAGCGCCTGCATGATCAACCGGTGGTCCTTGGCGACAGCGGCGTCAGCAGGTGTGATGGCGCCCGTCCAGGCCGCGGTGGAGGTCATGCGTACGCGCACCGTGTTCTTCGTCGCCCGTATCGCCACGTCTCCGGGGTTGGGGATGGACTTGGCCTCCGCATCGCCCTTGTGGAACCACACGAAGACCTCGACCGGCCGGCTCTCGACCTGGCGCCAGGCGTGCTCCATGGATTCGTCTGAGGCTGAGCGTTTGAACGCGTCTTCCAAGCGTTGTGCGTAACCGCGTGGGTGCTTCAGGAGGAAGACGCACCCGATGGGTTCGATCCACGCCTGGTCGTCCTCATCCACTGGTTGCTGCTCGGCCTGGTGGTCGCTCGTGGAGACCGGCGCCGAGAGGTGCTTGTGCGGCTCAGGGGTCGATGGATCCAGGCTGCTCATCTACGCATGATCGCGCCCGATCGGCGGGATGACCGTGACGTCGCGCAGCGCGCCATGATTCCGGTGCAGATCGGTGTCTAGGGTCGAGCAGATGTGGATACGACCGGCCGTCCCCGACGACGCCGAGGCCATCGCGGAGCTCAACGCCGCGGCTTGGAAGTCGGCGTTCGCTGGCGTGGTCAGTGACGAGTACCTATCCAGCTACGACGGCGCACCACAGCGGCGCCGCGAAGACCTCCTGACCATGTCACCTGGGGCAGTCCAGCTCGTTGCAGAGGACGGCATCGTCGTCGGGTGGTCGATGGGGCATCCGTGCGAGGACGAGGACTGCGATCCAAACACCGTCTACGAGGCGCGTTCCTGCTACGTGGCTCCGACTCACTGGCGCTCCGGTACCGGCCGTCGTCTCATGCAGCACCTGCTGGCTGGCCTGGACCGCTACCGATGGCAGGAGGTCGTGCTGTGGACACCTCGCGACACCACGCCGACACGAGCGTTCTACGCCACTCTCGGCTTCAAGCCCGATGGCAAGACCGCCGTCATGGACCGTCTCGGGCCAGTCCCCATCGTGCGGCTAAGACGCCCAGTCGAGGCATGAGCGCCACAGCGCGGCCATCGACACGACCGCAACGTCGGCGGTCAGTCGCGACCGCGCACAGCGCGGGATGACCGCAACGTCCTCCCAGGCCCGAGACCAACTCCGAAGCCTCCTCGCGGTGCGCTGATCGGCTGATCAGCGGTACCCGCCACCATGAGTCCATGCAGGTCACGGACGGACAGGTGGCGGTCGAGCTGGTCGAAGGCATCGGTGCTGAGCGCGCAGCAGCAGGCATCTGGGCCCGAGCGACGGCACAGCGGGATCGGCTCCACTCGGTGGCTCCGCTGGAGGAGAAGCTCTCGGGCATCCAGCAGACGCTGAAGGCAGACGGCGCCTCACTGCACCTGGCGAGTCGCGGCTCACGCGCCATCGGTTTCTGCATCCTGATTCCTCGAGGGAAGTCCCTGGAGATCCGCTACCTCGCCACCGACCCTGAGGTCTGGGGCTCCGGTGCAGGGTGGGCGCTGTTGAAGCACGTGCAGGAGCACGCCGGCCGGACAGGATGTCCTCGCGGTGAGCTGTGGGTGATCGCCGACAACGCACGCGCGATCAGCGCCTACAAGCGGGCGGGCTGGGTGGCTACCGACCTCGTCGAGGTGCGCGGGTCCGCGGGACGCCCGGAACGTCGATTCGTCCGCGACTTCGACTGACTCTGCCCGCGAAGTCGAGCGTGAGACCAGACGGTCCTGGATCGCTCGCTTCTCGACATGTCCGCGACGTCGGCGCCAGCTCGAGACCGCGCACCACGCGGGATGACCGTGCGCCCGCGCACCGCGGGATGACCGTGACGTCGATCGCGACCGACCGCCCCTGCCGAGATGCTCGATCAGACCCGCACCGAGGTGGTCGCCGCGTGGGCCGACAGTGCCTGACGCAGGACCACGTGCTCGTGCACGTCCCCGGGCACTAATTCCCGGGCACTTGCGACAGCACTGCCGCACCTGGTACTGGCTGCCACGATCACCTCCGTGCGCGTCGTCACGGTCCTGGCGACGCTCCTGAGGCACCATCGTGGCCGGCGGGCAGCGGCGGGAGCCGCGCGCAGGCCAGCGTCATGCGCACTGACACCCCGAGGAGACGAGCCGGTGACCTCCGAGCGAACCACCCCAGCTGGTCAGGACGATGGGCCCGCAGCTCGTCGGCGGCTGGGCTCCTACCCCACGCCGGTGGAACCGGCACCGCGGCTGGCGGCCGCGCTGGGGTTGGGCGCGGACGACCTGGTGATCAAGCGGGATGACCTCATCGGACTCGGCGGTGGCGGCAACAAGGTCCGCAAGCTGGAGCACACCCTGGGGGCGGTGCTGCGTTCCGGGGCACGTGCCGTCGTCACCAGCGGGGCCCCGCAAAGCAACCACGCACGGCTCACCGCCGCGGCTGCGGCGCGGCTCGGTCTGCAGGTCGTCCTCGTCCTGGAGGGTGAGCCACCGGAGGAGTTCGGGGGCAACTTGCTGCTGGACGGCCTCTTCGGTGCCCGCATCGTCTGGGCCGGGCCCGTGGGGCCCGATGACCTGGCCGACCGGGTGGAGGACGAGACGCACGCCCTGCGCGAGCAGGGAACTGCCACTGAAGTCATCCCGTTCGGGGGTTCCAGCGTCGTGGGTGCGCGGGGTTATGTCGAGGCCGGGGTCGAGCTGCTGGAGCAGGTTCCCGATCTGGCCACGGTGGTCGTCGCCGTGGGGTCGGGAGGCACCATGGCGGGTCTGGTCCACGCGCTGGGGACGGAGCGGGTCCTGGGGGTCGACACCGGCGCCGTCCAGGACGCGCAGACCCGTGTCCACGACCTGGCCGTCGGCCTCGCGAGGGAGGAGGGTTCACCGGGACCCGGTCCGCTGCGGATCCGTCACGAAGAGGTGGGAGCGGGGTACGCCGTGCTCACCGCCGCTGTCCACCAGGCCATGTCGTTGGTGGCGCGGACCGAGGGGGTCGTCCTGGACCCGGTCTACACCGGGCGGGCGGCGGCGGGGTTGGTCGCTGCAGTGGCCGCTGGGGAGATCGCGGCCGGGCGCCGCACGGTGCTGCTGCACAGCGGAGGACTCCCGGGCCTCTTCGGGCACCCGGACGCGGGTTCCCTGCTGGTCTGACGTGCGACGACGTGGAGGTCACCACGTCCTGACACCAACGTGTCCGCGACGTCGCCAACGACCGGGACCGCGCGCCATCTGCGGGATGACCGTGCGGTC
The DNA here is from genome assembly GCF_041320705.1 of Kineococcus mangrovi. Lineage (NCBI taxonomy): Bacteria > Bacillati > Actinomycetota > Actinomycetes > Kineosporiales > Kineosporiaceae > Kineococcus > Kineococcus mangrovi. The sequence goes on from NZ_JBGGTQ010000002.1 coordinate 599,388, forward strand.
GTCACCGACGACTGCTGCCAGGTGCGCTGGCATCGCATGATGCTCACGACACGGGTGAGCCTGCCGACGGTCTGCCGATGGTCTGCGGATGATCACCCACGGGACTAGAGAGGTGACGGGTGGGCAGTAGGCGGCCAGGCGGTGATGCCACGCAGGTCCTGCGCAACCGCGCCAACCAGATCTCCGGCTGGGTGCTCTGGGTGATGCTCACCGGCCTCTGGTGCTTGAACGACCCGATGGGGCTGGCCCCTTCGCATCCGCCGACGGCCACCCGGGGCGAGGCGGTGCTGGTCAGCGTCTGCTTCGCCGCGGCCAGCGTGCTGGCTGTCCTGGTCTTCTCGGTGCCGTACGTGAAGGTGGGGTCAAACAGGGTGCTGGTACAGAACCCCTTGTCCTGTCATGTCCTCTCGCGGGGGCTGATCGTCGCTGTGCGCGAGGGCGTGATGTGGCCGGTGCTGGTCCTGGCCGATGGCCGTCGCATCTGGCTGGTGGCAGCTGAGCAGTCCGCCTTGATGAGGATGCGGGGGGTCGCGGTCTTCGACGAGCGGCACCTGCAGCCATCAGGGTCGGCGGGGGTCGTGAGTGCGCCGTTGGAGCGTGCGCGGGTGTGGTCGGTTCCGGTGCCGGCGCGGGTGGTCGCTGGCGTCTGGGGTGGGCTCGTCGTGCTCGGGCTGCTGTTCGGGCGGTTCGTGTAGTCGGTGGCCAGCTGAGGCGCCCGCCGACCTCCTGGACGCGGAATGACCGTGCGCCCGCGCACCGCGGGATGCCCGTGCGCTCTGCGCGCACCGCGGGATGACCGTGACGTCGGTGCGATCGCTCAGTCGCCGGCTGGCTCAGCTGCCCGCCGGAACTGCCGCGGCGAGCAACCCTCCCTGCGCAGCCAGTGCTCGGTTCACACGATGCGCTCGGCAGGCAGCACGCAGATCGGCACGTCCATGAGGTCGTCACGTCCTGGTCAGCGGATGACCGTGCGCTGCGCGCACCGCGGGATGACTGGTAGATCCACCCGATGGGGCTGCCACCTGTAGCAACTCACTGCTACGCTGGTGACGTGAGGACGATCAGTCAGCGCGAGCTACGCAACGAGAGCGGCAAGATCCTCCGCGAGCTGCGTGACGGCGAGGAGTTCGAAGTCACCATCAACGGCGAGAGCTTCGGCATCCTGAAGATGACCCCACCTCCGGCCAAGCCCCAGCGGTTCGTCCGTGCCGACACCCTCCGGGCTCTCTACGCCGACGCGCCCCTCAGCGCCGAGCAGGCCGACGACTGGAAGCGGGACGTCCGCGAGGTCTTCGACGACGAGGTGGACGCCCCGTACACCCGCGCGTCCCGTCGTCAGGAACGGTGACCTCGCCCGTGGCCGTGCTGATCGACAGCAACGTGCTCATCGACGGGATCGTCGTCGAAGACGCCTCCATCTCCATCCTGACCATGTTCGAGCTGGCCGGCGGGATCGACAGCGTCGCCGACCCCGAGGTTCGGGCGGCGCGACAGCGCCGGTACGACGCCGCCGCAGCCGTCTTCGACCCCTTCCCCGTGTCCCGGCGGGTTCTGGACGCCTACCACGACATCGACTCAGCCGTGGTGGCGATCGGTCGCGAGCCCAGGCCCCGGCGCTTGGACCTGATGATCGCGGCGACCGCTCGAGCGCACGACCTTCCGCTCATCACCGCCAACCTCGACGACTACCGAGGGTTGGACGCGCTGCTCGACGTGAGGAGCCCCTGACGCGCTGCTGAGACGGGCCGATGATGGTTGAGGTGCCCCTATCGCGCCCTGGCCGAGCGCTGCGCGCACCGCGGGTGACCGTGACGTCGGGTCTCCACGATCGCCGGGTGAATCAACTCGCAGGCGCGCACAGCACGTCGGTGTGCTCTGCAAGCCACGACGCGTCGCGGCGGTAAAGGTCAACGTGGCTGCGCACATGCTCGTGTCCCTCATCAGCTCGCGCCTCGGTGAAGGCAGCAAGCTCGTGCAGTCGCTGCACGGCCACGCTCGCCACCTCAGCTGGAGTCGCAGCAGGACCATAGGTACGGCAGAGCAAGCGCAAGCGCCTTGCCCGTTCTGGCAGTGAGCTGGCCAGTCCATCGGCGTTGGCGGGGTGGCTCAGCGGCACGAGGCGGTACGCCAGGTAGGCCAGGTCCCAAACTCGTGGTCCTGGAGAGGCGGTGTCCCAGTCGATCACCCCGCTGAGACGCTGATCGGTGAAGACCATGTTGTAGGGCGCGAAGTCGTTGTGGCAGATCACCTCGACTGGTTCGTGGGCCGGCAACCGCCAGACCGATTCGTCGCGGTTGAAGTCGATCGTGGCCTGGTGCAGTTGGGCCATCATGTCCGCCGCGCGAACCAGCACCTCGTCGCTCCAGACCCATTCCGGCATCGGGTCCTGGGGGACGACACCTGGCAGGTGCGAAAGGTTGTCTCGACCGTACTCATCGACCCCTCGCGGTTCGGGGACCCATGTGAGGCCTCGCTGACGCAAATGAGCCAGGAGGCGCTGAATGGTGGGTGTCCAAGCACCAGCCGGACGGCGGACGCTGTCGCCGACGCGGGTAGCGCCTCCCATGTTGCCGCCGGTGAGGGCTTCTTCGACGTCGTCGATCTCATCGCCAGCATGGTCGGTCATCACTGCAGCCTGGCGTAATGGTCGACCCGGAGCCAGCTCTGCAGGCGGGTGACCACTCGTATCTCGACACGACCGCGAGGTCGGCGCCAGCTCGAGACCGCGCACCACGCGGGATGACCGCGAACTTCCTCCCCCCGCGCTTCGCGCCGGCCGCGAGGATGACTCCGTGAACGAGGAACCTTCGGTTGAGACAGCGTGGGCGCGGATCACCGCCTGGCTGCGGACGCACGCACCCGCCACCGCCGCGAGCCTGCGCCCCCCGGCGCCTGCGCGGGAGCGGACCTTGGTCGAAGAACGGACCGGCGTGCTCTGGCCAGAGCAGCTTCGGACGTGGTTCAGCCTGCACGACGGCTGGGACCGCGAGGCTGGGGCTGGGGTGCTGCCGGGGTGGTCTGGCCCCATGTCGCTGGCCCGGGCCCTGGCGGACCGGCAGTTGCGGCTGAAGATCGAGCAGGACGTGACCGCTGACGACGGGGACGCCGCCGAGCACCGCGCCGAGGTCGCCCAGCACGAGGCCGGGCAGGTCGCCGGCGCCTTCTTGCCCGCCTTCATCGCGCTGGATGAGAACCAGTCCGGTGACGCGTTGTTCGTTGACTGCCGCCGTGGTCCTCGGCACGGCTGCGTGACGGAGTGGATCGATGAAGCCTTCGACGGTGCTGGCCCGGTGTGGTGGTCGATCGCGCAGATGCTGAGCGATGTGGCTGATCACCTGGAGCAGCAGACGCCGTGCCGGTACTGGCGGCCGCAGGTCGAGGACGGCGCCGTGCGGTGGGAGCTTGATGACCTCTGGGACTCGACTTCACGGTGCTTGGCACGTCCTGAGCAGTGATGGCGTCGATTGACCGGGCATCGAGACCACCGATCGCGGCGTCAACGGCGTCCAGGTCATCGCGCAGGGCTACGAGCTGAGGGCCGGTTCGGCGCAGGCAGCGTGCGTGGCTCCCGGTGCGATCACCGTGGTGGCCGCACCGACCGCGAGCCTGGGACCGGACTGCGAACTCTCCCAGGACGGTCCTGGCGCCCTGGTGGTGCCGTGGGCGGTGCGGCAGTGGACGGGAGGATCAGGAGTCGCATCGGGGCTCAAGCTCATCGACGGGGTGCCCGTCCACCTCGACGACATCCCCCACGGCGACGAGAGCAGCGCCATCGTCAGCGTCCCCTCACGCGGGGTGCGGGTGCAGCTCGCCGGTGACGAGGCGCAGGTCCACGACCTGCTGGACAGTCTCACCATCCAGCCCCGTCCGGGGAACGACAGGCCCCTGCCCGTGCCAGCGCCAATCCCGTGGCCGGCGCGACGATCACGGACACCACGAACGCGTGGACGGGGCAGACCAACGACCCGGACCTGCTCTCCCGCTTGCAGGAGGCGGTGGACGCCGCCGCCCGCGTGGAGGGCGAACCCGACTGCTTGCTCGAGCCCGGACAGCAGGCGCAGATCGACCTGCTCACCACCCCGGACTACGAGCACAACCCCGACAACACGGCCACTGAGCGCTACCTGCGGGAGTACACCTACCTGCTCGTGGACGTCACCGGTCGCTGTGACCTGGTGTTCTCCAGCACCGGTGCCGTCCTGCGCCCGGACCCGGCCACGTTCAGCCCACTGGTGGAGCAGCTCCGCGACAGCAAGGACTTCAACGACGGCGCGTGACGATCCGACGCGACAGGGGCCGAGCGGTCTCCGCGGCGTCCGCCGGGCCATCGGTGTCCTGCCATCGAGCAGTTCGCAGCAGAACACCCCGCACGCAGAGACCCGTGGACGCGAGACGTGGCCGTTCGACGAGACCATGACCTCCACGACCACGGAGTCGATGCGGCGCAGTCGAACCGCTGACGTCCCGTGGACCGGGAGGGGTGACCACCGGGACCGCCGGACGTGTCACCGGTGTCGTGGTGCCGAACTGTCGCCGATGTCCTGGGACTCAGCCGGACTCAGCCGGACTCAGCAGGTCGAGGCGGAGGTCTCCCCGTCGGTGGCGGCCGTCTCGTACCCGGTGATCGCCTCGACCTTGGCCGCCGAGGCGCTGGAGGTGTCGAACACGTACCCCAGGAACTCCCGGGCCAGCCGCCGCGCCAGTTCCCGCCCGACGACCCGCTCACCCAAGGTCAGGACCTGACCGTCGTTGGACAGCACCAGCCGCTCCACCGAGAAGGAGTCGTGCGCCACCGAGGCCCGGATCCCGGGCACCTTGTTCGCCGCGATCGCCACCCCCATGCCCGTCCCGCACACGAAGATCCCCCGGTCGGCCTCCCCGGCGGCGATCTTGCGGGCCCCGGCCACGGCCACGTGCGGGTAGGCCGTCTTGTCGGTGTCGGACCCGACCCCGACGTCGATGACCTCCTTGACGCGGGGGTCCTTCAACAGGTCGGCCTTGATGGCGTCCTTGTACGAGACACCGGCCTCGTCGGCGGCGACGACGACGCGCCAGGCCAGGTCACGCTGCTGATCGGTCATGGGATCTCCTCCTGCGGTCCGGTCGGCGGCCCGTGACGGGCCGCGCTCGACACCTCCCCCAACACCGGCTGCGGGCCCGGTGTTTCCGGGTGCGCGTCCGGCCGGACGTTCCTAGGGTTGGGGTGTCGAACACCGACGCAACCGAGGAGGACCCGCATGTCCATCGCCGACAAGGCCAAGAACGTCGTGCAGCAGACCGTCGGCAAGGCCGAGGAAGCCGTCGGCAAGCGCACCGACGACCAGGAGCAGATCGCCCAGGGCAAGAAGGACCAGGCCATGGGTGAGGCTCGTCAGGAGCACGAGAAGGCCAAGGACGCGCTCGACGACAAGTGATCCGTCCTCAGGCCCCCGCCCCGGTGGGCGGGGGCCCGGGTGCGGGTGACGCATCGGCCGCGACCGTGGGACCGGGTGGTCTGGACCGTCTCCTGGGTTCGGCGTTGCGAGCTGCTGAGCAGGCCGTGTGCGTCGCGGACGTCTCGCTCCCGAACGAACCCGTGGTGTGGGTCAACGACGCCTTCACCCGGACGACGGGGTTCCCCGCGGTCGAGACCGTGGGCCGCAACTGCCGGTTCCTCCAGGACGGACTGGACGACCTCGGCTACGACACCCGTGGACCGGCCGCGCAGATCCGTTCCCTCGTCGAGCGTCGCGCGGGCGGCACTGTGCTCATCCCGAACCGTCGGCGCGACGGGTCGGTGTTCTGCAACGAGCTGTCCCTCTCACCCCTGCCCGACGACGACGGGTCGGTCCGCTACTACGTCGCCGTCCAGCAGGACGTCACCGCCCGCGTGCAGGCCCAGGCCGCGCGGGACGCGGTGCAGGACGAGGCGGCCGAGCTGTCCGACCACCTGCAGCGCCAGCTCGTCCCCCGCCGGCTGCCGGACCTGCCGGGGTGGGAGATCGCCGTCCGCTACCAGCCGGCGACGCGCGACGACGGCAGCCGGGGCGAGGTGAGCGGGGACTTCTACGACCTGCGCGTCCTGCCGTCGGGAACCGCCGTCGCCGTCATCGGCGACGTGTCCGGGCGCGGTCCGCAGGCCGCCGCCACGACGGCCGCGTTGCGCTGGGCGGTCCGCGGGGTGCTCGGCATCGTCCCCGGACCGGCGGAGGCGTTGCGCCAGGTCGCCGGGGCCGTCCACGACACCCTCGGCGACCGCTTCGCCACCGTGGCGGCCGTGCAGCTGCCCGCCGGTGAGGACGAGCGGTCCGTGACGCTGTCCCTGGCCGGGCACCCGCGGCCGGTGCTCGTCCCGGCAGACGGTGCGAGCCGGTTCGTCGGGGTCCCCGGGATGCTCCTGGGTCCGTTCGACGACCCCGACCTGCACGAGGACCGGCTGGACCTGGCGGTCGGGGAGCACCTCGTGCTCTACACCGACGGGGTCACCGAGGCCACGTCGACGACGCGCGACCTCTTCGGCGACGACCGCCTCCTGAGCGCCCTGGACGAACTGCGCGGCGGCGGGCCCACCAGTGCCGACGACGTCGCCGACGCGGTGCTGAGCGCGGTGGCCCGGCACGTCGGCGACGGCCCCACGGACGACCTGACGCTCATGGTGCTGCGGCGCACCTCCCGGTGACCGGGTCTGGCGCTGGACGCGCGCCGGAGCCGGGGCGGGGTTGAATGGCCTCCCCCGGGACGGCTCCAGCAGCGGGCCGCACCACCGACCGCACCACGCACTGCTCCGGGAGCCCCGTCTTGCCCGAACCCCGTCCCGCCCCCGTGCGGGTCCTGCACGTCCCCCGAGCCCACGGCTACGTCGACCACCTGCACGACGACCGCGTGCCGGGGGTCCTCGTCGTCGAGGACGGCACCCCGGACGGCCCGGGGTGGCACCCCGCCCGGGCCCTGGAGGCGGACTGGGTGCTCTCCCACGCCGCGGACTTCGACGTCCTGCACCTGCACTTCGGCTTCGAGGGGCGCACCCCGGCGCAGCTGCGGGCCCTCGTCGACGCCCTGCACCGGACGGGACGGTCCCTGGTCCTGACCGTCCACGACCTGCAGAACCCGCACCTGCGCACCCAGGAGGGCTACACCGCCCTGCTCGACGTCCTCGTCCCCGCGGCCGACGGCCTCGTGACCTTGACCCCCGGCGCCGCGGCGCAGGTCCAGGACCGGTGGGGCCGCCGGCCCGAGGTCGTCCCGCACCCGCACGTCGCGCCGCTCGCGCGCGTCGGCGCCCCCCGCGAGCCGCGGTCCCCCCGGGTGGTCGGGGTGCACCTGAAGAGCCTGCGGGCCAACCTGCAGGCCCTGCCCGTGCTGCGCTCGCTGGTCGTGGCCGCCCGCGAGCTGACGGACGGCGGGACACCCGTCGCGGTCCGGGTCGACGTGCACGCCGAAGCCCTCGAGGAGGGTTTCCCGCGCCACGACGCCGAGCTCACCGCGTGGCTGCGGGAGGCCGCCGCCGCCGGGGCCGTGCGGCTGCACGTCCGCGACCGCTTCGACGACGACGAGCTCGAGCAGTACCTGCGGGACCTGGACGTCTCGGTGCTCGCCTACGCGCACGGGACGCACTCGGGGTGGCTGGAGCTGTGCCACGACCTCGGCACCGTCGTCCTCGCCCAGCGGGTGGGTTTCCTGCATGAGCAGCAGCCCCTCGTCGAGGCCGACCTGGCCGATCCCGGCGCCGTGGCCGGCGCGTTGCGCCGGGCGTTCGCGGGGGTCCCGGGGTCGGCGGCGACGGCCGGTGAGCGAGGCGCGCAGCGGCTGGACGTCGCCCGCGCCCACGAGGCCCTCTACCGCTCGGTGGTCGCTGCGCCGGGTCCGGTGCCGGGGACCGCGCCGGTGGTCCCGGCGTGATCGGCTGGTACGTCCACCACCAGGGCGCGGGGCACCTCCAGCGGCTCGTCGCCGTGAGCCGGCACCTGCGCACCCCCGTGACGGCGTTCAGCTCGGCCCCGCGGCCCGCGGGTTTCGCCGGCGGCTGGGTCACCCTCGACCGCGACGACACCCCACCGGTGGACCCCGCGTCCGCGACGGCAGGTGGCCGGCTGCACTGGGTCCCCGAGCACCACCACGGGTTGCAGGACCGGCACGCGACGATCGCGGCGTGGATCGCCGCGCACCGTCCGCGGTTGTTCGTCACCGACGTCTCGGTGGAGGTGACGGCGCTCGTGCGGTTGTGCGGGGTGCCGGTCGTCGTCGCCGCCATGCTCGGCGACCGGCACGACCCCGCGCACCGCCTGGGCCGCGACCTCGCGCAGGCCCTGCTGGCGCCCTGGCCGGGACCCCCCGCGACCGGGGGCCCCGGCACTCCGGTCGTGCACGTGGGCGCGTTCTCCCGGTTCGACGCCCGCGCCACGTCCCCGGCGGCGACGCGGCCGGGGACCGTACTGGTCCTGTGGGGCAGCGGCGGCCGCGACGTCTCCGACGCGCAGTTCCGCGCGGCGCGGGCCGCGACGCCGGGGTGGACGTGGGAGTTCCGCGTCCCCGGGTCCGCCCTGGCCGTGGGCGACACGGGACCCGTTGCGGGAGATGACGTGTGGGCCGCCCTGCAACGCGCCGAGGTCGTCGTCGTGCACGGCGGGCACAACGCCGTCGCCGAGGTCGCCGCCGCCCGCCGCGCCGCCGTCGTGGTCGCCCAGGACCGCCCGTTCGCCGAGCAGCTGCGGCGGGTCGAGCTGCTGCGGGCCGAGGGTCTCGTCGCCGTCGACGCCTGGCCCGCCGCGGACGCCTGGCCGGCCCTGCTGGAACGCGCCCGCGCGGTGGGCGCGGACCCGTGGCGCCGGTGGGCCCCCGGTGACGGGGCCGAACGCGCCGCCGCGTTCCTGGACGCCGCGGCCGACCGCTGCGGGGTGCCGGCGTGAACGGCCCCGCCGCCGACGGGCAGCGCACGGCCGTCCTGACGATCGTCGCCGGCCGGCACGACCACCTGCGCGGGCAGCTGCTCGGGCTCGCCCGCTCGCAACCGCCCCCGCAGTGGCACGTCGTCGCGGCGATGGGCGACCCCGCGGTCAGGGACGTCCTCGACTCCGTCCCGGCCCCCGCCGGGACCCGCCGCGTCGTCCTGGACGTGCCCGTCGCCGAGGACGGGGAACTCCCCCTCGCGGCCGCCCGCAACGCCGCGGCAGGCACCGCCACGGCCCTGGGCGCCGACCTGCTCGTCCTGCTCGACGTCGACTGCGTCCCCGCCGCCGGGCTCGTCGCGGCCTACCGGGACGCCGCCGACCGCGTCCGCGCGCACCCGGGACCGCGGTTGCTGTGCGGACCCGTCGCGTACCTGCCGCCCGACGTCCGCGTGCACGGGCCCGGCGACCTGGACCGGCTGCCCGCCGCCGCGGACCCGCACCCGGCGCGCCCCGCACCCGCCGCCGGTGAGGTGGTGCGGGCGCAGGAGTCGCAGTGGTGGTTGTTCTGGTCGTTGTCCTTCGCCGTCAGCGCCGCCGACTGGGCGGAGTTCGGGGGTTTCTGCGAGGAGTTCCGCGGTTACGGCGGGGAGGACACCGACGTCGCCGCGACCGTGCGCGACCTCGGGGGTTCCCTGTTCTGGGTCGGCGGCGCCGCCGCGTTCCACCAGCACCACCCGACGCGGAACCCGCCCGTGCAGCACCTCGCGGCGATCCTGCGCAACGGCGCGGTGTTCCACCGCCGGTGGGGGTGGTGGCCGATGACCGGCTGGCTGGAGCAGTTCCGCGAGGCCGGGCTCGTCGACTACGACGCCGCGACGCGGTCCTGGACGGCGCTCACGGCACCCACCCCGCGGCCCGGGGCCCCGGGGACGCCGGCCACGGCCGCGCGCAGCACCGCCTCGTAGCGGCCGACCATGGTCGCGGCGGACAGGTGGGCGAGCGCCGCCGTCCGCACCCCGGCCCGGTCCAGGGCGAGGGCGGCCGGGATCGCGGCGGCCATCGCGGCGACGTCGTCGGCGGGGACGACGACACCGGCCGGCACCCCCGCGGGGTCACCGACGTTGGGCCGCAGCACCTCGCTGATCCCGCCCCGGTCGAAGGCGACGACCGGCGTCCCGCACATGGCCGCCTCCGCCGCGACGAGCCCGAACGGCTCCTCCCACACGGGGGTCACCAGGACGGCGCCGGCCCGGCCGACCGCGGCCGACAGCTGCGCGCCGCCCAGGTGGCCGTGCCAGGTCGCCGAGGGCCCCAGGCGGGGGGCGATCTGGGCGGAGAAGTACCCCGCGTCGAGCGCGGGACCCACGAGGTCGAGGTGGTGACCGGCGCGGGCGGCCGCGTCCATCGCCAGGTGGGGCGCCTTCTCGGGCACGAGCCGGCCGAACCACAGCAGCCCGCCTCCCCCGGGCCCCAGCGCCCAGCGGCGGGGGTCGACCCCGTTGTGGACGACGTCGGCGGCCGAGACCCAGGGGGCCCACTGCCGCGCCGTGAACCGGCTGACCGCCGTGAAGGCGTGCGAGGAACCGCCCGCCGCGAGCGCCGCCGTCAGCCACGGCGTCGGCGGGGTGTGCAGCGTCGTGACCGTCGGGAACGGCAACGTGGAGGACAACGTCAGCGGCAGGTGGTGCAGGGAGTTGTTGTGCACGACGTCCACCTGGCCGGCGTAGGTCGTGCGCAGCGCGTTGAGGACGGTGAGGTGGGCCTGGTGCTCGCGCAGGAACGCCTCGGCGGGCATCGAGGGGTCCTCGCGCGACAGCTCGTCCGGTTCCCAGCCGCCGCCGGCCAGGACCTCGGGCTGGGCGCCGGTGGAACCGGCCGCCGCGAACAGCAGCACGCGGTGGCCCCGGGCGCGCAGGGCGGCGACGAGACCGCCGACGAAGGACTCCAGGCCCCCGACGTACGGTTCGGCCACGGGGAAGCGGCTCGGCCCCAGGACGGCGACCGTGAGCCGCCGCGGGGCGGTGGTCTGGGTCGTCGCGGGACGGGGCACCCGCAGATGCAAGCACGTCCCGGACGGGTGCGCGTGCGCTGGCTCCCCCGGTGCACCCGCACGGAGCCCCCTAGGGTGCGGCTGTGACCGGACGGCAACAGCACTACGCCCACTTCTTCGGCCTCGAGCCGCTGTCGTCGCCGGAGCGGGACGGGCGTCCCCTGGTCCTCGTCCACGGCAACTGCCAGGCCGAGTCGCTGCGGGTGCTGCTCGCCGGCGACGGGTCGACCCCCGTGCGGACCGTCCGGGTCCCGCCCGTCCACGAGCTCACCGCGCAGGACCTGCCCCGGTTGCAGCGCGTCCTCGACGAGGTCGACGTGCTCGTCTCCCAGCCCGTGCGCGAGGGGTACCGCGACCTGCCGCTGGGGACCGCCGAGCTCCTCGGCCGTGCCCCGCGCCGGCCGCGGCTGGTGGTGGTCCCGGTGCTGCGGTGGGCTGCGCTGCACCCGTTCCAGGTCATCGTGCGCTCCCCCGGAGCCGGGGAGCCGCCCGTCGTGCCGTACCACGACCTGCGCACCCTGACCGTGGCCGCGGGCCGCCCGGAGCTGCCCGCGGTGCCCTCGGCGCGGGCCGTGCGAGCCGTGCGGGACCTGTCGGCGCGCGAGCTGGTCGCGCGGCAGGAGCGGCACGGCGCGCTGCCCGTCGTCGACCTGTTCGAGGCCGCGGGGGCCGAGGCCACCCGCACGGTCAACCACCCCGGGAACCCCGTCCTGCGCGGTCTGGCCGAGCGGGTCCTCGCGGCGGCCGGGCTGGTGGGCGAGGTCGCCGACCCCGGGCGGACGTTGCTCGACAGCGTCCACGCCCCCGTGCTGCCGGAGGTGCTCGACGCGCTGGGCATCCCCGGCCCGGGGCGGCCGGACTGGCGCGTGCACGGCCGGGTGAGGAGCGAGGCCGACGTCCGCGCGGCGCACCTGCGCTGGTACGCCGAGCACCCCGGCGTCGCCGAGGCGGGGCTCGCCCGGCACGCCGAGGCCGCGGCGGAGCTGGCCGCGTGAGCCCGTCGCCCGCGCGCGCCGTCGTCCAGCTGGTCGTCGGCCCGGCCGAGCACGGGGTCGCGGCCGCGGCCCTGGCCCAGTGGGACGTGCTGCGGCACGAGGTGGGCACGCACCTCGTCCGCGCCCCCGCCCGGCCGGGGGCCGACGGGCTCGCCGCGGCGCTGGCGGGGGCCCCCGCGGGCGTCGTCCACGTCCACGTCACCGACCGGCTCCTCGGCCGGTCCCCGGAGGAGGCCGCCGACGTGCTCGTCGCCCTGGCCGCCGGCCGCGACCTCGTCGTGTCGCTGCACGACCTCCCGCAGGTCAGCGACGGCGCCCGGAACCTGCCCCGCCGCAGCGCGGCCTACCGGCGGGTGGCGCAGGCGGCCCGGCACGTCGTCGTGGCGAGCCGGCACGAGGAGCGCCTGCTGCGCGCGTGCGGGGCGGACGTCGCCTGCACCGTCGTGCCGCTGCCCGTCCCCGACCTGACCGGCACCCCCGCCGCGGCACCGGGGACGCCGCTGCGCACGGTGGCGGTCCTGGGCTACCTGTACCCCGGCAAGGGCCACGAGCAGGTGCTGGCGGCCCTGGACGCGCTGCCGCCGGGGGTCGGGCTCACCGCGGTCGGGCGGCCCTCGGACGGGCACGAGGACCTCCTCGCCTCCCTCGCCGCGCAGGCGCGGGCCGTGGGCCGCACGTGCGAGGTCACCGGCTACGTCCCCGACGCCGACCTGCCGGCGCTGCTGCGTTCACCGGTGCTGCCGGTCGCCCCGCACGAGCACCTGTCCGCCTCGGGGTCGATCAACGCGTGGACGGGCGCCGGGCGCCGGCCCCTGGTGCCCCGCAGCGACTACGTCACCGAGTTGGAGGACCGCTCACCCGGCGCCCTGCTGGTCTACGAACCCGGCGGCCTCGCGGACGCCCTCGCCCGCGCCTGGGCGCAGCCGGACCTCACCTGGGCGCGGCCGGGGACGGCGCCGGGGCCCACGGTCGCCGACACGGTCGCCCTGCTCCGTCCCGTCCTGGCCGGGGTCCCGGCGTGATCGTCCCGCTCGTGTCGGTGGTGGTGCCGCACTACGAGGGGCCGCACGACCTCGCGCTCGTCCTGGCCGCGCTGGAGCTGCAGGACCACCCCCTGGACCGGCTCGAGGTGCTCGTGGCCGACGACGGTTCCCGGCAGGCGCCCGACCCCGGGCCGCGGCCCTACCCGGTGCGCGTCCTGCGGCAGGCCGACGAGGGGTTCCGCGCGGCCGCCGCCCGCAACCTCGGCGCGGCCGCAGCCGGGGGCGAGGTCCTGTGCTTCCTGGACGCCGACACCGTGCCCGAACCCGGCTACGTCTCCGCCGTCGTGCGTGCCGTCGTGGCCGGTGCGGACCTCGTCGTCGGCCGCCGCCGGCACGCCGACCTGTCCGCCACCACCCCGGACGGGCTGCGCCGCTGGTTCACCGGCGACGGACCGGCCCCCCGCGAGTTCGACGAACCGGCCTGGTTGCGGGAGGCGTACGAGCGGACCGCCGACCTCGCCGACGCCGGGGACGACGCCTACCGGTTCGTCATCTCGGCCGTCCTGTCGACCACCCGCCGCCTGTTCGAGGACACCGGGGGTTTCGAGGAGGCGTTCAGCGCCTACGGCGGGGAGGACTGGGAGTTCGCGCACCGCTGCTGGTTGCGCGGGGCGCGGTTCCGGCACGTCCGGGACGCGGTGGCCTGGCACGACGGGCCCGACTTCGCCGGGCGCACCGAGGACGCGCAGGCCCGCCTGTCCCGCAACGTCGAGGGCCTGACGCTGGCCCGTTTCGTGCCGGGCCGCGCCACCCGTGGCGACCAGCTCGTGTGGGCCCACCCCGACGTCGTCGTCCGCCTGCGGGACACCGGTGCCGCGGTGGCCGACGTCGTGGCCTGCGTGCGGTCCCTGCTGGCCGGTGCCGACGCCGGTGTGTGGCTGCGCGACGGCGCGGCGCTCGCCGTGCTGGAGGACCCGCGCGTGCACCGCGGGGAACCCCCGGCGGCGGTGCTGGGCCGGGCCCGCTACCGCGTGGACCTGGACCGCCCCGTGGAGCTGGTGGGCGCGACGCTCACCGACCTCGCCGAGGTGGCGCCCGTCCGGGTCGGGGAGCACCTGAGCGTCCGGCGGACCCGGGACCTGCACCGCGGTGGACCCGACGTCGCCGTCCTGCAGGTCCCGGGCGTCAGCGCCGAACCGGCGCCGGGCGTCGACCTGCAACGCCGCTGGGGGCACGAGGACCACCAGCGGCGGCCGCGGTTTCAGCGGTCGCTGCGCACACCGTTCGTCGCCACGGAACGGCCCACCGCCGCGCCGTAGGCGGGCAGCACCTCGGCGTCGACCGCACCGCCGTCGACGAGCTGGGCCAGGCACCGCACGGCGAGGTCGTGGGAACCGTAGACGTGGTGGGCCAGCAGCGCGAGGTGCTTGAGCTGCTCGGCGTCGAGCTCGTGCAGGCGGGCGAAGTCCTTGACGTAGGCGACGTCGGCCTCGATGGCCTGCTGGTGGGTGCTGAAGATGTTCCCGTCGAACACCCCCGGCGCGATGGGCCACTTCTTCAGCGCCGCGAACGTGTGCAGGACGAAACCCTGTGCGCGCAGTTCCGCGTCGACCTCGCCGAACAGCGGCTGGTCGCGGTACAGCGGCACGAACGACATCTCGGTGTGCACCGCGACCGCGTCCGCCAGCGTCCGCCGGCCGTTGCGGAAGATCGTCAGCTCCGAGCCCTGCACGTCGATCTTCAGCAGGTCCAGGGGGCCGAGTTCGGCGATGTCGTCCAGCCGGGTCGTGGCGATGGTGCTGCGCTGCAGCACGTCCCCGTAGCGGGCGAACTCGTTGAGGGTCGAGAGCCGTTCCACGTCGGGTTCGAGCAGGCTGGTCATGCCGCCCATCCACGTGACCTTGAGCTCGTGCTCACCGCCGTCCCCGACGGCGTTCGGCAGGTAGCGCTCGTTCGGGCCGGCGGCGGTGAGGAGTTCGGCGAGGGCCTCGGGTTGCGGTTCGAAACCCGTGACGGTGCACAGACCGTCCCGCAGCATCGGCCCGTAGGGCGGGTCACCGTCGATGGGGTTGGCGCCGATGTCGACGACCGCCGTGAGCCGTGCGGTGTCCAGCAGGTCGACCCAGGCCTCGGCCACGTGCTCCTCGTTCCGTCGGTTCCCTCGTCGGGGACCGGGTTCGTCCGCGGCCCTCCCCGCGGAGCATGTCAGCCCCGCGGTGCGGCGGCACCAGGGGGGAGGTGCGCCGGCCCCTCAGCGCCGGGGTCGCAGCCTGCGTTCCAGGCGGGGGGCGTCGGAGGGCCAGGAGGCCACCGCCGCCTCGAACGTCGCGGCCCGGCCGCGGCCGGTGAGCACCGTGGCGGCGGACCCGTCCAGCGGCTGGCGCCACACCTGCACGTCCTGCACGGCACCGTCGGCCGACGGCAGCGACCGGCCCGCCACGAGCACCGAGACGCGGTCGGTGGAGGCGGTGAGCGCCTCGACGAACTCCGGCGGCTCGGCCAGGTCCCGGACGGGAGCGCCGGAGCGGTCGACGACGCTGAGCGTGCGCTCGTCCGGCGTGGTGCGCACGACGGCGAGGTCGGTGCCGTCGCCGACGAACACGGGGTGGGTCTCCCCCGCCCCGGGGGTCAGGACCTGCCGGGCGGTGCGGGTGGGCACGTCGACGAGCACGACGTCCCCGCCGTCGGCCGTGGCGCGGTGGGTGAGCAGGGTCGTGGAGTCCGGGGAGAACGACAGCCCCGTGGTGCCCCCGGCGCCGGGCACCACGGTCTGCCGGCCCGTGGCCACGTCCGCGACGACGAGGCGGGTGCCCGCCGCGCCGCACACGTCGTCACCGCGTTCGCGCCACGCGGCGCTCGCCCCGTCCGGGGACAGCTCCAGCTCGTCGGCCGTAGGCGCGACCGTCCCCAGCGTGCGCGTCGCGCCGTCGACCCCGCGCAGCACGAGGTCCGGGCGCCGCAACCGGTCGGCGGCCGAGCAGTCGGTGGGCGCCCAGGCGCTGCGGTGGAACCAGGCGAGGGTCCCCTCCTGGCTCCAGGCCAGGGAGCGGGAGTCCCCCTCGCCGTCGACCCGGGTCCGGCCGGACCCGTCGGCGGCGGCGACCTGGACGTGACCCAGGTCGTCCGCCCCGTAGGCGATCCAGGCGATGCGGGAGCCGTCCGGCGACCAGCTCGCGTCGTGGGTGAGCCCGTCGGCCACGCGCCACCGCCGGCCGGTGCCGGTGTCGACGACGTCGAGCCCGTCGACGCCGGCGGCCGAGACGCCCGTGTGGGCCAGCAACGGCCCGGGGCGGTCCTGGGCCGACGCCGGCCCGGCCGTCACGACGAGGGAGGTGGACAGCACGACGACGCCCAGCGTCGCCCCGAACGCACGCACGATGAAACCCCCCGGTCCGTGGCCGCCCCCGCGACCGGTCCCCATCTGAGCAGGTCCGAGACCCCGCCGGGGGGACGTGGGCGGGGGGACGCCCGGCGTGGCGGGGTACGGCGTGGTCGGCGGGGCACGGCGGGGCACGGGCCGTTCAGGGCAGGGGCAGCACGCAGGACGGCGACCCGAGCTCGACGACCGACCGGTCGACCACGGTCAGGTCGTCGTCGAGGGCGAGGTGGACGACCTGGTCGGAGTCCTGCGCGGCGACGTAGAGGTGGCGGCCGACCGCGACGACGTGCCGCGGGTTCACCGCCCCGATCGCGACGTCCCGCACGGGACGGGCGACCCCGCCGACGACCTCGTGCAGCGTGAGCACCTCGGCGCGGCGGTTGGCGACGACCAGGCCCCACGGGGTGCGGCAGACCTCCGAGGGGTACGTGCGCGCGCCGACGGGCACGGCGAGGGCGGGCTCGCGGACCGGGTCGGCCAGCAGCCCGTCCCGCACGGCGAGGGAGGTCACCGTGGCGTCGAGCTCACCGGCGACGACGAACCGGTCCCCCTCGGGGCCGGGCACCACGACCCCGTGCCGGGGGCCGGTCCCCGGGGCCAGCGGCACGACCTGGACGGGCTCGGCGGACAACCCGCCCGTCGTGACGTCGTGCACCCGGACCTCGTCGGTGCCGAGGTCGAGCACCGCGACGCGCCCTCCGGGCAGGACGGTGGTCGAGTGCGGGTGGGAGGCCTCCTGACGGTCGGCGTCCGGCCCTGAGCCGTTGCCGTGCAGCGTCTGCCGCAGCGCTGAGACGACCCCGCCGGACAGTTCCACGACACCGACGCCGCCCGCGTAGTTCGCCGCGAGGAGGAACCCCGGGACGAGGCGGAGGTGGCAGGGGGAGGACCCCCCGCTGGGTGCCTGCGCCAGCCGTCGCCACCCGTGCGCGTCCACGCGCCAGGTGGTGACGAACCCGTCGTCGACCTCGTGCGCGACGTGGACCGTGCCGGCCGCCCCGGCGACGAGGAAGGCCGGCGACGGCACGTCGGCGGTGGCCCCCACCGCACCGAGCCGGCCCGTCAGCGGGTCCCGGTCGACGAGCGCGAGACCGGCTCCGCGCCCACCGGTGGCGGCGGTGAAGGAACCGACGGCGAGCACCTGGGCGTCCACGTCCCGATCACACCACGGGACCCGGTGGCGCCGCGGGTCCCGGTGCGACCCGCCGGTCAGTCGTCCTGCCCGTCGTCCTCCCCCGTCGCCGCCAGGGCGCTGAGGTGGCGCAGGCAGTGCTCGAGCAGCGGTTCGGGGAAACCGTCGGCGAGCCGGTAGAACACGACCCGCCCCGCCTTGCGCCGGCTGACCAGGCCGGCCGTGCGCAGCACCCGCAGGGCGTACCCGGCGGCGTCCTCGGTGATCCCCAGGGCCAGGGCGGTGTCCCCCACGCACAGCTCCTCGACCACGTCGAGGGCGTGCAGCACGCGGGCGCGGGTGGGGTCGGCGAGGAGGGCGAGGATCGCGGTCGACCGCTCCACGTCCGCGGCGCCGGGAACCCGTTCCCGGGCGCGGCGCACGCGCTCGGCGTCGACGGGGTGGGGGTGGTCGGCCACGCACGGCATGCAACCACCGCTCCCGATTGCCCGCACGCCCGTACGGGTGTGGGATCGCGCTGGTCGACGGTTCGGGGAGGGAGGTGGGACGGGCATGGGGCCCTTCGCCGGTCTGCTGGGGGTCCTGGCCGCCGCCGTCCTCCTCGTGGGGGCGGTCTTCGCGGTGGCGCGGGTGAGCGCCGTGGCGCCGGACCCGGTGCGCAGCCTGCCCTTCCTGTCCGGGCACGACCCGGCCGAGCACGCCCTGTCCCGCTTCCACGTGCGCTGGTACCCGGTGACGCTGCTGTTCCTCGCCTTCGACGTGGAGATGCTCTTCATGTACCCGTGGGCGGTCGTCGTGGCCCGGGTGGGCGTCGGCGCCGTGGTCGAGATGTTCGTGTTCCTCGGCGTGCTGCTCGCCGGGGTCGTGTGGGCCTGGCGCGAAGGAGCCCTGCGGTGGGTGTGAGGCGACTGCTGGGCCGGTGGGCCGTCCGCCGCTGCCACGTCCTCGTGGTCGAGGTGCCGGGGGCGGCGGAGGTCCGGGTGGCGGTGCAGGCGGAGGTGGCGCGGCGGTCGTGGGTCGAGGCCACCTCGCCGGCCGACGCGGACGTCCTGGTGGTCTGCGGGGACCCCGGGCCCCGGGTGCGGGCCGTGGTGGCGAACGTGTGGGACCGGGTGCCCGGACCGCGGACCCGCGTCGACGCGCTCACCGCGCAGGACGTGGCCCCCGCCCTGGACGCCGCGGTCCTGGCGCTCCTGGACGACGCGGCGCAGCGGGCCGACGCGGCGTCGCGCCCGGGCCCGCAGCAGGACGCCGAGGGTCCCGAGACGGACGCGGACGGGGACATGGACGGGGACATGGGCGGGGACATGGACATGGACATGGACATGGCCGGGCCCGGCGGGATCCCCCTGGCCGGCGGCGGGGACGACCGCGACGGCCTGGAGATGGACGTCCTGCACGTCCGCCTGGGGCCGGTCCTGCCGCACTGGCCCGCCGGTCTGGTGCTGGACTGCGCGCTGCAGGGGGACGTCGTCGTCCACGCCACGGCCGAACTCCTGGAACCGGCGCGGGTGGACGTGGGGTCAGACGAGGGGTCGGGCGGGGCGCCCGCCCGCCGGGACGCCCGCCGTGCGGTGGTGCTGGCCCGGTGCGACGCGGTCGCCCGCCTGCTCGCCGTCGCCGGGTGGGACGCGGCCGCCGCCGAGGCGGGCCGGTTGCGGGACGCGGCCCTGGCGGGTGCGGCTCTGAACGACTGCGCCGCAGGCGTCTCCCGGCTCCGCCGCCGGGTCACCCGGTCCCGGGCGCTGCGGTGGACGGTGCGGGGACTGCGCACCGCCACCCGCTCGCCGGACGGGACGGGGGCCGAGGAGCTGGACCTGGTGGACCGGCTGCACGGGTGGCTGGACGACGCCCTCGTCGCGGCGCGGGCGGACGACGGGTCCAGCGGGACCCCCCTCGGACCGCAGGGCGTTCCCCCGACCGCGCTGCCGGCCCTGGTGACCGGGCTGGACTTGGGGTCGGTGCGCCTGGTGGTGGCCGGCACCGACGTCGTGGCGGACCTGGCCGCCGCCGGGTCCGGGAGGTCCACCGGTGCCTGAGGTCGTGGCGGTCCCGCCCGGCTGGGCCGTCCTGGCGGTGCTGCTGGTGGCGCTCGCCGGGTGGTGGTCGGCCAGCCTGGACGCCCGCGTGAGCGGCGGCGGCTGGTCGGCGCCGGTCGCCGAGGTCGCCCGGTTGCTGCGCCAGCGGCGACGGACCCTGCTGGCCGCCGACCGGCTGCTGTGGCGGCTGGGCGGCGGGGGCCTGCTGGTCGTGGCGCTGCTGATGGTGGCGGTGGTCCCGCTGGGCCGGTGGACCCTGGCCGACCTCGGCGTGGGCGTCGTGTGGTTCAACGCGATGGACGTCCTCGTCTGGGCGCTGGTGTGGATGGCCGGCTGGGGCCCGAACAGCGCGCACGCCCTCGTGGGCGGGTACCGGTTCCTGGCGCAGGCCATGGCGTACGAACTGCCGCTGATGTTCGCGCTGACCGCCCCGGCGGTCGCCGCCGGCAGCCTGCGGCTCGGGGACGTCGTCGCCGCCCAGCAGGAGTCGTGGTTCGTCCTCCGGATGCCCGTCGCCTTCGCGGTGTTCTGCACCTGCGTCGTCGCCTTCTCGGTGCGGGGGCCGTTCGCGGCGGCGGCCGGGACCGACATCGCCGGCGGGGTGCTGGCCGAGGTGTCGGGCGTGGACCGGCTGCTGCTGCTGGCCGGTCGCCACGCGCTGCTGGTCGCCGGTTCCGCGTTCGCCGTGGTGGCGTTCCTCGGCGGCGGCGCCGGGCCCTGGCTGCCGGGCTGGGTGTGGACGCTCGTCAAGACGTTCGCCCTGGTCTCGGTGCTCGTCGTCGCCGGTCGGCGCCTGCCCTCGCTGCGCCCGGACCGGCTGGTGGAGGTGGGCTGGGTCGTGCTCCTGCCGCTGACCCTGCTGCAACTGCTCGTGGTGTCCGTCGTCGTGGTCGTGGGGTGAGGGGATGACAGGGACCTGGTGGGAAGCGGTCCTGTTCTGGAGCCTGGGGGCGGTCGCGGTCGCCGCCGGGTGGGCGGTGTTCCGCACCGACTCGATGGCGCGCGCGACGTACGCGCTGGCCGCCTCGTTCGTGGCGGTCGGGGCGCAGGTGCTCCTGCTGCACCTGGACTACGTCGGGGTCGTCACGGTGCTGATGATGGTGATGGAGATGGCCGTCATGGCCGTCTACATGGTGATGTTCATGGGCATGAACCCGGCGCTGATGCCCATGAGCATGGTGCACTCGCGCAGGACGTCGATCGGGCTGGCGGTCGGGACCTTCCTGGTCCTGGGCGGCGGTGCGCTGCTCGTGCCGTGGCCGACGCGACGGGGTTCCCCGGCCCCCGACCTGACCGCCTCCCTGGGCGAGGCGGTCATGGGGTCGAAGATGCTCGTGATGCTCGTCGTCAGCCCCGTGCTGTTCGCCACCATCGTCTCGGCGCTGGTCCTGGCGTTGCCGCGCAGCCGGTACGACCGCCTCGGGGCCGACCTGCGGCGCCGGCCGGCGGACGACCCGCAACCGGGCGGGGTGGGGCGGTGACGTTGCAGGCCGTCCTGGTGGTGGCCGCGGCGCTGTTCTCGGTGGGCCTGTACGGGGCCGTCTCCCAGCAGGTCGTCGTCATGGTGATGATGGGCCTGGAACTCATGGTCAACGCGGTGGTCCTGGCCGCGGCCGGCCTGTGGTGGTTCCTGGCCCCCACGCCGGACGGCCACGTGCTCCTGCTGGTGGTCCTGGCCGCCATGACCGTCGAGATGGCGATGGGTTTCGCCGTGGCCACCGTCCTGCACCGGTCCCGCGGTGCGGACACGACCGACTCGACGACGGACCTGAACCGGTGAGCGGCGGGTGGGTCCTGTGGGCGCTGGTCCTGCTGCCCGCCGCCGCCGGGGCCGGGCTGTGCCTGACCGGGGCGTTTCCCGCCCGTCCCCCGCGGGGCCGCCGGTGGGCGTCCGGGGTGGCGGTCCTCGTCCTGGTCGTGGAGTGCGTCCTGGCCGGCCTGGCCGTGGCCGGCCGGCCCGCGGTCTCGGCCCCCTTCCTGCCGTTCGCCCGGTTCGAGCTCGCCGTCGACGGGCTCGCCGCGTTCGTCCTGCCCGTCGTGACCGGCACCGCGCTCCTGGTCCTCGTCTTCGCGGTCGCCGACGTGCGGGAGTCCCGGGACCGGTTCAGCGGGTTGCTGCTGCTGTTCGTGGCCGCCGTGGTCTGCACGGTGACGGCCGCGACGTTGCCGGCGCTGCTGCTGGCGTGGGAGGTGATGGGGGCGACGTCGTTCGCGCTCATCGGTTTCGCCTGGTGGCACCGGGACCGGGTGGGCGCCGGGGTGGTGGCCTTCTGCACCACCCGGCTGGCCGACCTGGGCCTGTACGTCGCCGCCGGTGCGCTCGCGGCCGCGGGCACGGGGTGGCGGCTGGACGACCTGGCGGCGACCGGCCCGGGGTGGCGGGACGTGGTGGCCGCCGGGGTCCTCCTCGCGGCGCTGGGCAAGGCGGCGCAACTGCCGTTCTCGTCGTGGTTGTCGCGGGCGATGGTCGGCCCCAGCCCGGTCAGCGCGCTGCTGCACTCGGCGGCCATGGTCGCCATGGGCGGCTACCTGCTGCTGCGGGTGCAACCGCTGCTGGCCGCGACGGGCTGGGCGGCGACGACGGCCGCGTGGTGCGGTGCGGGCACCGCCGTGGTGCTCGGCGTGGTGGCCCTGGCGCAGCGGGACCTCAAGCAGTTGCTGGCGGCCTCCACGGCCGCCCAGCTCGGGTTCGTCGTCCTGGCCGCCGGTGTCGGCGCGGTCGCCGGGGGTGCGGCGCAGCTGGCCGCGCACGCCGCGGTGAAGGCGCTGCTGTTCCTGGCCGCGGGCGCCTGGCTGTCCGCGCTGGGCACCCGGCGGTTGTCCGCGCTGCGGGGGGTGGCGCGCCGCTGGCCCGTGGTCGGGGTCTGCGCGAGCCTCGCCGCGCTGGCGCTGGCCGGGGCGGCGCCGCTGTCGTTGTGGGTCACCAAGGACGCCGTGCTGGCCGCGGCCGCGCGGACCTCCGGGTGGTTGTCCGCGGCGGGGCTGCTCGCGGCGGTGCTGTCCGCCGGGTACGCGGGCAAGGTGCTGGTCGTGCTCTGGCGCCACGGGCCGGGCGAGGCGGCGACGCAGGACGCGGGGTTCGACACCGAGCGGACCGGGACCCGCCGCGTGGGAGGGGTCCGGACCCTGCCGCTGGTCCTCCTGACCGTCCCCGCCGCGCTGTTCGGGGTGGTGGGGCTGCCACCGGTGCGGGCCGGTCTGGACCGGTTGCTGGGGCGGGGTCCGGAACCGGCGCCGACGGGGTCCGAACTGCTCACCTCGGCCGTCCTGGCCGTCGCGGCGCTGCTCGGCGTCGTCCTGCTCGCCAGGTCCGGTCGCGGCGTCCCCGAACCCGCCTGGGCCCGGCAGTGGCTGGGCCTGGACCGGGTGACCCGGGCCGGTGCGGTGCGGCCGGTGGACGCCCTGGCCCGTGCGCTGGCCCACCTGGACGACCGGGTGCTGGCCCGCGGCGTCACCGGTGGCGCCGTGCTGGTGCTGCGGTCGGCGACCGCGCTGCGGCGGCT
Source organism: Kineococcus mangrovi (assembly GCF_041320705.1). Lineage (NCBI taxonomy): Bacteria > Bacillati > Actinomycetota > Actinomycetes > Kineosporiales > Kineosporiaceae > Kineococcus > Kineococcus mangrovi. The sequence goes on from NZ_JBGGTQ010000002.1 coordinate 622,336, forward strand.
GGACGTCGGCGTCCTGGACGCCGGGGTCCGGCGCCTGGCGGTCGGGGTGCGCCGGCTGGGGGCCCTGGCCCGGCGGCCGCAGACCGGGCTGGTCCACCACTACTACGTCCAAGCCGTCGTGCTGCTGGCCGCCGGTGTCGTCCTGATCGTCCTCGTGGGGTGAGCGTGCTCTCCGTCGTCGTGTTCCTGCCGCTGGCCGTGGCGTGTCTCCTGGCGCTGGTCCGGGTGCCGGACGCCGCGGCGCGCTGGGGCTGGTTCGCGCTCAGCGTCGTCGAGGTCGGCCTGGTCGCCGGCCTGTGGTTCGGGGGTCCCCCCGCCCCGGCCGGGGGTCTGCGGTTCGAGCAGCGCGTGGACTGGATCCCGCTGGTCGGCAGCGGTTACCACGTCGGCCTGGACGGTCTGTCCTGGCCGCTGGTGGCCCTGACGGTCGTGGTGTTCGCCGCGTGCTCGGTGCACGCCCTGGGCGGCCGGGACCGTCCGCGCCAGCAGGCGGCGTTGTTCTGCTTCCTGCAGACGACGTGCCTGGGGGTCTTCGCCGCCCAGGACCTGCTGCTGTTCTTCGTGTTCTTCGACCTGTCCATCGTCGGGATGTACTTCGTCATCGCCGGCTGGGGTCACGGTGACGCGGCCCGCTCGGCGCTGCAGTTCTTCCTCTACACCTTCCTGGGGTCCCTGGCGCTGCTGGTGGGCTTCATCGGCCTGTACCTGGCCGCCACCCCGCACACCTTCGACATCGTCGAACTCGCCCGCTCGGCCCCGTTGCAGGGCAGCGGTTCGACCGGGCTGCTCGTCCTGGGGGCGGTGCTGCTCGGGCTGGCGGTCAAGACGCCGACGTTCCCGTTCCACACCTGGCTCCCGCCCGCGCACACCGACGCCCCCGCGGTGGGTTCGGCGGTGCTGGCCGGGGTGCTGCTGAAGATGGGCACCTACGGTTTCGTGCGGATCGCGATGCCGCTCCTGCCGGACGCGTGGCGGCAGTGGTCGTGGGTGGTCCTGGCCGTGGGGATTGTCTCGGTGCTGCACGGGGCGCTGGTGGCGCTGGCGCAGACGGACCTGAAACGGATGATCGCCTACACCTCGGTCAACCACATGGGGTACGTGGTCGTGGCCGTCGGCGCCGCCGGGGTGGTGGCCGGTTCCGCCGAGCAGGCCCGGCAGATCGCGGTCGTGGGCGCGGTGACGCAGATGGTCAGCCACGGCCTCATCACCGCCGCGCTGTTCCTGCTCGCCGGGGCGCTGCACGACCGGGCCGGGACCTACGACACGGGTTCGTTCGGGGGCCTGGCCCGGACCGCCCCGCGGTACGCGGCCCTGTTCGCGGTGGCGGCCTTCGCCTCCCTGGGCCTGCCGGGTTTCAGCGGGTTCATCGCCGAGTTCCAGGTGTTCACCGGCGCCATCGCCACCGCGCCGGTGGCGGCGGTGGCGGTGCTGGGGATCCTCGTGACGGCCGCGCTGTTCCTGCGGGCGCTGCAGCGCCTGTTCACCGGCCCGACCACCGGGCACTCGGTGCGGTTCCGCGACCTCGGGGCGAGCGAGCTGTGGTCGGCCGGGCCGCTGCTGGCGCTCGCCCTGGTCGTCGGGGTCTTCCCCGGCCCGCTGCTGGACACCGTCGCGCCGGCCGCGGCGAACGTCGTCGACCTGGTGAGCCGGTGATCCCGGCGTGAGCACCACCCACGAGGACCCGCTGGCCCTGCTGCCGGAGATCTTCCTGCTCGCCGGTGCCCTGCTCACCCTGCTCACCGGGTCGTTCCTGCCCCGGGACCGCCAGTGGGTCAGCCGCTCGGTGGCCGTGGTGGCCCTGGTGGGCAGCGCGACCGCCGCGGCCGTCGCCCTCGCCGGGCCGGCGCGCACGGTCTACACCTCGACCTACGCGGTGGACGGTGCCACCGGGGTGGTGCGGCTCGTCGTCGTCGCGGCCACCCTGCTCGTCATCGGCCTGGGGGTCCCGGAACTGTCCGGGACCGCGCGCGAGAGCGAGACGTGCAGCCTGCTGCTGCTGTCCGCGCTGGGCACCGTCGTGCTGGCCGGCGCGAGCGACCTGCTGGTCCTGGCCGTGGCGTTCCTGCTCGCCTCGATCCCGCTGTACGGCCTCATCGGCGCGTCGCGCTCGTCCGCCGCCGCCGAGGCCGTCGTGAAGACGTACCTGCTGGGGGCGCTGACCAACGTCCTGCTGCTGCTGGGGGTCGCGGTGCTCGCCGCGCTGGGCTCGACGACGGTCTACGCGCGGCTCGGCACCGGCCTGGGCGGTTCCCCCGCGGCCGCCGTCGCCGTCGGCGTCGTGGCGGTGCTGGCGGGGCTGCTGTTCGAGGCGGGTGCGGTCCCGGTGCACTCCTGGGTGCCCGACGCCGCCCAGGGCGCGTCGGCGACCGCCGCCGCGTTCGCCACCACGGTGCCCAAGGTCGGCGCCCTCGTGGCGCTCTACCGGCTGGTCGACGCGCTCCCCGGCACCGGCCCGGGGGCCCTGGACTGGCGGCTGCTGGTCGCGGTGCTGGCGGCGCTCAGCATGACGCTGGGGAACCTGGCCGCCCTCGGCCAGGACGACCCCCGACGGCTGCTGGGCTGGTCGACGGTCAGCCAGGTCGGGTACCTGCTGATGCCCGTCGCGGTGGCCGGGCGCGCCGCGGAGGCGTTGCCGGCCCTGCTGCTGTACCTGGCCGGCTACACCGTCACCAACGCCGGCGCGTTCGCGGTCACCGCCGCGCTGCCGCAGCGGCGGACGCTGGGGTCCTACCGCGGTCTGGCCCGGCGGCACCCGGCGCTGGCCGGTGCGCTGCTGGTGTGCCTGCTGAGCCTCGTCGGGACTCCCCCCACGGCGGTGTTCGCCGGGAAGGTGGCCGTGTTCAGCGCCGCCTGGGACGGGGGCCTGGCCTGGTTGGTCGTCGTCGCGGCCGTGAACACCGTCCTCAGCCTCGTCTACCACCTGCGCTGGATCGCCCCGGTCTTCGGCGCCGGTGGCACCGCCGAGGAGGGGGCCGGTCCCCGCTGGGGTGCGGTCCCGGCGCTCGGTGCCGGGGTCGGCGTCCTCGCCGTGGGGATCGCCGCCGTCCCGCTGGCCGGGCTCGTCGGGCCGGCGCTCGCGCGGTGAGCGTGGTGGGGGAGGCAACACCCCGCCGACCCCGCCGACCCCGCCGACCCGGTGGAACGGGTTCGCCCCACCGGGAGGAGTCCTTGTCCACCACCCGGGAAACCGCTTACCCTCACCCCGTCGGCAGGGCGGCCGGAAGACGTCCACCGACGCGCCCCGCGCGAGTCAGCGCTCCCGCCACCCGCCCCCCGGAGTCCCCGTGCC